>DLFD01000071.1 GCA_002482005.1 Lachnospiraceae bacterium UBA7729 | reverse complement strand
CGTGAAATATGTGGTCGCGAGTCCACATATTTTCCATAGTCATTTTCACAAAAAGGCATTAGAAACCCGCTACCCTGCTGTACCGAAAGACCGTAAAGGTCCATGTGTATGACAGATCCCAATCATCCAAGAATAAGAAATCAGAATTATCGCTTCTTTCAGACGCTTTTTTCAGATAGTTTCGCCGATTCTGTCAGAAACCATGGCATATTGAAGCCCGGAATGCTATTATTAGGATAGTCTTGTAGTATGCAGATGCACAGGGTCTCAAGAGATCCGGGAATGGACCGGCTATGCAGAATAACATGAATCCCGAACATGAAAACAGGGCAGAAAGCGCCCCTGAGCCATATGATTATGTGGCGCTGCACTTCGACGAAGCGATCGGCAGAAGATGGTTCAAGATCTATTACCGACCTGCGGTAAGAACTTTATCCGGAAAGACTGCCCGTTTTGAGGTGCTTCCCAGATGGGAGGATCCGGCATATGGCGTGATCCTGCCGGACCAGTTTCTTCCTGCTGCCGCAGCCGACAGAAAGCTGTACCGGCTTGATCTCTATGTCCTTGAGTGTGTCTGCCGGACGATCCATGACTCAAAGAATTCCTGTCGGATCGGTTTCAGTCTCTCCGCCGATACACTCGCCCTGAGTGACATTCATGAAAGGATCCTGTTCTGCTGCTCGAAGTACAGTGTTCCCCATGAACTGATCTGTATCGAGATCACGGAAAAAGCCATAGCCGATGACATCCTTTCTGCCGAGAGACATATCCGGAAATTCCATGAAGAAGGCTTCGAAGTCTGGGTAGACGACTTCGGGAGCGGTTCCTCCACGCTCTCTATCGCAACCAGTCTCAAAGTAGATGGAGTGATGATCGACACGGCCTTCCTTCCTGAACTGACCGATCGTACCCGGACCGCACTGGAAGGCATCGTTGAGACTGTAAAAAAACTTGGTATGTATACGCTTGCCAAAGATGTGCGGACCGGCGATATGCTGGAATTTCTCCATGAGATCGGCTGCGATCTGATCGACGGAAGTTATTATGGAAGTCCGCAGCGCGAGGAAGTTCTGACAGCCGGAGACTGGTCAGAGATCCCGGCTCCGGAGACTCCTACAGATCATATTTTCTACAGGCATCTTGGAAAAGCCTTTCTCCCTGCAGAAGACATGGCGAAGGTACCCTCAGACCGGCCGGAGTCTGCTTCCGCCATCCTTCTGATCTCACCGGAAGGAAACCGTTTCCTCCAGGCGTCGGATTCTTTCATCAGGCTGTTTTCGGAGTTTGCGGGATACCGCTGGGACGACGGCAGACTTCCCTGCCGAAATAGCAGAAAGGAACTGGGAACTTCTGACGGTGATCTGCCAGGTATCCGTAAAGACATCTCTTCAGACGGGTCCGAGGACGGCCGGATCCTTCAGTACATCCTCCAGCTTGCCGAAGTATGCGGCAGGACCAGGAAACCTGTTCAGTTTGATTTTGCTTTCCACAGAAGATCCGGCAGGCTGCTCGCAGATTTCCTGACAGAATATCTTGACAGAAGCGCTTTCCGGATCAGGATCGTCGATGTCGAAAGCTACCCGGAAGCAGACAGAAAAAAATACGCTGAGGCAGCTGATATCTGCAGTACCTGCGATAATGTATGGAAGCTTGACCTGAAGGACAACCACTGGTCCAGCCTGTTCGGTCTCATGGAGAACATCCGGATCCTGGAACAGGTCCCGGGACGAGGCGCCTCCAACCTTTTTGCGGCGGCTTATCTTCTGCCGGAAGAATGCGAAGCATACATGGATTTCGTGAATCCGGATACCCTGGAGAAGAGGATCACCCTCTCGGAAAGCCATACCGTCAACGGCTTCTTCCACATGAAGGACCAGAGGGGCCGCTTCCCGCTGAAAAGGATCTCCATCACCAGATTCGGGGACGATAGTGCCCACAAGTATCTTTTCATAGTTACCCGGAACCTGGTCGGATGGAACGACGCCAGACTGTATACCCTGGCCAATACCAGGCGGATCCCGTCCGACATGAGTCTGAATTTTCCGAAGCAGAACTGGCTGGTCGACCATGATGCGGTCATCAGAGCAATGGCCGGCAGGGAAAAACTCTGCTTCTTCTGGAAAGACAGCCAGAGAAGGTACATGGGGGCCAATGAGGCATTCCTCTCTTTCTTCGCTGTCACGATGAGTGACATCCTGGAAAAAACGGATGAGCAGCTGGAATGGTTCCTGGAAGGCTGGAAGCTCAGGAAGGAAGAGGAAAAGCTCCTGGACAAAGGAGATACCGTTGTCGATAAGATCGTCACATGCAGCGCCCGTTCCGCAAAGCGCAGGATCATCCTGACGAAAGTCCCAGTCTACGAACGCGGAAGGATCATCGGCATCGCCGGCTACTTTATCGATGTGACAGCCGCCGCCCGGATCGCTCTGGATGCAGAGAATCAGATCGACACTGACCAGATGACAGGGCTTCTGAACGAGAAAGGCTTCGCTGCCGCCCTGGATGCAGCCGAGCAGAGATACCAGACAGAAGAAAAAGACTTCTGCGTGGCACATTTCCGGATAAGAGGTATGAGAAAATTCCGGTCAAACTTCGGCGATGAGCTTTGCGCCGAACTGAACCGCCAGATCGCACGTGTCCTCATAGACAATGCCCCTGCGGATAGTGATTTCTATCACGGGATCGGAGACCGGTTTGCGGTTCTTGCCCCGGCAGAAGACATTGCCGGGATGATGAAGATCAGAGGGGATCTGGAGAAAAAGATCTCGGCCATCCACACGGTGGGGGAAAGCACGAAGGTTACACTGTATTTTGATTCGTGCGCCGTTCTGTATTCCAGATTCCTCGACATCGGGGACATGCTTGCCGCAGCCGCAAGAGGGATGAGGCAGTACCTGTAGGCAGTGAAAGTCTCAGCATCTGCTCTGCCGCCGGCTGCTGCCTCGCGGCCTTTTTGCATCCTTTGCTCATATGAAGGCTGCGAGCCGCATGGGGCGCCCATGCCCCAGGGGGAAAGCCCCCAATGCGGCGGCAGCGAACATCTCCCGGCCGGTACGTCTCACTGGTCGGTGTCCAGATTCTTCTTGGTATCGATGAAGGTGATGACCAGTCCGTCGATCTTCCTTGCTTCCTCCAGCTCCTGAACGGACATCCTTCCGGATCCGGAATGGCTGTCCGGTCCCGGCAGATAATGCTGCGGCCGGTAAGGAGCGATCCTGATCAGATAAGACTTGCCTTCCTGGGAAGTCGCGATATGCTCGACAGCCTTCTTTGTCTTCTGGACCTCCATAGAGAGCTTGATCAGATCGATCGTCGGGAAGTTGTATGAAATATATCTCAGAGAACGTCCTACATCCTGATCGGCAACGTTGAACTCGCTTGCGATGTATTCGGTGTACTTCCGGATGTTCAGCTGGTTATCCACCATGATGATCCCGACCAGAGTGGTCGACAGGAAGTTCGTCAAATCATCGTTCACGGAAGCCAGCTCCGCGACCTTCGCCTGATACTCGGAGTTGACGGTGTAAAGTTCCTCGTTGACGGACTGCAGCTCCTCATTGGAACTCTGCAGTTCCTCATTGGCAGTCATGAGCTCTTCGTTCGCAGCCTGAAGCTCCGCATTGACCGATTCCAGCTCGGATACCGTATGCTTCAGGTTCGCCTGGGACTGCTTCAGCTCATTCTCCAGGTCGGTGATGCGCTCCGCAGCCGCCAGATTGATATCAAAGTGCTGAGGAGTTCCGGTCGCCTTGCTGCCCTCTTTGATGAAGGAAAGTGCATAGACATTGGTCTTGTTCCTGGAGTTGTCGTCGATCGGCGTTGCCGTCAGCGTGATGAAGAAGTCCCTGCCGTCCAGCGTGACCGGCACCTGATCGTAGGTCACGGTCTTGTGGGAAGCGCGAGCCTCCTTCAGCGCTTTCGAGACCGCGATCCTCAGATCATCGATGATCAGGGAGAACAGGTTGTAGGTCACCGCCCCTACCGGGATCGACAGAAATTCCGAGCAGTCTCCATAGATATGCTTCAGGGAATTCTGGTCGTCGACCAGGATCGTCGCCGGAAGCAGGGCTTCCAGGACCTTCGTCTCCAGATCACCGACCGTGTACTGGATCTCATCCGAGTGATCATGATAAGTCGGCCCGGTGACGGTGACCGGCTGGGAGACGGCCTGCAGCGTATAGTTCAGCTTCGCATGGCTCGGCATCCTTCCGGAAGCATTATGGACAAAGATCTTCTCGCTTGCGCTGTAGACCCGGAAGATATCGTCAAAGTCGCCGACCGACTCGGACTTTCCCAGGAACAGGTAGCCCTTGTCCTTCAGCGCCAGATGGAAGATGGCGAACAGATTCTTCTGCAGAACGTTCTGAAAGTAGATCATCAGATTGCGGCATGAGATGAGGTCCAGTTTTCCGAACGGCGGATCCTGGAAGACATTATGCTGGGCAAAGACGATCATGCGGCGGATATCCGGATTGATCGCGTATTTCGATCCTCTTCTCGTAAAGTATCTGGAAAGCCGTCCGATGCTGACATCTTCGATGATGTTGTCGGAATAGATCCCTCTGCTTGCGACTGTGATGGAATCCGAATCCAGGTCGGTCGCAAAGATCTTGATGTCCCTGCGGACCTGCATCTCTTCCATCGCCTCGGAGAACAGGATCGCAATCGAATATGCTTCCTCACCGGTCGAGCATCCGGCTACCCAGACTCTGATCTGGTCGGCCGAAGAAGAATCACTGATCAGCGGAACGATGACCTTGGCCTTCAGCACTTCGAAGTAGTCCGGGTCCCGGAAGAAGGAAGTGACGCCGATCAGGACTTCCTTAGACAGGATGTGCGCCTCGTCCGGGTTGCTCTTCAGATATGCGACATACTCATTCAGGCTGCGGGTATGGGTGACGACCATCCTTCTCTCGATCCTGCGCAGGATCGTCGTCTGCTTGTAGAAACTGTAGTTCACGTTGGTGTCGGACTTGAGGATGGAGAAGATCTGGGAAAGAAGGTCCTCATCGGTCGCCTGGATCACCTTGCTGCCTGAGTTCATGGAGACGGCGATATGCTGCATCTCCCGTGCGATGCTGTCCGGGTTCAGGATCATATCCTCGAAGCCGGTAGCGATCGCGGATCTCGGCATGCCGTCGAACTTGGCGCTCTCCGGCGACTGAACGATGATGACACCGTTCTGCTCGCGGATCGCCTTGATGCCATTGGACCCGTCAGACCCTGTTCCGGACATGATGACGGCAACCGCGTGATTCTGGAATTCCCTTGCCAGAGAGCGGAAGAAAATATCGATCGGATGATTGATCTTATTATGATCATATTCCTGCAGCTTCAGATTCTGGCTTAATACTTCGAGATTGTATTTCGGAGGGATCAGATAGATGGAGTTCGGCTCGATCTTCATATTATCGGTCGTCTCCATGACCGGCATCGATGTATACTTGCTCAGGATCTCCGGAAGCAGACTCTTATGGTCCGGCGCCAGATGCTGTATGATCACGAATGCCATCCCCGTGTCCGATGGCAGAAATGTGAGGAACTGCTGCAGTGCTTCGATCCCGCCGGCAGATGCGCCGATTCCCACAAGGCAATGCACGTCTGTGTTTTTCTTTCTATTATTCGTCTGTTCCATCAAGGCACCATTCCTTTACTGCCGGACTGCCGGCCGCCTGCAGGGATACAGCACAGAAACATCTTCCGAATCCTGTATCCGTCAACATCATTATATTAATTCCTCCAGAGAAACAGGCCGCCCGAAGCAGGATCCCTGCTTCATGTCGCACCCGATATTCTTCAATATCCCTGAGATCTCTTCCGTATCGGCCCCACTTACCACTGTCTTCATACCCAGACTCTTCAGCATCTTTATCATAGCAGAAAGCAGTGCACAGGAACGGGCTCCTTCTTCAATTCCGGCCGTAAAGCACCTGTCGATGATAACTGTATCAAACGGATAATCCCTGAGATCGTACAGGGAGGATCTTCCGCTTCCGAAATCATCCAGCCAGACCTCATAGCCAAGCCCCCTGAGCTTTCCGATCGCCTTTCCAAGAAGATAATCGGTATCCATGGAAAACGCACTCTCCGCTATCCGGATATGAAGATAGCTTCTGGGCACTTTCAGGTCCTCCAGGATCGTATCGATCTCCCTGACCATATCCACCAGGATAAGATCAAGTTTTGAGACTCTGACGGCCACCGGAAGCGGTGATACTCCCCGCTCCCTCAGTGTATTGTAGTTTCTGCATACCTGCCGGATCAGGCAGAGGTCAAGTTCATGGATCAGATGATACTCTTCCAGGAGCGAAGTATATTCCTCAGGGCTGAATGATCCGTACACAGGATCCTGCCACTGTGCATGGACTTCATAGCAGCAGGTCTTTCCTGACGATGCATCCGCAAGCGGCTGATAATACGGCGATATCCGGCCGGCTTCGATCGCGGACCTGAGCTGCTCCCTCACATAGCTCTGAAGCTTGCTTCTGGTATCAAGCTTGCTGTCATAATAAGTAAAATGTACGTCTGCCTTGTCATTGATACTGCTGCAGGCGACTCTCGCCTTATCAAGCGCCATATCCGCATCCGTATCGAACGGATCAAGCAGATAGATTCCTGCTTTCAGGTCGATCGTGACATCATGCTGAAGGGCATGGATATCGTCATAGATCTCCTCCAGCCGATCCGGAAGTCCGTCATTCGTCGTAATAACTGCAAAATGTTCCTGCGAAAGTCTTGCAACGATCCGGCCCTGGAAGGTCGTCTGGATCGTCTGCGCAGTGATCTCGATCAGCATATTGGCATTCTGAAGACTCTGGGTTTTCCTCAGGTCCCGCAGATTCTTCAGATTGAAATACACAAAAGCCATCCCCTGGCTGCGCATAGCCTGACTGTTTATGATCTGCCTGGACAGGATCCGGAACTGCTGCAGATTCGGAAGCCTGGTCAGACTGTCATAGTACTCTGTATCATATATGTTCTGCATGATCTTCGGAGTCATATAGTTATAATAAGCACAAAACATCTGTAACTGGCAGGGATAGATCCCACAAATACAATGGACACAATAGAAATATTCCTGCTTTTACATCATTATACTGCACATGCACATATTTATTTCAGTTTTATCAGAATTTCGCAGACAGATTAACAGATTTCTGTACATAATAGATAACGACTTCCAGTCCACGCCTGCTTTCCCGTGTTTCTCTTCTCTTTCAGGATCACTGTTACGATTAGTATATTTGCAAATTCTTTGAATTTGTAAGGAAAAGCGGAATTACGAATATTCTTCCATGATGACACACATCATTCATACATAGGAATTAAAATAGGGAAATTAAATGCGTGAGAGTCTCTGACCTGACTCTGCGTTTATGTGATTCTTCTGAAGACCGAGGGATTTAGCTATGACTCTTTCACAATACATGGATTATCTGAAACACTATACGACCTGGTACAAAGTAATGGGCATGTTTCTTGCCGCCGCCATGACGATCGGATTCTGTCTCTTCATCATCCTGATGGCATCGAGGAAGATGGCGCTCCGCTATTCTGCGGAAACCTGTCAGGCTTTCCTGAAGGATGAGATAAGAAGCCTGTCGGAACGTTTCTA
This sequence comes from Lachnospiraceae bacterium UBA7729, assembly GCA_002482005.1. Taxonomy (GTDB): domain Bacteria; phylum Bacillota; class Clostridia; order Lachnospirales; family Lachnospiraceae; genus Porcincola. The sequence goes on along the minus strand of DLFD01000071.1, from coordinate 4,929 downwards.
TGAACTGGTCTTCTCCAACACTTCCGTTCTGCTCTTCGTCAGCCTGTATTTCATGATCGACTATTTTGGGATCGGCTACCGTTTTAAGGAAGTGTGGGCAAAATACAACGGGATCATCCTGCTCGTTTTTCTCATGGCTTCGATCCTGATGATCTCCTTTATGGACAATCTGATCGTCCCTCTTCGTAATGTCCAGCCGGGCGACCGCGCTGCCATGCGTCTGATGGGCATGCTCTATATGCTGATCATCTTCGCTTATATCAAATTCGTCTATCAGGACAGCAATTATGACAACATCATCATGTATTTCCTGACGATGGTGATCGGCCGCTTTGTCTACCTGGACGCTTCTCTGGAAAGTTTCCAGGATGCCATGAAGGATACGATGCGGAATCTGCCGCTCCTGCTGCTGGGGCTTCTCTGCACCATACTCATCAGCCTCTTCGGATGGGGAACCGGCTATCTCATACGTGTCAACGGAGTCGTATTCAACCTGTTCATCGCGCATCTGTATCTGCTGCTGGTAATCTTCATTGTGCACAGGGTCTTCGCCATGAGATACCGGAAGCAGGAGTCCCGCTGAAAAGACAAAGCTGCAGAAAAAGGCTCAGAGTTTCTTTTTCCGCATGGCAGCCAGTTTGCGCTGGCGAAGGAATCTCAGAATTTCCTGGGATTCTTCGCTGAGCCTTCTGGTCCGACACCACCTCAGCAGATCATGTCAGCCCGAATATCCTGCAGAATCTCTCTGGGAAGAGAAGTCTTGCAAAAAAGATGGCTGCGATATTCACCGACAGGACAAGAACAGTAGAGAGCGGAAAAACATTCTCGATCACGAGCTCGAACGCCTCGTCGACGTCCTCCAGGATATCCATGCAGAGGATGTGCGTGAAATAGATGCCGAACGAGATATCCCCGACATAGGTCAGGCCGTGGACTACGTGCTTCGGGAACGGGATCTTCATCTCACTCGTGATCCAGCGGATCGCCAGCAGGATCACCAGGCAGGATGTAACAAGCGTTCCCAGCTTGATCTGGGTATACTTCATCCTTCCGTAGCCGCCTGCGCTCCAGACAAATGCTTCAGAGATCTGAAGGATCATCGATACCGGAAGCAGGACCAGGATCCACCTTCTGCTGACCGCCCTCTTTTCCGCCTCCGTCAGGAAACCTGCCTTGTCTTCTTCAAGGTCCGCCCGGACCATCATGCCCAGATAGAAGTAGAGAAACCAGACCGGAAAGAATACTTCATTGTAGGGCTTCGGCAGCTCCCGCCCCATAAACTCCAGAACGTACTCGAAGCCTATGGCAGCCGGCGTGATCAGGAAGCCCAGATTGCGGAATCGCGAATGGATCATGCGGTCCGTGAGAGGCGCCAGCAGCGTCAGCTGCATGTAGACAACGATAAAGTAGAATGCCCCGCAGCTGTAGCCTGTGAGAAGATGAACCGGGAATCGTCCCCAGGTCCCTCTCACCGCCGTGTAGATGACTGACCAGATGCAGTAGGGAAGAAAGACCCTAAGGAGTCTCTTTCTGACTTTCTCCTTCCCGATCCCCGGACGGGTCAGATATCCGGAAAGTCCCAGAAACAGTGCAACCGCAAAGTTCAAAAACGGACGGATAAAGACTCCGGCCGGTCCCTCTGCACAGGTGTGGATGGCAACGACCGCGATGATGGCAAAAGCCCTGAGGATCTGGATCTTCTGGCTTGACTGTGATGACATGATGTGTAAACTCCCCGAATGATTCTCCTCGAAAATATCATGAAGCCGCGGGCAGGATCCTCTGCCCGATGCGGCTGCTGCAGGCAGCTATGCGTCTTTCATTGCTCGTCCCGAAAATGAAACAGTCCGCGGTCCATCTCATGCCAGGAGGAATCCGTGCCGAAATAGAAACACCTGCCTGTAGGAAGATCTTCCTTCCAGAGTTCCGTCTGCAGATATATCTGAGACAGTATAGCACGATGAACGGCGCGATGAGCGGAATATACGCATCGAATTCTTCTGTTCGCTTATTGACTTTGAGGTGGCGGCTTTTCCGATACCCTGTTACAATAGATTCATATTAAATATGTTCGAACATGAGGGGAGGAGCACAAGATGAAACGAAATATGGCAGTCTGCCTGACGAATATCCTGACGGCGGGGATCCTGGCTGCAGGGATGGCGCCGCTCTCTGCGGAAGCTGCCGGGTCCGGCGCTCCGGACGAAGACTACCGCAGGTTCACGACGGACGATGGACACATCTACTACCTGGTGCTGTCCGACTGCACCTGGTCGGAGGCTCTGGAGCGGGCAATGGATGCCGGCGGCTACCTGGTCAACATCGACGGCTGGACCGAGTATTCCACGATCCTGCACAAGATCATCGACTTCGGGATGTCCGACATCCGCTTCCGCATCGGCGCCTGCCGCGAGGAAGGCTCCAGGCAGTACCACTGGGTCGATGAGTACGGCATGCTGAGGGATGGAGTGATCAATGATCCCAACTACTGGTCCTACAGCCGCTGGATCACGGGAGGACCCAGCTTCTACGCCAACGGAGCTGACGAAGACGTTCTGGAGATCATGTTCTATCAGAAGGAAAGCCGCTGGGTCTGGAACGATGTCCCGGACGACATCGTCGGAAGTTCTGCCTGGTTCTCCGGCAAGGTCGGCTACATCGTCGAGTTCGACCCGGAGTCCACGGGATATGATTACGCCTCCTCCGTCATGGGATGGGGCGACATGGACACCATCACCTACGACGAGGCAAGCCAGACCGGTGACTATACCCCCTACGACCCGGCCGACCAGAAGACCGGAGCCCGCACCTATGACGAGGCAAACCAGAGCGGAGGGCCGACCGGGGATGAGACCTACGACGTCATCAACCAGAGCGGCGACCCGATGGATTCCGACTTTGAAGGACCAGGCGAAGTACATTTTCCGGAAGAAGTCAATAATGACCCGTCACAGCTCCTGAGCCTGGTTCCGGACAGCTTTGTCTACACCAGCGGAGCAGGCGTCTGGGCGACCACACTCAGCCTGAATGACGACGGGACCTTCCAGGGTGTCTATTCCGACCTCAACGCAGGCGAGGAGGTGGACAAGTACCCGGGCGGGACCGAATATCTGTGCGTCTTCAGCGGAAACTTCCGGAACTTCCGGAAGATCGACGAATACACCTGGGCGATGGATCTCGACCAGCTGAATTATGAAAGCAAAGTCGGCGAGAACTGGTTCGATAAGCGGGACCAGATCCACTATATCGCTTCGGAAGCAGAGGGACTTGCAGGCGGTGATACCTTCTATCTCTATCTCAAAGGCCATCCGATGAATAGCCTGCCGAAGGCTTTTGTGAACTGGATCTCCGCATCCTACGATACCGACGGCAACACTCTGGGCGTCTTCGGCATCTACAATCAGGCGAAAGAGACCGGATTCGCGGAACAGTAACGATAATTTACCCCCCCCTGTCGCATCCTCTCCGGAGAAAGTGCTACAGTATCCTTAACAGGTTACATGATACCGCAGGGTCTGGTATCGGAAGGGAGAGAACATGAAAAACAGATTATTCAGCATCCGGAAACTCTTTGTCATCCTTGCGATGGTGTATTTCATGCTGCTTGCCGGCTTCACCCCGCTCGGGAAACCGATGGATGCGGAAGCAAGTACAGTGGCATCCAGAACGATCAAGGCCTACAAACAGTACCTTGGAAAGCACAGAAAACAGATCAAAAACTATGCGATCGTCTATATCGGCGGGGACAGACCGGCGCTGGTAACGAACCTGTATAACATAGACTTCAACACCTACTCGCCGGTCTATTCCATCCGGAAAGTCTACGTCGGATGTGCACTCCGTTATTACCGCGGAGGCAAGGTCGTGACCCTTTACAAAAATATCTTGGCTCCGGGCGGAAGCCATGCACTCCGCTATGTGAAGAATTACGGCATCCTTGTCCAGGGAGATACCCTCGGGACAATGACTCCGGAACGCTACTATATATCGAACGGAAAGCTGAAGATAAGATCCTCCACCATCAGCAAATACAGACGCGCCAGGAACCTGACGGCGAAAAAGAACAATTTCAAGTCTTCTTCCTCCAGCTTCCCATTCGCCTGGTTCAAGGTCGGCAGCAGGAATGTTCTTCCAAAGATGCGTGATGTCGACGGGATGGACAAACCTGCCAGATTCTTCGACGGCGTCATCGAAGTCAGTATCGGTGATATCGTCCGCAAGGGGACCAGGGTCCGCTGGAAGCTGAACCCGGGCTGGCATGCCGAAGTGCAGACCTTAGATCAGAGTACCAATTATTCCATCAGCAACGGCGGCAGCGTCCGGCACTGGTCAGGCCCGCGCTCCTGGAGAGCGATCTCGATCTACGCTTATAAGGGCAGAAGGGGTACATCCTCCTACCGTGAGATTCGGTACGCACTGGTGATTGAGACGTCGTACTGACCATCCCTGGAAGACAGCTCAGTCCAGATCTTGATATATACATCCCGGGACAGCTTCTCATCAAAGAGCGGCATCAGGTCCTCAATCGGCTTGTCCGGATGGTCCCAGCGGATATGCCCGAGAACCTGGAACGCGAAGGGATAGCCTTTCGTTTCCCTCGCCATCTGTGCTGCTTCATCCATCGGAATATGAAAAACCTGTCGGTAGTTCTGGGTGATCGATATCAGGTTCAGTGGTTTCAGAAAGATCCTCGGAGCCCGGTAAAGAAATGTCAGTGTCTTCTCGTTCTGCAGATTGCTGATGTTCTCATACAGGCCTGCCATGACCAGATATACCGGAAACTTTTCTCTCAGATAGATGTCAACCAACTCGGCATCACAGATACCGAGCATAGGTAGTCCCGGTATTGGGTCGAGCCGACATGTGGCCGGCCGGTAATTATCCGGCATAAGCATACATGCCCTTGCCCGGATACAGCAGACTCGCACA
>DLFD01000041.1:3406-36749 GCA_002482005.1 Lachnospiraceae bacterium UBA7729 | reverse complement strand
TCCGAAACACAGGCTTCCGAAACGCAGGCTTCCGAAACACAGGCTTCTGAAAGCGAGTCTGAGAGCGAGACTCAGGAATCCGAAAGCGAATCCGAGACGGAAGTCCTTGCGGGTTCTTTCGAAGCAAAAACCTCGGACGCAGCGGTGAAAGTTCTGCTTCCGGGAGACAAAAAGCTTCCGGAAGATACCAGGATCACTCTGACGGCGGCTTCCGGTAAAGATGCGGAGGCTCAGGCAGGGAAGGTGAGGTCTGCTCTTGAGATACGGGAACGTTCACTGAGCGATGTCTTTCTTCTGACCCTGAAGGCAGAAGATAAAGATGGCAGCAGCGTCAGACTCCCGAAGGGAACAAAGCTCGAGTTTTCTTATGGAAGTGGGCTCGACCTCAGGATCGCGGAAAGAAGCGAAGGCGAGATCCATTTCCTCAAAGTCGGTGATAAGGCGGAAGAAGCAGATGCTGATCTGAAGCTCAGCGGTGACGGAACGAAGCTTCTGGCGGCGTCGGTCAGCCTCAGGGAAGCGGCAGATGGCAGCTGCACGTATGCGGCAGCCGGCCTTCAGAACAGGCAGAATCAGGGGAAGGAGATCTCCAGCGAAGAGCTTGCGTCACTGAAGGGAGCTTCCGGATATTCGATCGCTGCGGAAACATATGCCGGACCGGAGGCAGGAAGGATCTTCACTGTCGATGAGAAGGACCAGAAAAAGAGCGACGAGGTCAGAGGACTTCTTGCGGACCTTGGCGGATTCTCCGTATCGCTCGCGGATGCAAAGAGTACAGGCGACGTGAAGGTCGTCAACCTGTTTGCGGACGAGGAAGGAAAAGTAAATACGGAGTCGGCGGAGCTGACGGATCCGATGTATGGGATCATCGGAGCAGACGGGACGATCGATGTCACATCCGGATATGTGGTAGTCAATATCATCGCACAGAAGCCGGACGATGAGGTCCAGGTGCCAGCGATTACACTGACATGCACAGAAGACCAGAAAAAGGAAGCTGTCTCTGCTGAGGAGAACAAAGAGCTGGCGGCTCATCTGATCGTCAGCCTTGCTGCGGAGAATGGCATGAGCGGAGACAAGTTTGCTTATGTCCCATATGCCGGAAAGGCGGATATAGCTGGCAAGGCTGCAGGCTCCTTCCTGGCACCGGCTGCAGAGATGGATGTTTCCGGAGACCTGGTCGGTGCGGCATACGGGAAGGATGTCAGCATCAGCGGAAAACTGACGCCTTTTGACAAGGCAGAAGAAGAGACAGAAACCGAAGCTGCAGAGAAAGGGGAAGCTCGGATCTCTGAACAGAATGCAGCGTCGGCTGAAGATGCAAAGCCCTTTGCAGGTACTCTGAAGGTGGGAGTTCTGAAGAGAGACAAAGAGGCGAGCACGGCTCTCGCCGGAGTGGTCTTCTCCCTGTATGAGAAGGACAGTTCCGGAGAAAAGATGGTCTACAGCTGGACATCAGGGGATGCTCCTGCCGTGATCCCTGCAGGGATCCTGAAAGAAGGGATCGAGTATGCGGTACGTGAGGAGATCCTTCCGGCGGCTGCAGCTGACGGAGCTTATATCGAGAAGCTTCCGGAGAGCAGACTGATAGTAAAAGCAGGGACCGACAAGGAGCCGGCAAAGATCACAGCGGATGAGGCTGCCGGCGGGATTCTTACCGTTCCGGTCTCTGACAAAGACCCATATTCACTTACCTATACACATGAAGTGAAACATCCGGATGCAGAACATCCTGCACCGGTAAGAAATACCGTGGAGATCAGTGTAAAGGACCCATCCGGCAAGGATATCCCGGGAGCTGTGATCCGTATCGAGACCGGTACAAAGGATGCGTCCGGCAAGGTCAGCACATGGAAACCGCTGTCCGAGTTTGTGATGCCGGCAGCAGCGGGAGCTTATGACTTCACAGATGCACTCAGGAATATAGCGCCTGCAGGAAATCTTCCTTCCGGTACCGAAGCCTGGTTCAGGGTAACCCAGAAGGCTCCTGAGGGAATGTACCAGTCTGAAAAGGATGCGGAGCGTCTGTTCACCTATACCTATACTGCGCCCAAGGCTCCTCAGACAGAGAATGGCGGGTCGGACCAGACACCGGAGCAGCAGGACCCGGACAACGCTCAGAATACTCCGGATGCGGAAGGCACGGATGCAGGTCATGGTACTCCGGATACGCAGGATCAGGGCGGCAGCCAGGATCCGGCGGATGGACAGTCTTCCCAGAGCGGCCAGGGAGAGAGCGATGCGACGCCTCAGCCGTCTGAGACGGAGGCTGTCGGGACTTGGGCGCTGACCTCGCAGCCGGAAAAGGCAGCTTTTACGGATGCATATCAGATGGACATCACATCTGTTCAGATCAGCTACAGGGATAGCAGTGTCCTCAGCCAGAACCTTGCAGGGGGTGATGTAGAGGTCCTTGGCCCGGACGGCAAGACTGTGCTTAGCGCCGGGAAAGATTATCTGGTCCTTTCGAAAGGGGCAGACGGGACTTATACGGAGCAGAAGGCATCAGGTACTTCCTTCCCGATGCCGGCGGCACCGGTCAGGATTGTCCTGCTGAATGCAGGAGCTTCTGCGGGGACAAAACTTACCCTTCAGGGAACCAGAAGCGACAGCTATCACTTCCTGCAGACGGTCAGCGGGAATCTTTCGGAAGCGCCTTCCGAAAGCAATTCCTATACGGCAGATATTCCTGCGCTGACCCTGCAGAGCCGGGCGGCGGCAACGGTCAGAGTTTCCTCCAAATTGAAGGATGGGAGCGACCATCTGGATAAGGAAGGAAGAGTCACAGCGGTCATCGCGGGAGAGGATATCCTTGTCTTCAAGGATGGGAATCCGCAGACGATCACATACAACAGCGCCGAAAAAGATGCCCTTGTAACGGAACTTCTGAAGTCTGAACCCGGTAAGGCTGCGAAGATGATTACCCATGGCGATGACAATGCCGATGGGTATACTTATGCGAGCTCTTACGCAACGGTGACGAAGGCTGCGGAGGATGCCTCCGGAGCCTTGATCAGCGCAGTCCTTTACAGCAAGAAGATCGCAAAGACTGCTACAGTCTATGTTGGCAAGCAGTTTCTGGACAAGCAGGGGAAAGCGATCAATACGATCAAGGAGCAGACCGTATACGCGGCCTTGTTTGATGAGAACGGAGTGCGCGTCACCAAGATCAAAGCGATCAAGGTCTCAAAGCATAACAGCAGCTCCTCCTCGAGAGCTGCGACTTTCAAAGTACCGGTGGATGTCACGACAGGGCAGTCCGTCTATTATCTGAGAGAGGTTAAGAGCGCAAAGAAGTCGACACCTTTTGAGGACAGTAACGTAACGGTCTCTTACAGCGGCAAGGGTTCGAAGGGAGTGACGATCGGCGGAGACGGAAAGATCGTCCTGAGCATCCCGGAGAAGGTAAGGACCGGCGGCGCTGATAAGCTGAAGAATACCTTCATCTATGCGATCGCGAAGATCAGGAACCAGTATGAGGTACCGAATCCGGATCCTTCGAATCCGGACTTCGAGGGAAGCGGGTCCTTCGACGTAGAAGTCAGGGTTGTGGACATCGACGGCAACCCGCTGAAGACGGAAGACCTGGTTGCTTCCTTCAAGGTGGCAGGTGTGTCCGGCGGCAGCAGACTGAGACTCAAGAATTACAAGACAGTAACCCTGAAGGATGCTTCTTCCGGAAAGAGAACGGGGATCAGCTTCCCGGTCGCGGGCGATAATACACCGATGAACGTTACCCTGATGTCCATCCGGAACAGCCAGGGTGTCAGCCTTGCAAAGGATTACACGCTGCTGACCGCTTCCTATGACGGAGGCTTCTCCAAAGCCGGATCCAGCATAGGCGAGAGAACATTCAGCCTCGAAGGCACCAGGGAGAATCAGGGACCTGTAGTCTTCGTCCTGAGGAAAAATGACACAAACGAGAAAGCTTCCCTTACGCTGACCAAATCAGTCATGTACAAGAAGACTCCGATCAGGGTCAACGCAACCTACTACATCGGGATCTTCGCGGATAAGGAACACAAGAAGCTGCTGTTCAAGAAGGCGATGACTCTGCTTGATGCAAGCTCTATGAGCGATGAACTCAAAGTCAACATCAACTCGCAGAAAGACCATCAGATCACCCTGTACTTCGCAGAGACCGACCGGAACGGGAAGGTCGTGAAGAGCGGCAAGAAGACAGGATACAACATCACAGTTGAGCCCGAGCAGGTGACGCTTTCCAGGACCAATATGAATGCATCCGTCACCGTGACCAATGAGATCATAGACGGTTCCAAGGCCTCTGAGAGACTGACGGACCCGGATTCCGGATTTGCCGGAGATGAGGAAGCGCTTGGACAAGCACAGTCTCTTGCGGACAGCTCGAACCTTGGAGACAGTGAGAGCGGCAGCGGAAAGAAGACGGGCGACAGCACACCGATCATGCTCTATCTGATCATCGTACTGATCTCCGGCGGGGCGATCGCAGCGCTTGCACTTGTTTTCCGGAGGCGGAGAAGAAGGTAAAGATTGATGTATTTTTAACATTCGCCGGGCTGTCTCTATTGATTAGAAAAGGTAAAATAGGTATAATGCGATTATGAGCGGGCGTGCGAATGCGCCTGCCATAAGACAGTTGTAGTCAACTTAAGAAAGGAAGGAAAAAAGCTATGTCATTAGTCACATCCACCGAGATGTTCCAGAAGGCATACAAGGGCGGCTATGCAATTGGCGCTTTCAACATCAACAACATGGAGATCGTACAGGGAATCACCGATGCAGCAGCAGACCTGAATTCTCCGGTTATCCTTCAGGCATCCCAGGGTGCAAGAAAGTACGCTAACTCCGTATATCTGGTAAAGCTGGTTGAGGCTGCTCTGGCTATCCATCCGGATCTGCCGGTTGTCCTTCATCTGGATCACGGTGCAGACTTCGAAGTCTGCAAGGACTGTGTTGACAACGGATTCACTTCCGTTATGATCGATGCTTCTTCCAAGCCGTTCAAGGAGAACATCGAGGTTACCAAGAAGGTTGTTGAGTATGCGCATGCTCACGGCGTAGTTGTCGAGGCAGAGCTTGGTACTCTGGCAGGCATCGAGGATGCTGTCGCTGTCAAGGCTGAGGATTCTTCCTACACCAATCCGGATGACGTTGAGGAATTCGTTGGTGAGACCGGTGTTGACTCCCTTGCGATTGCAATCGGAACCAGCCATGGTGCTTACAAGTTCAAGCCGGGCACAAAGCCGCAGCTTCGTTTCGACATCCTTGATGAGGTTGTCAGAAGGCTTCCGGGCTTCCCGATCGTTCTTCATGGATCTTCTTCCGTACCGCAGGAGTATGTCAAGGTCATCAACGCTAATGGCGGAGCTCTTAAGGATGCGATCGGTGTTCCGGAAGATCAGCTTCGTGAAGCTGCCCGCAGCGCTGTCTGCAAGATCAACATCGACTCCGACCTTCGTCTTGGCATGACTGCTGGAATCCGCAAGACCTTCGTTGACGATCCGTCTATCTTCGATCCGCGCCAGTACCTGAAGGTTGGCCGCAAGAATGTCTATGACATCGTTGCTCACAAGATCAAGGATGTCCTTGGATCTGACGGCAAGGCTGATGACCTGACCAAGAGATGATCATCATATCCGAATATCAGGGATAAGCAAGGGTGCCCCTGGGCTGTAAGGCTCAGGGGCTTTTTATATCCCATAGGATGCAATAAGGCCGCCGGTGGCGGGCTGTTTGTACGGCGACGAGCCGCAAAGCACCGCCCATGCTTGCATGGGGAGGCGAAGCCGTCTCCTGCTGCTGCTCGATTGTGAGACGTGTGGATAGATTGTGGATTTCCCGAGGATGCATGTACCCCTGTGCTGTGCTATTATGAGAAAAATAACCGCAGACGTCAGACAGAATCAGGTAAAGGAGAACATATGGAATTATCTGCAGAAGGTGTATACCTTGTAAACGGGATCGATATCGTTCCGGATGATGCGGATGCGTCAGCACGCATCCGCCAGATGACAGGCAGTGTGCCGGACAAGGGACAGGCAAGGAAGGAGACCATCGCATGGTCGATCCTCCATGACCATAACAGGTCCGGCGACGATGAGAAGCTGAAGATCAAGTTTGACAAGATGACTTCTCATGATATCACTTATGTCGGGATCATTCAGACCGCGAGGGCTTCCGGGCTTGAGAAGTTCCCCATTCCATATGTTCTGACCAACTGTCACAATTCTCTGTGCGCTGTCGGAGGCACGATCAATGAGGATGATCATATGTTCGGTCTGTCTGCGGCCAGAAAATATGGCGGGATCTACGTTCCGCCTCATCAGGCAGTCATCCACCAGTTTGCGCGTGAGATGCTGGCGGAGTGCGGGGCCATGATCCTCGGATCGGATTCCCACACCCGTTACGGAGCGCTTGGGACCATGGCGATGGGCGAAGGAGGCGGAGAGCTGGTAAAGCAGCTGCTTGGTCAGACTTATGATATCGATATGCCTGGTGTGGTCGCCGTCTATATGGAAGGAGAACCTGCACCGGGTGTAGGACCTCAGGATGTTGCTCTGGCCATCATCGGAGCCGTTTTCGAGAAGGGCTATGTGAAGAACAAGGTGATGGAGTTCGTGGGACCAGGCATTGGCAGTCTGAGTGCCGACTTCCGCATCGGAGTCGATGTCATGACGACCGAGACGACATGCCTTTCCTCCATCTGGCGCACGGATGAGAATACCAGATATTTCTATGAGATCCACGGCAGAAGAGCAGGCTTTAAGGAACTGAACCCGGGGGCGGTCGCATATTACGATGGATGCATCCGCGTGGATCTTTCAGAGATCAGGCCGATGATCGCAATGCCGTTCCATCCCAGCAATGTCTACACGATCGAGGAGGTGCAGAAGAATCTGCCGGATGTTCTTCACGATGTGGAGGAGAGGGCAAAGGTCTCCTTCGGCAGCAAGATCCATTACTCTCTGCAGAATAAGATCCGGGACGGGAAGCTTTATGTAGATCAGGGGATCATCGCAGGATGCGCAGGCGGCGGCTTTGAGAATATCTGCGCTGCGGCCGATATCCTGAAGGGACATTCGATCGGCAATGATCAGTTCACGATGAGCGTCTACCCGGCTTCCATGCCGATCTATATGGAGCTGGTCAGAAATGGCTCATTCGCGAACCTGATCGAGTCCGGGTGCGTGGTCAAGACCGCATTCTGCGGCCCGTGCTTTGGAGCAGGCGACACACCGGCAAACGGCGCTTTCTCTATCCGTCATTCCACCAGAAACTTCCCGAATCGTGAAGGCTCCAAGGTCCAGAATGGCCAGATTGCTTCCGTTGCCCTGATGGATGCGCGAAGCATCGCGGCTACTGCAGCAAACAAGGGCTATCTGACCGCTGCGACCGAGATAGACGTGGAATATACCAGGCCGGAATACAACTTCGACCCGAACATCTACAGAAACCGCGTGTTCAATGCCTGGGGCAAGGCGGAACCGGACACGGAGCTTGTCTTCGGACCGAATATCAAAGACTGGCCGGCAATGAGCCAGCTGCCTGAGAATCTGCTTCTGAGAATCGTATCCGAGATCCATGATCCGGTTACTACGACCGATGAGCTGATCCCGTCCGGTGAGACTTCTTCTTACCGTTCGAATCCGCTTGGACTTGCTGAGTTTACCTTGTCCCGAAAAGATCCGGCATATGTGCCGCGTGCCAAGCAGATACAGGCTGCCCAGAAGGCGATCGAGAACGGGACGGATCCGGCGGCTGCACTTGAGAAGGCGGAAGCAGAGATCATAGATCCATCTGCTGAAGAAAGGGGTACTGGCAGAAAGCCTTTGTCCGATCAGTATCAGGATGTTGTCTCCCTGATCGCAGAAAAACTTCCTGGAGTTGTGGAGAGCTTCATTGATCCGGCAAAGTTCGGAGTAGGGTCGGCCATCTTCGCGGTAAAGCCAGGAGACGGCTCTGCAAGAGAGCAGGCTGCTTCCTGCCAGAAAGTGCTTGGCGGCTGGGCGAACATTGCCTTCTCGTATGCGACGAAGCGTTACCGCAGCAATCTGATCAACTGGGGCATGCTCCCGCTTCTCATCGAAGAAGGCGGACTCCCATATGCGAACGGAGACTGGGTATTCCTGCCGGATGTGAAGGCTGCCGTTGCCGAGAAGAGAGAGAAGATCATGGGCTTCGTCGTGAAGGGCGGAGCTATGAAAGCATTCTACATGACTCTTGGGGAACTGACTGATCACGAGAGGGAGATCATCATCGATGGCTGCCTGATCAATTACAACAGGAAACTGAGGAAATAATGGAAATATCGGAAAGAGACCTGTGTGTCGTGCTTCTGGCTTCCGCCCTGGCAGATCCGGAGGGGGAGCAGAGCCGACCGCTTACCGCACGGCCCTTTCATCTGCTGATGGCTGAACTGAAGAATGCCGGGATCATGCCAGAGGATCTGCTTTCCGGGTCTGAAGAAGAGAATCTGGTCCGGGACCTGAATCTCTCTGCAGACGCGCAGGGCAGGATACGCCTGCTCTCTGCAAGGAAAGATAGTGCTGTGAAAGCTCTGGGGAATCTTGAAGACCGCGGGATCCATGTGATGACGGTATTTGATCCGGAATATCCTCGTATGCTCAGGAGGAAGCTGAGGGAGACTCAGCTTCCTCCACTGTTTTTCTATGCGGGAGATCCGAAGCTGGCTGGCATGGCCGGGATCGCAGTGACCGGCTTAAGACAGCCGGATGCTGCAGGAAGAGACTTTACCGAAAAGCTGGCTGAGAAGGCGGCGGAGGAAGGGCTTGCCATCTATTCCGGCGGCGCGAGAGGAACGGACCAGATAGCTGAGAAGACAGCCGCAGGAAAGGGCGGAGTCTATGTTTCTTACCTGGCAGAACCGCTCTCCATACAGATCCGGAAACAGGAACTAAGGCAGGATGCGGAAGCAGGAAGAGGACTGTTTCTGTCGGATGCAGCACCGGATACGCCTTTTACGGCTGGCCGTGCCCTTGGCAGAAACAAATATATCTATGCGTCCGGCATCGCGGCTTTCGCGGTGGAGGCGAGCCTTGGAAAAGGCGGAACCTTTAACGGGGCTCTGTATTCCATTGCGCACAGGCTGACGAAAACCTTCATCTGGGACAACAAAGACTTTCCCGGCAATCAGGAGCTGATCCGGAGAGGCGGGATCCCTTGCGGCTTCCCGGACGAGAGACCGCTGGCGGACCTCTGCGGGCGGCCAAAGCAGCAGGGCGGAAAGAAAGAAGCAGAACCCGCAGATTGGGAGAATCCGCCTGAAGAAAGTGCAGCTGATGAAGCTGGGTGGCACCAGATGAGTCTGAAGGACTTGGGAATGATATGAGGGAGGTACATTCGCAAATCTGAGAGAAATATGTATATACAAGTTAAGACGATGAACGATTTGTATATATAGTATATACAATAATGCATATTATAAATGAATTATATAAAAACTTTTAAAATGCAGCAGAATAGTATTGACAAACGTGACTTTCACTGCTAGTATTTAGTTAAACAAAGACATCAGAGAGCCAGGCAGGGAAACAGAGACGATGCAAAAAAGGAGCATCAGAAAGCAACAACTGATAAACAAGTTTCCGCCCCGTCAAAGATGTTCTGGATCACAGAAAGGAGGGCTGGACCGATGGAAATCGATAGTGGTACGCCGTACAGTTCAGTTCAATATAACAAAGGCAGAGTGAATGGTCCCTGCGAAAAAGACTTCTTGTGATCGGTTTTCTGAGATTCGCAGTTTAGAGCGAGAATCGGAGAAGAGAAACGGAAAATCGATGGAAGCGCCTTTCACTTGTTATATTGAAAGCAAGCTGCCTTGATGAGTTATCGGGAAATCAGATCGACATTCAGTCAGAGAATGAAATATGTTTAGTGATTTTCAGAATCCGTTCCTGACGAGAAAGGGAACGAAGAACGATATCCAATGAACCATAGAAGTATCTTCAGCAATTAAGAGCTATGGCGCTGTAGAGCACAGCGTCTTAAGATACAAAGCAGGGAAGAATCCTCCGATTCAATTCATATAGATCAAAACTGAATAGCAACTTCTTATATCTGTAGATCAGGAGAGCCGGCGAAGCAAGTCGCCGGCTCTCTTTTTCTGTACTGCCGCTCTCAGCACTGCCGGGAGCGGCAGTCTCCGAGTGCACCGGCTTCTTCTGCCAGATCAGGCAGAGTGTGTTCAAAGTCCACTCCGTAAGCGTCCTTCTTTCCGCTTTCGTAGGTGCATCGGATCGTCTCCTGGGTATATCTGCATGCCAGCTTCAGCGAATCCTGAAGGGATGCGCCTTTTGTCAGCCAGCCGGCGACAACGGAGGCAAAGAGGTCCCCTGTTCCGTGATAATTCGCAGGGACCCGGTCAAGATAGTATTCAAAGATCTCTCCGGTCTTCCGGCACTTCGCCATGACTCCGGTCTTTCCGCTTTCAAAAGATACGCCTGTCAGAACGGCCCATTCCGGTCCAAGCTGAAGCAGCGCGTCCAGCATCTTCTGGACATAGGTCCGGTCGTAGGTCTCCCGGTAGGGCAGCCCTGTCATGAAATGTGCTTCCGTCAGATTCGGCAGGATGACGTCTGCCATGCCGCAGTACTCTGCATTCTTTCTGGCATAAGCTTCATCGAAGCCGGCATAAAGTCTGCCGTAGTCGGCCATGACAGGGTCGATCACGATCAGCGGCCTCTTCGGCTGGCTGAACTCGGACGCGATATCCCTGACAAGATCCATCTGGTGTACAGATCCGAGGTAGCCGGTGTAGATCGTGTCGAAAGTGAGTCCTTCCTTCTTCCAGTGGTCCGTGATCGGTTTCATCTGATCTGTCAGGTCCAGAAATGTAAATCCCTGAAACATCGTGTGGGTAGACAGTATGGCTGTCGGCAGGATGGCTGTCTCGACGCCCATGGCGGAGATGACTGGGAGGGCGATCGTCAGGGAGCATTTTCCCACGCAGGAGATGTCCTGGATGGTGAGAAGACGGAGATCTTTCTTCTTGCTTGGCTTCATCATTGGCATTGTCCTTTCTGAAATGGATTGCCTGAATAAACTGACATGATTATAATTGAAATAACATATGATTGCAATAATGCCAGATTGGGAGAAGAAGACATGCTCACATATGATTTTCATGACATGAAAAACGAAACGCTGACAGCATACCTGTACCGTAAGATCCGGGAAGATATCCTGGAGGGAAGACTGAAAAGCAGGGAGAAGATGCCGTCCAAACGAACATTTTCAAGGAATATGGGGGTATCCACGGTCACAGTGGAGAATGTCTATGCTCAGCTGGTGGCAGAAGGCTATCTGGATGCAAAGCCGAGGAGCGGCTACTATGTGGCGGAGATCGGGGAAAGCCTGCTGGTCCCAGGCAGGAAGGAAGCCGGAAGAGCTCAGCAGGATGCTGCCGTAGAAGGAAGGCGGACAGATCAGCCGGATGCTTCTGCGGAAAGCAGGCCGGGTGATCAGCCGGGGGCTGCAGCTGATGTCAGGCTGGCGGAGCCGGCAGAAAGAGGGAAGCAGGAAGCCTTCCGGGGGATCGACCTGGCAGATGCAAAAGCGGACCCTGACACATTTCCATTCGGGACCTGGGCGAAGATCATCCGGCAGGTCCTGCAGACAAAGAGGCAGGAGCTTCTGACAAAGGCTCCTGGCAGCGGGATCCTGGAGCTTCGCGAGGAGATCGCCCGCTACCTTCTCCAGTACCAGAACCTGGCAGTCAGTCCGGAGCAGATCATCATCGGAGCCGGGACGGAGTATCTCTATTCCCTTCTGATCCGGCTTCTGGGAAGCAGCAAGGTCTATGCAGTCGAGACTCCGGGATATCCGAAGACCGCGAGAATCTACGAGACCAACCGGGTGAAGGTCCGTTTTATCCCCATGGACAGCCATGGGATCTCGATGAAAGACCTTGAAAAGAGCGGAGCGGATGTGGTCCATATCTCTCCTTCCCACCAGTTTCCGACCGGGGTCACGATGCCGGTCGGCCGGAGGGCAGAGCTTCTTTGCTGGGCAAAGGAAGGGCAGACCGCGAAAGACGAGGCGGAACCGGCCGGACGCTATATCATCGAGGATGATTACGATTCGGAGTTCCGTCTTGCAGGCAGACCAATCCCGCCCCTGATGAGTATCGACAGGGATGGAAAGGTCATCTGCCTCAATACCTTCACGAAGAGTCTCGCCTCCACGATCCGCATCTCCTACATGGTGCTGCCGCTGCCGCTTCTTGAGGTCTACAGGGAGAAACTAGGCTTTTATTCCTGTACGGTCTCCAATTTTGAGCAGTACACGCTGGCGGAGTTTATCCGGCAGGGATATTTCGAGAAACACATCAACCGGATGAGGACGTTCTATCGCAGAAAGCAGGACCTGGTCCTGAAGGCGGTGCAGCAAAGCGGTCTTGCAGACAGGACCAGGATCATTGGAGAAGACGCTGGACTGCATTTCCTGATGGAGGTCCGGACGGACAGAAGTGAACAGGAACTGTCGGAGCTTGCAGGAGAGGCAGGGGTCAGGATCTTCGGGATGGAGCACTACCGGGGCGGCACAGACCAGGAAGATCACGTCTTTGGCCGAAGCCGGGAGAGGGCCGGACGAAGACCGTGTATGGTCGTGAACTATTCCGGACTTGCCGATGAACAGATCGAAAGATTTCCGGAACTTCTCACTGACGCCTGGGGCCTGCAGGCCTGAAGACCGGCCTTCGTGGCAGGCCTGATAGACTGGTCTTCGTTGCCACCAACCTGCAATCGTGATATAGTAACCATGTATGTACACATTACGATCAATATGGACGAGTATATAGATGAAGATAATAGTTGTAGGCTGCGGCAAGGTCGGTGACAAACTGTGCGGAGACCTGAGCCGTGAAGGCCATGATGTGACAGTTGTAGATAAGAGCGATACGGTCGTGAACCAGGTCTGCGACCGCTATGACGTGATGGGCTTCTGCGGCAATGGTGCAAGCTACAAGGTCCTGATGGATGCGGATATTGAGCATGCGGACCTTGTGATCGCGGTCACGGGTGCGGATGAGGTAAACCTCCTGGTCTGTCTGATCGCCAGGAAGGCAGGCCACTGCCAGACGATCGCAAGAGTGCAGAACCCGGAATACAACCAGGAAGCAGGCTTCTTCAAGGAAGAGCTTGGACTGGCACTCCTGATCAACCAGGAATTTGCGTCGGCGCAGGAAGTTGCAAGAGTCCTGAAGTTCCCGAGCGCGATCGAGATCAATACATTCGCCAAAGGAAGGGCAGAGCTGCTGCATTTCCGGATCCCCAGGGATTCCATCCTGGATGGGATGACTTTGAATGACCTTCATGAGAGACTGAAGTGTCATGTGCTTGTGTGTACACGGGAGCGTGACGGGGAGATGCTGATCCCGCAGGGCGATACGGTCCTGCAGTCGGGAGACGTGATCTCCATCGTGGCTCCGGGCGATGAACAGGCGGAGTTTTTCCGCAAGATCGGGCTCGATACACATGCCGTCAAGAATACGATGATCGCAGGGGGCGGGGATATCGCGTATTACCTGTCCAGGATCCTTTTGAGATCCGGGATCCAGGTCAAGATCATCGAGAAGGACCTGAAGAGATGCGAACAGCTTGCTGAGAGACTGCCCAAGGCGACGATCATTCACGGGGATGCTTCGGACAAAGAGCTTCTTGCTGAGGAAGGGATCGACCGGGTGGATAGTTTTGTCGCCCTCACCGGGATCGATGAGGAGAACGTCATTCTCTCTCTCCTTGCCAGGTCAAAGGGGATCCGGAAGATCGTCACGAAAGTGGACAGGGAAGCTTTCGCAGATGTGTTCGACCAGCTGGATCTGGACACGATGATCGCTCCTAAGAATATCACTGCGGAGCATATCCTGACTTATGTCAGGGCGATGCAGAATTCCTTCGGCAGCAATATCGAGACACTGCACCGTATGATGGATGATCAGGCAGAGGCACTTGAATTCTACATCCGTGACAGTTTCACCCATCAGGATATTCCGCTGAAGGACCTGAAGTTCAAGCCGGGAGTTCTGGTCGGCTGTATCAGCAGGGGAGGAAAGATCATCCTTCCGAGAGGCGATGATGAGATCCGGGCAGGGGACACGGCGGTAATCATCACAACTCTCAAGGGAGTCAGTGATATTGATGATATCTTTGCAAAGTGAGTTCATATGAATTATGCGATGATCTTCCGCACCATGGGCTGGATGCTGATGTTTGAGGCAGGCTTTATGGCGCCGTCCGCGCTGGTCGCGGCAATCTATCGGGAAAAAAGTGCCGTATGGCTTCTGGTCTCCATGGCAGTCTGCCTTCTTGCCGGACTGCTTCTGAAGGTGGTCAGCCGCCCGAAACATCACAGGATCTATGCAAGGGAAGGTGCAGTCATCTGTGCGATGGTGTGGTTTCTATACAGCTTCTTCGGAGCATTGCCCTTCCGGCTTTCGGGATATATCCCGGACATGATCGATGCCGTGTTTGAGACGGCATCCGGATTTACCACGACCGGAGCATCGGTAGTAGCCAATATCGAGGCGCTGCCGCACTGGCTTCTGTTCTGGAGGTCCTTCACTCACTGGGTCGGAGGCATGGGGATCCTGGTATTCGTCATGGCGATCATTCCGCTGGCATCCGGCGGAAGCACCATGTACCTGATGAAAGCGGAAAGCCCGGGACCGAGTGTCAAGAAGATGGTTCCGAAGACAAGTCAGACGGCAAGCCTTCTTTATAAGATGTATATCGTCCTGACGGTCCTCCAGCTGGTCATTCTGATCCTGAGCAGGATGCCGGTCTTCGACGCTTTCTGCATCACGTTCGGAACGGCAGGTACCGGAGGGTTCTCGATCCTGAATTCAGGATGCGCTTCCTATACGATCTTCCAGCAGGTTGTGATCACGGTCTTCATGATCCTGTTCGGGACCAATTTCAGTGTCTTCTATCTGGTCATGACCGGACACATCAAAGAAGTGCCGAAGGTTTCGGAAGCGATGTCTTATTACGGGATCATAGCGGCAGCGATCGTCATGATCACTGTGAATATTCATGGCGATTATACGAATATCGGACTTGCGATCAAGGATGCGGCTTTCCAGGTCGGCTCGATCATCACGACGACCGGGTTCTCCACCACGGACTTCAATCTGTGGCCGGCATTCTCCAAGTGGATCCTGATCCTCCTGATGTTCATCGGAGCCTGCGCGGGCAGCACCGGAGGCGGCATCAAGGTTTCCCGCGTCCAGGTCGTCGTGAAGGCGATCTTCAAGGAACTTGACAGTGCGATCCATCCGAATGATGTCCGGAAGATCCGTTATGACGGTAAGGTCCTGGACCATGCGGTACTCAGAGGGATCAATGTTTTCATCACAGCGTACTTTATCGTGTTCGGGATCTCGGTCCTGCTGATATCGGTCGATAACTTCGGACTGGAGACCAACTTCTCCGCTGTGGCGGCGACCCTGAACAACATCGGGCCGGGGCTGGCTGACGTAGGCCCCACTTCCACATTCGCCGGCTACGGACCATTTGCGATATGCGTTCTGATCTTTGATATGATCGCCGGAAGACTTGAGATCCTGCCGGTGCTTGTCCTGCTGAATCCCCACACCTGGGGAGAAGGACATGTCCTGAGAAGGGTCCGGAGCAGAAAAGTCAGAGATACATCGGATGATGATCTGATGATGATCTGATGATGTGCGACGGATATGATCTGGAACTTGGCTGAGAGAACGAGAGATATATCCGGAACATCGAAACTGTGAAGCAGAGGAGACAGAAGTGGATAAGAAAGAATATCAGGAAAAACTGAGTGAGATCAACCGTCTGATCGCGGTTGAAGACTATACTTCCGCCGCACAGGTTGCCGACTCGATCGACTGGAAGAGGGTAAGGAATGTCCAGACGCTTCTGATGATCAGTGAGATCTACGAGGCTGTGAACCGTTATCAGGACAGCAAGATCCTGCTTCTCCGTGCTTATCGCAGAAGCCCGCTTGGCCGTACCGTTCTGTACAGGCTGGTCGAGTGCACGATCGCCATGAAACAGTTTGACGAAGCCATCGAGTACTATTCGGAATATGTACAGGCGGCTCCCAGGGATAACAATAAGTATATCCTGAAATACAAGATCTACAGGGGAAGAGGATCTTCTCTTGATGAGCAGATCAATATCCTGAAAGAATATCTGGACCAGGAGAAGGACAGCGAACGCTGGTCCTATGAGCTGGCAAAGCTGTATAAGGAAGCGGGCCGCATGCAGGAGTGTATCAACACCTGTGATGACCTTGTCCTCTGGTATCAGAGCGGAAAATATGTCATCAAGGCTCTTGAACTGAAAAAGAAGATCGCTCCGCTGACGCCCCGCCAGCAGGAGATCTATGACAACCGCTTTGCTGCGGAGGAGCAGGAAGACTATGACACCGATATGGAGACGGAAGCTTCCTATCTGAGGCAGGCAAGAGCGGAAAGAGCATCCCTTCAGCAGGATGCGATCAAGTCGGAGCTGGCACAGGATATCTCGAGAGCAGCCAGACAGAAGGAAGAAGCAATGGCTCAGGCGGCTGCGTCTTCCCGGACGCCGGTCAGGGATACGGCAGCCGGGAAGAAGGAAGTCCCGCCTGTCAGAACATCTGAGGACTATGCCGCACCGAAGGCAGAAGCTGATCCGATAAGGGTTCCGGAGGCTGCCGCACCGGAGGATGGAAAACCATTCCGTCCGTCTGCACCTGCAGAAGGTGATGAGATGGCATTTCGCCCGTCTGCATCTGCGGAAGGCAGTGAGACGCCATTCCGCCCGTCTGCACCTGCAGAGGGCGATGAGACGCCGCTTTGTCCGTCAGCCCCTGAAGATGCCGGACAGACTGAGCTGCAGCCTTCATCTGCAGCGGAAAGTACGGTTTCCGGATCGCCTGCAGAAAAACGCCCGGAGATGGATGCGGCCGGAGGTGAGGCAGCCGGAGGTGAGGCAGCCGGAGATGCAGATCCGGGAGTCCATTATAATGAGGAAGAACTCCGCAAGAACGTTGCGGAGAGCATGAAGAGCATCATCGAGGGAGTCGGCCCGAGAGCAGAGGTCGATGAAGAACAGGCTCAGCTTGACCGTGTGATCGAGCAGTCGAAAGAAGATCAGGAAGCGGCGGTAGCCTCCAGAGGCCTCGGTATGACGCTCGCGATGAAGAGGGACAGCCAGAAAAAGCCGGAAGCGCCGAAACTTACGATCGATGATATCCTTCTTTCCATGGGAGATAAGGGAGATTCCGTGAGGAAAGCGGCTGCAGGAAAGGGTGAGGAAGGCACTGAGCCGAAAAGTGCAGAGACAGAAGTACAGGCAGAAGGTGAAAGGACTCAGTCTTCGGAGTCAGAAGCACAGGCGGAAGGTACCGCAGCCGGGAATGCGGAGACTGAGACAGCGCAAAAGGCGCTTCAGCCGGCAACAGATGCGGAAGCAGCGGAAGAAGTGAAGTCTGCAGAAGAGAAGTCTGCAGAAGTGAAGTCTGCAGAAGAGAAGTCTGCAGAAGTGAAGTCTGCAGAAGAGAAGCCCGCGGAAGCATCCGGTCGGGAAGAAAAGCCTGCGGAAGAAGAAAAGCCTGCAGAGGCGGAAGTCCGGACGGAAAGGCCAGCCGAAGAGAAGCAGGAGAACCCGTCGATGGAGGAGATCCTTGGAGCAAAGACCAGGGTGCTTCCGACTGAGGAGATCGCAAGGCTCCATGAGGAATTCCTGAGGAAGGAAAACCTCGCAAAGAGCGCCGGGCAGCGGATGGCGGAAAAAATCGCTGCTGAGGCGGAGGCACAGGCAAAGTCTGAAAGCGAAGCCAGGGAAGTGACTGAGACGGTCGGTACTCCGGAAGCGGAGGCTCAGAAGGCAGCAGAGGAAGTACAGCAGCCTGCGGAGGCGGGAACGGAAACATCAGCTGCAGCACAGGGGCAGGAAAAAGTGCAGGCATCCGGTGCGGCAGAACAGGTATCCGGTGAAGAGGTCCCGGCAGGCACTCAGGTGATGAAGGAAGTCCACACGGAAAAAAGCGTCGAGGAACCACAGTATACGGAAGAAACGATCAGAAAGGTTTTCCTGAAGCCATATCAGAGAAGCCTTTTCAGAGGCTTCCTGGGAATCGGGAATCTGGAGGAACAGATCGCGAAGGCGATCGATCAGGCAGAGAGCAAGGGGGATGACAGAACCTCCCGCAGCGGCAATGTCCTGATCCTCGGCGGTCATGGATGCGGGAAGACCACGATTGCGACCGGTATCGCAAAGGCGGTGGCTGAGGACAAGGGAACTCATTCCGTCAAGATGGCCAGGATCTACGCTGCCGATCTGAATCGGAAGGATATTGCGGCTACGATCGCGAAGATCGCCGGAGGCGTTCTCATCATCGAGGAAGCAGGTGATCTGGAAGACAGTATCGTTGACCAGCTGACGACGGCGATGGAATTTCGGACCGATGGCATGATCATGATCCTGGAGGACGAACAGAGATATATCCACGATCTGCTGATGCGCCATCCGCGCTTCACGATGAAGTTTACGGCTCAGATCTACATCCCGGCATTCACAAGTGCGGACCTCGTAAACTTCGGGGAACTCTATGCGGAGAGCAGGGACTGTGTATTCTCGGATGATGCAAAGAAGGCTCTGACAGCTCGTCTGGATGCGGCAGCCAAGGCCGGAGAGGCAGTCTCCATCACGAATGTGATCGAGCTTGCCGACCGGGCCATTAAGAACTCCGGAAAATTCTTCCGCAGGATCCAGTCGTCAAAGAAGCGTTATGACGCTCAGAACCGCGTGATCCTGAGGACGAAGGACCTGCGCTGACAGACAGAAAAATTTACGGACATGAGTCTGAGACAGAAAACAGACTGGCCCCGCTGCTTACGGGGCCAATTTTTAATCCCATAGGACGTAAAATATCAAACAGTTTGTTAGACTGCACAAATATTTTTTGACATTATGGCTATGCACTCTGATTGACACTGACAAAACACGCTGTTATACTGAAAATAGTTCCTTATTTTATTGTGCGTTTTTTCAACGCTAGGAGGTAGTGAGGATGAAAAAACAGATCGCTTTGGTATTAAGTGTACTGATGGCTGCAGTGCCGTTTTCGGCATTCGCAGGTGAGACTGAGGCTGCAGCAGAAGCAGCAGCGCCTGCAGGCGGAGCTGTTATCGCTGACGCACCGGTTGAAGCAGACGTAGAGATCCCTTCTGATATGAAGTTCGGATTTATCTTCCTTCATGATGAGAACTCCACCTATGACCTGAACTTCATCAACGGAGCCAAGGATGCTGCAAAGGCTCTCGGACTTTCCGATGACCAGATCATTCTGAAGACCAATGTACCGGAAGGCCAGGAGTGCTACGAGACCGCAGCAGACCTTGCAGACCAGGGATGCGCAGCTGTATTTGCTGATTCCTTCGGCCATGAGGACTACATGATCCAGGCTGCCCAGGAATATCCGGATGTTCAGTTCTGCCATGCAACCGGAACCAAGGCTCATACAGAAGGCCTTGACAACTATCACAATGCATTCGCATCCATCTATGAAGGCCGCTATCTTGCAGGCGTTGCTGCAGGAATGAAGCTGAATGAGATGATCAAGGATGGCAAGATCACCGAAGATCAGGCTAAGATCGGATATGTCGGAGCATTCACTTATGCAGAGGTTATCTCCGGATTCACTTCTTTCTTCCTCGGCGCAAGATCTGAGTGCCCGAGTGCAACGATGGAAGTTACCTTCACCGGTTCCTGGTATGATGAGACCGCTGAGAAGGAAGGCGCAAAGAACCTGATCAATGATGGCTGTGTACTGATCTCTCAGCATGCTGACTCCATGGGCGCACCGACCGCATGTGAAGAAGCAGGGGTTCCGGATGTTTCCTACAATGGCTCTACCGGCGACGCTTGCCCGAACACCTACCTCATCTCTTCCAGGATCGACTGGGCTCCTTACATGATGCTCATGATGAAGAATACCGCAGCAGGCGAGCCGATTCCGGCAGACTGGACTGGTACTCTTGCATCCGGTTCCGTAAAGCTTACCGACCTCAATGCCAACGTTGCTGCTGAGGGTACTCAGGAAGAGCTCGACAAGGTTACCGCAGGACTTGAGGATGGCAGCATCCATGTATTTGATGTCTCCAAGTTCACCTTCAAGGGCGCTGCTCTTGATGAGAGCTTCCAGGCTGATGTTGATACCGATGAAGCATACACCCCGGATACGAACGTTGTATCGGATGGCTATTTCCATGAATCCGAGTACCGCAGTGCTCCTTACTTTGATCTGAATGATGCCGATAATTCTACTGGTATCGATGGAATCACACTGCTGGATACCAAGTTCTGATCAATTAGGAATGTGCGTTCAGAAACATTTCCTGAAGGGACTGTCTCTGAATGTTAGAAGGAGGCAGCACGGGAAAGTACCTGTGCTGCCCTCTTTCGTTTACACAGGCAGGAGGTGCGAAAGTGGATACAAAGCGTCAGCCCGCCGTCAGTATGCGCGGCATCACGAAGACATTCGGAAAAGTAGTGGCGAACGACAATGTATCGATCGATATCTACAAGGGGGAAATCCTCTCTCTTCTCGGAGAGAACGGAAGCGGCAAGACGACGCTGATGAACATGCTCTCCGGCATCTACTATCCGGATTCCGGACATATCTATATCAACGGCAAGGAAGAACTGATCCACTCTCCCAAGGATGCACTTTCTCTTGGAATCGGGATGGTGCATCAGCACTTCAAACTTGTTGACGTTATGTCAGCGACAGAGAATATCGTTCTGGGCCTCAAAGAGGGAAGGAAGTTTGACCTGAAGACGGTTGCGGACAGGATCCGGGAGATCTGCAGCAAGTATGGATTTGATCTTGATCCGGATCAGAAAGTCTACGATATGTCCGTCTCCCAGAAGCAGACGGTCGAGATCGTCAAGATGCTCTACCGCAAGGCAGATATCCTGATCCTGGATGAACCGACGGCAGTCCTGACTCCTCAGGAGACGGAGAAACTGTTCGATGTCCTCAGGAATATGAAGAAGGATGGCAAGGCCATCATCATCATCACCCACAAGCTGAATGAGGTCCTTGAGATCTCCGATTATGTGGATATTCTCAATAAGGGCAAGTTCATAGGCAGTCTCAAGACATCCGAGACGAATGCCCAGGAGATGACTGACATGATGGTCGGACATGCTGTAAAACTGAATATAGACCGGCCTGAACCGAAGGATGTGAAGCCCAAGATCGAGATCAGCGGTCTGACTGTGATTGATGAGGACGGAATCCCGAAACTTCAGGATGTCTCATTCACGATCAACAGCGGAGAGATCCTGGGAATCGCGGGCATCTCCGGAAGCGGTCAGAGGGAGCTGCTCGAATCGATCGCAGGGCTTCAGAAGATCGAATCCGGCAGTATCAAATATTACGAGGAATCCGGAAAGGCTGTGGAGCTGGTCGGAACGAATCCGGAGACGATCCGGAAGATGGGCGTATCGCTTTCCTTCGTTCCGGAAGACCGGCTTGGAATGGGACTTGTGGGAAACATGGACCTTACGGGAAACATGATGCTTCGTTCCTTCCGCATGGGCGGCGGTCTCTTCACGAACCGCAAGATCCCGCATGATCTTGCAGATGAGGTAGTGAAAGCGCTTTCCGTCGACACTCCGGGGCTTTCGACACCGGTCAGACGACTTTCCGGAGGAAATGTGCAGAAGGTACTTGTCGGCCGTGAGATCGCCTCCAATCCTACCGTGCTTCTGACCGCATATGCAGTGAGAGGCCTGGATATCAATTCATCCTATGTTATCTATGATCTGATGAACAAGCAGAAGGAAAAGGGAGTCGCCGTTGTCTATGTCGGCGAGGATCTGGATGTTCTTCTTCAGCTGGCTGACCGGATCCTGGTTCTCTGCGGAGGCAAGGTCTCTGGCATCGTTGACGGAAGAAAAGCTACCAAGAATGAGGTCGGCCTGCTGATGACCTCGCTGGGAGGCGCAGAATGAAGAACAAGACAAAGAATGGAATCGGTCTTCATATTGTAAAAAGAGACGCCATCCCCTGGTATAAGGCGATGGGGATCCGGGGGCTGGCGCTTCTGATCTCGATCGCGGTGTGCGCGATCGTAACCTGGGCACTGACAAGGCAGAGTCCGCTGGGAGTCATGCAGACGATCTTTCTGGGAAGCTTTGCGAGTACGAGAAGATTCTGGGTTATGATGCAGGACCTTTCCGTACTGCTTCTGATCTCTCTGGCTATGGCACCGGCATTCCGGATGCGTTTCTGGAATATCGGAGGCGAAGGACAGGTCATGATCGGCTGCCTTGCGACAGCTGCGTGCATGATCAACTTTGGAAAGAGCCTTCCGAACGGTCTGGTCATCCTGATCAGCCTGATCGCGGCAGTATGCGCCGGCGGCATCTGGGGGCTGGTCCCGGCAGTCTGCAAGGCTAAGTGGAATACCAATGAGACTCTGTTCACCTTGATGATGAACTACGTAGCGATTCAGCTCTGCGCATATTTCATCATCATCTGGGAGAGTCCGAAAGGGTCCGGAAAAGTCGGCATCATCAACCAGAAGTCTCATGCCGGCTGGCTTCCGACCATCGGAAAGTATAAGTATCTGCTGACTGTCATCGTGGCAGCGGCAATCACAGTATTTATCTTCTGCTACATGAACTACAGCAAGCACGGCTATGAGCTTGCTGTCGTAGGCGAGAGCCAGAAGACCGCAAAGTATGTCGGGATCTCCGTCGGAAAGGTCATCGTAAGGACTATGGTCCTCTCGGGAGCTATCTGCGGACTGACTGGATTCATGCTGGTAGCAGGCTCCGACCACACGATCACGACGACCCTGGCAAGCGGAAGAGGGTTCACCGCTGTACTGGTAGCCTGGATGGCAAAGTTCAATCCGTTCGGCATGATCTTCACCAGCTTCCTGCTCACCTTCATGTCAAAAGGCGCCGGAGAAGTCGCCAGCAACTTCAACCTGAACGAGTCGTTCTCGGATATTCTGACCAGTATCATCATCTTCTTCCTGATTGGATGCGAGTTCTTCATTCAGTACAGGATCGTCCGGCAGAAGGAGGCGAAATAAATGTTCAACTTTGACATCTTTTTCCAAAGTGCAGTGAAACAGAGTATTCCGCTTCTTCTGGGCAGCACAGGCGAGACGCTTACCGAGAAGTCCGGTAATCTGAACCTTGGCATTCCCGGAATCATGTATGTCGGAGCTATCTCCGGAGTCATCGGATCCTTCTTCTATGAGAATCATCTGAATGCGGCAGAAGCCGCCATCAATCCGTTTCTCGGCATCTGTATCCCGCTCCTGTGTTCCCTGCTGGGATCTTTGCTGATGGGGCTGCTCTACTGTTTCCTGACCGTCAATCTGAGAGCGAATCAGAATGTTACCGGTCTTGCCATGACGACCTTCGGCGTTGGCTTCGGAAACTTCTTCGGCGGATCGCTGATCAAGCTGACAGGGTCATCCGTACCTTCCATCTCCCTGAGAGAGACTTCGAAGTGCTTCCAGAAAACATTGCCGTTTGCGGACAGAATGGGAGTAGTCGGAACCATGTTCTTCTCATACGGATTTCTTGCTTATGCAGCGATCGTCATCGCGATCTGTGCAGCATTCTTCCTGAGGAAGACCCGTCTCGGACTTCAGCTGAGAGCGGTCGGCGAGAATCCGGGGACCGCTGACGCAGCCGGGATCAATGTTTCCAGATACAAATACGCTGCGACCTGCATCGGTTCCATGATCGCAGGACTCGGCGGACTCTACTATGTCATGGATTACGCTTCGGGCGTCTGGTCCAACAATGCATTCGGCGACAGAGGCTGGCTGGCGATCGCACTCGTCATCTTCACCGTCTGGAAACCTGATTTCAGTATCCTGGCTTCCATCCTCTTCGGAGGACTGTATATCCTGTATCTGTACATACCGACCGGAACCAACATGGCCATCAAGGAGATCTACAAGATGTTCCCGTACCTGGTCACCATCGCGGTCCTGATCATCATGTCAGTGCGCAACAGGAAAGAGAATCAGCCGCCGGCAGCACTCGGCCTTCCGTACTTCAGAGAAGACCGCTGAGCATGAGGCAGTGCACCACTGCAGGACGGCGGGCAGCACTTCCTGAGAATATCCCAGAGGTCAGAGGGGGCAGGCACCAGAGCATGGCGTCTGTCCCTTTTTGTAAGGCTACGAGCCACATGGCGTCGACCGTGCTTGCACGGGGAGACGCCCATGTGGCGACAGCTATCATCGAAAGTCCGAAGGACTTGAGATGAGTCGCGCGCGCACCGCGGGCACAAGTGCCTCGCGCACCGCACACGAGATGATGATAGCTGCGTAGCCAGATCGAGTAGGGGAGACGAAGTCGACTCTACTCGATTAAGGCTACGAGCCACATGGCGTCGACCGTGCTTGGGTAATCATAAACCGTCACCATTCCCTAAAAAACGTGATTTATTGACTTTTTTTTAGGCGAATTGTATAATTACTCAGAGCATCTGTGTAATGTTCTTCCGTGAAAGGATGGATGTGCCAATGGGATATTGGTATGACAATACGACTTTTTACCATATCTATCCACTTGGCCTGCTGGGGGCGCCGCATGAGAATGAAGGCGGGGAAACTGTCCACAGACTTCACAGGCTTGACGAGTGGATTCCGCATCTGAAGGACCTTCATATCGGGGCAGTGTATATCGGACCTCTCTTTGAATCTTCCAGGCACGGATATGATACGATCGATTACCGCACCGTAGACAGAAGACTCGGCGACAATAGCGACCTGAAGCATCTGGTGAAAAAGCTCCATGATGCCGGAATCCGGGTAGTCGTCGATGGTGTCTTCAATCATACCGGCCGCGGTTTTTTCGCTTTTCGGGATATTCAGAAAAACAGGGAGAACTCCAGGTACCGGGACTGGTACAAGGGAATCAATTTCGGATGGGACAGCGCCTATCATGACGGCTTTTCCTATGAAACCTGGAGAGGCTCGGGAGATCTGGTAAACCTGAACCTGAGAAATCCGGAAGTAAAGAATTACCTCTTTGATACGATCCGGTTCTGGATCGATGAATTCGATATCGACGGGATCCGTCTTGACTGTGCGGACTGCCTTGACTTCGACTTCATGAAGGAGATGAGGCGGCTCACCACCCAGAAGAAATCGGATTTCTGGCTGATGGGGGAAGTGATCCATGGGGACTATAGCCGCTGGGCGAACGGTGATGTGCTTCATTCGGTCACCAACTATGAACTCAGCAAGGGACTCTGGTCGGGTCATAACACACATAATTACTTTGAGATCGCCCACACGATCCGGAGACAGTTCGGAGACAACTGGAACAGCGGAATCTATGCCGGACGTGTCCTGTATTCTTTTGTGGACAATCACGATGTTTCAAGGGCTGCAGAAAAACTGACGGATAAGAAACATCTGTTCCCGATGTATACTCTTCTCTATACGCTGCCTGGGGATCCGTCGATCTATTACGGATCGGAATGGGGCATCGGAGGAAGAAAGGAAGACGGTGACTGGGCCCTGAGACCGGAGATCGATCTGGAAAAGACCGAGAAGGACCCGCCGGTCACGGGACTGGAAGAGTATCTTGAGATGCTGGGCGCCATCCGGGAAGAGCATCCGGTGACCGGATCCGGGAAATACAAGGAACTGCTGCTTGCCAACAGGCAGTATGTATATGCAAGGACCAATGAGAATGAGGCAGTTATCGTAGCTGTCAATAATGATGAAAAACCTGCGGAGATAAGATTCCGGCTTCCGGCTGACTGGGAGTATGTGACGGACCTGCTCTCCGGGGAAGCGGTAAAGAAGGAGCAGGGGCAACTGCATATAACGCTGCCGGCGGACGGCTGCGGAATCTACCTGCAAAGTCAAAGGGGGACCGAAGGGATGAAGAAGAAAACAGCGGGGAAGGCACAGGCTTCTGAGCAGAAGCAGATCACGGCAGCGCCGGATAAAAAGCAGATCACAGCAGCGCCGGAGCAAAAGCAGGTGACGGCAGCGCCGGATAAAAAGCAGATCACGGCAGCGCCGGAGCCGAAAAAGCTGACGGCAGCAGGGAAGAAGGCGGCATCAGAGAAGAAAGCCGCTGAGAAGAAGGCAGAGTCAGAAAAGAAGACCGCTGAGAAGAAGGCAGAGTCAGAAAAGAAGACCGCCGCTGAGAAGAAGGCAGAGCCGGAAGAGAAGACGGTGCCTGAGAAGAAAGAGGAGCCGAGACCGGAGAGAGGACCTCAGTTTGTCAGTGACCTTGACCAGTATCTCTATGATCAGGGCGTTCACTATGATATCTATAAGAAGCTTGGCGCCCATCCGTCATGGCTGAACGGCAGAGACGGGATCCACTTTGCAGTATGGGCTCCTCATGCTGCGGCGGTCACCGTGATCGGTGAGTTCAATGGCTGGAACGAGAGCAGCATTCCGATGGCCAGACGGGAACCGTCCGGGATCTGGGAAGCTTTCGTTGAATATGCAAAGCCGGGTCAGATGTATAAGTATCTGATCTACACCCAGGATGGCAGAAAACTTTACAAGGCTGACCCATATGCGAACCGTGCAGAGTATCGTCCCGGGACCGCTTCTGTGATCGCTGACATCAGTGACATCACCTGGACCGATGATCAGTGGATGAAGAAGCAGGCTGAGTTTGATCAGGACACGGCTCCGATCTCTATCTATGAGTGCCATATCGGAAGCTGGATGCGTCATCCGCATGGAGAGAATGAGGACGGTTTCTATAATTACCGCTATTTTGCACACTCGGTCACGGACTATCTGCTGAAAGCGGGGTATACGCATATCGAACTCATGGGGATCGCCGAGCATCCGCTTGATGCTTCCTGGGGATATCAGGTTACCGGTTATTATGCACCGACCTCCCGCTATGGAACGCCGGAAGACTTCGCATATCTGATCAATTATCTGCACAATCACGGGATAGGCGTCATCCTCGACTGGGTTCCGGCACATTTCCCGAAGGATGCCCATGGACTGGCAGAGTTCGACGGAACACCGTGCTATGAGTATGCGGACCCGAGAAAGGGAGAGCATCCGGACTGGGGAACCAAGGTCTTCGATTTCGGAAAGTCCGAGGTCAAGAACTTCCTGATCGCCAATGCTCTGTACTGGATCGAGGAGTTCCACGTGGATGGTCTCCGGGTGGACGCTGTGGCTTCCATCCTGTATCTTGACTACGGACGCAAGGATGGCGAGTGGGTCCCGAACAAGTACGGCGGAAACAAGAACCTGGAAGCGATCGAGTTCTTCAAGCACCTGAATTCGGTCGTCCGCGGAAAGCATCCGGGGGTCATGATGATCGCGGAAGAGTCCACCGCATGGCCGAAGGTGACCGATAAGCCTGAGAACGACGGACTTGGCTTCTCCATGAAATGGAATATGGGCTGGATGCATGACTTCCTCGATTACATGAAGCTGGATCCGTACTTCCGCAAGTTCAACCACAACAAGATGACATTCGCGATGACCTACACTTACTCCGAGAAGTACTGCCTGGTCCTCTCGCACGATGAAGTCGTACATCTGAAGTGCTCGATGATCAACAAGATGCCGGGCCTTTACGATGACAAGTTTGCGAATCTGAAGGCAGGCTATGCCTTTATGTTCGGTCATCCGGGCAAGAAACTCCTCTTCATGGGACAGGATTTCGCCCAGGAGCGCGAGTGGAATGAGGACAGAGAACTTGACTGGTTCCTGCTTCAGCAGCCGAAGCACAGACAGATGCTTGACTTTGTCCAGGAACTGCTGCATCTTTATAAGACAACGCCTGCTATGTATGAGGCAGACTGCGATCCGGCAGGATTTGAATGGATCAACGCGGATGACGCCGACAGGAGCATCTACAGCTTCCTGCGTCATTCGGAAGACGGCAGGAGCAACCTGCTCTTCGTCATCAACTTCACTCCGATGGCGCGTCCGGATTACCGGGTAGGCTGCGTGGAAGACACGACTTATCGCCTTGTCCTCGATGGAGATGAACTCCGCTTCGGTGGACACGGGACCAAACATCCTGTAAAGTATAAGGCAGTCGAGAGTGAATGCGACGGTAAGCCGTATTCCTTCGCATTCGACCTTCCGGCATACGGCGTCGCGGTGTTCCGGTATTGAGGGATGAGGGAAAAGCAGAAGCATGAAAAACAAGCCAAAGATCAAATACAGCGGTAATCTGGGAATGCACTGGAACTGGAATCTTGTGCTTTCTCTCAGCCTGCTTGTATTGGTCCTTCTCAACTTCAGGATCAGCCACAGGGCGGGGCTTGTTACACTTCTGTTTGCCGGGTGCTACTTCGGCGTGATCCTTCTGGTTTACCTTTACTACAAGCCCAGGATCCTCCGCGGGCTTGTGGATTTTGCAACCAGCTTCAGTCAGACGCAGGAGGAGATCCTGCGTCAGATCGAGCTTCCGGTCACGATCGTTTCCTCTTCCGGGAGGATCATGTGGATGAACGACCGGCTGTGTGAACTTACCAAAAAACCGGAGAATTATGAACGGAACATCTCTGTGCTGTTCCCGGAACTCACAAGTGCATCATTTCCGGTCATGGAATGGGACAAGGATATCGAGGTCCGGTACCAGGAACGGGATCTCCGCGCCCATATCCAGAGGATCTCGATCGATGACCTGATCGACGATACAGACATGATCCGGCAGGAGAAGAAAAAAGGCCAGAGCAGTTTCTTTTATATTATCTATCTGCTGGACGAGACGGAACGAAACCAGCTGCGCCAGGAGAACCGTGACCAGAAGCCGGTCGTCTGCCTGGTCGATATGGACAACTATGATGAAGCTCTCGAAGGCGTTGATGAAGTCCACAGTTCGCTGATCAGCGTACTGGTCGACCGCCAGATCATGAAGTACTTCACCGCTCAGGGCTGCCTGCCCAAGAAGCTTGAGAAAGACAAGTACCTGGTCGTCCTGAACCAGAGGAGCCTCGATGTACTTTCGGAAGACCATTTCTCCATCCTGGAGTCCGTAAAGACGATCAACATCGGTAATGATGTCAGCATTACGCTGAGTATCGGCGCAGGGCTCGGGGGCGGCAATTACCTTGAAAACTACGAACTTGCACGATCTGCCATCGAGATGTCTCTCGGAAGAGGCGGAGACCAGGCGGTCGTCAACAATGCTTCCCAGATGACTTTCTTCGGAGGCAAATCCCAGAGGAGTGAGCAGCATACCCGTGTGAAGGCCAGAGTCAAGGCTCAGGCGATGCGCGAGATCATGATCACGAAGAATTCTGTGATCGCTATGGGGCACAGATTCCCGGACATGGACTGCCTGGGGGCAGCCATCGGTGTCTGCAGGGCGGCCAGGGCCCTGGGCAAGCCTGCCCATATCGTTCTTGGGGCGGATAATGCTTCCATCAGGCAGTGGATCGAGCTTCTGAAGGAGAGCAAGGATTATAAGGAAGGCCTTTTCGTCACCCGTGAGGAGGCCCTGCAGATGACGGATGCGACGACCGCCCTGGTCGTTGTGGATACCAACCGGCCTTCCCTCCTGGAATGCAGGGAGCTGATGGACAAGACCGATACGATCGTTGTGCTTGATCATCACCGCCAGAATACGGACAAGATCGAGAATGCTTCGCTCAGCTATATCGAGCCTTCGGCGTCCTCTGCCTGCGAGATGATCGCGGAAGTGCTTCAGTACTTTGAGGAAAATGTTCGTCTGCGCAGTCTTGAGGCCGACTGTATGTACGCGGGCATTCTCATCGATACGAACAATTTTGTGGCAAAGACAGGAGCCAGGACCTTTGAGGCAGCCGCATATCTGAGAAGAAGCGGAGCCGACATCACAAGGGTCCGCAAGATGCTCCGGGATGATGTCGACAGCTACCGCGCAAGGGCAGAGGCTGTCAGGAATGCAGAGATCTATCTCGACGCCTATGCGATCTCCATCCTTCCGCCGGGAGAGCTTAAGAGCCCGAATGTCGTAGGCGCCCAGGCAGCCAATGAACTGCTGAACATAGTAGGTGTGCGTGCCTCATTTGTCCTTACGGACTATGAGAACGAGATCTTCATCAGCGCCCGCTCCATCGATGAAGCGAATGTGCAGCTGGTCATGGAGAAGCTCGGAGGAGGAGGCCACATCAGCATGGCGGGTGCCCAGCTGAAGGGCGTTACCGCGGAGGAGGCCAGGGAGAAACTCAAGGCCGTCCTGAAACAGATGACAGACGACAAGACACTGTAAAACAAGAGGAGAAAGACATGAAGGTAATTCTGCTTGAGGATGTCAAGAAAGTAGGGAAAAAGGGCGAGATCGTCGAGGTTTCCGATGCCTATGCAAGAAATGTTCTTCTGAGGAAGAAGCAGGGCGTGGAGGCGACCAGCGCCAACCTGAATACCCTGAAGCTGAAGAAAGCCAATGATGAGAAGATCGCAGCCGAGAACCTTGCGGAGGCAAAGGCACTTAAGGAGAAGATCGAGAAAGGTTCCGTTACCCTGAAGGTGAAGACCGGAGAGGGCGGCAAGCTGTTCGGATCCGTCTCGAATGGTCAGATCGCCGACGCGGTAAAGGAACAGATGGGGATCGAGATCGATCGCAGGAAGATCTTGATCGGGACTCCGATCAAGAATATTGGTGATATGTCTGTCGATGTAAAACTCCATCCGCAGGTGAAAGCGGAACTTTCTGTCAAGGTGGAAGCTCTCTGATGCCAGATGAAGAACTGATCAAAAGAATCATGCCGCACGACCAGGCTGCAGAACAGTCCGTTATCGGATCGATGATGATCGATCCGGAAGCCATCTCGGTCGCGCAGAAATACCTTACACCGGATGATTTCTATCAGAAGTCATCCGGCCTGCTGTTTCAGGCGATCGTGTCTCTGGACAATGATGGTATGGCGGTGGATAACATTACCCTGAAGAACCGCCTGCATGAGATGGATGCTCCGGAGAACATCGCGGCTGACAGCGTCCTTGCGGAGATTATCAATTCTGTCCCTACCTCCACGAATATCGAATATTATGCGAAGATCGTCGCCGACAAGTCCAGAATCCGGGAGATGATCCGGACCATGGAGGAGCTGGTGAACAGCTGCTATCTGGACCGTGACGGGGCAAAGACCCTGATGGCCGAGACGGAGTCCAGGATCTTCAAGGTCCTGCAGCAGCGGGAGAGCAAGGACTATGTCCCGATCCAGGACGTCGTCATGGAAGAGATCGCCAAGATCTCGGCCGCCGCAAGGCAGCATTCCTCCGTCACAGGGCTGCCGACCGGTTTCACGGACCTGGACTTCAAGACTTCGGGGTTCCAGCCCTCCGATCTGATCCTGATCGCAGCGAGACCCTCTATGGGAAAGACGGCATTCGCTCTCAATATCGGCGACTATATGGCAGTGAAGCAGCATAAGCACGTCGCGATCTTCTCCCTCGAGATGTCCAGGGGCCAGCTGGTCCGCCGTCTGTTTGCCCAGGAGGCGAATGTTGATGCCCAGAAGCTGAGGAATGGTGATCTGACTTCCTCTGAGTGGGACAGCCTGGTCGCCGGCGCCGATATGGTCGGCAAGTCCGGCCTGATCATCGACGATACGCCGGGCATCACGGTTGCCGAGATGAGAAGTAAGTGCAGAAGATACAAGCTTGAGCAGGGACTCGATATCATCTTCATCGACTACCTGCAGCTGATGACCGGGTCCGGGAAGCGGTCCAGTGATTCCAGGCAGCAGGAGATCTCGGATATCTCAAGGTCGCTGAAAAGTCTGGCAAGAGAACTGAATGTTCCGGTCGTCGCCCTGTCCCAGCTGTCCCGTGCGGTCGAGCAGAGGCCTGACCACCGTCCGGTCCTTTCCGATCTGCGTGAATCCGGCGCTATCGAGCAGGATGCCGACGTCGTCATGTTCCTCTACCGCGAGGACTATTACAAGCCGGATACGGAGCGCAAGGGCATCGCGGACTGCATCATCGCCAAGCAGAGAAACGGTCCGCTGGCCGATATCGAACTGGCATGGCTGCCGGAATACACCAAGTTTGCGTCGATCGAGAAGAATTCGGTGCCGCAGTAAGGGATAAACCCGCGGCGGGACCTTGGCCGGATGATCGTCATAAAAGGATGAAAGAAAAACAGGCAGATTACAAGGAGAACACAGATGAGCAATATCAGTGTTGAAGAATTTTTTGACAAGGTACTGACCGTAAGGCTGACGCCTGACAGGCAGGCTCTGGACATCATCGACCAGACACTGCTTCCGGGGACCATCAGGAGGATCAGCCTGAATACAAAGGAAGAGATCTGGGAAGCCATCAAGAAGCTGAGAGTCAGAGGGGCGCCGGCCATCGGCGTCAGCGCCGCATATGGTATGGCTGTACTCGCCTCCCGGTATCAGACAGACGACTTTGAGACATTTGCGAAGCTCTTTAAGGCAGACAAGGATTATCTGGCAACTTCCAGACCGACTGCCGTCAACCTCTTCTGGGCTTTAGACCGCATGGAGAGCACCCTTATGGCGAGCAGGGGAAAGAGCATCCCGGAGATCAGGGAGATCCTATATAACGAAGCCGACAGGATCCAGGCAGAGGATGTCCAGATCAGCCGCAGCATCGGTGAGATCGGATTCGGCCTTCTGAAGGATCTGAAGAAGGATGGAAAGCCGGTCGGGATCGAGACGCACTGCAATGCAGGAACCCTGGCGACCGCAAAGTACGGTACTGCGACTGCTCCGATGTATATTGCACTCGAGCACGGCTGGAAGGGAACCGACATGCATGTCTACTGCGACGAGACCAGGCCGCTCCTTCAGGGCGCACGCCTGACATCCTTCGAGGTTGCCTCCGCAGGGATCACGACCACCGTCCAGTGCGACAACATGGCATCCAGCCTGATGCGCGCGGGCAAGATCGACATCATCTTCGTCGGCTGCGACCGTGTCGCGAGAAATGGTGACTTCGCCAACAAGATCGGTACTTCCGGACTTGCCATCATCGCAAAGCATTATGGGATCCCATTCTACGTCTGCGCTCCGTCCTCGACCATCGACATGAACACCCCGTCCGGCGATCAGATCCCGATCGAGATGCGCGATCCGGACGAAGTCACGGAGATGTGGTACAAGGAGCGAATGGCTCCGAAGGATGTGAACGTGTATAATCCGGCGTTCGATGTGACCGACCACTCCCTTATCACGGGCATGATCACGGAGAAGGGACTCTGCACCGCTCCGTACGACGAGGCATTCCGCAGGATCGGACTGTAATTTCATGGATAACTGATCGAGGGGCCTGCCGCCCGTGTGCATCTGCAGGCTCTTATTATATGATGCGTGTGCCAAAAGTCCCTTTTGGCACACGCTTTGACGCACGGATTGCTTCGTTGCT
>DLFD01000041.1:879-3362 GCA_002482005.1 Lachnospiraceae bacterium UBA7729 | reverse complement strand
ATAAGTCATATGGCCTTATGTGCGCAAGCGCACACGGCCAATGACTTTTGGCACTTGCGTCATTATATGGATTATATGGAAACGGAGGATGCTCGAAGCCGGCATCCTCTTTTTTACGGACTTGTTCCAAATATTACAAAAATGTTAAAAAGATTATCGGAGAAATCTTGACATATGGAGTTCACAATGTTAACATATGCCTAGTTGATTTGTAACATATCCGTAATATTTGAAAGAGATTTGAAACAAGGAGGCTTCAACCATGAAAAGAGGGATGGCAAAAGCTATTGCGTTCTGTCTGGCGGCAGGACTTTCCATAACAGGAACAGGGCTCAGCGCACTGGCTGCACCGGGGGATGTGGCAGGTACGATGGGATTTGCCCGTACTACAGGTCAGGTCAATGTACGCGCTTCGGGTGATACCGATGGCGAAGTTGTCGGGATCCTTTCCAATAATGACGCAGTTGAGATCGAGTCCGTGGATGAGAACGGGTGGTACAAGATCCGTTCCGGCAATGTGGAAGGCTATGTTGCAGGTCAGTTCATCGCGACCGGCAGCGAAGCTCAGCAGGTTGCGGCAACGGCCGGGTATACAACCGCAGAGGTCGGAGCAGAGACCCTTAATATCCGCGCAGAGAAAAATACAGATTCCGATATTGTTGCAACAGCAGCCGAGTCGGAGTCGCTGGAAGTTGTGGAAGATGACGGCGACTGGCTGAAGGTCGTTACCAGTGACGGAACCTATGGATGGGTTTCCTGTGATTATGTCTACGCCTCCACTGATTACAGCAAAGCGAAGAGCGTGAGCGAGATCAAAGCTGCGGCAGAAACAGCTTCGGCGGAAGCGGCAGCGGATGCATCTTATGAGGCGCCGGCAGCGGATGCATCTTATGAGGCGCCGGCAGCGGATGCTTCCTATGAAGCACCGGCTCAGGATACTTCTTCCGCATCTGCCTCCAATACCGATGCTCTCTATCAGGAATATCTGCAGGCCCAGGAAGCGGCAATGCATCCGACGAATGAGGAAGAGGCCAGGCAGACTGCAGACGCAGCAGTAGCAGCTTACAATGCTTATCTGCAGGCGGCAGGCGGTACTGCTTCCGCATCCGCTGATACTGCTTCACAGCAG
This sequence comes from Lachnospiraceae bacterium UBA7729, assembly GCA_002482005.1. Lineage (GTDB taxonomy): Bacteria > Bacillota > Clostridia > Lachnospirales > Lachnospiraceae > Porcincola. The sequence goes on along the minus strand of DLFD01000041.1, from coordinate 2,233 downwards.
ACGGCTGACCCGTCTGCAGCTGCTGCGGATCCATCTTCCGAGGCAGTTTCCGGCTCTTCCGATTCCGATGCTCTCTATCAGGCATATCTGGAAGCTCAGGAAGCAGCGATGCATCCGACCAGCGAGCTGGATGCAGAACAGAAGGCAGATGCAGCAATCGCTGCTTACAATGCTTATCTGGCGTCTGTCGGAGCTTCCGATCAGGCAGTTTCCTATGACAGCGTTTCCACTGATCCTTCATCAGAGACGGCTCCGGCTGAGACGGCTCCTGCCGAGACAGCACCGGCTGAGACCGCAGAGGAGACGGCTCCGGCAGCCGGAAGTGATGTCGATTCTCTGTATCAGGCATATCTGACAGCTCAGGATGCGGCAAATCATCCGACCGATGCAGCAGACGCTGAGGCAAAGGCGAATGCTGCGATTGAAGCTTACAATGCCTATCTTGAGGCGGCAGGCGCAGGATACACGGTAGATGCTCCTGCGGCAGAGACAGCTCCTGAGACAACGGCAGAGACGACAGCTCCGGAGACGGAGGCACCTCAGACAGAGGCAGCTCCGGAGACAGAGGCACCTCAGACAGAGGCAGCTCCGGCATCTTCCCTTGGATCCGAGATCGCAGCTTACGCACAGCAGTTTGTCGGCAATCCGTATGTATACGGAGGAGCAAGCCTGACAGGCGGCGCCGACTGCTCCGGATTCACGATGGCTGTCTTCAGCCACTTCGGGATCGGACTTCCGCACAATGCGGCAGCTCAGTCCGGATGCGGCACACAGGTTTCTCTTTCCGACATTCAGCCGGGCGACCTGCTCTTCTATGACAACGGCGGCGGGATCGGACATGTCACCATCTACATCGGCAACGGTCAGGTCTGCCACGCTTCCAACGAGCGTACCGGGATCACGATCTCCTCTTATGGATACCGCACACCGGTCTGCGCAGTCAGATGCTGGTAAGCAGCAGGGAATAAGAAAGACCGGAGAGAGCTCCGGATCGGCGATCAACAGACGGCCGGCTGAGTCAGAAACTCAGCCGGCCGTCTTCTGTACGGCGACGAGCCACAAAGGCGCCTCCTGCTCGATTCCGGCTGCCCAGCCGGATCAGGCGGAGAACGGACTCCATCGACTTGGTCTGCTGAGCATGCGGAAAGGCTGCAGGGAAGAGGTTTGAGAGAAAACCGTGATCAGGCGGGGCTGGAAAGCGTCTGAAAAAAGAACGAAAAGAAAGTGCGAAGTTGCACAAAAAAAAGGTTGCATTTTGTCACTTCGAGGAATATAATCTTGTTCGTGCTCAGGGAACAGAGATAATTGCGTTTCCTGTTCATAATTTTATCTATGCGCTTTTAGCTCAGTTGGT
>DLFD01000041.1:0-782 GCA_002482005.1 Lachnospiraceae bacterium UBA7729 | reverse complement strand
TTCGAGCCCCTGAAGGCGCACTGAAAGCACTGATTCTATGAGGAACAGCCTCTGGGGTTGGTGTTTTTTTGTACCCTGGCAGAGGATCCGGCAGCCAGCTCCGAATACCCTATCAGACACATATGTCTGATGGCAGGACGTTCTTTCTGATCCAGTTCCAGAAGCCCATGAGGGTGCTGTCGATGTAGTAGAGATCGTCTTCGACGCCTTTTGTCTGCCTCATGTACCGGAGATGACGTGTGTGAAGCCAGCGCCTGAGGTCCTGATCGACTCTTGCAGGAGCGAAGCGATGGCTTCTGATATCGTGCAGAAGCTTCTGTGTGGCGTCGTGAAGCTTCCATTCATATGCAACATGTTCTTTGCTGCTGTAGCCGAATTCCGGGTTGTGGGGGCGGGAGAAGGAGTCTCCGAGATAGTGGATCTTGAGACCGGCCAGATACCACCAGAGAACGGTCTGATGATAAGGCTTTTCGAAGAAACGGATGATCTCCCGTCTGCGGACGCCGAAACTGTGACCCTTGGCCCAGTCATTCACGTGATGCCCCATGTAGGAAAACTTGTTGAAGTCCGGCATGACGCAGCCAATCTCGAAGGCAAGACGGCATGGCTTCGGAATCCGGACGTCTTTCATCATAAGTTTTGCATATTCCCAGTGGTCGATGGTCCTCATGTCAGATCCTCTGTCTCTTCTCTGGCTATCACATCTGGAAGATTGATTATAATCTGAAAAATATTCCCTCAGAAGTCGTAATTGATCCAATGATAGTGTAAAATATTTTGTG
>DLFD01000067.1:39161-46351 GCA_002482005.1 Lachnospiraceae bacterium UBA7729 | reverse complement strand
GAGGTCACTTCATATTATCTAGCTTCGCGTCGCAAGCACGGTCGACGCCATGTGGCTAGCTTCGCGTCGCAAGCACGGTCGACGCCATGTGGCTCGTAGCCTTGCAAAAAGGGGCCGGCAGTTTTCTGCCAGCCCCCTGAGCTCATAGATTCCTTATGAAAGTCTTTATGGTGCCTGTCCCAGGTATATCCAATCTGTCTTTACTGGAAGTTCGTCACCAGTGTCACGATCCTTGCCGCGAACAGTGCGAAGACGACCCACATTACCGGAGATACGTCCTTTGCCTTTCCTTCGACAACCTTGAGGATGACCCATACGAGGATCGCGAACATGATACCGGTTGCGATGGAGTATGCCAGCGGCATCATGAGCATCGCCATGTATGCTCCTGCAACATCTGCGATGTCGCCGTCATAGTCGATCTTCTTCGCCGAAGAGATCATCAGCATTCCGACGTAGAGCAGAGCCGGTGCGGTTGCGAATCCCGGAATTGCCAGGAAGATCGGAGAAAGCAGCAGGGAAAGCACAAACATGACGCCAGTTGTGAATGCGGTAAGCCCGGTTCTTCCGCCTGCCGCAACGCCTGCAGAGGACTCTACGAACGAGGTAATGGTAGAAGTTCCGAGGCATGCACCAGCGGCGGTTCCGATCGCATCTGCCATCAGGACCCTGCCGACACGAGGAAGCTTGCCATCCTTGTCAAGGAGTCCCGCCTTGTCAGCGACTCCGACGACCGTTCCGACGGTATCAAAGAGATCGACATAGAGGAACGAGAACACGATTGCGATGAAGTGAATCAGGTGCTCTCCCGCCCACTTAAAGTTGAACTTGAATGCGGTGTTTGCGATCCCGCCAAGCTGCAGTCCCTGTGCGAAGTTTGGGAATACACTGTAGACTCCTGCGTCCGGGTTCGGGACATACCAGCCGATCTTCTCGGCAATCATGCCCATGACCCAGGTCAGCAGGATGCCGACCAGAACTGCTCCTGTCACATGGAAATGTACCAGGACCAGGATCAGCACAAAGCCGATAAGTGCCAGCGCCATAGCGGGATCAGCGAAGCTCCCGAGTCCGACCTTGGTGGAATCGTTCTTGACGACGATATTCGCATTCTGCAGACCGATGAATGCGACGAACAGACCGATACCTGCCGAGATGCCGTTCTTCAGGTTTGCCGGGATACCGTTGATGATCTGCTCTCTTGCCTTGAAGATGGACAGGATGATGAAGATGATGCCTTCCACCAGAACCGCCGTAAGGGCGATGGTGAAAGCATTCTCATCTCCGCCCAGCTCATCCAGACAGACAGTGTAAGCGAAGTAAGCATTCAGCCCCAGTCCTGCAGAAAGCGCGATCGGGTAGTTGGCCAGAAAGGCCATGATGAATGTTGCGATGGCGGATGCCAGTGCAGTTGCGACGAAGACGCCGCTCCTGTCCATGACTGTCCCCAGGATGTTGGGGTTGACCGCCAGGATGTAGGCCATCGTCAGGAATGTCGTCAGTCCTGCGATCACCTCGCGCTTCACCGTAGTGCCGTTTTCAGACAGATGAAACACCTTTTCAAACATAAAACTCCCTCCTTACGGGTTGCTGTATTTGGCATCTCTGCCAACTACAGCATAGCATACTTTTCGTTATTTGTACTGACAGCTTGTTTGAAAATGTAAAAACCTGTCTGATTTGATCATGCCTTTTCTATGCCGCCTGGCAGGCTGCTTCAGTGTCCTCCTCAGTGCGCCAGCTCCTGGGTCTTCAACAGCTTCGCGTACTCTCCACCCTGCCTCAGCAATTCTTCCCCGGTGCCCTCTTCCACGATCCGTCCGCCCTCGATGACGACAATGCGGTCAGCATTCCGTACCGTCGCCAGCCGGTGGGCGATGACGAAGGAAGTCCTTCCTTTCATGAGATCCTCGAAGCTCTTCTGGATTCGCTTCTCGGTCACAGTGTCCAAGGCTGATGTCGCCTCGTCGAGGATCAGAATCTTCGGGTTCTTTAGGAAGATACGGGCTATGGAGATCCTCTGCCTCTGTCCTCCCGACAGCCTTGTCCCGCGTTCTCCCACATAAGTATCAAACCCATCCTGCATCGCACAGATATCGCCGTAGAGCTCTGCCTCCTTTGCCGCCCGGATCACTTCCTCATCCGTCGCATCCGGCTTTCCGTAGCGGATATTTTCCATGATCGTGTCCGGAAAGATGAAGACATCCTGCTGCACGATCCCGACCTCACTTCTGAGGGAATTCTTGGTCACATCCCGGATGTCCGTCCCATCGATCCGGATGGCCCCGGAGGCAACGTCGTAGAATCTCGGGATGAGCTGGCAGAGAGTTGTCTTTCCGCCGCCCGACTCGCCTACGACCGCGATCATCTGTCCTCCCGGCACATGAAGGCTGATATCGGTCAGAACTTCCCGGCCGTCCCCGTAACAGAAACTTACATGGTCAATGTCGACTGTCCCCTCCGTCACTTCCAGCTGCACTGCATCTTCCTTCTCCTGAACCGTCGGCTCGATCTTCATGATGCTGTCAAAGCGCTGAAGTCCCGCATATCCGCTCGCAAAGACCTCCGCAAACTGAGCCAGCTTCCGGATCGGCGTGATGAAGGTCGACACAAACAGTGTGAATGTGATGAGGTCGATGTAATTCAGCTGCCCCTCCATGATGAGATATCCGCCGAATGCGATGATCACAGCCGGCATGATTCCCATGAAGAATTCCTGATAGGCATTGAACATCCCCATCGCACGATAGAAATCCTTCTTTGCCGTCCTGTACTCACCGTTCGCATGATCGAAACGAGCTTTCTCCACTTTCTCATTGGCGAATGCCTCGGATGTCCGGATGCCGGAGATACTGGACTCGATGTCCGAGTTGATCGATGCCAGCTTGACCTTCACGTTCTTCGAAGTCCGCGACAGCCTGGTCCTCTGCTTCATGACAACGATGACGAAGATCGGAAGAAGCAGAGCGACGACCAGCGCAAGCCGCCACTCGATTGTGAACATGATGATCAGGGCTCCGGCGATCGTCATCAAAGAGATCAGGAGATCCTCCGGTCCATGATGGGCAAGCTCCGTGATATCGAACAGGTCACCCGTCAGACGGCTTAAAAGCGCTCCGGTCCGGTTATGGTCATAGAAGTCAAAATCAAGCGTCTGCAGATGCCGGAACAGGTCTTCCCGGATATCAGTCTCCACGCGGATGCCGAACGTATGCCCCCAGTAAGTCATGATGTAGTAGCAGACCGCCCGGACCAGATATGCCAGCCCTACGATCGCCATCACGGTGAAAAATGTGCGGAACGCCTTGTCCGGCAACAGCTCGTACATTGCCCGCCTCGAAATCAGCGGAAAAGCCAGGTCGACCGCTGACGCCAGGATGGCGCAGAACATATCGAGAAAGAAGATCTTCCGGTGAGGTCTGAAGTATCTGAGAAAAGTCCGAATCATAGCAGATCCTTTCTATACAAAGCCGGCTGCCATATTGAACTTTGCCAATGCAGCCCTTTCGTCCCATCGTATAAAAAAAGTAACAGCCTTGCAAGCTTTCTGTTAACAATCTTCCGGAAAACAGGTGTATGATTGTAGCGTAATTTCTATCAGGTTCTGCTGGCAGGTTCTGCTGGGAAAAAGATAGTGGAAGATATCAGAACAGTAAAGGAACGACTACATTCCCCGGCGAACAGGCGCAGATAAGCGCGGAGGAGGATACACAATGAAGAAGTATATCGCTGAATTCATTGGTACCTGCGTCCTTGTATTCATGGGCTGCGGTACCGCAATGCTGGTCGGATGCGATGCATCTGCCGGCTCAGGCTATCTGCTCACAGCTCTGGCATTCGGTCTCTCGATCGTCGCCATGGCTTACAGCATCGGCAACATCTCCGGCTGCCATATCAACCCGGCAGTCACGCTTGGTGTCTACCTGAATGGCGGCATGGACAAGAAAGATGTCATTCCGTACATGGTTTCCCAGGTCCTTGGCGGATTCCTCGGAACCATCCTGCTTGCAGCCATCTTCGGACTCGGCGGAGTTGAGGATAAGACCGGCGGCTTCGGCGCCAACGCTCTTGCAGGAGTGAACGGCAATGCATTTGCCGGTCTTCTTGTCGAGATCGTCCTGACCTTCATCTTCGTCCTGACCATCCTTGGCGTAACTTCCGCTAAGTTTGCTCATGGCAATGTTGCAGGTCTGGTCATCGGACTCACTCTGACCTTCGTCCATATCCTCGGCATCGGCCTCACCGGAACTTCCGTCAACCCGGCAAGAAGTATCGCTCCGGCGATCTTCGCAGCTGCTAAGGGCAATGCGGCTCCGCTCGCTTCCCTCTGGGTATTCATCGTAGGACCGCTTGTCGGCGCCGCACTTGCTGCTCTTGTCAATCGGAACATCATCGAGTCAGACTGATTCAGCCAAGCGGCTGAAGCCCCGGACTGTACTCCGCCGCCTCCAGGCAGCGTCATCAGCCCGGGGCTTTTTCTTTGCCTCCAGGCAGCGCCATCAGCCCGGGGCTTTTTCTTTGCCTCCGAACATTGCCTCTCATCCGCTGTCTGTGCTAAGATATGCCCTGACTGTCGTACCGATATGAAAGGAAAAAAACTTGGCTTTATCTCCTTACGTAACGAATGAATTGAAGCTCCAGCTTCAGCGGGAAGTCCCCCATCTTGCCGGCGAGATCCGCTCCCTTTACCAGCGCCTCGACAGACAGCTAGGCCTGAATGGGGCAAAAGTCCCGGTCAGCTTCGGCTTTGAGACCGATGTCCTCGGATCCTACACTCCAGGAGAGGAAGGAAAAAAGGAACACTTCCACTATTCTCTTCTTTTTATCGGATATCTGGACAGCAGACAGATCCCCAAGCATGACAAGATCGATCTCTACAAGCACGAGTACGCACATTACATGGTCTCGCACTTGGAGATTCCGAAGGAACACCAGTGGCAGCCCGGTAAACACGGAAGTGCCTGGAAGTACTGCTGCTCCCTGATCGGAGCCAATCCGACTGCATATTTTGAGAAAGGTAAAGGCCTCGTCCGGAGTGACTACGGAAAGGCCCTCGAAAATCCCTGGAAGAATCCGAATTATTCTGTAGTAGATACGATGCGGCGCGAGAAGGAATATCAGCAGAGCCGCGACAGAATTGTCCGCTTCCGCGAAGGAGACATGGTGGAGCATCCCAGGTTCGGGAGCGGCACTGTTGAGAAGGCCGAACAGCTGGCCGGTTCCGTCCGCCTGCGCATCCGTTTTGCAGACGGTGTGCACGTGATCGATCAGAAGTGGCTTGTGCAACACACGGATGAAAGGTTCAGGACGGTTTCCTTGTCTCATGCTCCTTCAGGAGCTTCATGAAAGCTTTCGCCGATGCCGGGACAGTATGGTCCTCCCGGTAGACCAGATACATCTCTCTTCTGCAGATCGAATTATCGACCATGAAAAATCTCGGCCGGTCTGCAAATGGGATGTTCCGGATGTCTACCCCGCTCATGAGCGAGACACCAACCCCCTTGATTGTCATCAGGTAGGATGTGATCGACTGGTCTGCCTGCAAGGTGATCTTCTTCTGAAGCCCTTCCTTTTCCATGAGCCGGTCCAGCATGGCTCCGAGATTTCTCTTCCCGTCAAGCCGGATGAAAGGAAGATCCCTGAACGCCGAAAGCGGGGTCTCCGGCTGAATGCCCTCCGCATCGATCTTTTCAAACGGGATCTCGCCTGCCAGAACTTCTTCCGGCAGTTTCGCCGCCCTTGGAACACAGAGATAGATCCTGCTCTCGAGGAATCTCTCAAAGTGCAGCCCGCTTCCTTCATGCGTCGGTGAGGAGATGAAAAAGTCGATGTCTCCTGAAAGAGCCATATTCCGGAGCTCCTCCACATTGCCGTCGAGCACCTCGACCTGGATCCCCGGATACCGCTTTGCGAAGGTCCGGATCGCATCCGGCAGGTAGACTGCATTGAATGTACTCGTTCCGCCGATCTTCAGATATCCCCGTTCCAGGGACTCGACACCTCTCACATCTTCCTGGAAAGAATCCTGAAGCGCATTCAGTTTATCGAAATACCGAAGGACAAGCTCTCCCTGACGCGTGATCTCCAGCGGATGCGAGCTGCGGTCAAAGATGGTCACACCAAGCTCCTCCTCTGCCTTGCGGATCTGAGAAGAGATCGCCGGCTGCGAGATCCCGGTATGCTTCGCCGCTTTCGAGATGCTGCGGAACTTTGCGACTGCCCTGATATAACGTTCTGTTTCCCGATTCATCGATAAAGCCCCTTCCTGACAGATATTCCAATTATAACAGATTATCTGCGGAATATGCGTCGGGCATATCGTCACGCCCTGTACAGGGCTGCATGCAGTTTATTCCAGTAAGCGCCGTATCCTTCAGATGCCGGCGTCACCGGCCTTCTGATCGGGTTCTTCTCATTCACGGCGATCGTCCCGCCTTTTTCCATCACCATGATTCTGGTCCCCAGAACGATGGCTTCCTGGATGTTGTGGGTGATGAAGATGATCGTGCAGTCCCAGTCCTGGTCTGCCGAGATCCGGAGCAGTTCCTGCTGCAGGGTGTTCCGGGTTATGGCATCCAGCGCTGCGAAAGGCTCATCCATCAGGATGATCTCAGGTTTCAGCGCCAGCGCCTTTGCGATTGCAACTCGCTGCTTCATGCCTCCGGAGAGCTGATGCGGATAATACTTCTGGTATCCGGAGAGTCCTACAGTCTCGAGGGCATGATCAGAAAGTCTTCTGAGCTCCTCCTTGTCCCTGATCCCCTTCAGTTTCAGCCCGTACTGGATGTTCTTCTCAACCGTCTTCCACGGAAAGAGCTGGTTGTAATCCTGAAAGACCATGATACGGTCCGTTCCCGGAGTCCTGCGCTCGATACCATTGATCCTGATCTTCCCTTCGAAATTCTCAAAACCGCCGATGCAGCGAAGCAGGGTCGTCTTGCCGCAGCCGGATGGTCCCAGGATACATAGAAAGTCATTCTTCCTCACCTGAAGACTGAGGTCCACAATCACACGGTTTCCCATGCCGTCTGCCCCCGGAATCTGACTATCGTCGAAGATCTTGGTCAGATGGCTGACCTCAAGAACGACCGGTTTGTCCGCTGCATCCACGTCTCCGGCTGCTGTTCCAGGCCCTGCTTCATCCATGTTCCCGGCTGATGTCCCAGGCCCTGCTTCATCCATGTTTCCGG
>DLFD01000067.1:0-39070 GCA_002482005.1 Lachnospiraceae bacterium UBA7729 | reverse complement strand
TCCATGTTTCCGGCTGATGTCCCGCGCTTGTCTTCATCAAATTCCGTCATCTGTCCCGCTTTCTTCCTCTCTGTCCTCATGCCGCAGACACCATGCCCCATCTCCTGACTGTCATCTTCTCAATCGGATTCAGAATGCCGTACTGGACGACCAATCCGATGATGATGATGACGATCAGGGTAGCATACATCTCCGCATTCTTCATGTTAGTCCGCATCTGGTTGATGTAGAGCCCGATCCCGGGACAGGAAGCTATGCCGAAGACCATCTCTGCGGCGATCAGTCCCCTCCACGCTCTTGCCCAGCCGACTTTGAGACCGGACACGATGTAGGCAGCTGCCGCCGGAACATAGACGCCAAAGAGAAGCCCCGGTCCGTTCAGACCGAGGTTCTTCCCTGCTTCCACATAGATCTTCGGAGCCGCTTTGAATCCGTCCAGAACGCTTCTGGACATCGGCCAGATGACCGAGTGCACGACCAGAAAGACGATGACTCCGGGCTTGACCCCGAAGATGACGATCACAACCGGAAGCAGTGCGACGCCCGGGAGCAGGTCGAAGATAGTCACGCAGAGATTGTAGACATTGCTGAATGTTCTGGAGATCATAGAGAGCCCTGAGAAGGCGAATGCGAGTCCGATCCCGATCAGAAGTCCTCTCAGAAGGAGATTCATGGAGTTCAGAGTGTAAAGCGCAAGCCCTGTACCAGCATAGCCTTTGGTAAAGTTCCTGACGAATGCGGCTCCGATCGCTTCGATCGTCGGGAATACGATCTCGGACCGCTCACCGAATACATGTGCTTTTGCTGTGATCTCCCAGATAATGGCGACAAGGACCAGAAACAGGACCTTTACCAGAATATCGCAGCTCTTTGATTCCCTGAAACTCTTCTTCATGCTCATCAGTCTCCGCTTACATTATCGAATACAAGATCTTCATAGGTGCCCGGATCCGAATCGATGAACCCGTTCTTATACATGAACTGTGCCAGATCAGCGATTCCCCTGGTCTCGGCATTGTAAGTGCCTTTTTTCAGGAATTCCGCCTCGGTCTTCTCATCATTGCCGTCATACTCTGCAGTGATCTTTGCAGCATCCTCTGCAGACTTGCCGATCAGGTCCTGGCCTTCCTTGACTCCCTTCACAAGGGCATTGTAGAGGTCCGCTTTCTCATCGTGAAGCTTCTCGGAGCAGATCCCTACAAGGAAGGTGTTCTCATTCGTCCAGACATCAGACAGATCATCTACCTGATGAAGGCTCGTATCTTCCTGTTCCTGGTAAAGGAAGGGATTGGAAGTCAGATGAGCCGCTACAGCGCCGGACTGAAGAGCTGCCATCCCATCCGGGTGCTTCATGGCAACAATATTGGAATCCAGTGCATGCGGGTCCTCTCCTCTCGCGTCAAGAGCTTCTGCCAGAATGATATGCTGGATCGATCCGATGTTCACAAGGGCGATCTGCCTGTCGGACCCGATCAGGTCTGTCAGAGAATTGACATCCGGATCATTCGACATGATCTGGTGCTCCTGGCCGGACAGGTTGGTGAAGACCTTGTAGCCCAGCTTGGAGACGATACCAGAGACTGCAGGTCCGACCCCCATGAAGCCAGCATCGATGTCGCCGGAAGCGATCGCAGTATTGATGTCCGCGCCGGAACTCATCTGCGTCCAGGTGATCTCAAGATCATCTCCGGTCGCATCCTTGAAGGCAGCTTCGATCAGCTTCTGGTCCTGGGCGATGGTTACCGGAGCATAGCCCAGACCGTACTGGTAGGCAATATTCAGCTTTTCCGCAGCCGAAGCGCCCATAGAAGATATTGCAATTGCAAAGGTGGTAATTACCATCCCGCTGAGAAGTTTTCCTTTCTTCATCTCTTTGCCTCCTTACATAAACATTCTGTTATCGTTATATCTGAAATTGGTTATACTATATATCAGCATATAAGCAATGTCAAATATTATTATTATCTTTTCGCAATATATTTAGTGATATCACCCAAAACACTAACAGTATCCGGCTTGACATTATGTGGGAGATGAAGTATGAATAGGCGGTCAGCAAGGACAGGGAGGCAAAGTCTTCCTGCCTTGCTGAGAAAAAAACAGACAAACCCAGACAAAGATCAGAAAGGAAGGGGTCCATATGAGTAAAGATACACGTACTGAGCTTCTTCAGCTTCGCAATCACCTGAATAACCTGATCATGGTCTCAGGGGTCACGGAAGAAAGGCTCTCCCAGCTCCGTGTGATTGAAAGACTGCTCGGGCAGATGGAAAAAGACGAAGAGGACATGTTTGATGAGGCAGACGATAACGCCGGCCAGACTCCATGTGATGCCAAAGACGAGGGGGCGGCTTAAGCTCCGCTGACTGATACTGAGGAAGATCTATAGATACTGCTGCGTGCAGGATATCTCTATACGAAGTAGCCAGAGGAGGCAGTCCGGACGATCCGAGCTGCCTCCTTTCTGTCTTTCAGCTTACTTTCTTACGGAAGATCAGGATCTTCTGGGAGCTCCTTTTTACCAGCGGCATCCAGTCGATCAGACGGTATCCCGGATGCAAAGCCTCCATCCCTTTCAGGATACTGCTATCCTCAACATTTTCAAAACCCTCCGCAGCGTCTCCCATATCCTCAAAGGAGTCAGCTCCCCAGAGGAGTTTCGGACCGGAGCCCTGTTCAGACTTTCCTGCTTCCTGCTTTTTGATCCGGTAAGGAGACATGCACTCCATGAAGACTGTCGCGTTCGGAAATGTGTCACGGATGTTTCCCAGCATCTTTCCGACCTGATCTGCCGAAAGATACATGGTCAGCCCTTCTATAAGAAAGAGCATCTGCTTCTTTCTGACAGGCCTCTTCCCGATGCTGAGCAGCGGGCTTGGCGGCGCCTCCTTCTTCCATACTTCTTTCGCCCAGTCCGGATCTGTCACGGAGCAGCCGATCATAAAGCAGCGGTCGCTCTCCTGAAAGAACTGCTTCCGGATCCCGATCACATCTGGCAGATCTATGTCGTACCAGTGGATCTTCCCGTTATCCACACGGTAATAGCGGGTATCCATCCCGCATCCGAGGTTCACGATCACAGCATTCTGATGCTTGTCGATAAAGTCCCTGACAAGCAGGTCGAAAGCGATCGTCCTTGCCGCAGTGCCTGCAGACATAGCACGGTACTTCGAATTCCAGCTTATGTCTGGTTCAGGCAGTCCGGCAATCTCTTCTGCTTTCTGGTCCCGGAATTTTGCATTCTGCTTCCTGCTGTACTGAGCCCTTGCGCAGAGCGGCTGCAGCAGGGTCTCCGGAACCTTGGAGAGATCCGGCTTTTTTTCTTCCCGGACTTCTTTTTCTTCTTCCCGGACTTCTTTCTCTTCTTTTCCTTCTTTTATTTCTTTTATTTCTTTTATTTCTTTTGTTTTCTTCGCTTCATCCATATGCCAGTATCAACCCTTATGATTCCCACTGCCCCAGCAGCTTTTCCGCCTGTCTCAGTGTTCCTTCGATGTCCAGCCCTGTCTCGTCTACGACAATATCTGCATACTTCTCATAGAGGACCTCTCTCTCCCGGAAGATGTCCTCCAGCGTCTGCCCGTCTTTCAGGACGACTCCCCGGTTGTGCAGATTGCCAAGCCGCTTCCTGAGCAGCTTATAGGGCAGCTTCAGGTAGACAACTGTACTGATCTCCTTCAGATGCCGCATGGCATTCATCCCATACACAACACTTCCGCCGGTTGCGATAACGGACCTCTCCGCTGCGATCGAAGCATTGACCTGGTCCTCGATCTTCAGGAAGCCATCTGTCCCTGCCTCATCCAGGATCTGCGAAAGCAGCTTCTTCTCCTGGTTCTGGATCAGCAGATCGGAATCGATGAAGGAATAGCCAAGTTCCTTGGCCAGTATAACGCCCATCGTACTCTTGCCGACACCCGGCATTCCGATCAAAGTAATATTCGTCTTCATAGGCACCTCTCATGGAGCCGGTCCTGCCGGCAGAAAACATTATCAGTGTCATATTATAATCGAAATGTGGCCCGTCTGAACCTGGAACATGATGCAGAGATGAACCGCTTAAGTACATTTGCGCCCATGTATTCAGATATTTTCCCGGCAATTATGTCTCTTTTGTGAAAATTAGCACTCATCTATTGACAGTGCTAATAATCAGAGCTATAACGTAGTCAGAACGAAGGAGATGAGAAAGGGAACCGGAGAAGTGGAAAAAGGCTTCGGAAAGTTCCACTCCGCTTCTCCCCCGTTCTGGAAACAATAAGCTGTAACTGGAACCCGGAAACAAGCAGAAGTTCACGAGCACAACAGTTATATAAGTTTTGATCCTTAATAGGATTTGCTGAAAGGAGATATGACTTATGTTGATGCCAAGTATTATTGATGATAACCTGTTCAGAGATTTCTTTGATGATGATTTCTATATGCCGTATGTACCGGATACCAGATGGATGGACAAGAAGCTTTACGGCAGCAAGGCAAGCCACGAGATGAAGGCCGATGTCAGGGAGACCGACAAAGGCTACGAAGTCGCCGTTGACCTGCCGGGCGTGAAGAAAGAGGACGTATCGGTCGAGCTGAAAGATGGCTGCCTCACCATCACAGCGAAGAAGAACGTTGACAGCGGCAAGAAGGACAAGGAAGGCAGGTACATCCGCCGCGAGCGCTACTCCGGTGAGATGAGCCGCAGCTTCTATGTCGGCGAAGACATGAAGGAGGAAGACATCCACGCATCCTTCAGCGACGGCATCCTGACGCTTCAGCTTCCGAAGCTGGAAGACAAGAAGCAGATCGAGGAACAGAAGCACCTGATCAGGATCGCATGATCATCCTGAAAGAAAGCGCCGGGAAGTGACCGGCGCACGGTACTTTCGCAGAAGGGCTCCGGGATATAAGAATCCCGGAGCCTCTTCTTATTCATCGTCATCGTCATCATCATCGTCGTCGAAGTCTTCGTCCTGATCGTCATCTTCAGACTCATCGTCATCCAATATTGACGACAGGAAAGCCATCTCCGCGCCTTTTTCCAGCGGGCTGAGCTTTCCATCATGGTTCAGATCAAAGTAATGATCAAACGGCATCATAAGATTGTACCTCCCATATATGTGACAGCTCTTATTATCCATCTCATAATGTTAAGAGCCATCCAAAAAACTGCACAACAAGAATGAAACTGGCTGCGTAGACAATGATCTCTAGTCCCGACGTATCACCTTCGCATGCTGTACCGATCGATACCAATTCAAAGAATATGATAGCAGCAAGGAACCACATAGACATTGCCCCGGTTTGTTTTTTGATGCCATATTTATACAGCAGCATGGATGCATATTTATGTAAGGGTACAGAAAGCTCTCCGAAGCAGGATCCTCTCCTGCCTCAGAGAGTTTTTCATGAAATTCATATAGTATTCATGAATGGCTGCACCATGTTTTATGAAATATATCAAAATCTATGCTTCCGCGTCTCCTGTCAGCTGCAGCTCTTCTGCATGTGCCTTCATGCCTTCGATGACGATCCCGGCGACTTCCTTTATATCCATGCCGAGCATCTCACAGCCCTTGATGATCAGAGGTCTGTTGCATCTGGCTGCAAACTTCTTGTCCTTCCACTTCTTCATGAAGCTCTTGAGCTCCATGTCCGTGATTCCATTCGGACGCATCCTGGCAGCTGCCTGCACGATCCCGGTCAGCTCGTCCACCGTGAAGAGGCTCTTCTCCATGTTGGTGACGGGCTCGACGTCGGTGCAGATCGTATAGCCGTGGGCCATGATCGCACGGATGTCCTCCTCTGGGACACCGAACTCCCTGAGCGGTTCTTCCGTGTGCTGAAGATGCTCCTCCGGATACTTCTCGTAATCAAAGTCGTGAAGCCAGCCCACTGCTTCCCAGTGCTGTTTGTCCTCGCCGAAATGCTCCGCCATGGCGCCCATGGCCGCTGAGACATTCGCAGCGTGCAGAAGCAGATGGTCTTCCGTAACCATCGTGGCATTGATCTTTTTTGCTTCTTCCAGTGTCAGTTTTTCCATAATAGTCTGTCACCCCTCTGATCTGTATCTGTTATCGCACTGCACATACGCTTTGCAGTTATCCTTCTCAGGCTGACAATTCATGCCCGCCTGTCAGCCTACACGGTTCCATAATAATGATGCTGGGGTCTATTCGCCCCCAACATCATCATAATAATAGTGCTGCAAACACCACTTTGCAATTTCAGCGATCAGTTCGTATGGAATTTCCTTCTTATAAGGGAACTGGATCGCACCCTTGGACGTCT
Source organism: Lachnospiraceae bacterium UBA7729 (assembly GCA_002482005.1). Classification (GTDB taxonomy): domain Bacteria; phylum Bacillota; class Clostridia; order Lachnospirales; family Lachnospiraceae; genus Porcincola. The sequence continues at coordinate 32,797 of DLFD01000067.1, read as the reverse complement.
TGCAGCCGGCCAGCCGTTCCTGAAAGGCTGCGACCGCTTCCGCTCCCGGGTAGATCCCAAGATGCGCCTTCTGCGCTGCAAAGTGGATGATGTTTCTTCCCTGCCAGTAGGTGGGCATGCTCCAGGAGATCTTCTCGATACTCTCCGGCAGCGCCGCCTTCAGTGTCTCGCGGACTTTTCTCAGAATCGGCTGGATCTCTTCCTCCTGCTCCGAGATATATTCGTCGATCGTCACGGGCGGTTGCCCGCAGTAGTGCTGCTGACCAGCGCTGCGGAACGTTCTTCCGCACTTCGGACACTTCCACATAGGATTCTCCTTTCCGGACTCAATACTTCAGTCTTCCTTTCTTCACACATGACCGTCAGCCGAAAGTCTTTCTGTGCTCAGCTGCCTGCAGACGACCACCTTCCGGAACTCTGATGCTTCCGCCATGTCGCAGTATGTAATGATGCTTCCGCTGTTGCATTTGCAAGTATCTTGAAATAGAATGGTCTTATATGAAGCAAGGGCGCTTACCTTATGAGGAAAGTGCCTTTTCTTTTTCTTTATGGAAAAAATCAGAGAGGGAGAAAAAACATGTTCAAGAATTCCAAAGTTGCCATCTGCGGCGTGGGCAATGTCGGCGCCACGACCGCTTACACGATCGTCAATCAGGGTCTGTGCGAACAGCTTGTCCTGATCGATATCAACAAGGACAAGGCTTACGCCGAAGCCCTTGATATGTCCCACGCGATCCACTTCATGTCCAGAAACATGACCGTCTGGGCCGGCGATTACAAGGACTGTAAGGACGCGGATGTCGTCATCATCACCGCTTCCGCCCCGATGCCGAAGGACAGCCATGACCGTCTCGAGATGCTGAAGCCCAGCCTCCACATCATCGAGAGCATCGTCCGCTCCGTCATGGCGAGCGGTTTTGACGGGATCTTCGTCGTCATCTCCAACCCGGTCGACATCATGACTTACTACACCTGGAAAGTCTCCGGCCTTCCGAAGAACCAGGTCATCGGCAGCGGCACCAACCTCGACAGTGCCCGCCTCTGCTATGAGCTCGGCAGCATGTACAGTCTCGATTCCAAGAGCGTGCAGGCCTATGTCATGGGCGAGCACGGCGACTCGGAAGTCATCTCCTGGGGAACCGCTACGATCGGCGGAAAGAAAGTCGACAACGTCCTCGCGGACAACGCATCCCGCACCAGGGACATGACCAAGGAATCCCTCCGCAAGGAGACCGTGGAAGCCGGCTGGGACATCTTCAACCGCAAGGGCAACACCTCCTACGGCATCGCCGCGTCGGTCACCGCGATCGTCAAATCGATTCTCTTCAATGAGAATGCGATCTACCCGGTCACTGTCTGCCTGAACGGACAGTATGGCCTCAGTGATGTCTTCATCTCAGTGCCGACCATCATCGACCACAGCGGCGCCAGGGAGATCGTCGAGATCAACCTGCAGGAAGACGAGCTGGAAGCGCTGAAAAGATCCGCAGCGCTCATGCAGGAATTCTACCCGAAGCTCGGATGACGGATCCACAGTAAACAGCTGTATCCGGCATGTCCTATGGCTGGACCGTGCCGTCGAAGTTCCAATCATACTGAGGATCGTCGAAGCTGTCCGGGAATTCTGTGATCAGCCGGACAGCAGTCGGTACCGCTTCTTTCATCCGCTTCCGCAGCCACAGGTTGCTTTCTTCGCAGCCCGGCTCAGGCTTTGGGGAGATGATATGTCCGCGGAAGCTATCATACTGACCGATCAGTCTGAGAAGGGCATAAAGTACATTTCTCTTAAGACTCTCCGGGCAATATAAAAGATGATGAAGACGCACAAAGTTCTGGAGGGACTTTTCAACGATTCTCAGTCCCTGTTTCGGATAGAAGGATGCAGCCACCTTTGCTGTATCTTTGGCTGGGCGGAAGTTCTTCACAAGATTCTCACGGACCGGCTCTCTCCCCTCTCCGGCGATCAGGAAGCGGTCAAATTCCCCCTCAATGACCGAGTGAGAAACACCCCTCTCCTCATATCCGCGGATGTAGCCGTGACACATGGAGTCCAGAGTAAAATGACACAGCACTCCCATCAGATAAGATTGCCCGGCCATGCCTGTGCCTTCGTCAGACAGTCTGCCTCCGCAAGCCTCTTTCCCTTTGTCAGCCTCTTTGCCGCCGGCAGCCTCTTTCCCTTTGTCAGCCTGGTTATCTTCGTCAGCCTCTTTGCCGCCGGCAGCTTCTTCTCCGGCCGCATCCTGTCTGTGATATCTGCCCGAGCTGCAGCCTTCTTTCAGGATCCCTGCTGCCTTCCGGAAGAATTCTCTGCCTGACATCTCATGATAAGCGTCCGCCGCATCGCTCAGGGAATGCGGGTCCAGCGGATCATAGTAGTAGAAGATGTCCGGCCCCTGAAGGCCGATATGGTAAAGGTCCGGCCAGGCCATGACAGCCTTGCGGTAACTTTCCGGAAGCTTTCTCAGGACAAGTCTTCCGAACTTCTCATGTGCATAGGTAGACGGCATCTGATCGCCTCTCATTCTCCGGCTAGTCCGCCGAAACAAAGAGCTTCTCCAGCCTTTCCTTCAGCAGGAGGTACCGCTCGTACTTTTCCTGCTTTGCAAAGTGGTCTTCTCTTCTCTGCTCCGGATTGTTTTCGTAGACAAGCTTCTTCGCCTCTTCGCCGAACTGCTCGCTCGTGAGGTCGAAGACGCAGCCGTCCACGTCGTTATAACAGTGGAAATTTCCGCCCGGCCGCCTGATCCCGTAGACCTTTCCTCCGAACAGGTCCTGCACCAGGAATGCGGTAATGGAGCACTGTCCCACGGTGATGTTTTCTTCCGACCACAGTGGCCGGAGCCTCGGAGTACAGGTCTGACGCGTCCAGCATCTCAAGAGAAGGTCGTAGAGCTGGCGCGGGTCTTTCACCTTTGCCTGGATCTCCGGGCTTCTTGGAGCACAGTCAGCCGTCTCCCATCCATAAAAAGCGTACACAGAATCCATCCCGCCATCTCCTGTCTTTTTCTGTCTTTTTCTGTCTCTCTTCTGTCTCTTGTACAGCTCACATCTACATTGCTGCTGTCCGCATTCCCACCTGACAAGTATCAGAGCTCGCCCTCATGTCACAAGACATAGAAGGGCGAAGAACCAGCAAAAAGTAGTTATTCTCTTCGCCTGCTCAGAATCTTCTTATCATATCCACGGCGAAGAAAAACAATTTCTTACCTGTAGTCTTCCAAGCAGAAATTCGCGGCGAAGAAAACGGATAAATCACTGCTCTTCTTCGCTGTTCTCACATCATCAGCCAGATTAGCAGCGAAGAAAAATTTTTCTTATTCTGCCATCTCCAGCACGACTGCCTGATAGCCCTGAAGGGTCACCTTGCGGCCGTCTGCCGAAAGCTCCGGGAGGTTATTCAGAAGAACCTTCCGGATGTCTGCCGGAAGCTCGATGGTTCTTTCTTCCCTGCGGAAGTTGCCGAGGACGAGCAGGTTCTGGCCCTTGCCTCTTCTCCAGAATGCCATCAGACGGCTCTCATCTGCCAGAAGCGGCTCGAAGGCTCCGTAGACCAGGGTATCCTGATATTCCGGATTCTTGCGAAGAGCGATCAGCTTCTTGTAGTAGCTGAGGACGGAATCCGGATCCTTCTCCTGAGCGGCTACGTTGATGCCCTTTTTGTAGTTCGGATTGACATGAAGCCACGGCTTGCCGGTGGTGAATCCTGCGTTCTCACTCTCATCCCACTGGACCGGAGTACGGGCATTGTCACGGCTGTAGATGTTCACAACCTTGATCGCTTCTTCATCCGTCAGGCCTGCTTTCCTTGCGACATGATACTCATCGATGGCGCTGATATCATCGATCTCATCCACGCTCTTTACCGGGCAGTCTTCCATGCCGATCTCCTGGCCCTGGTAGATAAACGGAAACCCCTTCTGCATGAACTGCATGGTCGCGAGGAACTTCTTGCTGGTGTCGGACAGGTCTTCTGCCGGAATGTAGTAGCTGACTCCTCTCGGCTCATCATGATTCTCGATGATGATGGACATCATTCCGACGTCGCCGGCATTCTTCTGCGCGGCATATACGGCATCGCGGTACTGGTCAGGCGTGCACTGCTTCCTTGCATACCATCCTCTGTTGTCCTTGCCGATATTCGTCTCGTTGAAGTCGAACATGGAGGAGAAGTAGCCGTTCTCACCTATGAACTCATTGATCTGGTTCGGATCGGCATCGAAGACTTCGCCTACAGAGAAGGATCCGTGCGGCTTGAAGGTCTTGTCCCTCATCTCGCCAAGGAATACGCCGATTCCCTTCGCCTTATGGATCATGGTAGCGGAAGTTACCATTCCGTCATCTCTGTCTGCCGGGTAGTTATTGCCACGGAGCGGGAGGTCCTTCTTGATGTTCATGATGGCGTCGATACGGAAGCCTGCCGCTCCTCTGTCCAGCCACCAGTTGATCATCTTATAGATTCTCTCACGGGTCTCCGGATTCTCCCAGTTCAGGTCCGGCTGCTTTCTGTGGAAGATATGCAGATAGTACAGATCCTCCGTTCCAGGGACCTTGGTCCATGCACTTCCGCCGAAGCAGGAACGCCAGTTGTTCGGCTCATGTCCATCCACACCCTTCTCGAAGTAGAAGTGCTTTGCGGAAGGTCCGTATGGATCCTTCAGAGCTTTCTGGAATTCCTCATGCTCATCCGAGCAGTGGTTGACGACCAGATCAAGGATAACGTACATCCCTCTCTTTTTCGCCTCAGCAAAGAGTTCGAACATATCCTCATTGGTTCCAAAGCGTGGATCAAGCTTGTAATAGTCTGCGATATCATAGCCCTCGTCCGCCAGCGGGGAGACGAAACATGGAGAGATCCAGATCAGATCGATCCCCATATCCTTCAGATAGTCAAGTTTCTTCGTGACTCCCTTGATGTCGCCGATTCCGTTGCCCGTTGTGTCATAGAAACTCTTCGGGTAGATCTGATAGGCAACCTTGCCGTGCCACCACTTCTTTTCCATAGATCCTCCATTTCCTGCGCCTGGCGCATCCTGACCGGCATCTCCGCGCATGTCCTCTGTCCCAGGTCCCTGTGCCTGCCGTAACTTTTGCCGCACACATCCAGTCATCGTCTGCATGCAAACCTTTACATGCAAAAAGCCCGCCACCGGCGGCCTTTTTGCATCCTATAGGATGAAAACTTCGCCGCGTACTATGACGTGGCGAAGCTTCTTACTCAACGTTATCTTTCTACCACATATGCCTCGTATGGTGCAAGTCTTCCGTCCGAAATATTATGAGCTTCGATATTCTGAATGAGGACTTTTCCGTCTTTGAACTCTTCCGGAAGCTCAAACGTCCTCTCATTGCCGGACAGGTTGCAGACAACGATCAGCTCACGGTCCTGCTTCGGGCCGTCTGCCGCTCTGCCATCTCTCCCGGTCCCGCCTTCGATCTCCCCTGCCTTCAGGGTTCTCTTATAGACGTAGAGGTCCGGGTCATCCTCAAGGAGCAGCTGGTAATGTCCGTATACGATCAGGTCCGAGCTGTGGCGAAGGGCGATCAGCTTCTGATAGTAGTGGAATACGGAATCCTCTCTCGAAAGCTGCTCTTTCGCGTTGACCTTCGTGTAATTCGGGTTCACGACGATCCAAGGCGTCCCCCTTGTGAAGCCTGCGTTCTCACTGTCGTCCCACTGCATGGGGGTACGCGCGTTATCTCGTCCCTTGCAGGCAACCATCGGGAACAGCTCTTCCTTCAGGATGCCGACCTGACCCGGCAGCTGGTCCATGGCATTGATCATCTGGATATCGCGGAACTGACTGACATCCTTCCACGGATAGTTGGTCATACCAAGCTCCTCGCCCTGATAGACGTAAGGGGTTCCCTGCATCATATGAAGGCAGGTCGCGATGCACTTCGCAGACCTTTCGCGGTACTGCTCGCTGTCATCCCCAAGTCTGGATACGATCCTGGGCTGATCGTGGTTGCAGAAGTAGAGACTGTTCCATGCTACCTGGTCAAGCCCGTTCTGCCACTTGGTAAGATTTTTCTTGAGCGGCACAAGAGGAAGCTTGCGCGTGGACCATTTGACTCCAAGCTCCTTGTTCCCGTCGAGGCCGACATGCTCGAACTGGAAGACCATGTTCAGCTCAGTCCCCTCACTGCTTGCGTACTTCTTTGCCTCATCCAGGGTGACGCCTGCTGTTTCGCCGACCGTCATAAGATCATACTTCGAAAGGACCCGGCTCCTCATCTCTTTCAGATACTCATGAACATGAGGTCCGTTGGCGACCATGTCGCGGTTGCCGAAGCCATCCGCATCGAGCGACATATCCGGCAGCCCTTCCGGCTTGGAGATCAGGGAGATGACGTCCATGCGGAAACCATCGATGCCCTTCTCGCACCAGCGGTTCATCATGCCGAAGACTTCGTCTCTGACCTTCGGGTTATCCCAGTTGAGGTCCGGCTGCTTCTTCGAGAACAGATGCAGATAGTACTGCCCAGTCTTCTCATCGAACTGCCAGGCCGGTCCGGAGAAATGTGAGCCCCAGTTGTTTGGCTCATGCCCGTCTTTCGGATCTCTCCAGATATAGTAATCACGCTTCGGATTGTCCCTGCTGATCCTGCTCTCGATGAACCAGGCATGTTCGTCGGACGTGTGGTTCACGACAAGGTCCATGACGATCTTAAGCCCTCGCTCATGGGCGGCTTTCAGCATCCGGTCAAAGTCTTCCATAGTCCCGAACTCGGTCATGATATCCTCATAGTCGCTGATATCATATCCCATGTCGTCATTCGGCGACTTATAGATCGGGGAGAGCCAGATCACATCGACCCCAAGTTCCTTCAGATAATCCAGTTTCGAAGTGATTCCGTTCAGATCACCGATCCCGTCCCCGCTCATGTCGCAGAAACTTCTCGGATAGACCTGATAGACGACGGACTCCTTCCACCATGCACGTTTCATGTTATTCTCCTTTGCTACCCCGCCAGGTCTGCATCATGATGCCGCAGATCCTTGATCCGTATCCCATATCGATTTGTATCCAGATATTTCTATTATAACCTTAGATGTTACGGGTCATATGCAAAATCCGAAAAAAGCCGGCGACATCTCTGTTGCCGGCCTTTTTTCGGTCCGCCGCCTTCAGAGGGCGACAGACCTTCCTTATTCGGAAGCTATATTACTCTGAATAGTACTGCTCGCAGACCTGAGCGATCGTATCCGTGAATGCAGCTGCATCCGGGATTGTGCCTGCTGCGTAGTCCTGATATACGGCTGCAAGAGCGTTCTGAGCAAATCCAGCCTTGTTGCCGAGCCAGTGCCATGCAGAAGTCTTTCCTGCTGCAGTGTAGTCAGCGATGGTCTGAGCAAACGGATCGTCCGCGATATACTTGCAGGACTTGAACGGGCTTACGAAGCCGGCGCCCTTGACGAGCATCTCCTGTCCCTCATCACCTGCGCACCATTCAAGGAACTTCTTGGACTCTTCCACGTTCTCATTGTCGTTTACTGCCCAGTGAGACGGAGCGTTGGTCTGGATGGTTTCGATGCCGTCTTCGAATGCGTACGGGACCATGCCGACCTTGAAGTCGCCGGCTGCATCATATGCATCCTTGTCAGCGGAAGTCATAGTAGCGCCGATCCAGGAACCCTGGGTGACGAATGCATACTTTCCGGAAGCAAAGTTCAGGATCTGCTGATCATAGGTGCCGGAGATCAGAAGGTCCGGATCGGAATACTGGTTCAACAGGCCGACCATCTCTGCATACTTGCTGAAACGATCCTTATCGATCTTGCCGCCGTCATTCAGCATATCGAGGTATGTCGTATCGTCGCGGGCAAGGCCTGCGTCTTCATAGACACCGAACAGATGCTGGCCGGTGGACCACCAGAGGTTTACAGGCTCTACACAGTATCCGACAACAGCGGTCAGTCCGAGCTCATCCTTCTTGGAATCAAGGGTCTCGAAAGCGGACTTCAGAGCGTCCGGTCCGGTGATGGATGCCGGGTCGATCCCTGCCTTGTCGAGGATGTCTGCATTGTATGCAAGACCAATTGCCTCGATGGTGTACGGGAATCCGACTACTTTTCCGTGCGAGTCGACATACGACTGGTCCGTATCTGCAACCCACGGCTCATCGCTCAGGTCAGCGCACACGCCATCCCATTCGGCAAAGTTAGCGGCATTATCGCAATAGAAGATATCCGGCATATTGTCTGCCTGATAGTATCCCTTCAGGGTACTCTGGATATCGACGCCGCCGCCGATGGACTCGATCTGGATATCGACGCCGGTCTCTTCCTTATACTTCGCCGCCATATCCTTCAGAGCTGCATCGACTTCTACCTTGCCGTTGCAGAGGCGAAGGCTGACTCCATCTGCCATAGCAGGTACTGCCATGGACATGCAGGCTGCTGCCATAACACCAGTCATGACTACAGTGACAAACTTTCTTTTCATAACCTGACCCTCCTTGGTATTGTTGCCTTTCACAAAAAACGGCTTTATCTCGGCTTTCAGTGTAGCAGTTCTATAGTTAAAAAACAATCTGTAATTTTAATCTTCCGTGTATTTAACTTTTATTCCAATTTTTTCTGGTATATTTATGTTATTTTGCACAACCCCAGAGCCATGCTGCATACTTTCCAATCCAAAAAGCCCGCCACCAGCGGCCTTTTTGGATCCTATGAATAAAAACGGGAGACCGCCCTTTCAGACAGTCCCCCGTTCTGGATGACACATTATGAAGTTTCAGCCCTTTACTGCGCCTTCTACCATTCCTTCCATGATCTGTTTCTGAGCGAACAGGAACAGGATGATCATCGGCAGGATCGCCAGAAGGGAACTGGTAAGGATCAGGTCCCACTGCTTGACGTAAGATCCTACGAATGCCTGGACAGCAACCGGAAGGGTCTTGACCTTGCCATTCTGTCCGAGCATCAGAGACGGAAGCAGGTAGTCGTTCCAGATCCACATACCATTCAGGATGGTTACGGTTGTGATGACCGGCTTCAGCAGCGGAAGGATGACCCGGAAGAAAGTACCCTCCGGTGAGCATCCGTCGATGGAAGCTGCTTCCTCCAGATCATAAGGGATACCCTTGATGAATCCGGTAAGGATGAAGACCGTCATAGCGCCGCCGAATCCGCAGTATGCGAAGACAATACCCGGGATCGACTGAAGCATCTGAATTCCTACGAACTTACCTACATCACGGAACGTGGAGATCAGCGGCAGCATGACGACCTGGAAAGGAATGATCATGGATGCGATGAAGACCATGTAGATCGCGTATGCCCACTTCTTCTTGTTGTTACGGGAGATGACCCATGCAGCCATTCCGCCGAATACCGCCAGAAGGATCAGGGATACGATCGTGATTATCGCGGAAGTTCCGAATGCGTACCAGTAACGGAAGTTCGAGTTGTTGACAACATTCGACAGGTTGGCTAACAGCTGCTTGAAGGAAGCTCCTCCCCAGCCGACAGGATTCGCAACGATATCAGTCTGCTTACGGAACGAGTTCAGGACAACCAGGTAGAACGGGAACAGGATATATACTGACAGAGCGACCGCTAAGATCTGCTGCCAGATATGAGGTTTTTTGAGTCCGCTGTCTTTCATTACAGTTCCACCTCCTTGCTATTGGATATACGAACCTGAATCAGAGAAACGACGGCAAGGATGATGAAGAACAGGACTGCCTTCGCCTGACCTAATGCATAGTTGTTCTTAGAGATGGCGGTGTTATAGATATTCAGTGCAAGCATCTGAGTACCCTGTGACAGATAGGATCCCATGAAGCTCGGAACCGAACCGGAACCATTGGTCAAAGCCATGTTGACATCGAACTGTTTGAACGCGGATGTCAGTGTCAGGAAGGTGCAGATTGTGAATGTCGAAGCCAGCATCGGGATCTTGATCTTCAGCAGGGTCTGCTTTGCGTCTGCGCCGTCGATGGAAGCTGCTTCCAGCAGGTCGCCAGGGATCTGGGTAAGACCTGTGATATAGATCAGCATGATGTAGCCGCCGTACTGCCAGATATAAACAACGACGATAGCAATCATAGCCGATCTTGTCTGCGAAAGCAGGGACGGCTGAGCGATCTTGATCAGAACGTTATTGAAGATGAACTGCCAGATATAACCCAGAACGATACCGCCGATCAGGTTCGGCAGGAAGTAAGCTGCTCTGTAGAAAGACGTCGCACGCATGTGGTTCGTGCAGAGAAGCGCGAGAAGGAATGCGATCACGTTGACCAGGACCATGTTCAGGACAACGAAGACGAAGGTCATCAGGATAGACCAGATGAACTGCGGCTCGTTGAACATGGTCGTATAGTTCTTAAGTCCGACCGCCGATGTCATCTTGACACCGTTCCAGTCTGTAAAGGAGTATCCGATACCAAGACAGAGCGGAATGATGACTGTAACTGCAAATGTAAACAGCAGCGGAAACAGGAAGATGAAGTAGATGATCGCTCGATGGTGTTTCAAAGTAGGAAACAGGTACATTCCCAGCAGGGTCAGCAGGATGCCGATCACCAGTGCCGCCCCGCGGAAAGAATTGCCGTTTTTTGCAAAGTCGCTAACAAGTGCAAAGACCAGCAGGATGATTCCGGCCGCCAGTATGCACAGCGACTGCGCCTTTCTGGCGCCAGCATTCTTATTCATAAGAAGCCTCCCTCAGTATAAAACAGGGGACGGTGACGACCGTCACCGCCCCCTTTGACGAACCTCCGCCATCGCTTAAGCAGGCGGTTTTTAATTCCTCTGTTGCTTTACAGGATTACTGTGCGTAGTACTGCTCGCAAACCTGAGCGACTGTATCCGTGAAGGTAGCTGCATCCGGAATGTTGCCAGCTGCGAAGTCCTGATATACAACACCAAGAGCGTTCTGAGCAAGGCCTTCCTTGTTGCCGAGCCAGTGCCATGCAGAGGTCTTTCCCTTTCCTACATAATCAGCGATGGTCTCTGCGAACGGGTCAGCTGCGGTATACTTGCAGGACTTGAACGGGCTGATGAATCCAGCTTTCTCAACGAGGAGCTGCTGTCCCTCATCACCTGCGCACCATGCAAGGAACTTCTTAGCCTCTTCGGTGTTGTCGTTCTGGAATACTGCCCACCAGGACGGAGAGTTGGTCTGGATGGTGTCGATTCCGTCATCAAATGCGTACGGAACCATACCAACCTTGAAGTCGCCGGCTGCATCATACTGGTCCTTATCATCGGAGGTCATGGTAGCGCCGATCCAGGAACCCTGGGTAACGAATGCGTACTTGCCGGATGCGAAGTTCAGGATCTGCTGATCGTAGGTTCCGGAAACAAGGAGGTCCGGATCAGAATACTGGTTGAACAGAGCGATCATCTCAGCATACTTTCCGAAACGATCGGTATCGATCTTGCCGCCGTCAGACAGCATATCGAAGTAGGTTGAGTCGTCACGAGCGAGTCCTGCGTCTTCGTATACACCGAACAGATGGTTTCCGGTAGACCAGTAAAGGTTTACGGACTCTGCGCAGTAGCCGACTACAGCGGTAAGTCCAAGCTCATCCTTCTTGGAATCGATGGTCTCGAAAGCAGTCTTCAGAGCGTCCGGGCTGGTAATGGATGCCGGGTCAACTCCTGCCTTCTCAAGAACGTCTGCGTTGTAAGCAAGACCGATTGCTTCGGTGGTGTACGGGAAGCCGATGACCTTTCCATCTGCATCCTTGTACGCTGCGTCAGTGTCGGAGACCCATGCTTCGTCGCTCAGGTCTGCCAGAAGTCCTTCCCAGTTCTTGAAGTCAGTGTCGCCGCCGTTGACAAAGATATCCGGCATGTTGTCTGCCTGATAGTAGCCCTTCAGGGTACCCTGGATATCGATTCCGCCGCCCATGGACTCGATCTGGACATCAACACCGGTCTCTTCCTTGTACTTGGCTGCCAGCTCCTTCAGAGCTGCATCGACTTCGATCTTACCATTGACAAGACGAAGTGATGTGCCGTCAGCCATTGCCGGGATGGAAACAACCAGGCTTGTTGCAGCCAGGACGCCAGTCATGACAGCAGAGATTAACTTTTTCTTCATGTTGTGCCTCCTTGTTAGGAAAAAATATTGTAACCGAGAAACCTGACCTTACCCCATCAGGTCTCACCTGCTTTCCACATTTTAACAGCAATTTCACACAATTACAAGACATTTTTTCGTGATAATTACCATAAAAATTGTTTGTTCAAATGAATTGTTTCTCCTTAACAGCGATAACGTTCCCGTTTTGTACAACAAATATGCCATATTTGTCAATAGCAAAATATTGCCCTGAGCCGTATAATGACAATCTTCTTCCGATCGGACATGGCAGAGGCTCCGTTCCGCCTCGCGGTCCTGCTCTACTTCATGTGCCCGCCCGGTTTCCCTGTCCCGCTCCAGGTCCAGCCGCTTGCACGCAATGAGGAGGACGAGAGTTTTATGTCTGCCTTCATACCGTTCAGCCTGGTCGTGACGCTGATCGCTTACGTAATCCTGGCCGCGATTTTCTGATCTGCTGAAATCTTCTGATCTGCCGCAACCGCTCATTCTGCCTGTCTCTCCGGCTTCCAGCCAGAAACAGGCAGTTTTTACTTCCCTTCTCTGCAGGCCGCCTCAAGGATTCTGCGGTCGGTCCACTCATCGACAAGTTTCCGCAGCGCCACGAAGTAAGGCGAGCACTTCATATTGTCCCTGCCATAGGTTTTCTGAAGGCCGTATTCAAGCGGCAGCCAGGTGCCGATGTCTGACTCATCATGTGAGATGACTGCCTCCAGCTTATCGAGCGCCTTATAGACTCTGGCTTCCTGCGTCTTCTGCATTTCCATCTCATTCAGGAGGCTCTCCCACTCTGCCCTGTCTTCTTCCGGGAAGGATTCCACCCACTTTCTGTAGACGGCATCCTCTTTCTCAGAATCCGCCTCCGTCTTCTCGAAGGCCGGAACATCTCCGGTGAAAGCCTCCCCAAGGTCATGGATCAGGCACATGCGGATCACCTTTCCCATATCCACAGAAGTAAACTCCGGCTCATGTTCAAGAAGAAGAGCCATCAGGGCCATACGCCAGCTGTGGTCCGCCACGCTCTCCTTCCGGCCTTCCTCCGTATAGCAGTGTCTGGTATTCTTCTTCAGGCGTCCCGCAGTCTGCAGGACCTCCAGTAGTTTTTCCGGCCGCATCACACATCCCCCCTTGTCAATCATCCTATGATGTTGGGGTCAAAAGTAAGAAAGAGTGCCGTCATGTCCTCCGCGGGACATGACGGCGCTCTTCTTTCTATTCCATAAATAAGGACACTTTTCAGGAAAATTTAGTTTTTACCACTTCATGATTCTCCCGATCAGGGAATCAAGCTCTCTTCTCTCGGCAAGGTACTGCTGATGCATCCTCGCAAGATCCTCGTTCGATGCCGGGCCAGCGCCTTCATACAGAACGATCTCATACAGGATATTGTCCTTTCTTCCGATGAAAGTATGTCCGAATGCATCGTGTACTCCGGAAGTCTGTCCCCAGACGGCATCCTCCGTCTTCTCCTGCGGATTCAGCAGCCCTTCTTTCTTCCGGGCGTACATATCCTTTGCTTCCTCTTCCGTCTTGCAGACGATCATCTTCATGCTGTTAAAAGGTTTGCCCTCGCTGTCTACCTTAAGAACGTGTGCCATAGCTTATCGACCTTTCTGTTCATGTTCACTCATAGTTTGCAGTACAGTCTGGCTGCACCAATACTATATCACAATAGGGACCTCTTCCGGCTATTGACTTCTCTCTGCTGATACTGGAAGATGTGTCTCACATCGTTTCTTATCATTGTGCAGCCGTTCCATCTTCGCCAGCCGCACGATCCGTGACCAGCCAAGGTTTGTACCGCCCTACCTCACTCTGAACCTTCGCTCATCTTCTTCGACCGGGATGTTCCTGACTTCCATGTTCTGGATCTGGATGTACCTGCCGCTCTCGATCTCCATGATCACCTGGTCGATGTCTTTCTCTTCCCCCTGGATCTCCATGGTGACCGAGCCTTCCCAGTCGTTATGCACCCAGCCGGTACAGCTATGCTCGTCGGCTGCAAAACGTGCTCTCCAGCGGAAACCGACTCCCTGGACATATCCGTGAAACACGATGCGTCTGCGGATCTTCATATCATTGCCATCCTCTTTCTGCTCACTGTCTGCAATCCTATGCCACCTCGCATTCTCGGAATTTGCATACGCAAATTCCTACATGCTCGGTGTCATGCGGGTCCCAAGGTCATAACCGCTTACGTGCAAGCACGACGCNNACCTTTTGACCCTAGCATCATACAAATACTGTGATGTCTCATCCGATCTGTCTGTACCCGGCCGGAGTCCTTCCATATATTTCCCGGAAGCTCCTCGAGAAATAGCTTCCATCCTGAAATCCGCACCGGCTTCCGACCTCTGCCACAGGAAGATCCGTCTCCTTCAGCAGCTGGGCAGCCTTTGCAAGGCGGTATTTTTTCAGATACCTGCCGGGAGTCATGCCGATGATCCGGTGAAAGCAGCGCAGCGCTTCCGATACGCTGACGGAAGCTTCCGATGCGATCTCTTCCAGTGAAAGAGTTTCCTCATATCTGCTGTGGATAACGTCCAGCATCTGCTGCACCCGGTCACATTGCTTCCGGTCCACTGTCTGGTAAGCCTTTCCTGTCTGCTTTGCCAGCTCCGCAAGGACCAGAGACAGGTCTCCTCTCGCATAGATCGGATAGTTCTCCTCTTCATCCCGGATGATCTTCCATGCTCTCTGAATGGGAAGCAGGATCTTCTCATCTTCCCGGGTCCAGAAGGCGTACCGAAGACCTACATTCTGAAGGACCGGCTGCACATATCGCTGATCGTAGATACTTCCTGCAGCTCCGCTGACGATAGAAGGATGGAACACGATGGAGCAGAGCTCTGCAGGACTTTCCTTCTGTATGTTTTTCATGGAATGAAGAAGTCCGGAATTAATGAAAAAACCTTCCCCCTCTTTCAGCACTTTCTGGACGCTTCCGGCGCAGACCACGACTGCCCCTTCTGTGATCCACCCGATCTCCAGTTCTTCATGCCAGTGCCAGCTGACCTCCGTCTTCTTCATATCATCCTGATAGATTGCCGCAGGAAAAGCAGCCTGCCCGTGCACCACAGATTCCCTCAGACTGAAATCCTGCCTCCGCGGCCGGCCAGGGATATTGCTTTCGCGTGACAAAACAGAACAGACAGATACAGACATAATTTCTCCTGACGATATTTTCACATGATTCAGGCGATTTTCTCCTAACGATTCACCCTGATTGAAGATATGATCATATCATATCATCTGTGAAAGGAGTTTTCCATGATCTCATTGCTTCTTGCGGTCATCTATCTGTCATTCATCTCCCTCGGTCTTCCGGATTCGCTTCTCGGAAGCGCCTGGCCGATCATGTATCAGGAGCTTTCTGTTCCGGTCTCCTGGTCCGGAATCGTCTTCATGATCATCTCCGCCGGAACCGTCGTATCCGCTCTGCAGAGTGACCGTATGACGAAAAAACTCGGCGCCGGCAAGGTCACCGCGATCAGCGTCGTTACAACAGCGGTCGCCCTCTTCGGCTTCTCCATCTCCCACTCCTTTATCGCCCTCTGCCTCTGGGCGATCCCTTACGGACTCGGAGCAGGAGCTGTCGATGCAGCCCTGAACAATTATGTAGCTCTCCACTTTGCCAGCAGGCACATGAGCTGGCTTCACTGCATGTGGGGTGTCGGCGCTTCCGTCGGGCCTTACGTCATGAGTGCTGCCATCACCCATACCGGACGCTGGAACAACGGCTACCGGACCATCAGCATCATCCAGATCGTTCTTTCCGCCGTGATCTTCCTGAGCCTTCCTCTATGGAAAGGGAAGTCCGATCCGGAGACAGGGGATAATGCTTCAAAGCCGCTTCCTCTGAAGGATGTGGTGAGGATCCCCGGCGCCATCCAGATTATGATCGCTTTCTTCTGCTACTGCGCTCTGGAGCAGACTGTCGGCCTGTGGGCAAGCAGCTACCTTGTCCTGCACAAGGGCATCGCAGAGACGACCGCTGCCGCATTTGCAAGCCTTTTCTACATCGGGATCACAGCCGGAAGAGGGATCAACGGTTTCCTGACCATCCGTTTTTCGGATACACAGCTGATCCATCTCGGACAGGGTATGATCGCTGTGGGCTGCATCCTGATGCTGCTTCCGCTGCCGGACCAGGCTGTCCTTGCGGGATTCATCATCATAGGATTTGGATGCGCTCCGATCTATCCGTGCGTCATACACTCCACTCCGGTACATTTCGGAAAGGAGAATTCCCAGGCGATGGTCGGCGTCCAGATGGCGGCTGCCTATATCGGGACCTGCCTGATGCCTCCGCTGTTCGGAGTGATGACGAAAGTAATCGGGATCTCATTCCTGCCGTTCTACCTTCTGATCATCCTTGCGGTGCAGTTCATTATGTACAACGCAGTCCTGAAGATCAAAGCAGCCAGGTCCTGAAAGGACCTGGCCGCAAGGATAGCCTTTCCTTACGATCACCTCGACCCAGAACAATATTTCTTTCATGATATCTCTCTCCTTCTTTCATCCGCATACACATGTCGTTTTTCCTATACTAACATTCCCTGTTCTGTCTGTGTAAAATGAATGTTTGTGGTAAGATGAAGGAAGATCCATACACAGAAGGAGGAAGATCCATGTTTTACTATATGCCTGTGAAAATATATGCCGAGGACGGCTGCGTGAAAAATCACGCAGCCGATATCGCCGCTTATGGGAAAAAGGCCCTGATCGTGACCGGAAGACACTCTGCCGAATTATGCGGAGCGCTGGGGGATGTAAAAAGCGTCCTGGATGAAAAGGGAATCGCATACGTTCATTATAATGAAGTCGAGGAAAATCCGTCTGTTGAGACGATCATGAAAGCCCGCGATCTTGGTCTTGCGGAACATGCAGACTTTGTGATCGGCATCGGCGGAGGGTCGCCGATGGATGCTGCCAAGGCAATTGCCCTGATGCTCCGTCACTCCGACAAAGATGCTTCTTATCTGTATGAAAAGGGAGCGGATTCCACAGCTCTGCCGATCATCGAGATCCCGACTACCTGCGGAACCGGTTCGGAAGTTACTGCTGTATCGATCCTGACCCGGCATGACACTCATTCCAAGGGATCGATTCCGCACAAGATCTTCGGAAACCTGGCTCTGCTGGATGCCCGTTACCTTGAATCCGCGTCGCCGTCTACCCTGGCGAGCACTGCGATCGACGCGTTCGCCCACCTGACGGAAAGCTATATCAGCAGCGACGCTACCCAGTTCAGTCGCAATCTCTCCCTGACCGGACTTCGCACATGGGCTGGATGCAAAGACATCCTTCTTGGAATACGGCCTGCTGATCCTGCTGCACGGAAACAGATGCTCCTCGCCAGCACCTACGGGGGAATGGCGATTGCTCATACCGGGACTTCTGTTCCGCATGCGCTGAGCTATACGCTGACCTATAACCTTCATATGAAACATGGAAAGGCATGCGGACACTTTCTGGCTAATTATATGAGAGAAGCGTCTCCGGCTGATACCGCCCGGGTCCTTAAGGCCGCAGGCTTCTCCTCGGTAGAAGATTACGAGGACTTTTATGATGTCGTCTGCCATCGCGAGACCATTCCGGAAAACATCCTAAAACTTGCGGTCAAGGACGTGCTTGCTCATCCGGATAAGATGAAGAAGGCTCCCTTCCATGTGGACGAGAGCGTTCTTGAAAGGATCGCGGGGAATCCGGATTAAATCAATTCCGCCTTGGCGGAATTGCGCCCGGGCACGCGACGCGGAGCGTCTTCTTCTGCGTGCCCGTGGCATCCGCCGGAGGCTTCAAACTTCGTCGCGTGTTTGTATCACACGACTACGTGAAATTGTTATAATGCGCTCCTTCCACGAGTCGCCCTGCGCACCCGAAGGGTGGAAGTCACGGGAATCCGCGCGACGAAGTTTTGAACCGGCTTTCCGCTTCGGGGCGAAGGTCCTCCAGGATCTGCGGAATACAGCGGCGATAAAGAATTATGGAAGTCCGGGAGTTCTTCATATTCTCTCACTCATCTTCCTGCAGCGTACCGTCTGTATGTTTCTCCAGATTGTTCGGGCAGATCTTCCCCCGTTTTTTCGACTGAAACTTTCCTCTTTTCGTTATGGCCGGACCGGCCGGATATGCTTCTGCTTTACGACGCCTCTGCTTCTGTCATCGGCAGCCAGTAGTGTGCCTGATAGATGTCCGTCAGACGGGCGGTATAGAGCATCCTCTTCCCTCCCGTGATCTTCATATTGGCAATCGTCAGCCCACCGTCCTCCGGAACCTCCAGAACATCTCCAAGCTTATAGGTTGACTCAAAGCTCCCCTCATAGGTGAAATAATCGCAGACCGGCTGGATCAGGTCGCCCGGCTTCATGTCTATGTAGCCTTTTCCGAGAACGCCGGTCTCTGTGATCTCCTGCGCCCCAAGCACAGAATCCTCACCGGTCTCCTCATTGAACTCCACGATCAGGTTGACCCGCTCTCCGTTCAGGAGTGCAGGGATGTACTTGGTGGTTATGTACAGGCCATCGCCGTCCACGTCTTCGTCACTGACCGGATACAGAGCGACCGGCTGGCCGTTCAGCGTCAGCCACGTTCCGTCCCAGGCATCGATCAGGTCGCCGTCCTCCGTATACTCCAGAACGTTGTCAAGTCCCAGGTCCAGATAGCCTTCCCCGTCGTCGACAAAGACGTTCAGGTCTGCGGCTGTCACCTGAGACCACTTGTCCTCATCCATAGCGAGGACCTGCTGGCCGTCCTTCTCTGTCAGCTTCAGAGTTTCCGATCCGACTATCTCTCTTCCCGACAGCATCTGCGCCGCCAAGGTCAGAAGATCCGTATCGGAGAGCTGCTGCTCAGAGTAGCTTCCGGAGCCATATCCATCTCCGAATACCGAAGAATAGCTGTTCCCGCCATAGTAGGTTCCGTCCGTGGAGGCGTAGCCGCCCAGCAGCGCGTCGATAAGGCTTCCGGAACTGCTCCCGTAATAGCCGTTTCCGGATCCCCAGGACTGGTTCTGGGATGCATCTGCGGAAGAATAGGCATCCATCAGCATGTTCAGGATATCCTGCTCGGACATTGAATCATAGGAATCATAGCTGCTATCGTAATAGCCCTCATAGTCCTCCCATGAGCTTCCGGACCCGTACTGTGAAGTGCCAGAGCCAAACAGCGCTTCCAGCAGACCGCCGGATGAAGACTGGCTCTGCGATGCAGAAGATTCTCCGCCCAGGAGCGTCTCCAGAAGGCTGCCTGATCCGCTCCCGTAGGAGTATCCATGATCTGCCACGAGCTGTCCGGAACTGCTCAGCGCTGCATAGGCGCGGATCCCGTCGCCCCAGCTTCCGTCTATCCCTACTTCATCGCACAGACTGATCATCGAGTTCACGCTTCTCAGCGATGCGTTCGGGAAATATATGCTCAGCCCGTAAGCGTTCGTCATGTTGGCTACGCGGTTGTACTTGACCGCCGACTGCACAGCCTCCGAAAGTTTCTTTGCCGCTTCCGTCCCAAGGCGTTCACAGAAGTCGGCCACATCAACCTGATCAAGGTGGCCTGAGGGTGAGAATTCCCGGCTGGAGCATCTTGCATCCGCAACCGCCTGATAGTTCTTACCCTTCAGCATCTTCGTGATATCTTTTCCAAAGGGACCCAGCTGCCGCTTCACGGTCTGGGACAGCTCTGCGAGGTCTGTGACGGAAAGTGTCGTCGCAGAAAAACGTGCGGACTTTGCGCTCTCGGAAGTGAAGTCATCGCAGATCTGCCGTCCGAGATTCAGTGTGTTTGTCGATGAATTCTCGTTCAGCATCTTCAGCCAGTTCGTGTAGTACCAGCCGGTTCCAGGCTCGGATTCTTCACTGGCGATCAGGTAGTCTGCATAGGGTTCTACCGCGATTGCATTCTCGAGTGTCGCCATCAGACAGGCGTCAAAGCCGATGAAGTCGAACTTCACGCCTCCCTCGTCCAGAGCCTTTGCGATCTCCCCGATGTCCATGGTTTCGTTCGGGAAGGTTTCGTCATAGCCGTAGCCGCTGACCGATCCGCCGCCATGGTCCCACAGAATCAGCATGTAGCGGTTCGCCGGAGCGATATCTGCGCAGTACCTGATAAAATCCCCCAGCTCATCCTCATAGGTCATCGGTGAGGCTTCCTTCTCCGTCAGGATACCCAGACCCTTGTCCGAGACCGACCATCGCTGGATCTTCCCGGCAGTGACGACAGAATTGTGCCACCTTCTGCAGCCCCCGGTCTCCACGAGGACATTGACCCGGCTGCTGTCCAGGTCCGCGTACAGCATCTCGTTCAGGTCGCTGGTTCCCATCCCGCTGCGGCTCTCCAGATCCGTTCCAATCATGTAGACCATCAGCGTCACCTGATCTTTTCCCTTGCCGCGCAGCCTGGTATACTTCCTCCGTGCGTTTTGCGAAACCTGACCGTTCACCTGCGAGTAGTCCGTGTCAACACCTTTCGCTGCCACGCTCTGGCACGGAAGTATGAAAAGAAGCGCTGTCAGCAGCGCTGCGCGCCAGAGCATCCCGATCTCAAAAGTCTTCTTCATGCTGTGTTCCTCTTACTTGTCATAGTTTTTTCTGATTTCAGGCATCTGTCACTCGTTCTTCTTTTCCTGGTCTTCCTTCTTCCCGCTTTCGGCAAACGGTGCTTTGCCCTCTCCAGCCTTCGGTCCGGCGACTCTTTCGCCCTTCTTTGCTTCGGCTGTTCCTTCCACTGCCTTTGCTTTTCTGCTATGCGGTCTGTTTAACATACAATACTCCTCCTTCCGTTCTCCATTATTCTACTGCTGATATTCCTGTAATCCCCAAAACCATCCAGGCTCTGAGCTGTATCAGGCGCATCCCGGTACTTTTGCCGTTATGCGCTGCCCATCTAGTGCGCGGAAGCTTGCGACTCGCGGTGCGCGCGCGATTCTTTTTCCGTTACCGGAAGGGACTTTATGATCTCTCGTACAAAATATCTCGCTCCTATATTGTAGGAAGCATTAAGATCACAGCTATTGACCTTCTCCTGCGGCCGCGCGTTGTTCGCGCGGCCGCAGGTCATGTGAACTTTGCCGCCCGGACGCGATCGGCTGGACAATCGTATCCTCTGCAGAGGAATTCTGCGCCACTGCGCGCCTTACCGTCTCCTGTCTCAGATCAGCCAAGGAGATCCATGAGGTCATCCTTGTCGAAGACGGCCGCGCTGATATTTTCTCCCTCCAGTATATCATCCGACAGTTTCTTCTTGCTTTCCTGAAGATCCATGATCTTTTCCTCGATCGTTCCCTTGACGATCAGGCGGAAGACGGTGACGGTCTTTGTCTGCCCGATCCTGTGGGCACGGTCAGTCGCCTGGTCCTGGGCAGCAGTATTCCACCACGGATCATAGTGGATGACCGCATCCGCTCCTGTCAGGTTCAGGCCTGTTCCTCCCGCCTTCAGGGAGATCAGAAAGAGGGGAACTGTTCCCGTGTTAAAGTCGTGGACCAGTTCCAGTCTCCTTT
Source organism: Lachnospiraceae bacterium UBA7729 (assembly GCA_002482005.1). Taxonomy (GTDB): domain Bacteria; phylum Bacillota; class Clostridia; order Lachnospirales; family Lachnospiraceae; genus Porcincola. The sequence goes on along the minus strand of DLFD01000067.1, from coordinate 11,239 downwards.
TCTTCGGGGTCTCTCCCGTGATCTTATAGTATGCGATCCCTTCTTCCTCCAGCTGTTTCTCCAGGATGTCAAACATGCTGGTGAACTGGGAAAAGACCAGGGTCCTGTGCTGTCCTTCGATCAGGCTGCGGATCAGTTCCATGCACATGTCGGTCTTTGCCGAATCACCGTCGTAGTTGGAAAAAAGCAGTGACGGGTCACAGCAGATCTGACGGATCTTTGTCAGCTCCGCCAGGATCTGGATCCTGCTTCTGGAGATCTCCTCATCGCTCTGCGCCAGAAGTTTAGCCTTCATCTTTGTCACTTCGGCATCGTAGACCCTCTGCTGCTTTTTGTCCATCCGGGCGTAGCGGACCTCCTCGAGCTTGTCCGGAAGATCCTTCAGAACATCCTTCTTCTGTCTTCTGAGAATAAACGGAGACACCATTCGCCTGATCCTGTCCATCGCATCCTGGTCATTGCTTTTGGTGACCGGAACTTCGATCTCTGTCCTGAATTTGCGGTAATCATACAGATATCCAGGCATGACAAAGTCGAAGATGCTCCACAGTTCGCTGAGCCGGTTCTCGATCGGCGTCCCGGTCAGGGCAAATCTGGTCTTCGCATGGATCAGCTTGACGGACTTAGCCGCCGCAGTCGCCGGATTCTTCATGTTCTGGGCTTCATCCACTACGGCAAAGCGAAAGCTATGCCCATCGTACTGGTCTATGTCCCGCTTGAGCAGATCATAGGAAGTGACCGCGGCATCATACTGATCGACGTCCCGGATCAGCTCCGCCCGCTCCGCCGCCGTTCCCGCGATCAGAACTGTGCTCAGGGAAGGAGCAAACCTCTTCAGTTCCTCTCCCCAGTTGTAAACGAGGGATGCCGGGCAGACAATGAGCGACGTGTTCCCGGTCCCGCTCTCCTTCTGTTCTTCTTTGACTGCCAGCATGCAGCAGATGACCTGAAGGGTCTTCCCCAGACCCATCTCATCCGCGAGGATCCCCCCAAAGCCATACTCATCCAGGGTCCTCAGCCATCCGTATCCTTCTTCCTGGTAGCCCCTCAGCTTCGCGTTCAGACCTGCCGGCACCTGGAAGTCTGAGTCTTCCACCGACTTGAAGGCCCGGACCAGGGTCCGGAAATGGCTGTCCCGGTTTTCGTACACGTCCTCCATGCCGGAGAGCATATTGTCGAGATACAGAGCCCGGTAAGCCGGCACCGTCATATGCCCCTTCACCAGATCCTTCAGGGGAAGGTTCATCTCCTCCATCATCTGCTGCAGGGAAGCTGCTGTAACGTTGCCGTCCAGTTTCAGAAAGTCTCCGCTCTTCAGGCGGATATAATGGTTCTTTCTGCGGTAGGCGGAAAGGATGTCCAGAAGCTCCTGCGGCTCAAGATCCTCCGAGGAGATTTTAAGGTCCATCAGGCCCGACTCAAGGCTTACGCCGACCTGGACTTTCATGGACCTCCGGATCCTCAGCCGTTTGAAGTGGTCGGTTACATGGACTTCCCCGATATCCATCAGTTCCTGCAGCCCATGGTCCAGAAGATTGAAGATCTGGGCGTCATCCATCTCCCCGTAGAACACATTATGCCGGACATCGTATTCTGGCAGATAGCGGGCGAAGCGCTGGTAGACCTCGTACTCGGAGCTGCGCTTGCGGAATCCCTCCGTGACCGGAGTCTCCTGCCCCGGGTCCCAGTCTCCGAGCTGGTAGCGCTCAGGGCCGTAGAAAACTTCTGCCTGTCCGTAGACTACGGAATCCGCCTCATCCAGGTAGAAATGGTACTGCGGGTCCGGCACGATATAGCGGGTGATGTAGTCCTCCCGCTCGATCGTCACATCCGCCGTTTCCTTCAGCTGGGGCAGGACCCGGTGCCAGAACTCATTCAGCCTGCTGCGCCCAATCGTCAGACTGATCTCCCCATTCACGCTGCATACGTCGCAGAGGGCGGCGCAAAGTTCCGGATATTCCGACTTTATCCTTGTCAGAGAAGAGGGGGTAAGCTGATAGATATAGTCCTTTCCCCGAAGAAGAACTCCCCCGCTGCCTTTGATATCCACTCCTTCAAACACGGTCCTGGTACCGCTTCCTGATGTTACCGGACTGATCTTCAGTTTCAGGTCCAGGCTTCCCTCCTTCAGGGTAAGCTGACTCTTTGTGGTCTCCAAAGGCGTTCGTTTCGTATACTCGACAGCCTGCCCTTTCTGCAGATCAAAATAGCTGTCGATCCGTCCCTCGTCGAGAAGAAGGGTCTGGGGAAAAGCAAGGCTGCTGAAGGGGGAAGCACGGAAGCCGTAGTCTTCCGACTGTCCCCTCAGCCTGTTCTTCATGCGGCAGAACTCGGCATACTGTTCTTTCAGCCAGGCATACCACCGTGTGGAGTTTTCATCCAGACTGTCTTCCGACAGATACAGCTCCGTATTCTTCCCGAATGTCAGGGTTGCCTTTTCCTTGAAGCCATCCAGAAGCTCCGTGAGGTCCTTGACCTTGTACATGCGGTTTGCACCGATGTAAAAAGCCGCGTAGATCCCGTCGTCCCCTCTGGGAGTCTCCAGCCTGACATTCAGACTAAGGGAGCCTCGTTCCTCCTTATGCTGTCCGGCGGCCTTTACACGCAAGGTCTGTTCTTTCGATGGCAGGGCCCGGTCCAGGAAGATGTCCGCGCCATCGCTTGTGGCATCGCTGCTGTCCGCTTCATCAAGGTACTGTGTGAGCAGAAGTACTGCGGCTGCCTCATGTCCGCAGGGAACATGTCCAAGACTGGAATGGCTGCTTCTTTCGTGGAAATAGCAGCGGCTGCAGTCTGCCTTGATCACCTTGGCCTGCGTATAGGTAAGCGTGACATACCAGTCCTCGCCTCCGCCATAGACCCGGCAGCGCCCTCCCCGGACCTTGCCCTTGTCCGTCCAGAGGTATCCGCTCTCGACGCCGGTCAGATAGGGCGCCCTGTCCCCATCGAAGAAGGCAGCCGCCTTTCTGTAGGCAGACTTCGTGATCCCCGCTTCCCTGAACATGCTCTGCGTGTCATAAAAGTGGTAATTGTCCACGACAAATGAGGCTTCCCCGTCTTCTTCGTCAGAAGCCTCGGCGATATCCCTCCTCACAAGTTCGCGGAGGGCCTCTTCGTGAGCTGCCCTGGTCTTTTCCTGGCCTCTTTCCTGCTCCGAGGCACCGTCTGGCCTTGCGCCGCCGGGAAGGTCTGAAACTGCTCCCGTTCTTCCGGCTGCAGCCGTGTTTGCCCGTATTCCCGAGGGCAATGCAGGTTTCTCCGGCCCGGCAAGTACTTCTTCCGGCTCCTGCTTCAGGTCCAGGAGTCCGTCCTGTTCCATCTGATAGAGCATGGCGGCCTCATGCTTGCAGGGTTCTCCCTTCTCGGCATACGGGCAGCTGCAGGTCATCCTTGAGACCTTGTCATCCTCGATCCCGATTGTAACCTGGTAATTTCTAGTTCCGCGCACAGTACCTGTAAAAGTACCGTCTTTCTCCCCCGTGATCTTCTTCACCTTGCCTGCCCGGAAGTAGGAAAGGGCCCGGGACCTGATTGTCGGAGAGAAAAGCTGTTTCCATGCTATCTTGGCTGATGCCATCGATCTATCCTCACGTGAGGGGCAAGGATCCTGCCTGCCTCTATATCCTGTAATCCTGTAATCTTCAGAAAACCTCTGTTCATTATCGATATTGTACCAAGTTGCCGGCAGGAATACCAGAATACTTACAGATGCTCTCCTTAACGCATTGCTTTCAGGAACACGCGTCTGATACAAAAAGCCCGCCGCCGGCGGCCTTTTTGCATCCTGTCGGGTTAAAACAAAAAGTGCTCCCGGCCAGTATTATGACTGGCTTGAAGCACTTTCTTCCTGAAAAACTGTTATAAACCCGCTATCTCCAGATGCCGCGGTCTTTCCGGATCCGGTAGTACATGGAATTCTCCATGGCAAGCACTTTCTCCATAGGAACTGCCTTAAAGACCGGCATCTTCATCCGCAGTTTTGTCCACAGGACTGCATAGACGAAGAGAACGACGAATACGGCCCCTGTAAGACCAAGGATCCTGACGCGCTCGACCGGATCTGTGGAGATATTCGCGATCATGAAAGCAGTTCCGGCGATCCCGATCAGGGGGAGTGTGGTCCCGCCCGGCACCTTGAAATTCCTTGGTGCGTTCGGAAGTCTCCTGCGGAAGATCAGAAGATCTATGTGCGCCATGATATAGGATGCCATCCAGAAGACAGAACCGACAAGGATCAGAAAACTGATGCGGTCGGAAGAATCCTGGCTGAGATACGCGAAAGCCATGATGGAAAGGCTGACAGACCAGACACCGATATACGGAACTCCGCTTTTGTTCGTTTTCCCGAAGAACTGAGGCATCAGGTTTGTTTTCGACATTCCTGCAAAGATAGCTGCCAGTCCCTGCACAGTGGAGTTCTGGGTGCTTACGACGGCAAGCGCCGCAACGAAAGTCATCCAGATCTTGCCCGCTTTCCCAAGCAGTGCCTCACCGTACATCAGATGAGGTGCAGGGGAGGAAGCAAGATCGCTCCAGAGCGTATAATTGTGAAATCCCAGCACCATAACCGACTGTACCAGACAGATGATGCCAAGGCCTATGAACATACCCAGAGGCACATTTCTCCTGGCGTTTTTTACGCTCTTTGAGATCGGGATCGCGTACTCTGCCCCTATGAACAGCCAGAAGGCCACGGCAGTCATGGACACCACATTCTGGAAGCTGGCGTTCATGACCGCAGGCTGCTGCACCGCCTGGCCTGTCCCCATGCGGAATACGCCCATAAGTCCCATGATCAGCATGGACCCCAGGAGCAGGTAGGCGACCAGGTCCTGTACCTTCGCGAACATATCGACTCCCCGCAGGTTTGCGACAAGAATTATCACGGAAGCCAGAACTGTCCACAGGAAGTTCGGGACCGGAAGTGGAATGACCTGTCCCATCGCGTATGCGAAGATGGAAGCCTCCACACCGCTTGAGAGGATATTGGAGATCATGTAGCCGCCCACCATCAGCACGATCGTCGGGACCGGTCCGGCGCCCGCAAGCGTATACTGGGCAAGTCCGCCTGTTACGTTCGGCATCAGGCTGTTCAGCTCCGACATCGTCGCCATCGTGATCATGTTCAGTCCGCAGGCGATGATCATCGAGACGATGAACATCTCCCCGATGACGCCGGCACCCTGCCCAAGCTGGACCAGGCTGCTCGTCGCGATGACAAGGCCCACAGAGACCGAGACTACATTCCTCAGGCTCAGTTTTTTCTCATCCATGTGTGTGTCCTCCGCGAAAGGCCTGCCTTACCCGCCTTCACAGTGCCTTGTCGCCGATATCACCGGTCCTGACCCGGTAGATATTGTCGATGTCCGTCACAAAGATCTTGCCGTCCCCGATATGGCCGGTATACAGGGCTTTCCCGAGCGCATTGATGATTTCCTCCACGCGCGCTTTTTTCACGACGGTCGCGACCTGAATCTTCGGGAGAAGTTCCATCTCGTAATTTTCATCCACTTCGTATTCCTTCGTCCCTTTTTCCACGCCGCATCCCAGCACCTGGGTGAAGGTCATGCCGCCCACATGAAGTTTGCTCAGACAGCTCTTCAAAGTGGAAAACTTCGACATATCACATATGATCTCGATCTTTGAAAATTCACTCATTGGCGTACCATCCTCTCTCCTCAGGCCATCTCCGGCTTCTCCCAGAGGTTCAGTTTTGTTCCGATCCCCATCTTCACAGCGTTCCGATAGACCGTGCATCCCCAGGCCACATCCTCGACCGGCATGCCGCCGACGGAGTAGACGAAGATCTGATCGTCCGATGTGCGCCCCGGCGCCTTTCCGCTCATGATGTCCGCCAGATCGACGATTCTAGATCTGTCGATCTTTCCTTCATGGACCAGATCGGTGAACTTCGTTCCGATGATGCCCATGATCGGATAGGTCGGATACGGGTACTCTTCCTCCCAGGCTTCATAGAGGCCCATGTTGTCGACGACCAGGCTGCATCTATTGACAAGGAAGTCATCGTCAAACCGCGCCGCCGACGGCATGGAGATAAATGCTCCCGGCTTCACCCATTCTCCCTTCAGGTAAGGGAAGGTGTAGACGACATCAGGGTCGGAATCATTCTTCGCTACTGTCGTAAATGAGATGATGTCCGCATCTCTGACCGCTTCCTCTATGCTGCCGCATACCGTGATCTCATCAAACTGGGGATATTCTCTCCTGACAAAATCGATGAAAGAATCGATCGATCTCTGGCCGCGCCCCTTGATCGCCAGCTTATGCAGCTTCGGGCAGGTGACGGCGAATGCTGCCAGCGAGGTTTTTCCCATGACGCCGGGGCCGATGATGGCGACCTTCTCTGAATCTTTTCTCGCAAGGTACTTTGCGCCGACGCCCGGAATCCCGCCTGTCCGGTAGGCGGACAGAAGATTAGCGGACATGAAGGCGAGCGGCGCTCCTGTGTCCTTGTCGCTCAGTGTCATCATCAGGATGGACCTGGGCAGGCCCTTCTCCTTGTTTTCGATGTTTGAGCCATACCACTTGACTCCCGCCATCTGAAACTTTCCGCCAAGGTAAGCAGGCATGGCCATGAAACGGCGGTCCTGCGTGTTTCTCGGCATGCCTGGGAACTTCGGCTCGTCCGGGAACATGATCATGCAGCCATGGGAGTTGTGGTTCTCCCCGCCCATCATGTAGTCGCCCGCCTTCAGAAGTTTCAGCATCTCCTCCATGGAATCGACGCACTGCGCCATGTCCTTGACGCCAGCCCTGATCATATCAGGCTCGCTCAGATATAAGAAATCGATCTTCGTATCCATCTGTCTGCCTCCTGTCTTCTTCTGTTATTCCCCGTTTTCTTCCGTGATTCACTGTTATTTCCTGATATTCCATGTTGTTCCCTGTTTCTCTTTCATACACAGCTCCTGAAGCGGTCATATCTGAGAGCGCTGAGGTCCACGGAAGTCTTCTCCCCGCAGGCAAGCTCGGCCAGGCAAGTCCCAACAGCGGGGCTGATGCCGAATCCATGTCCGGTGAAGCCGCAGGCTGCGATCAGCCCCGGCACCTCATCGATCTTACTGATGACCGGCACTCCGTCCGCGCAGATATCTTCATACCCTGCCCAGGTCCGGACGATCTTGGCGTCCTTCAGGCGGGGAATCCACCTGAGCGTTGCCCGGCAGATCGCCGGAGCGGTGTTTCCATACACCGCCAGATGGCCGAAGTCCCTGTTTTCTCTGTCGTAGCCGGCCGATCCGCCGAATACGAATGAGCCGTGCCTGGTCTGGTGTCCGTAGAAATCCGCGTCTGCAGTCCCCAGCATCTGCGGGAACATCTCCGGCTCCATCTCTGTGACCAGAGCCTCGATCAGGTCTTTTGTCAGCGGCACGTCGATACCGACAGAATCAAGGATCTGCCTGCTCTCATAGCCGCAGGCGACGATGGCTGTCTCGCAGAGATAGGTATCTGCGTCTGTCTCTACATACCGGAGGGCTCCCTTCTCCTTTCTCAGCCTGAGGACCTTCTCACCGGTAAGAAATACTGCCCCGAGCTTTCTCGCAGCCCTGAAATATCCGAGCGTCGTCTTCAGAGGGTTCGCATGGCCGTCTGTCGGGCACCAGCTCGCGCAGATGACCTCATCGGACAGATAGGGGTTGATCTGCCTCACCTGGTCTTTGTCGATCATCTTCACGTCAAGGCCGCAGGCTGTCGACCGGTCGGTCAGACCCTGAAGGATCTGTCTGTGCTTTTCGGTCTTGCCCAGTCTCAGGTTTCCCTTCTGCACGTACTCCACATCGGTCCCGAGCTCTTCCGAAAGCGTCGGCCACAGGCTGCGGATGCCGTACATAGCCAGAGGGAGCTCCCTCACATCACGTCCTGACTGTCTTACTCCTCCTCCATTGCGGGAAGATCCGCCATTGCCGATGGCTTCGTCCGCGTCGATGACGATGACGCTCTTCCCTTTTTTCGCCAGATAGTAAGCTGCCGCGCAGCCGATGACACCCGCTCCGCAGATCACCACATCAGCACTTCTCATCGCCCGCGCCTCCTTTCTTTGTTTCAGCCGCCCCATCCGGAGCCTGGCACTCATTCGCCCAGATACTCATTTCCAAAGGCCTCATCGGAGCTCTCGAGGAAGCCGGCCGCAGCTCTCCCGGCCTGATCCCGAGTTCTCTTGCGACGATCCCGCTCACAAGTCTGCTGCAGGTCTGCCCCTGGCAGAGTCCCATGCCGCAGCGGAGATACCGGCGGATCTCCGTCATCGTGAACATGCCATCGTGCACAGCCTGCCTGATCTCTCCCTGGGTGACTTCCTCGCAGCGGCAGACGATCCGGTCATCGCCTTCCATAGGAAGACACGGTCCAAGGTCTTTGCTTCTGTCTGTTCTCATATCGCCGCACCTTCCTCTCTCTTCTCTGACTCTGCTGCAGCCTTGCTTTCACAAGGCCTGTCGCCCGTCGCTCCGTTCTGACTGACTTCCGCACCCTTGATGCGGCTTTGCGCGATCACGGAGTCCCCACCCGTGCACTCCAGCCTGCTTCTGTAGAATCTCGCCTTCATCGCCATGTCCTCCGGCACCTCGATCGTAAGTAAGGCTGTATGGTCGAATGCCTTCGATGTCCTGACCTTCACGACCTTAGCCCGGCAGACCGGCTTTCCGCTGCGGCTCATGCCAAAGCCTTCATCACCGGCCTTTGGAAGCGGAAGGAATTCATATGGAAGCGTGACCTCGGCGCAGCCCTCTTTCGTATGCTCGTTGACCAGGAAGATCGCCTGACCTGAACAGGACGCTACGCACATGCCGCAGCCGATGCAGGTACTGCCTTCTTCCACTGCCGGCAGGGCTGTGATATTGAGTCCGATATGGATACAGTGCTTCGCGCAGGCATCCTGGCATGGATTGCAGGGGATATTCTGCGTACACTCCATGACTGGATGGATCCCGGCCTTGTGGGTAACGCCCGGGAAGCGCCCGATCTCGTCATCCGCGACAAAGCCATGTTTCAGAAGGTTTGTGGAGATTGGAATCCCCTCCTCGGTCTTCTCGATCTTCATGCCCCGGTTCTGCGGAGCGAACATGCCCTGACGAAGCCCTTCCAGAGAGGCCTCCTCTTTCGAGAATTCCGCTTCTCCCGCTTCTTTTGTCTCATATCCGAGGTATTCCGCGATCCGGATGCCTGCCATACGGCCCTCGATCATTGCGGAACTCGCCTCCTCAATTCCGGCCACATCGCCTGCCGCGAAGATACCCGGAACGGAAGTCTGCCCCGCCGCGTCAACGACCGGGATCTGTCCGCCGCCTTTTCCGGAATTGTCCATCTCGCAGCCTGCCATCTTCAGCAGCTGGGACATAGGGGACAGGCCGACCGCGACACAGACCGTATCCACATCGAAGTGTTTTTCGGTCCCCGGGATGAACTGAAAGTGGCTGTCCACCTCCGCGATCGTGACGCCGGTCACATGATTTGTGCCCTCCACCTTCTTGATCGTATGACTCAGGTAAAATGGAACACCGCATCTTGCGACTTTAGCCGCGTGGACTCCGTATCCACCGATCTTCGGAGCCGCGTCAACGAGAGCGGCCACCTGGCAGCCTGCCTGAAGCAGCTGGAAGGAGACAACCAGACCTACATTCCCGGAGCCCAGCATCAGGACCCGCTTTCCCGGCCTTACTCCGTGAAGATTCATCAGCGTCTGTGCGGCGCCGGCTCCCATGACGCCCGGAAGTGTCCAGCCGTCAAACATGACCATGTTCTCGCTGGCGCCTGTCGCCACTAAGATTGCGTCCGCCTTATAGTGAAAGACGGCTTCATGGCGGGAGGACGGCTCTTGCGGATCTGTACCGTCAGCCGCCGGAGTTTCTACGTACTTTCGGACAACGACCTCCCTTTCCGGATAGATACCGATGACGGTAGATTCCAGAGAGACCTGGACCCCGGCATCCTCCGCCTCCTTCAGAAGCTGCTGACCGATCACGAATCCGCGGATCTTTGCCTTGTGCTCCTTTGATCCGAAGAACTTGTGGATCTGTTTGAAGAGCTGCCCTCCCGGACGCGCATTTTCATCAAATACAAGGACGCTCATGCCGGTTTTTGCGGCTTCGATTGCGGCTGACAGCCCTGAAGGGCCCGCACCTATCACGATCAGATCAACTCTCTTCATGGTGTCACCTCCGGTCTGCTGCTCACTCCGTACTGGGTCTGCACCTTCATGCCCTCGCGGAGAGGAGTCATGCAGGTCCGCACATTCGGTTCGCCGTCCACGATCATGACGCAGTCCGTACAGCGTCCGATCGCGCAGAAGATGCCGCGAGGCGTATGCTTTTTTGCCGTGTAGCGGTGGACCATCACGCCAGCCGCCCGAAGCGCTGCCGCGATCGGCTCCCCCTCATACCCCGTGAGTGGTCTGCCGTCATAAGTGAACGTCACTTCCCGGCCCTCTTTTGTCTGTCCGAGGATGGGATGTTCCGAAATCCTGAGATCTGATCCAGCCATGTCCTCCGCTTCCTTTCTGTGAATAATGATGCTAAGGCGAATCGTACCTATTGCACCCAACTGTTGATGCGGATTGCTTCGCTGCTTCCGCATCTAAAAAAAAAGGAGCCATACTTTTTGAAAAGTACGGCTCCCTTGCCACCAAATCCTGTCTGATTAGATGGCTTCATCCTATTTGATTTGAATTAACTCTTCAAGGCCACATAAGGGGTATCTTTATAACCCGTTTGGGTTATGATCACTGCTCTTTCTCCCGCACGGCCTTGAACAGACCGACCCTGTCCGTCACTCCCACCTTCCGGTAGATGTTCTGGATATGCTTCTTCAGCGTGTTATTCGCGATCGACAGCTCCTTGCAGATCTGCTCATGGCCCTTCCCATCCATAAGAAGTCTCAAAACCCCTTTCTCCCTCGGGGTGAGTCCAAATCGCAGAGCCGCCTCGCTGACCGTAGGTTTCCGGTCAGCTTCCTCCTGTGCCTGCTGTTTATCGCTAAGATAATCACGGTACAGGCGAAGTGCCAGATGTTCCTTCAGGGAATCCAGAAGAAATACGTCGTCGAAGGAAAAATCCGCCTCCCCTTCCCTGCGGTAGAAGGTCGCCGCGCCAAGAAATATTCCGTCATAGGCAAGAACAAGCTGAAGAGAATAATGCCAGTGATTGGGAGCATAGATCCGGTGAAAATACTCCGTTCTCACCCGCTCTTTGTCCGGCATGATATGATGTTGGGGTCGAATAGA
>DLFD01000088.1 GCA_002482005.1 Lachnospiraceae bacterium UBA7729 | reverse complement strand
ACAGAAGTCAGCGGTCAATCTTGCGGAGAGCCTGACAGTTGTCACAAAGAACCGTCCTCAGGTGCAGTACAACTTTGGAAAAGACTTTTACAAGTTCCCGTCTTATCTGAGAAGGGCAGCGATCGCGGAAGCTTATGGCAAGGTCCTCTCCTATAAGTCCAATCTGGCAAACTGGGAGAAGACGGACCCGGGGATGAGAGGAACAAAGCCATCTGCGCCGAAAGCAGGATATATATATCCTGCTATGTATAGGGGAAACTGCTATGTCCGGCTTGATACATATACTGCAAAGCTGAAAGTCTTTATCCGCAATACATGGGACTGGATCGCCGTGACGTTCCGGAAAAGTGACGCAGATTACATTCTCCATCACTGCACTGTAAGGAAGGAATGTGTCCCCACACTTCAGAAGCGGGGAAAGTGCTGGTATCTGGATTTTTCATTTGAGGAAGACGTGGAGTTGCCGAAAAAAGAAGTCTGGGACCAGACGGCAGTTGCTGTCGACCTGGGGATCAATAATGCCTGTGTCTGTTCAGTCATGCGCTCAGATGGCACGGTCATCGGGAGAAGGTTCCTGAAGCTCCCGAAAGAATACGACTCTCTGAAGCACAAGATCAGCAGGATCAAGTATGCACAGCGTCACGGTTCCAGAAAAGTCAGCAGGCTGTGGAAACTCGCGGACGGAGTCAATGATGACATTGCGGTAAAGACGGCTCAGTTCATCATGGATACGGCCGTATTGTACCATGCGGATGTCATTGTGTTCGAGGCCCTGGAACTTTCCGGTAAAAAGAGAGGCTCGAAGAAACAGCGGCTCCATCTCTGGAAAGCAAAAAGGGTGCAGTCCATAGTGACAGACAAGGCTCATCGAAGATCCATGCGGATCAGTCATGTCAATGCCTGGAACACATCCAGGCTGGCATACGATGGATCCGGAAGGGTACTGAGGGGAAAAGAGTCTGAGAAAACATCCGGAAACTACAGTGTCTGCGAGTTCCAGTCAGGAAAGATCTATAACTGTGACCTTAATGCTTCCTACAATATAGGAGCGAGATATTTTGTACGGGAGATCTTAAAGTCCATTCCGGTAACGGAGTGGCAGCGCATAACGGCAAAAGTACCGGGATGCGCGAAGAGAAGCACCTGCACACTGTCCACACTCATTAGTCTTCAGGCAGAGGTTTATGCTGCGGCGTAAACACCCGGTGGAAGACTGTATCTGTGGTCAGTAGGTCCATACTTTCGGAATGAGGGTATGGAAGCACGCGTTTTCAAACGTGTGAGGCTTCACGAGCCATGCTCCGGAAGGCGGAAAGGTATTGAAATATGGACGGTGTATGTGGAGAGGAAACAGGGCTTGCTTTTGATTACGCATCAGGGGAAAGGTTTCTGGAACTGCTTCTGGATCTGGGGGAGATGATGCTTCAGTCAGGAGCTGAGATCAGCAGGGTAGAAGACACTCTGTCCAGAATTGCCCATGCCTACGGAGCAGTCCCGGATGTTTATGCCATTGTTTTCAGCATCGTTGTCACCCTGCGCTTTCCGGGCAGAGACAGGGGGAAAAACAGTACCGGGAGCAGTATCAGCATCACCCAGACAAGACGGGTGGATGACCGCGACAGCATTGATTTTACGAGGCTGGACCAACTGAACGATCTTTCCAGACGTTGCTGCAGAAAACCGCTGCCTTTGGACCAGTTTTCCGTGGAACTTGAAAGGATCCGCGAAGATAAGGGCAGTGTGAAATATGCTCTTCTCGGGAGCATGCTTGGATCATTCAGCTTTTCCGTCTTTTTCGGAGGAAGCGCTCTGGACGGGCTTGCCGCAGCATTGTTCTCTGTATTGATCGTGTTCATCCAGAACAGCCTCGGAAGATATTCGGTCAACCGCATTCTCTATACTATGGTCGTATCTGTGATCGCAGGGACAGGGATCGGGATCCTCTGCCGGACTGTGCCGGTTTTTGACCGCCCTATGGTCATGATCGGAGACATCATGCTTCTGAATCCGGGAGTTACGATGATCAATGCGGTGCGCGAGATGATGGTGGGCAATACCATATCAGGAGAGATCCGGTTTATAGAAAGTACGACATGGGCTCTGGCTCTTGCCGCCGGCTTTATGCTTGCGATCCATCTGACTGCATAGAAGGGACGGGACATCGTATGTTTACTGAAAAAGAAATGGTCCAGCTCTTCATGGCTGCGGCGGGATCTATGGGGTTTGCAGTCATATTCCGTATCAGAAAGGACTGTCTGCTTACCGCTGCCTTCGGGGGAGCCGGAGCATGGTTTTTCTACCTTCTTGTGTCGAAGGGCGGAGGAAGTTATATGGCAGCATCCCTGGCAGGCGCTGTTTTCTGCGGCATGTGGAGCGAATTCTGGGCCAGAAGAAAGAGACAGCCGGCCACAGTTTTTCTGATCTCCTCCGTCATTCCCCTCATTCCGGGCAATGCCCTCTACCAGACTATGAACAGCCTTGTTTCAGGAGAGCCCCGGGATGCATGGAGATGGGGGATCGTCACGGGCCTGACCATGGTTTTTATCGCGATCGGAACAAGTCTTGTATCAGCCCTTTTTATTCTCAGGGAAAAAGTCAGAAGGTGAAACCGGAAGGCTCCTTCCAGCTTCAGAAGTGCGGTCTTCTTATCGATTCCTCCGGCATAGCCCGTGAGACTGCCGTTTTTTCCGACAACCCGGTGGCAGGGAACGATGATCGAGATCTCGTTGTGTCCGACTGCACCGCCGACTGCCTGGGCGGACCTGCGGGGCAGGTTTCTATCTGTATCCTTCTCCATGTGCTCCGGGTCGAGGTTCAGCGCATAGTATCTTTCGCGGTCAAACCAAAGCCCGGTCAGCCCCTTGTCATCACAGGCGAAAAGGCTGATCACAAGGAAGCACAGACGGCCGCTGCGGTCAGGCGACATATCTGTGGATGGCTGCTGCGACCGCACCTGGCCCTGCGATCATCTCACGGAACATTGTCTCGATCTTCTCGCCGAGGCCGGCCTTGTAGATGTCAACAAAGAAGATCCTTTCGTTGGAGAGGATCGGTCTCAGCTGATCCGTGAAGGTCTCCGGTTTTCCGACTTCAATTCCGGCCAGGTCCGCCTGCAGCTCGTCTTTCATCGGGTCCGGAGCAAGCTCAAACCTGTTCCCCTGATCATCAACTCCCAGCATATAGCGCAGGAAGCAGGCGATGCCCAGCGGGACCGCGGTCAGGCGGGAAGCGTCACCGTATTTCTTCACATAGGCCTTGATGGTCTCGCCGAAGCGGATCCCCACCATCTGGGAAGCATCGACAGCCAGACGCATGTTGGTATCTCCCAGATATTCATTCGGAAACCGGTCATTGAACAGTTCGTCGGCAAAAGCCTGCGGGGACAGGATGCCCGGGTCCGGAGCAACCGGCAGGCCTTCGTCATATTCCACCATCCTCGCAAACTTCATCATGTCCGGATCCGTATTCAGCATATGGGCAAACAGATCGTAGCCAAGGACAACGCCGATCGGACCGGTAGCGGTATGGACCGGGTTCAGGCAGGCTGTGACCTTCATGCGTTCCGACAGGTTGACAGTCTCTCTGTCTGCCATGTAGACACCGAATCCTTTCTCAAGCGCCGGCCTTCCGTTCGGGAAATGGTCCTCGATTACCAGATACTGGGGCTTCTCTGCATTGACGAATGGCGCGATGTAAGTCTTCTTCCCTGTAATGACCGGCTGCATATTCTCTACGCCCAGCTTTTCCAGGTCATCCGCAATTTTTTCACTCGGTCTGGGAGTGATCTTGTCGATCATCGTCCACGGAAATGCAACTGTGTTTTCATCGCTCACATAGGAGACGAAGCCGTCATCTACATAGCCCTTCTTTCTCCATTCTTTTGCCATGGTCAGGACAGAGTCACGGAGTTTTCTGCCGTTCTGCGAGCAGTTGTCCATGGAAACGAGAGCCAGCGGGAGCCTGCCTGCCTGATAGCGCTCATGCAGCATGGCTGTGACAACTGCCATCGCGCCAGTCGGTGCCTGAGGACCGTTCCCGATATCGGCTTTGACATAGTCAAGCCAGGACCCGTCGGACTTGCTCAGTGCATATCCCTTTTCAGTGATGGTGAATGAGACCATCTGCAGAGATGGACTTGCGAAGACTTCCTTCAGACGGGACCATTCTGCCTGATCTGTGCTGTGTGCTTTGATCGCCTCGGCGAAGGCTCCGATCACTTTGTATTCGCGTCTGCCGTCCCCGTGAAGGATCACGCTGAGGCTCAGGTTGTCATATGGTTTGTAGATCCTGTCGACAACGTCATAGTCGAATGTTTCCACGCAGGTCAGCCCGGTGTCGAGCACACCTTCCTCCATAAGTCCGTCAGCGATCCCTCCGATAAAGACACGGAAGATATTGCCGATCCCGAAGTGTACCCATCTGGGAGTCTTGCGTCCATTCTGAGCGATGCATTCTGCGTCGTATCCTGGAAGACGGATACCTGCCTTCTCCCATGCTGCCTGGTCCTTGATCCCTTCGAGTGTCAGTTTCATGCTGCTCCCTCCTGAAATTGGAAAATGGTAATTGGGCCATTTGCTTTAATATACATCATATCTAGTGTCAGCTGAATAATCCGT
>DLFD01000047.1 GCA_002482005.1 Lachnospiraceae bacterium UBA7729 | reverse complement strand
CAAAACTATTGACACTATCTTCTTTACGGAAAGCAATACTTCCTTTCCATCTTTTATCGGCCCATGCTCAGGAAGAATGGTATTTGATTTTTCTCTTTCTCTTTCTTCACTCATCGATATCATATCTCCTGAATATTAAAGGCTTTGATCAGTTTGCTATGGATGTCTTCAATGCCTTCCGGTTTCCTGATCTTCGGTGCATTCGGATCAAGCAGCCATGTCTTTGCATAATGAGTGTCCGAGATCCTGAACATCGGAGGTTCAACCAGCGTATCGATCTTCAAAGCATACGGATTTCTTGGAGCAAAGGCATCACCGATGATCTCATTGTACAGGGATGGCGGCGTACCGGTGATCGAATACAGCCTGGTGTTCTTTTCCGCCAGCTGCGGCAGAGAAGAAAGCAGTGCCCAGGTATATGGGTGGGCTGGCTCATAGAAGATATCATGAACAGTTCCCAGCTCGATGATCTGTCCGGCATACAGGACAGCAACCCGGTCCGCGATATTTGCGACAACCCCCAGGTCATGGGTAATAAACACGATCGTATAACCGAACTCCTTCTGCAGGTCCTTGATCAGCTTGAGGATCTGTGCCTGAATCGTTACATCCAGCGCAGTGGTCGGTTCGTCACAGATCAGGATCTTAGGCTGACAGCTAAGGGCGATCGCGATTACGATACGCTGTCTCATACCACCTGAATACTGGAACGGATAGTCATCGAAACGCTCTTCGGCATGCGGAATCCCTACCTTGTGCATCAGCTCGATTGCTTTTCTTCTGGCTTCGATCTCTGATACACTCTGATGCTTCATGATAACTGAAGTAATCTGCTTGCCGATGGTAATGATCGGGTTCAGCGAAGTCATCGGATCCTGGAAAACAGTTGCGATCCTCTGTCCGCGGACCAGTGTCCAGTCCTGCTGAGACTTCAGGGTCGCAAGATTGGTGACGGCAAAACCATGCAGCTTCTCAGGTGTCTCATCCGTCAGATGGACACGGAACGTCACAGGTTCGAAGACCCTGCTGCGAACATCCTGGTCATTCAGGTCCCGGCCGCACTTCATGGCTTCCGTCAGCTGGGCAATAAGACCCTCGATCAGCTTTTTCTTTCTTCGGGCAGGGAAACGGCCGCAGGAAAGATAAACTTCCTTGGCAATGTTCTCATTGCGCTCCCTGGTCTCCTCGGAGATCTCTCCGTGGACCAGACTTTCATATGCTTCCCTGAGTTCTTTTTCTCTGCGCTCAAATTCAGCGCTGCGTCTTACATCCTGTCTGAAGCTTTGGAGAACTGCCTTTTCAGCTGCCCTCTTTTCCTTCTGCAGAGCCTTCACTCTTGCCCGTGCTTCCTTCAGTTCGCGACTGACCTCCGCACGCTTTTCGCGATGCTTGCGATCGCCTAATACCATCTTTTCATTCTCAAGATTGGTGGCCTTTGAAACCGCTTCCTTGAGTTCTTTCTCCAGACGCTTCTCCTCTTCCGGGGAAAGCTTCTTCGCAAGCTCCCGCTCTTCATCAAGTTTCTTCAGCTTCAGGTAGACCTCTGCACCAGCCTCAAACTTAGATGCCTCGTCGAGCTTGTCATTGATCTGTCTGATCTCTTTTTTTGCTTCGTCGTTAAGCTCCACCGAAGTATCGTTCAGCGAATCATCATTGAAGATGATACTGCCCTGATCGATGAAACCGTTTGAATCCAGCATGCCGGCGAAAGTCTTTGTAAAGACTGACTTACCGGATCCGGATTCGCCGACGATCGCGATCGACTCACCGTCATAGATATCGAGATCGATTCCTCTGATCGCTGTCAGGATCCTTCCACGGACACGAAACTTTACATGCAGATCTCTGACAGACAATAATACCTTTTTGTTAGTCTCCATTCTTCTTCTCTCTTACATGTGTGTACGCGGGTCGGATGCGTCGCCGAGATTCTGTCCTACGACGTAAAGTACAATAGTGATGAATGATGCCAGGACAACCGGGCTCCAGAACTCGAAGCCCCATCCCGGTGTGACCATAGCCGGTTCAGCTGCATAGATCATACGTCCGAGAGACATATCGGAAAGGCCCATTCCGATATAAGCCAGGAAAACTTCATAAGAAATATAGGAAGGAATTTCCGTAGCAAGCAGGGTAACGATGACGGATGTCATGAACGGAAGTATGTTCTTCATTGCGATCTTGACGGTCGACGTTCCCAGACATCTCGACGCCAGGTTGTATTCACGGTCGCGGATAATGACAACCTGCGTACGGATGAAGTACGCGATTCCAAGCCATCCGGTGATCGTCAGTGCAAACACCATAGTCCAGAAGCTGGCGGAGAACAGCATGACCATGACGGAGATGAAGAGGATGTACGGAACATTGCCGAGGATATTGTAGACCTCTGTCATGAAGACATCGACCTTCTTGGAGAATCCCCAGACAGCACCGATGACAACACCAATCGTCATATTGATCGCCGCACAGACCAGTGCAAGGGAGATCGAGATCTTTGCACCATTCCAGATTGCGTCAAATGTAGATTCGCCGGCGCCGCCGGTTCCGAGAATGCTGTGGATGCTGAATCCCATCGTCTGGATCGCCTTCGCCGGAGACAGATGCTTCATAGCAGCATTGCGGATGTTCGCCGTTGCATCATAGTGGTAAAGCAGCGGATAGATATATGCGAACAATATGATGATCCCCAGAGCGATCAGTATGATGGTATTGAACTTGTTGCGGAAAAACACACGGAATACGGAATGCCAGTAGGAATATCTTGGAGCAGTGATCTTTTCTGATTCAAGGTCATCGTGGCTTGCGAAGGAGAACAGATCTTCTTTTGAGTATCCGAGTTTTTTATATAAATCTTCGTTATTCATATTCTCCCCCTTATCTGCGCTTATCTGTAAATGAGATACGCGGATCAACGGTAGCCATCAGAATGTCTCCGAGGATGATCGAGACGATCGACAGTACTGCATAGAACAGCGTAACACCGACGATCACACCGTTATCATATTTATTGATCGCGACAGTAAGCAGGTTGCCGGCGCCAGGTACGACGTACACACGCTCTGTGATGATGGCACCGGTGAGAGCTCCGAGAACACTGGCCGGAATACCATGGATGATCGGGATCGCCGCATTCTTAAGGATGTGGTTCCTGAAGATCTCGTTCTCTGTGAGTCCTCCGGATCGGGCGAACTTGACATAATCCGAATTCATCTGGTCGATCATAAAGCGCCGCAGCCACTTCATCAGGTTTGCCACGGAAGGCAGTGCCAGGGAGATGATCGGCAGCACATACATAGTCCATCTGTTGGTTCCCAGATCAAACGAAGTCGGAAGTCCCATCGCTCCGCCGATTGCCTTGAACAGGAAGATGTAGGCCAGAGACGGTACCGCGAGGATAAAGACGATATAGGCTGTACCGATCTGGTCAACAAGCTTATCCTTATGACGAGCCATCAGCACACCAAGCGGGATAGCGATTATATAGGATAGCGCAACAGCAATAATACCGATGATGAAGGAAAAACCCATCATGGAATGGTTGCTCTTGTAAGTTTCTACAACGGTATAGTCATCGGTAAAGCGATCGCGGTTGGTAAGGATCTTATCCTTTGACCCTTCCAGATAACTTGCACTGTGAAGGTTATCAGCCGACATCTCCTCAAGGCCGGTAGGATATGTCAGCATTCGCTGATCGAAGTTTCCCTGGCTCTGCGTCATTGTAGTCCATACATCAACACCCTTGTTGACACTGTAGGAAGTGCCAAGATTGAGAGTGATAATATTCTGGTGAATAAAAGGAATCTTATTATCGAAATAAAGCAGGTATCTGTGCTTTGTTCCGTTGCCCATGATCGCCGGGGCAAATTTTCCGTTATACAGAGGGTCATGAAGCGTAAAGATCAGTCCACGCTTTCCCTCAACGTTCCTGGCATAATTTTTATCATCTGCCTGGAGAACACCTTTGAAATATTCCCAGGCTCTCTTAAAGATATTCTCATCTCTGTAGGCAAAAAGCTGCTGCTTACCGCCGTCGATCACTTTTCTGCCGATCTGCACTGCATCAAGGCGGGTCACATGATAGATAATATGAAGTGACCTC
>DLFD01000078.1 GCA_002482005.1 Lachnospiraceae bacterium UBA7729 | reverse complement strand
ATCCCCGCTTTGTAATCCTGAATCTCCAGGATCCTGTCCGAGAAAAGGACATGGTCCATGGAGTCTTCCGGCAGAAAGCCTGCCTGCCGCATCCCTGAAAACAGGCTTTTCAGCGGTTCATAAAAAGAATCCCGGTTGAAAAGGACACACTTTTTCTGGAAGACGCCGATCTTTGTAAGAGTGATGGCTTCGGAGATCTCATCCAGAGTCCCGATCCCGCCCGGAAGCGCTATGAAGGCATCCGCCAGCTCCAGCATCGTCTCTTTGCGGGTACTCATGTTGTCTGCGGTGATAACCTTTGTGCAGTAGATCTGCGGCCGGTTCCTGATAAAGTCCACATTGCCCGGGACCACTCCGATCACTTCGCGTCCGGCTTCATAGACTTCTCTGGCAACAGCCCCCATAAGACCTGCTTCTCCGCCGCCGTAGATCAGGGTATTCTCCCCTTCTCCGATCCACCTGCCGAGTTCGGACGCCGCCTGGACCCACCCGCTGCCTTTTCCCGTATCAGAACCACAGTAGACTGCAATCGTCATGCCACCATCTCCTCCTGAGTTTCAGAACTATTGTCAGCGTACCCGACGGGACGCTCATTTTCAAGAGACTTTTGAAGAAAACACCTGCGCATATGAAAAGAGTTTTTTCTGATATAATCAACGCAGAAAAAACTGTCTTTCGGAGACGGTGTTTTTGCCTGACACGCGGAACCGGAAACTCAGAGAGGACCAGAAAATACAAAAAATCAGGACAGAAGCGGAATATGAGCGGACCAAAGAACAGCAAAGTACAGACAAAGCCGGAAGGTTCCGGCAGACATATCGTTCTGGGCATCCTTGCCCACGTGGATGCAGGCAAGACGACCCTGTCGGAGAGCCTCCTCTACCTTTCGGGCAGCATCCGCAAGATCGGCAGGGTTGACCACGGAGATACTTATCTCGATACCGACAGCATGGAAAAGTCCCGCGGCATCACGATCTTCGCGAAGCAGGCGAACTTGACGCTGAAGGACTCTGACGATATCCTTGACGTCACCCTTCTGGACACTCCGGGCCATGTAGACTTCTCTCCCGAGATGGAGCGCACTCTCTCGGTCCTGGACTATGCCCTTCTTGTGATCAGCGCCCCGGACGGCGTGACCGGCCAGGTCCGCACTCTCTGGAGACTGCTAAGCCACTACAAGGTCCCGACCATCCTCTTCGTCAACAAGATGGACCAGCCCGGCATGGATGCGGATACGGTCATGGCCGGCCTTTCCTCAGAGCTGGGCAGCCGCTGCATCCGGATGCCCGACCTTCTCCCGGGGGAACTTGACCCGGAGACCGAGGAAAATCTTGCGGTCTGCGATGATGCTCTTCTGGAGAGCTACCTGGAAGAAGGCAGACATCTGACCGAAGAAGACATAGCCGGACTTATTAAGGCCCGGAAACTTTTCCCGGTCTATTTCGGCTCCGCCCTGAAAGGGGAGGGGGTCGATGCCCTTCAAAGAGGACTCGTCCGCTATACGGAAGAGCCTGCCTGGCCGGACAGCTTCTCTGCAAAGGTCTTCAAGATCTCGCGTGATGCCTCCGGCACAAGGCTGGCATGGGTCCGCGTTCTGGGAGGGACCATGCAGGCAAAGATGGAGATCTCCGTATCCGGAAAACAAGGCTCCCCAGGAGCTGCATTTTCGGAGGCCCAGTCCTCTGAGACGCTCAAGATCGACCAGATCCGGCAGTATTCCGGAACCTCTTACGAAACCCTCAGGGAAGCATCCGCAGGTCAGATCGTCTGCATTCCTTCCCTCCCGGTCCCGGCAGGCCGGATCCTGACCCTGCCAGGCACTTCTCCGGCCGGCCTCGGATCCGCGGATGATTCCGGCAGCCAGCTGATCCTTCCCATCTTCCGCAGCACGGTCCTGCTTGAGGATAACACTGACCCGGTCGTTGCTTTGAAAGATCTCCGTCTCCTTGAGGAGGAAGAGCCTCTTCTGGGCATCCGCTATGACAGCCGGACGAAGCAGATCTCCGCGGAGATCATGGGGGAAGTCGAGACCGAGATCATCCGTCAGATGTGCGAAGACCGCTTCGGCCTGAAGATCACTTTCGGGCCGCCGGCAATCGTCTACCGGGAGACCATCGCAAAACCTGTGGAAGGCGTCGGGCACTACGAGCCGCTCCGTCACTATGCCGAGGTCCATCTTCTTCTGGAGCCGACTGGAAGAGGAAGCGGGATCACCTTCGAAAGCCATGTGAGCGCCGACCAGCTTGCCGTCAACTGGCAGCGTCTGGTCCTGTCCTCCCTCGGCAGCGTCCAGTTCCGCGGCGTCCTGACCGGCTCCGAGATCACCGACATGAAAATCACCCTGACCGGCGGCCGCGCCCATATAAAGCACACGGAAGGCGGGGATTTCATGCAGGCCTCCGTCCGTGCGCTCCGTCAGGGGCTCATGTCCGCTGAAAGTATTCTTCTGGAGCCTTACTATACCTTCGAGGCTGAGATTCCCCAGGACTGCATCGGACGTCTCATGTCTGACATCCAGAGGATGGACGGCAGCATGGGGACTCCGGGCGGAGACGGAAGACGCGCGATCGTGACAGGAACAGTGCCTGCAGCCGAAGTCGGGGACTACGCGGCTCAGCTGAGAGCATATACGCACGGAACCGGACAGATCACATATGCCCTCAAGGACTATGAGCCATGCCGGGAGCCGGAGAAAGTCATCCTGGAGAAGGGCTACGATCCGGCAGCCGACCTGGAGCAGCCGGCAGACTCCGTCTTCTGCTCGCACGGGGCAGGCGTCATCGTTCCCTGGGACCAGGTAAGAGAGTTCATGCATGTCGATACGGGATGGAGACCGGAGGGAAAAGCCGGCTCTGATGGTTTCGGAGATGAGGCCGGATATCCCGGCAATTTCGATGATAGTCGATATGAGTCTGACGGAACCGGGCTGTCATCTGACGATCCGGACTCTGTCCGGACCTTCTCTTCCAACTGGAGGGAAAAACAGACTGCGAAGAAACAGACTTTCCAGGAAAAACAGCGTGAGATCAGCGCCAGCGAAGAGGTGCTGAAACAGATCTTCGAGCGGACCTACCGCGGCTCCTCATGGAGAACGCCGCTTCATAATGAGCAGAATGATGCGGATGTGAATGACTCTTATTCCGGCATCTGGAGCAGGGATGGTTCGCTGGAGCGGAGCATGGATGGTTCCCTGGAGCGGAGCATGGGGCCTGTGCCGTCTGCCAAAGCAAAGGCTGCCGCCCAGCGGGAAGACTTTCTCCTTGTCGACGGCTACAACATCATCTTCGCCTGGGAAGAGCTCCGCAGCCTTGCCTCAGTCAGCCTGGATTCGGCCGCCGGGAAGCTCGTCGAGATCCTGTCGGACTTTCAGGGGACCCAGCGGGGACGCATGATCATCGTATTTGATGCCTACAAGGTCCATGGAGGAAAGCGCCGGATCGTCCATCATGGCAATGTGGACGTCATCTACACGAAAGAGGCCGAGACGGCTGATTCCTATATCATGGAGCTCACCCATACCCTGACGAAGAAGGGCAACGTGACGGTAGCCACCGGCGACGGGATCGTACAGATGATCATCTTCAGCGCAGGCGCCCGAAGAATGTCAGCGTCAGAGCTGCGCGAGCGGGTAGATACCGCAAGGAAAGACATCCGTGAGAAATACCATACGCTCTGATCATACGCTCTGATCACACGCTCCGTTCCTAGGCTCTGTGCAGACGAAAGCAGGAAGTGCAAAGAGATCCATCTCTTCACACCTCCCGCCGCTTTTCTCAGTCTGCTGACCTTATCTTCAGTTCTGCCAGCGGATCTGCTGTCCCTTGACCAGGTCATATGCAGTGACGGTATCGCCGTCCAGGTCCTCACGATGCATGTCGACCGCGCTGATCTGGCTGTTCTCGTAGGTCGTGTAATAGTAGATTCCCTTGTCCAGATTGCAGCAGCTCGAGTAGATCGTGAGCTCATAGGTGTCTTTCCCGAGTCTGCAGGCTCCCCTCTGCTGCTCCACGCTTCCCAGAATGTGGAAGAACTGACTGATGCTCGCGGATTCCGAATCGTCCGAGACGGAATTCATCTTTGTGAATGCGACTTTGACGAATCTTGACGCAGATGAAAGGTCTCCCGGCAGCCCCATGCCGCCCATGCCGCGGCTGTAGGCGGAAAGGTCCAGTCCCGGAGCAAATGTGCAGCTGCCCTGGTCTGCGGTCAGATTCCGGTAATCGGCCAGCCGGTTCATCTGCATACCAAAGGTCGGATTGTTGGTCATAACGCCGACCGGATCATCATAGATCCGAAGTCCTGACTTCGTCTGCTCGACGACGATCGACTTCTCTCCGTCCGAAACCATCCAGTGGAGCGGGTTCGGAGGCAGCTTCTCGCTGAATTGATCATTCGTGATATTGGCACGGGAAAGAAGTTTCCTTGCCTCATCGACCGTGGAGCACTTTGAAAGCACCCACAGGATAAGCTCAAAAGACGCGACATTGTCTTTTCCGTCAGCAGGTTCCCTGAAATCACAGTTGTAAGGGAAGTTCAGGCCTGCCATACCGAGCCCCTTCTCATTCATCGCATCGTAATAGAGCGGGAAACCTTCCACCACGAACGCCATGCCGATGATCGCCGGATGCTTTTCGATCGTCCCAAGGTGTCTGAAGGGAAGAGGATAATTGCGTGGGGTGACGGCAACCTGTTCATGATAGGAATATTCCAGATCCAGGTTGCGGCCGAAATAATGGCACTTTGTATGATAAGATGCTGCTGTACACATATGAAACTGCCTTCCTTTCCGGATACCGGTCTGTCCGGTATGCCCAATCTGACTGGTTTTCTCGTATAAACCAGTTCTTTTCAGCAGCATTATAGTACTTATAGCTATTTTCATCAACAATTGCCTGATTTCAGCTTAATTACTGCTCAATTCATATCCATGCAGTCCCCGGTCTGCACTGGGCACTGCACACTGCTGTCCCTCCGCTTATCCGATCAGGTCATTCTGGAATCTGGACAGGTGTTCGAACGGCAGGATCAGCCTGCCATGGTATAGTCCGCACCCGTCATTCATCAGCTCATTGCTGTAAGCCGTAAACATGTTGACGTCGACCTTCGACAGGTCCAGATTCTGAAGATCGATTCCTCTCTCATATGCCTCATCAAACAGCCTGCTCTCCCCTCTCGGGACCGCGTCACGTCTTCGTCTGGAGATATTCTGCTGTTTCTCGTATTCTCCATGGTTGGCTGTTCCGATCTCCGCAAAGTCATCCATCTCGTGAGTCCTCAGCTGGACCTCGATGAAGCTGGAAGAGGCATTATCATAAAAACCGATATGCAGAGACCGGTAGCCGGATTCCTTCGGCGTTGCCACATAGTCTCTGTAATATCTCCGGACGGAAGGTGCCAGCCCTGCCGTCTGTCCGCACTTTCCCGTTTCCGCCTTCCGGCCTTCAAGGCCGGCTGCCTGTCCGGATCCTGCGGCGCCGGCTTCTCCGGCATGATCCGTTTCCTCACCTGAGAAAACAGCGGAGCCATCCACATTGGCAGGCTCCGGAGTAAACTCCCGCCTCTCCAGAAAACCCGGAAGTGCATTCGCGATCTCGTAGAGGTAGCGGATCTCCTGCTCCTCCCGGTCCTGCCCCGGGCTTACGTGGCACCTGGGCAGGGAGACCACGATCCGGTAGGCAATGAAGTCACGGAAGTGCATAAGCTGCTTCAGCAGTTCCTCATTCGGCGGGCAGGCATGGTTCTTCACATAATACTTATAGATATATTCCACGATATACCCGTTGAATTTTTCCTCGGAGCGGATCACCGACTTGATCCTACCCCTGAGGGTAAAAGCAAGAAAGGGATACCGCTCCGCCATGTACTTATAGAATTCCTTGATCCTGTTCGACTGGTAAGTCAGATAATCGTTGTGCTCAAGCTGATAGAGGATCCCGGCAAGGAAACGGCTGTGCTCCATATCGATGACACTCGAATTCTCCGCGGCATACCTGCCCAGATCGTCCGAATATTTCTTCAGGATCTTGAGGACCGTGTCCCCGGAATATAGATAATCATTGAGTCTGATCATGGGAATTTACTCCATATAACTTTACACATTAATATATTTAGTATAGCACATTTCCAGA
>DLFD01000095.1 GCA_002482005.1 Lachnospiraceae bacterium UBA7729 | reverse complement strand
AGCGACTGCTGATTTGAAGGATCTGCTCGACAAACGAGATGCTGTTCGCCGGGATCAGCTCATGAAGTTGATTGCGGACAGCAATCGGTCATATGAAGAAATCATCGCCTTCCTCAAGGGGAACAGCGACGATCAAGATGTTGAAGAATGAAGCTGTCTGTGCAGCGCAGATAGCTCTAGTAGGAAAAATCTCAGGAAGTTAACACTGGTGCTTTATCAGTATTTCTCCGTCCGTCAGCTACCTTCCATTTTTGTTGAAGAAATAGTCCTGCTTCATCCTCTCGTGCGCGGTGCGCGATTCCAGATACCGATGAAAAAACCTCCGGAACGTCCGGAGGTTCTCTGCATCGATTCACTGAATTCGGCGAATTAGGGGGCAGACCCCATTTTCTGTCAGCTTCTCTTCTTCCAGTCGTCTTCGTGGAGGTTTGTGTACACGTACACGAATGCTCCCACCAGGCAGAGGAGGAACATGAGAACAGACAGGGCTGCTGCCCTCTGGTAGTCGAAGTACGTTGCTGCCTGCTGGTAGAGAAGGATTCCCAGCATCTTGGGGTTGTTGGGTCCGGTCAGATAGGGGATCGTGAAGGACCCGATCTGGCCCATGAAGATGAATGTTCCGGCGACGATGATGTCCTTGTAAGTCAGCGGCAGGATGATCCTTGTAAGGATCTTCCCGCTGCCGGTCCCGCAGTCTCTCGCACTCTCAATATAAGAATCGCTGACTGCCGACAAGGCAGCCACGACCATCATCGTGCAGAAGGGAATGGAGAACCAGAGGTTGCTGAGAACTATGCCTTTCAGGTCATAAAGAACATTCGGCTTATAATTGATTCCGAATAGCATCATGAATCTGGAAATGAATCCCCCGTTTTTTATGATGTTCATGACGGCATAGACCGCCGCGATTCCGGGGATGAACCTGGGCAGAAGATAGATGGTTCCGACCACTCTGGAAATGGGGCTGTTGCCGAATCTCAGATACAGTGACAGCAGAATGCTGAAAAAGACGCTGAGTCCGGTCGTCAGGCAGGCCTCCTCCAGTGTGAAAAGAAAGCTCTTTCTGGACATTTCATCCTGGAAGAAAAATGTATAATTGGAAGCTGTAGCCACACCATCCGCTGTATGAAATGACTGCCATACCGTATTGATGATCGGGATGATAACGACCAGCGTCATCAGGATGAAGGCAGGCGCAACCATCAGGTAAGGCCAGAAATTGTGTTCTTTTTTGTCTGTCAGCATATCTCAGATCCCCTTTTATTTTTAAGGCGAGGAGTGTGCGCCGGTATTTATAAGATGGTGCGTGTGCCGGAAGTTTCTTTCCGGCACACGCTTTCTGTTCTCCAGATTACTGCGCAAGTACTCCGATCTCGTCTGCCCATCTGGTCCTGATATCGGTAGCGATGTCGCCGATTGCCAGGAAACGGAGGCTGTCCATGTTGACCTGCTCGATCCAGTCGGAATGATCAAGACCTTCCAGCTTGGTCGGGTCTACGACAGGAGTCGCGTACATCTTGTTCCAGTCGATTGCCTGAGCCTCATTAGAGATATAGAAGTCAATGACGCTGAGTGCGGCTTCCTTGTCAGATCCGATGGTCGGAATGGTGAATCCTGCAAGAGCCCCCATGAAAGGCTTGTCGATCTGAGTCAGCTTGATATTCTCCGGGAGAGTTCCCATAGCTTTCTGGGCAAGGACCATGTTTGCGAATGCCGGAGTCATATCGATCTCATTCATGGCAAGCAGGTCCAGAGCCCCCTGGTTCTTCATCGGATACTGAACGGACCCTCCAGTCTGATACAGATACTGGTGGATATCGGCAAGCTTTTTGAAAGCATTGTCCCATTCTTCCGTGTGGTCTGTCTCCCAGCTCTCATCCGCGGAGGTCATAGCCTCATCAGGAAGCTGATCGTAGATCTGGTTGCAGACGAAGGAGTAGCCTGATCCTCCGGTGGAAGGATCGCAGTAGGCAAAACGTCCCGGGTTGTCTTTTATCCACTGGAAGAGTTCATCGGAAGTCTTCGGCGGCTCAGGCACAACATCGGAATTGTAGGCAAGATAAACTGCTGTTCCTCTGTAGGGGATAAATGTATCTCCGATGACGTTATCCTTGAAGACGAGGTTGTCGTAATTGGACAGTTTGGAAGTATCGATCTTTTCAAAGAAGTCCGGAGCAGTCACGCCCAGGATCTGGGAGATTGCGGAGTCATCGGTTACGACCAGGTCGAAATCCGTATCGGTCTCGCCTGCTTTGTAGGCAGCTGCAAGACGGTCCGGAAGGCTCTGCTCGTTGGTTCCGGATACGACGAACTGAACCTCGACCTTTGCCTTCTTGCTGTACTCCGGATCTGCGTTATAGGCATCCGCAATTGCCTGAAGACCATCGCGCACCTCCTGGCCGCCATTTCCCCACATGGTAACGGTCGGCACATCGTCAGCCATAGCTGCACATGCGGACATCATGGTCATTCCTGCTGCGAAGAGAGCAGTTCTTACCCACATCCTTCTTTTCATATTGTTCCTCCTTGAAACTCTTTCACATTTTTCTGTTTCTGCTGCTGGTTTCATCTATATCTTCCGGTGAAAATGCTGCATATGCCGGGAACTGTATCAGGAATCAAATCATTTCCTGCACCTGCGCTATGCGGTTCACCAGCTGATATCCTGTCATCCTTCAATGGTCGTGACGCGCTTTCTCCAGGAATAGGCGATTGTTTCGCCCGGAGTCCAGTCTCCGACTTCCTCTCTCTTGACAAACGCGCTGATCTCTTTGTCTTTTCCGGTGCTGATGATCACCTTCAGATAGTGCCCAAGCATCATGATGTCGATGATCCTGCCCTGGTAAGTAAGGGCACCCGGTGCTTTCTCCTCATCAGGACGAAGTGTGATGTCCTCCGGACGCACGAGGATCGCTTTTTCTCCGGTACCTCCCTCAAGTTCATTCATATCTCCGATGAACCTGGCAACGAATTCCTTCTGCGGATGGTCATACAGTTCCGTCGGAGTATCGATCTGCTGGATAATGCCCCTGCTCATGACGGCGATCCGGTCAGACAGCGCCATGGCTTCCTCCTGATCATGCGTGACAAAGACGATCGTCAGGCCCGCCTCCTGCTGAATTCTTTTCAACTCGTCCCTCATCGCCGCCCTGATCTTTGCGTCCAAAGCCGAGAAGGGCTCATCCAGAAGAAGCAGGGACGGCTTCAGGACCAGTGCCCTCGCAATAGCGACTCTCTGCTGCTGTCCTCCGGATAGCTGCCCCGGATACTTCTTCTCAGACCCGTCCATGCGAACCAGCTTCAGCATACTTTCGATCATGCTTCTCCGTTCCGCTTTCCCGGTTTTCCGGAGCTTCAATCCGAATTCCATGTTTTCGTAGATCGTCATATGCGGCCAGAGATTGTAGCTCTGGAAGACCATGCCGGTAGGCCTTTTTTCCGGCGGAAGCGCCGTGATATCCTTTCCGTCCAGGATGATCTCCCCACTCTGAATCTTGTTGAAGCCCCCGATCGCCCTCAGGATCGTCGTCTTTCCGCACCCGGAAGGTCCCAGGAGAGTCAGAAGTTCCCCGTTGTGAACAGTCAGGTTGATGTCATGAACGCCTTCATGGTCATTGAACATCTTTGTCAGGTTCTTAATCTCAAGCTTGATGCTGTCTTCCATCTCATCTACCCTTTCCACTGCATGCAGAAGTCCCCTGATACCGTCGCTTAGCTCAGTTATCTCAGTCACAAAAGGAAGCTCTGCACACCGCTCCTTCGCTCAGTCACATACGGAAGCCTTTGGACATTGCTTCCCCACTCAGATATTTCCGGAACACGATCAGCAGGATCAGCGCCGGGATCAGCAGGATGACCGCAAATACAGATCCTGCTGTATCTGCATAGGACATGATGATTCCGTACAGCTCGCTCGGCATCGTATGGACATTCGGAAGACCGATCAGAAGTGAGCCCTGTGCTTCTTCCATGGAACCGAGGAAGGTGTAAAGCGAGGCGACGATGATTCCCGGCCACGCCAGAGGCATGGTGATGTGAAAGAAGGTGCGGATCGGTCCCGCCCCTACATCCCTCGCACTCTCCTCCTGCTGGATATGAACATTTGCGAAAGAACCGCTTGGAATCCAGACCATGAACATCATGGTGTTGACGATATGGACAAGAACGACACCCGTGAACGTCCCCATCAGATGAATCTTGTAGAAAACGACCGCCATAGCCGTGTAGATTCCCATCTTTGGAAATGCATTCGTCAGAAGGAAGCTCAGGCGCACGAGGGTTCTGCCCTTAAACTGGAAGCGGGCGATCGCGTAGGCTGCCGGCAGACAGATCAGAAGGGACAAAGCTGTAACCACGATAGCCAGGATCAGCGACTGGGTGATGGAGCTTACCAGATTCTTGTTGCTGAGAATGAACTGCCACCACTTGAGACCGTAGGTCTTCGGAACCACGTCCGGATAGTTGTACTTTCCCGCAAAGGAAAGGGTGAGCATGTTCACAAGCGGTCCGTAAAACACCAGAATAAAGACCGCGAACAGAATGTATTCCCAGAACTTATTCTTCCCGAGCAGATAATAAAGTCGTTTCACTGTTTCGCCTCCTCATCCAGGTGGCACTGGACCCCTGCTGCAAGCAGATGTGAGTCCTCGTATGTATCCTGATACAGACGGATGACAAGATGGGAAACATCCGGACCGATCCTGACTGCAGCCAGATCCGGGTTTGTAAGCTTCTCTCTCCACTCTCTGCCCGTGTCCTGGCGGACCTGCAGAAGAAGCTGTGACTTCCGAGCCTTTTCCTCTGACCACCCCAGATAGCCCGAGCTGTGATCAAGCCTGACTTTCAGCCATTCGCCTTTCCATTCTGCACTGAGTCTGGGTCCCTTTGAAATGAATGTCTTCTGTTTCATAATTGCATCCATGACAAGTTCTGCCCTGGGGACGCTTTCCGCATCTTTTCCCTCATCGCCCAAAACCTGTATACTGTCTGGGGTCTCCGCGTAAGTGGTGAAGACATTTTCATTTCTTGGAAGGGTATGAAGATCAATACCGGAAACCGCTGCGATCCGATATCCCTGAAGGACCAGTTCTTCCCACCACTCAAGTG
The DNA here is from genome assembly GCA_002482005.1 of Lachnospiraceae bacterium UBA7729. GTDB lineage: Bacteria > Bacillota > Clostridia > Lachnospirales > Lachnospiraceae > Porcincola. The sequence continues at coordinate 9,088 of DLFD01000095.1, read as the reverse complement.
CCTGCATGTTTCCGGAGAGCGGATCGCCCGCTCCGCAGTTGTATATCTCAATGTAGTCAAGTTCTTCCGGATAACGAAAATGCATGGAATTTCTGCATCCTACCATAATGGGTTCTCCGATGCAGAAGGGGTGGGCCAGACCGATCAGCCTTGCTCCGGCATGACGGACGGCTCTCAGATACAGCTCTGGTCTTTCCGGATCCAGCATCGTATCATCGACCCACCGGCCAATATTCAGCGCGAGGAGGTGTCCAAACATGGTCGTAAGCTCAATTCCCGGAATGATCTCCAGATTCCTGCCGGAAGCCTCCCGAATCGCCTTCAGATGACCGGATACCGTGTTGTGATCGGTCAGCGCCATAACTTCGAAATTCTGCGCCGCTGCATAATCGATCAGTTCCTTTACAGAAAGGCTTCCGTCGGATTCGTTTGTATGATTGTGAAGTTCTGCCCTGATGAATCTGCTCATAGCGCTGCCCCGTTTCCGTCTGCACCGCAGACCTTCAGCTCGTACTCCGTTTTATCGTTCACGATATGAAGGCAGTGAAGATCCAGCTGGAGGATGCCGCCGCAGAATCTGGTTGGCAGAAAACCGACACTCGCTAAGTCCGGACCGATGACTCCTTCTTTCAGCAGAAGATTTCTGTGCATGCCCCCGATCTCCCGCCCGTTATAGCGGACTGAAAGATTGATCTCGCCCTTCACATGACCCATGGCAGCCGTGACCTCGTCATCCGTCACATACTGCTGCGGCACATTCTGAAGAAGCGCCTCTCTGCAGCGATTGCGAAGGGACTCCGTATTTCCTTCCCACTCCCTTTTATTGAAGCGAAATGCAATCCGGATCGTCTTCACTTCCTCCGGGATCAGAAATGTATACAGGATATGCCCCTGAAAACCACGATTCAGCGTCCCGCTCATACTCTGCTGAAAATGCTGGAAACCACTCATCCAGATGCCTCCGTCTTAACAACATTTACTAACAAACAGGATTCAACCACGCGGCTGTAAAATGCAAAGACGAAGGTAAGGCAAGTTTCGGTAAAACATTTGTAAATCAGCCTTCCAGATATTTGCCTTTCAGATCCTCCAGCTCAGAGTCGGAGAGCCCGATCGCTTCCTTCAGATACCGTTCCACAGTCCCGTATTCCTGGTCGATATGATTAAGAGCCCGTTCCATGTAATCCCTGTTGACGCTGACGACCGCTCTGAGCTGGGCTGCCTTCTCCTCAGGAACATTTCTGGCCCTCGCCATCTCCTCAGCCCTGTCCGCATCTTTTCCATAATATGCATCGGACAGGGCAAAATCCTCCAGAATGGTCTCCCGGTCCACGCCAAGAGCGGAAAGAAGAAGAGCCGTTCCCAGCCCGACCCTGTCCTTGCCGGCCGTGCAGTGCCAGAGTACCGCTCCTTCCCGGTGTTCCAGAAGCTGTTGAAAAAACTGATGATACCCTTCCCTACAATAACTGCTGTCAGACATGTCCACATACAGTGCCGGAATATCCATACCCTGAATATAGGTAAAAAGCTTGTCAAAAGGATCCTGTACATGGGCAGCCGCCATCACACTGCCCACCTCCGCCTCATCCAGAATCGGGATATGTACATTTTTCACCCCGGGTATGTGCGGATCCGGCTCCGATTCCCGCTCCAGCCTTGTCCTGAAATCAAACACCTCCTTCAGGCGATACGTCCCGGTCAGAATCCGTATATCTTCATCCGTCGCCCTCATGAGCTTGCCCGAACGAATCAGAACATCCCCGCGGACCCGCCGGCCGTCCCCGGTCAGATAACCACCCAGCTGCCTGGCATTATGAACCCCCGTAAGTCCGATATCTCTGTCCGTCTTTCTCACCCTGTTCAACATATCCCCTCCATGTGTAAATGGGGTCTGACCCCACCATATTTAGTCCGTGGCATAAGACGCCTGTTAATCATACCCGGCACGTGTAAAACGTTTATCAATATATGATGTAATGCTTGTAATCATTCTGCGGGAAAGATATATCTGCAGGATCCTTTCCGGACATAAAAACACCCCCAAGTGGTTTCACTTCAGTGTCCTACTTGGGGGTAGCATATCAAACCGGTGGTTGATATTCGGTACCTTTCTCCTCTTTTTCCTCTCTCGTCAGATTCTTCAGCCACAGATATTTATTATATCTTGGCCGGATCCACGGAAGCTTGACGATCTCGTCTGCACACATCACTATATAAACCACCATGACCGGCCATCTGAAGACAAAAGTGCCCAGAAGGGCAGGCGGCAGAGAGAAGCACCATGAAGCTATGAACACGCTGACAGCGTCATATCTGGCATCTGGATGTATTTCGTCAAGAGCAAACTTTCTGGTATCATGGCAGCGGCCATCTGTTCATCCAGTTCATTCTGTTCCTTTGCCGTCATCATACCGCATCACCCCTGCTTTCTTCTGGAAGGAACGCATCGTCATACACCTTAAGGGAAGGACCGGTATCCGGAGGGGTATCGATCCCATATCCGGTGATGCGTTCAGCAAGGATCCTGGCATCGGAACGGTGAATCTCGCCATTGCTGGCAAGGGCCATATCCATCGCCTTGATGGCCGCCTGATAGCCATACTCTCTGTTCAGGTCTGCGAGGAGCTGGATCTTAGCCTTGCGGGCACGTCTCTCCAGGCTATCCATGTAGTCCCGAAGCGGATCGGTCAGGCTGAGCCGAACCCCGTTGTTCATCCATGCGCCTGAGTTGCGGGCAAGGACTTCTATCGTCGTGCTGTAGTCAGACTGGTCTGTGCGGATATCTGAGTACTCGCGGCGATGACGTACCAGTACGGAGCCATTCGGATTGATGATGTCGATGTAATGCGCCCTTTTACCGACAAGCACCTTCTGGTTGTGGTTCTCCGGTCTGGTAGAGTAGTAGTGTTTCTTGTCGATGCATACCTTTCCATAGCCATCCGCGGAATACCAGTCATAAGAAACGATGTCCATTGATTTTGGAGGAAGCCGTAGGAAGGCCTTTCTATCCTCCTCGAAGAGTTCCCGGATCGGTCTCAGCTTCTTGTAATCCGTCTCATGAACCTCATCGAAGATCCGTCTTCCAACGCCTGTCGCATTGTCGAAGACCAGAAGCGGCGGAACGCCTCCAATGTACTCGAAGATATCCTTCAGGACCAGGTGTGCCTCTCCTGAGCAGGCAAGGACCAGTCTGGCATTCGCCATATCGCTGTAGTCCACAAACTTTTCGGCTTCCTCGCGCGGTCTTCCTCCCATGACCCTGCGGCCACTTTCCGGATCCTTTTCTCCAGAAGCTCCCTGTCAACTTTTACCTGTCTCATCAGAACTTAAACAAAGTTCCGAGAAGGCTTCTTCCAAGCTGGGCCCCGACATTTCCTCCGAGCGTTTTTCCAAAGGACCCGCCGATCGACTTGCCGACCGTCTTGCCAAGCTGCCTGCCGACCGTTCCGGTGATGGACCTCGCGACTTTCGCCATCTCCTGTTTCTTGCGCTTCTCCTCTTTCTCGAGAGCCTTCTGGGCGGCTGCCTGCTGCTTCTCAAGAGCTTTCTGGGCCTCCCTCTGCTGCCTCTCCGCCAGCTTCTGGGCCTCGCGGGCCTGCTGCGCCGCCTTCTGGGCGGCCGCCGGGTCCGGCTGACCATAGCGCCACTCCGTGCCGTACTGGGCCTGGCTGTAGTCCGGCTGTCCGTACTGACCCTGGGCATACTGCGCCTGGCCGTACGGCACCTGTCCCGGCATTCCCTGCTGCTGACCATACGGCGTCTGCCCCTGACCCGGGACTCCAGCCACCTGGCCGTACGGCACCTGCCCCGGCATTCCCTGCGGCTGGCCATACGGCGCCTGACCCGGCATTCCCTGCGGCTGGTCATACTGTCCCTGTCCCGGGACTCCAGCCGGCTGGCCTGTCTGCCCTGCGTCTCCGCCTACCTGATATCTCTGCAGGAATTCATATGCGCTGTCCCGGTCGACCGCATTCGCATACTTCGAATACATGAGGCTGCCCTTGATCAGCTGGTCACGCAGGCTGTCATCCGCGGTCCCGTTAAAGGACTGAGGCGGAAGGACCTGGACCTTCTCTGCCATTCCCGGGATTCCCTTCTCATCCAGGAAGGAGACAACTGCTTCGCCGGTCGCCAGGTTCTGGATTGCCTCTTCGGTATCAAATGCCGGATTCGGCCTGTATGTCTCCGCCGCTGCTTTCACCTGCTTCAGCTCTTTCGGAGAATAAGCGTGCAGCGCATGCTGGATCTTGTTTCCGAGCTGGCCCATGATGCCTTCCGGAATGTCACCTGGATTCTGCGTCACAAAGAAGATCCCGACTCCCTTGGAGCGGATCAGTTTGATCGTCTGCTCGATCTTCTGCAGAAGGTCCTTCGAAGCATTATCGAAGAGCATATGAGCTTCATCGAAGAAGAAGGCCAGCTTCGGCTTCGGCATATCGCCAACCTCCGGCAGCATCTGGTAGAGCTCGGAGAGCATCCACAGAAGCAGCGTCGAGTACATATCCGGGTGGAGGATCAGCTTCCTGCAGTCAAGCACAGAGATCAGTCCCTGGCCATTCTCCTGCTGAAGAAGGTCCGTGATGCTGAGCGCTGGCTCCCCGAAGAACTGATCGGCTCCCTGTGTCTCCAGCGATACGACGGCTCTCAGGATCGCGGCGATCGATGCCGGCGAGATCTTGCCGTAGTCCGCCTCATATTCCTTATGGTGCTCGTCGACATAGTTCAGCATCGCCTTGAGGTCTTTGGTGTCGATCAGGAGAAGGCCCTGATCATCGGCGATCCGGAAGACGACGTTCAGGATATCGGTCTGAAGGTCATTGATGCCGAGCACACGAGCAAGCAGGAGCGGTCCCATCTCCGAGATGGTCGTCCGGAGCGGCATTCCCTTCTCCCCGTAGACGTCCCAGAAAGCCGTCGGATACTTCCGGTACTGGAAGCCGTCCGCATCGAGCTTCATCGATGTGACTCTCTCCGTTACATGCTTCTCATCTGCTCCGACCTGGGCGATCGATCCGAGATCTCCCTTGATGTCCGCCAGAAATACCGGTACCCCCGCGTCTGAAAATGATTCAGCCAGCACTTTCAGGCTCACGGTCTTTCCGGTTCCGGTCGCGCCTGAGATCAGGCCATGGCGGTTGGCCATGGAGAGATTCAGGAATACGCCTTCCTCTCCGCTTTTTCCGAACAGTATCTTTCCGTCCTTATACATAACAGTCCCCTTTCCGATGTACTGCCATACTTAATTAAACATATAGTAGCACAATGCGGATGCCGGAAACAGACAAAGAAAAAGAGATGCCCCGATGTTTCACGCTTCGGGCATCTCTTTTTCTGTCTTTCAGGTATCTTTTTCCGAATTACGGGAGGATCTATCCACCGTCAGAATTATTAAGTTTCCAGAATGATGAAGTAGTAATGATTCATGCCTGTCTTCTTCTCCGTCATGTGAATGAACAGGGATCCTAACTTGCCAGCCTTCACATTGATCTTCGCTCCGTTTTTGACGAATCCGTCTTTTCCGCCGTTGTAATAAAGGATCGTATCGATCTTCCATCCCTTCTTTGCTTTCACTGACAGTTTTCCCGTGATTGCCTTCCCCGGTCTGCTGTATGTTGCCGTATCGGCTTCCTTGAAAAGCGGGGCAAGCTGTTTCTTTCCGATCTTCAGGGAAGCAAGTCCATTCTGATACTTGTAGGCCCTGGCTTTGACCTTGTAGGAATATGTGCGCTTCCTGCCTGCCTTCTCCTTCACTTTGTAGGTGATCGTCGTCCTGCCGGCTCTCTTCACGGTGACATCCAGGCAGACGCCATATTTGTTCCCGTACTCTGACTTGCCTGCCTTGGCGCTCAGGATCTTCGGGTTCGCTACCCTGATACCCGTGATCTTATACTTCGATGACGGGTATTTATCCAGTCTGCCATCGAAAAAGATCTGATGGTTCAGCCGGTACTTCTGAACTGTTTTGTTCGCCTGGTTGTAGTAATTAATGTTCCAGGCAACAGTCTTCGCATGGGCTGTCACCGGCAGCATCATAAGGATGAGCATCGCCATGAAAAGCCCCGTCAGCAGATACTTTGCCCTGCTTACTGCATTCAGTTTTCTCATACTTCCCTCCTGTTATGAAGAATTATCTGTACCTTTACCATAAACTTTAATAGCAGAAGAAAGATGTGTCAACCTTTCCAGACTTTTGCCCAGGGATTTTACATACAGCTGTTCACATTTTACATAAGGCACTTTGACGTTCCCGCGATGATGTGCCCTGCAGGCGTCACAGTTTCCATGTCTCACACATGTCCGTCTGCATGGACAGTGGTCCGGATCATACAGGTCCATCAGCCGACCAGGATCTTCAGGTCATCGTCGACATTCGTGATGCCTGCGATGCCGAAGTTATCGACCAGGACCTTCGCAACATTCGGAGAAAGGAACGCCGGCAGGGTCGGTCCGAGATGGATGTTCCTGACGCCAAGATACAGAAGGGCAAGAAGAACGATGACGGCCTTCTGCTCATACCAGGCGATGTTGAAGGCAAGCGGCAGCTTGTTGATATCGTCAAGTCCGAAGATCTCCTTCAGCTTCAGGGCGATCAGGGCAAGGGAGTAGGAATCGTTGCACTGCCCTGCATCGAGCAGTCTCGGGATTCCTCCGATGTCTCCGAGGTCAAGCTTGTTGTACTTATACTTCGCGCAGCCTGCGGTCAGGATCACAACATCCTTCGGCAGTCTCTCCGCGAACTCCCTGTAGTACTCTCTGGACTTCTGTCTTCCGTCGCAGCCAGCCATGACGACAAACTTGCGGATCGCGCCGGACTTCACAGCCTCCACGACCTTGTCCGCCAAAGCAAATACCTGTTCGTGAGCAAAGCCTCCGACGATCTCACCGGTCTCGATCTCGGTCGGGGCCGGGCACTTCTTTGCCATCTCGATGATCTCGGAGAAGTCCTTCTCCTGTCCGTAGGGAGCGTCGATGTGCTTTACTCCCGGATAGCCTGCGGCGCCGGTGGTGAACAGACGTCCCTTGTAGGAATCCTTCGGCGGAACGATGCAGTTGGTGGTCATGAGGATCGGACCGTTAAAGCTCTCGAATTCCTCCTTCTGCTTCCACCATGCATTGCCGTAGTTGCCAGCGAAGTTCGGATACTTTTTGAAGAACGGATAATAGTGGGCAGGCAGCATCTCGGAGTGGGTATAGACATCGACTCCTGTGCCCTGAGTCTGCTCGAGAAGCATCTCCAGATCCCTGAGGTCGTGTCCGGATATGAGGATCCCTGGGTTCTTTCTGACTCCGATGTCGACTTTCGTCACTTCCGGGTTGCCGTAGGCGCCGGTGTTGGCAGCGTCAAGATCTGCCATCCCCTGAACTCCGTACTTGCCGGTCTCAAGGGTCAGAGCGACCAGATCGTTCACCGTAAGAGAGTCGTCAAGCGTCTGGGTCAGCGCCTTCTGGATGAAGATATCCACATCCTCATCATCCTTCAGCAGAGCATTGGCATGCTTGGTATATGCTGCAAGTCCCTTCAGGCCATAGGTGATCAGCTCACGGAGAGAGCGGATATCCTCATCCCTGGTGGAAAGGACTCCGACAGTCGCTGCTACCGCGTCAAAGTCATCCTCCGCTCCGTTCCAGGTCGCTGCCTGGGGCAGGGACGCCTTGTCTTTTACCTGCGCGAGAAGGCCTTCCTTTACGGACAGAGTCGCCTTCACGCGCGCCCTGATGGACTCAAGGTCAAAGTTTGCATTGGTGATCGTTGCAAAGAGATTAACTGTCACAAGATGATTGACCTCCGCAGAGACCTTATCGCCCTTTCCCTCTTCGCGAAGCTTTGTCGCTACAGCGGACAATCCCTTGGTGACCCAGACAAGCAGATCCTGCATCCTTGCGACTTCCGGTTTCTTGCCGCAGACACCGGCGGCCGTGCAGCCCTTGCAGCCTGCAGTTTCCTGACACTGAAAACAGAACATCTTATTCTCCATGACAACCTCCCGAATGATCCTGAAGCTTCTCTGATCCATATCTTCCTGGCATCCTTTTCCGGCCGCCAGGCGAACCTTTTGTTTCCATCTTTCTTATCATAAAAAAAACACGGAAAAAATTCCGTGGTCTAAGCAACATATATAGACAGGATCAAAGAAGACTCTCGGATGTCACTGCTCCGACGATTCCTGATACAGCCAGAACTCCGTTCCGGCGATCACCGACTCACCCAGCCAGAGCTTTCTGAGGATCTGCTCCGGCTCGCCATCGTTGTCAAGATCAAGCCTGTCGCCGTCCTCCGGCGGAAGGAATGTGCTGTTCTCTCCGTACAGGTCGCTGAAGTAGTAAGATTTGCCGGTGTCCGGAAGAACAGCCGGAATCTCATCGTTCAGGAAAGCATCCAGCAGAGAATCAGCATCGCCGTATCCGTCTGCACTGTCTTCCTCGTATCCGTCCGCCCCGGCAGATTCATCGGCACTTCTGATAGCTTTTCCCCACAAGGGAGCGCTCCGGCTGACCTCAGCAACACATGGGCAGAGATGAAGATCAGCAACAATTTCATGTTCACAAAGATCCTGGAAAGCAACAAGCCCCTTTGTATGGAACTTCTGTCCCGCATCTTTCCAGATGAGGAAATTGGTGATATACAGTATATAGAAGCTGAGAAAAGCATCCAGAACAGCTATGATTCCAAGGGAATCCGTCTTGATGTAATGGCCCGTGACGGAAGACATCTCTTCGACCTCGAGATGCAGGTAACTTCGGACGCATACCTGCCGAAAAGAGCCCGATATTACAACAGTGTCCTGGACATCGAACAATCATACGCAAGTATGGACTATCGTTATCTTCAGCCCACTTATGTCATCTTTATATGTCCTTTTGCCGTCTTTGATAAGAAAGGACATCTTTACGATTTTCGTCGTTACAACAGACTGGATAGATCCGTGGAACTTGCAGATGGTACAAGTCTGATATTTCTCAGTACAGAAGGCATAAAAGATGATATTGACAAGCCGCTCAGGAATTTTCTCGACTATGTCAAAAGGGTATTAAATCCGGCTGAATCGGATGATGCCTTCATTCAGGACGTCAACCAACTCGGCATCAC
>DLFD01000035.1 GCA_002482005.1 Lachnospiraceae bacterium UBA7729 | reverse complement strand
ATCCGAATGCGGCTTTTTTCTGACAAATCAGTCTGTGACCGATGAATGGGTTTTCCTTCTTGATCCTGACACAGCGCCGTATCCCTTCAGAAGATTTGGAACACTGATATCTTCATCGAGTTTCTCCCAGTGTATTCCTATTCCTCCGCCAAGCATCTGATAATCGGAAAGTTCATCAGGTGCAGCACCTTCAAACGCTGGGAACCATACCTTCGGAACTGCAAGGATTCTCCCATCTTTCAATGATAGCCACATACTGTCTTCATCAAACCACGCCTTAATTGCCTGTACATTATCGCCGAAAGAATTCATTCCATGCCTCCTTGATGATGTTTCTTTTTCCGGAAACAATCAGCTTTATGGAATTTAGCTCCTTTCAATCTTACTTTCTTCGAATATAAACTACGCGGTATTGATTGTCAAAAGTAATACGTAGCTGACTGCAGTGTACAAGGTATATTATCTGGTATTTGGCATGGACAGCGGCGGGATTCCTTTCTTCCTGAGGTACTCGTTGACCTCACGGACAGAATAGTCGACGGTCATATAATCGATGATGAAGGAATAAGCTTCGTAAGGTTGACCTTCAGATGCATCAAACGTAAAGTGGGTGGCTCTCAGAAGGTCCCTGGATGTCTGGGGCGACAGTCCCATCGCCACACAGATCGAGAGGATATACTCCAGGGTTGGAGCGCTCTTTCCATTCCTGTAGTTTTTGATCGTCCGTTCACTGATTCCCGTGTCCTCGACAAGTTCCGGAATCGTGATATTGAACAGGTCCATGTATCCTGTAAGCGTGTCGGCAAAATTCATCGTATGTGCCGAGACAGTCTGGTGATAGGCCCGGTCCAGCTTCAGGATTCCATCGATGCCCTGGTGCTCATCCATGCACACGTCATCCGGATGAGCTTCGTGATCACGGTGGAAGGACTCCGGATCATAGTCATGATGCTGCCTGCAGGGAAGCACCGTAAATCCGATACAGTACCTGGAAATGTCCATCTGCGCAGTACTGGTCAGACGGTACTTTCCGTTCTCCAGCCGCACGCTCTCCGGGCTGAAGCGGACCAGATATCCGCCGACATAGACATACTCGTCCGTCTCTGCCAGCTGCCGGAGTTTCGGGTTCCTCTGGTATTCCCGATCCAGCTGCTCCAGCGTCACCGCATAACGGCGGCCGTCATCCTCAGCGGTATAGTCGTCCACATACCTTCCGTCAATGAAGTTCATGATCCCGCGTGCTTCCGGATATCCCAGTTCGACCATCCTGTATTTTGCCGTTTCATAGGACACATTGAAAATCCAGGACAGGTCATGAATGGTCCGGTTCATTGCTTCCATCCTGCTGAGGCCATGGTACTTCTCCAGGCATTCAAGGATCTTCTGCCTTGTGCATTCCTGCGGCATGCGAAGCCTTGCAGTAAGCTGGGATGTCTGTCTTTCCACACGGTCGATCGGAGTTGTCTCTCCATGATAGACCTTCACAGGTCCGTCACTTGCCAGAAACTCAAGCTCTTCGTGATGAAGCTGCTGGAAATAGAAGAAACATGCATGCTCGATATAGTGGATACACTCATGAGCGATCGTGTCTTCGCGCTTCCTTGTGACAGCTCTGCTTTTTCCCTGCAAATGTATATCCAGAAGGATCGTTTTCGGCATGACGGTGATCACTTCCGGCTTCCCGGCTGCATCAAGGACTGTGACATCCTGCGACTTAAAGTACAGCCTTCCGTAATGGTGGCCGGAGCTGCCAAGATCAGCATAACAGATCCTCAGCCCAAGCCTGCGGGCGAGCATTTCTCCCTGAAGTTTTGCAGGGTCGCTGCGCCCTTCCGGCAGATAGCGGTTCAGGTTCCTGCTTATTTCGCTGTCCATCTGATCTCTCGGGATCACCGGACACAGTTCGTCGCATAGTCTTCTGCTGTGAACATATTCATTGATTCATCACTCCTTGTGCAAAGCAAAAATGGATGAGTGTATCCATTCCGCTTATCGGCAGCAATTCGCACCAGAACTTATGCCGCTGCCGGTATCAACACATCCGCTGGTCCATGTCCTGACTGGGCCAGTTTCTACTGCATGACTTCACTGTCTTTCCTATCGCCCCTTCCTCCGAAAAAATATTTGGTGTTACTTATTGACACCGAATATCACCAGTGCTACTATCAAGCCATGAAAGATGTTTTTATAAATCATCTTCAAGAACGAGTATAGTCAAAGTTGTGAAACATGTCAACTGAACATGTGACACACAACCACAAGAAAGAGAGGCAGAGATGTCATTTGCAGAGAACCTGAGAAGGCTGCGAAAGGAAAAAGGAATGACGCAGGATCAGCTCGCCAGACAGATTGGCGTTGGGAAAAGAGCTGTCATAGGATACGAAATAGAAGGCCGCTATCCCAAGAAACATGACATCTACCAGAAGATCGCCGACGCGCTCGGCTGTACCACGAACGATCTCCTTACGGACACAGACCAGTTTGTCGCGAAAGCCCAGGAAGAATACGGAAGCCGCGGCAGGAAGCAGGCGGAGGATGCGGTCAATACGATCACCGGTCTCTTTGCAGGCGGGGAACTTTCCGAGGAAGACCGGGACGAAGTCGCGAAAGCGATCCAGGACGCCTACTGGTATGCCAAGGAGCGCAATAAAAAGTATGCACCTTTCCGTTTCAGGGACAGCAACTGATTATGAGGTGACACAGGAGAATGATTGATTCGCTGAATCTATACAGGAAGGCGGACCGCCTTGCCTGCCGCTTCGGGACCAGCGACCCGGAAGCGATCGCGAAGTCACTTGGGATCGCACTCTTCGACAACCTGAATACGAACCTGCTTCTCGGCATGTATCTTTATAAATGGAGAAACCGGATGATCTTCCTGAATAAAGACCTGGAAGACCATGTAAGAAAATGCGTGATCGCCCATGAACTTGGACACGATCAGCTGCACCGCGGAGACGCCAAAGACAGAGCTATGCAGGAATATTACTCCCTTTTCAAGATGACCAGCCGGATGGAATACGAGGCAAATGCCTTTGCTTCCCATCTGATCCTGGACACGAGGGAGACGATCGATGACATCCATCAAGGAGCCACGGTCGATGAGATCGCTCAGAAGGCCGGCGTGGACATCAATCTGGTGCTGATCAAGGCTACGGAGCTGAATAAACTCGGCTATGATCTGAGGACTCCGCTGGAAGCCGACGGCAGTTTTATGAAGAACCTGACCCCGGACTACGGGAAAAGCGGACTCTTAAGGTAATGGCGTTTTCAAGTGACACTGAACAGGGGCATCTGTGCCCTGCTGACGATGTGAGGAGGTGAGCACCATGTCCGTTATATGGAATCCATGGCACGGATGCACAAAGATATCGTCCGGCTGCAAGCATTGTTATATGTACCGGCGGGACGCTGAGTTTGGCAAGGACTCTTCCATCGTCACGAAGACGGCTTCCTTCAGGATGCCGGTCATGAAAAACCGGAAGGGTGAATATAAGATGCAGCCGGACGACGGTCTGGTGTACACCTGCTTTACTTCCGACTTCTTCCACCCGGATGCGGATGAATGGCGCAGGGATGCCTGGGCGATGATGAGAGAACGGTCAGACCTGATCTTTTACTTCATTACCAAGAGGCCGGACCGCTTCTACGTCTCTCTTCCGGATGACTGGGGCCAGGGATGGGACAATGTCCGGATCTGCTGTACCTGTGAAAATCAGTATGAAGCGGACAGACGGCTCCCGGTCTTCCTGAAGCTGCCGGTCCGGCACAAGTCCGTCATCGTGGAACCGATGCTGCAGAATGTCAGCCTGGCAAAATTCTATCAGGAATATCCCGGACAGATCGAGGAAGTGACCTGCGGCGGGGAATCCGGTCCGGATGCCCGGCTCTGCGATTACGAATGGGTGATGGACCTCATGCTAGAATGCGTGCAGTATGGTGTCCCCTTCCATTTCATGCAGACCGGGACCAGCTTCAAAAAAGGCGGCCATCTCTACTTCATCAAAGACCACAGGGACCAGATCTCTCAGGCAGCAAAAGCCCGGATCGACTATCGGCCTGTGAAACCCGCTAAGCCAGAGAGGACTGGATAATAACCCACAAGCAGTCTGCCTCTTAAGCAGCCTGACAGTTTTCATTTGATGCCTATGATAGGACAGATTTTTTCCTGTCTTATTTATTTTGCGCCTATTATCAGAACTGGTGTTCGATTTTGAGGGGGCGATCATCATGACAGAAGAAAGCCAGCATACCTATATCTGCATTGATCTCAAGTCTTTCTATGCTTCCGTGGAGTGTGTAGAACGTCATCTGGATCCACTGAAGGCAAACCTTCTGGTGGCGGATGAAACGCGGACAGACAAGACGATCTGTCTGGCCGTCTCCCCTGCCCTGAAGGCGGTCGGAGTCCCCGGAAGACCGCGTCTTTTTGAGGCAAAGCAGGCGATTGGCAACGCGGAGAATGCTCTTCACCGGACGATCGACTACATCATTGCCCCGCCGAGAATGGCGACCTATATCCGGTATTCCGCCAAGGTCTATTCCGTTTACCTGAAATTCTTTTCCGCTGAGGACATTCATGACTATTCCGTCGACGAAGTGTTCATTGATATCACTCCCTATGCTTCCATCTATTCCTGCAGCGCTCACGACCTGGTCCGGATGGTGATCCAGGAGATCCTGAAGGAGACCGGGATCACCGCTACCGGAGGGATCGGGACCAATATGTACCTGGCCAAGATCGCCATGGACATCGTCGCGAAGCATAAGCCGGCGGATAAGGACGGAGTACGCATTGCAGAGCTCACGGAGGAATCCTATAAAGATCTGCTCTGGAGCCATACTCCGATCACGGACTTCTGGCAGATCGCACACGGTATAGCCGGAAGGCTGGCCCGGTATGGAATCTACACGATGGGAGATATCGCCGAGGTCTCAATTGCCAATGAATCTCTGCTCTACCAGATCTTCGGAGTCAATGCGGAGCTTCTGATCGACCACGCTTGGGGAATCGAACCTTGCACCATGAAAGATATCAAGAATTACCGCACCGGCTCCCACTCCATCTCCAACGGGCAGGTACTCCCAAGGGCTTACTCCTACGATGAAGCGCAGCTGGCAATCAAGGAACAGGCGGAACTTCTGTCCCTTCAGATGGTCAAGGAAAAGGTCACGGCCGATTCCATGACCATGTATGTCGGGTACGAAGTCTGCAGTCCCGGCTACACAGGACAGTACCGGATCGACTGCTATGGCCGCAAGGTCCCGTCCTATTCCGGAGGGACGATCCGTTTCGGCACCTTCACGAACTATTCGAAGCAGATCATTCCGGCCGCCGTGTCTCTCTACCGGCGGATCGTAAGGCCGGAGCTGAAGGTCCGGCGGATCTTCCTCACAGTGAATAACGTCCGGAGCGAGCAGGACACCTGGTTTCAGCTGGACCTGTTTTCAGACTACGCCGGTATGGAAAGACAGAAACGCTTGGAGAAGGCTGTTCTGACGATCAAGGCTAAATACGGACCGAACGCCATCCTTCGCGGGATCAGCCTGTGCGATGGTGCTCGTACAAAGGAAAGAAATACCCAGATCGGCGGTCATAAGGCATAAATACAGCATAACTTTGACAGGCGGCCTTGAGGCCCGGCCGACTGTCTGAAGGTTCGATCAGATTCAGCTGTTATGAAAGGAAAGCGAGGTGATGACGGTGACAGATTATATCATCCTGCGGAAGATGCACCGCCCCGTCCATAACGGGGACGACTTCTCCCGGCTCCATCCGAAGATGAAGCGCGGAAACCGGGCAAAGATATTTGCTCCCTTCGACGCACTCTCCGGCTTTGATGAAACCATGGACGCGGAGACGGTCTTTACCGTTCACCCGGCGGAACTTTCCGAGGAGATGAAGCAAAAGCTGGACCTGAAACTCCAGAACATCCTGGAAAGATACAAGGAGCTGCCTGCCCGACGCTGTGATCGCCTTTCGAAGCTGCAGATCTCCGTCCTGTATTTTGAGATCGATTCGGAACAGACCATGCTGAAAAACGACGGAGTCAGAGGAAACTACAGGTGGCTGAACGGAGATGTCCTGGACATCGACCCCGTCCACCGGACGATGGATCTGGGAGATCAGCACCTTGAGATCGACCGGATCTACGCGATCGAATAGTAAACAAGAGGATAATCTCAATTACGAGGAGGGTTCACAATGGAATATACAATCAGGTCCAAAGCTGAATTTAATGCTGAGACTCACAGACACGTCTTTGGAGATTTCTCCTGGATGAGCAATATAGAACCATCCCTTTTCTTTGATAAGGAAGTAGCCGGTAAAGTTCTGCGCTGGGCTAATGCTGATGACGGATCAGACAGATATCTTGTAAAGTACTTTCCAAAGGAGTACTGGCAAAGACGAGATTGTATTCTGGATGCGGTCTGCTTCAACGGGGCTTATCTGCTTCTTGCTCCTGAGGAATACAGGCGAGATGAAGAAATCGCAGAAGCTACTATCATGCATTCAACATCTGATAACGAGGGCTGGTGCTATCTCTCGGATGAAATTCTCGGGAATAAGGACTTCCTGCTCCGTTACATGAAGTCCGGAAAATACATCCCTGATCTGTTTTGTTTCGACATCAGTGAGACTCTCCGGCATGACCGTGATATTGCAGCCGCAGCCTTTTCCCAGAAAGGAGAGCTCTATAATTCCTTTCCGGAAGACATACAATGTGATAAAGACCTGCTGCTCCTGGCAATAAAAAATGCTAAGAAAGATCTTACTGAAATTCCGCCTGAGATGTATGACTATCCGGATGTTGTCGATGCAATGCTGGAATCTGAGTTGTTTGATGACAGCCTGTATTTCGTTGACGCAATAAAAGAACGGATAGGTTACAAAGTTGGAAAGATGAAGGCAGCATTAAGCATCCGGGACATCCTTGCGCTTGCAAAAGTGACAGATATTGAGATTCATAATGAAACAGATTTGAAGAAGGCTTTGTCAACAATCATCGCAGAAGCCTCGAATATAGAATAATACTTATCCGTGCTGAAATCGGAGGAAAGACAACTATGACCACCACTCTTGGAACGGTTATCCGTAACCGGCGTGAAGCAGCTTTCCTGAGTCAAAGGGAACTGGCTCATAGAATAAATGTAAGTAATGGAACGATCTCCCGCATCGAAAGCGGTGACGGGCTTCATCCGGATCCACAGACTGTTACTGACTGCATGAGTT
>DLFD01000021.1:69736-78307 GCA_002482005.1 Lachnospiraceae bacterium UBA7729 | reverse complement strand
CGACAGATAGTGCGGAGAAGCCCGCCAGGCACAGGCGGCGGAAAGACAGGAAACCTTGCAAAGCTTCCCGTGTATCTGAGAAAAGAGTGGAAATGTACCTCGGATACGTTGTACAATAAACAATTACATGCAACACGTATAAGGCAGAAAAAGAGGAGAAAAAAACAATGTCCGCCACATCTGGAAAACTTGTGATCGTCGGGGCCGGCAAGGTTGGTGATGCCGTTCTGGATTCGGTCCTGCGTCTCAGCATCATCGATGAGATCGTCGTGATCAACCGAAACCGTGACAAGGCGCTCGGCGCTGTGCTCGACGCAAGCCACACAACCGCATTTGAATACAGCACGAACACCAGCATCCGGGTAGGTGAGTGGGAAGACTGCGCAGATGCCCAGATCATCGTCGTTACAGCCGGCCCGAGCATCGTCAAGGGTGAGTTTGACCGAAGCATTCTTCTGAACCGCAACATTGAGGTGATGGACAATGTCATGTCCAACATCACGAAGTACACGCGGGAAGCTATCATCATAGTTATATCGAATCCTCTCGATATACTGACTTACTACTTCCAGAAGAAATATGACTATCCGGTCGACCGGATCTTCGGGACGGGAACCCTCCTCGATACCGCTCGCTTTAACAAGATGCTTGGCGATCTCTGCGGTGTGGATGCAAAGAATGTTACCGGATTTGTCCTGGGAGAGCACGGTGAGACCTCTTTCATCCCCTGGAATACCGTAAACATCGTGGGAGTTCCATTTGACGAGATCGAAGAAAAGTTCCACCCATCGGCGCCCATCGATAAGGAGAAGCTGCTGAACGAGACGAAGATCATCGGACCGGAGATCGTACAGCTGAAAGGCTACACCAGCGCCGGAGTCTCCCTGGCGGCATGTCGTCTGATCGGAGCAATCGTGCGCAATGAGCGCTGTGTCGTACCGGTGTCAACGGTCCTGCGCGGACAGTACGGGATTAGCGACGTTGCTTTCAGCATGCCCTGTATCATCGGCAAGAACGGGATCGAGCGCGTCATCGAGCTGACCCTTGACGAGGAAGGAAAGAAAGACCTCGAAGTCTGCCACAGCCATCTGCGCAGGCTGCTGTCATCGATCAAGTGACCGGGGACAGGCACCGTTAAGCTGTCATCGATCAAGTGACCGGGGACAGGCATCGTCCGCAATAACGGCAGGCAATTAAGAATTTCTGAAGTCACACCAGCAGGAAAGGATTTTACATGACTCAGGCAGCACAGAAGCACGAAAACAAGATGGGCTACATGCCCGTGAAGAAACTGATCATCTCGATGTCTCTACCGATGATGGTCTCGATGCTGGTCCAGGCACTTTACAACATCGTCGACAGTATCTTCGTCTCGCAGATCTCCGAGGCAGCGCTGACTGCGGTCACGGTCGCATTTCCGCTGCAGAACCTGATGATCGCGGTCGGGTCAGGCACCGGCGTCGGTATCAATGCCCTGCTTTCGAGGTCGCTCGGTGAGAAGAATCAGGAGCAGGTCGACAAGGCGGCCAACACCGGAATCTTCCTGAATCTGATCAGCTTCGGGCTGTTTCTGGTCCTGGGAGCCTTTGCCTCACGGCCGTTCGTCGCGACCCAGACCGGCGATCCGCAGATCATCGAGTACGGCGTGACCTATCTCCGTTACGTCTGTATGCTGAGCTTCGGTCTCTTCTTCCAGATGACATTCGAGCGGCTGCTGCAGTCGACCGGCATGACTCTGCAGAGCATGGTCTCACAGCTTGCCGGCGCGCTCTTCAACATCATCATGGACCCGGTCCTGATCTTCGGATTCGGGCCGTTCCCGGAGATGGGAGTCGCCGGCGCCGCGATCGCGACGGTCCTTGGCCAGTGCTTTGCAGCGTGCCTTGGACTGATCCTCAACCTGAGATACAACAGCCGCTGGATCCATTTCTCCATGAAGAAGGTTCTTCACCCGAACAGAAGCACCGTGCGCATGATCTATTATGTCGGCGTTCCTTCCATCCTGATGATGTCCATCGGCTCCGTCATGACTTACCTGATGAATCTGATCCTTTCCGCATTCTCCTCGACGGCGGTTGCGGTCTTCGGCGTCTATTTCAAACTTCAGAGCTTCTTCTTCATGCCGATCTTCGGCCTCAACAACGGGCTGATCCCGGTCCTGGCCTATAACCTTGGCGCAAGGGAAGAGAAAAGGATCAAGGATTCCCTGAGTTTTGCACTGAAGCTGGCGGTCGTCATCATGTGCGTCGGCACCCTGGTATTCGAGCTGGTCCCGGGTAACCTTCTGATGATGTTCAACGCTTCAGAGCAGATGGCTGCGATCGGAATCCCGGCGCTCAGGATCATCGCGGTCCATTTCCCGCTGGCGGCGTTCGGGATCATCCTGAGCTCGACTTTCCAGGCGTTCTCGAAGAGCTTCTATTCGCTGATCGTGTCGGTCTGCAGGCAGCTGCTTGTCCTGATCCCGGTCGCGTGGCTGCTGGCTCAGCTCGGCAATCTTGACATCGTGTGGTTCTGCTTCCCGATCGCGGAGGTCGTGTCGCTGATCGTCACCGTGATCCTCTACCGGAAGGTCAGGAGAGAGATCATCGAGAAACTGTAATGCGGAAAGCCGGCGAAGGAAAGCCGGCTAAGGAAATCCGGCGAAGGAAAGCCGGCGAAGGAAAGCCGGCGAAAGAAAGCCGGCGAAGGAAATCCCGCGAAGGAAAGCCGGCGAAAGAATGCCGGACAGAAGCAGTCCGGATAATCCGGAGAACAGGAAGAAAGTGGTCCGGCAGAAGGCAGAAGGAGGTAGGCTGTGGCGAAGGTGCAGCAGTCCCGGAAAACAGAAAGTCAGAAAGCGGCAGCGCCGCTGGCGTTTCCGACCAGGTGGAGTCTTGTCATCTCTTTTCTGAGAGGGGTCAAGAAGTGGTATGTGCTTTTCATGATCACTTCGACGATCGTATCCGTCCTGAACCTGGTCAACCCGAAGATCATCGGTTTTACCGTTGACTCCGTCATCGACTCCGAGTCGGCGGAGGTCCCATGGTGGATCGCGCCCTTCGTCCGGAAGGCAGGAGGCCTTGAATGGCTCAGGCAGAATCTCTGGGCAATCGCGCTCTTTGTTGCCCTGGTCGCTCTGGTCCGTGCGATCTCACGCTATATCGCGGAAGCTTCCAGCTTCCGGGCATCGGAGACACTGGTCAAGAATATGAGGGATGACCTCTTCTCCCATATCCTCCGTCTGCCTTATTCCTGGCATGGGGAGAATTCCACCGGAGACATCATCCAGAGGTGTACCAGCGACGTTGAGACAGTCAAAGTCTTCCTGTCCGATCAGCTTTCCCAGCTGTTCGTGACCATCATCATGCTTTTTCTGTCTCTTTTCTTCATGTTCCGGATCAACGTGAGACTTGCCCTTGCGGCAGCGATCTTTATTCCCGTCATCGTCTTCTACAGTCTCTTCTTCCACAGCAGGATTGCATCTTCCTTCGAGAAGGCCGATGAGGAGGAAGGAAAGCTTTCCTCCATCGCTCAGGAAAATCTGACCGGAGTCCGGGTCGTGAGAGCATTCGGACGCGAGTCGTACGAGAGGGAACGTTTTGAAAAGCAGAACCAGCTTTACACCAGCTACTGGGTGAAGCTGATGAGAACGCTGTCCCTGTTCTGGACGAGCGGAGATCTGGTCACCTATCTGCAGACCCTGACCATCCTGGTCTACGGTTCCCAGCTGGCAGTCCAGGGCAGGCTGACGGCCGGCGACCTGATCGCTTTCATCTCCTATAATGAGATGCTGGTCTGGCCGATCCGTGCCCTCGGAAGAATGATCGCGGAGATGTCGAAGGCAGGCATATCCATCGACAGACTTCGATACATTATGAATTCGGAGGAGGAGAAGGACCTTCCGGACGCCGTCTGCCCGCCTCTGAACCAGGACATTGAATTTCAGCATGTCACATATGCTTACGAAAATGGGACGGACGATGTCCTTTCCGATGTCTCCTTCAAGATCAAAGGCGGCACCACTTTCGGCATCCTGGGCGGAACCGGCAGCGGCAAGTCAACGCTGATGCACCTGCTCGACCGGCTGTATGATCTGCCCGAAGCTGAGAAGAAGGACATGGACTCCCAGGAGGCGGAGGACCAGCCTCGCGCGGAGAAGAAAGACCAGCCTTGCGCGGAGTCGCAGGACCTGTCTTTCGCACGGAAAGAAGAAAAATCCGTGTGCCAGGGCGGCGGCCGGATCCTGATCGGCGGGACGGACATCTCGAAGATCAAGAGAGCTTATCTCCGCCATCATGTGGGCATGGTCCTTCAGGAACCTTACCTCTTCTCGAGAACGCTTTCCGAGAATATCGCGATCACCCAGCCTGAGCTGGTTATGACGGATGTAAGAGATGCCGCAAGGACCGCGAGCCTTGACGAGACGGTGGAACATTTCTCCAAGGGATATGACACTTATGTCGGCGAGAGGGGAGTAACCCTGTCCGGCGGCCAGAAGCAGAGGACGGCGATCGCCCAGATGCTGATCCGCAGGCCGGAGATCATGATCTTCGATGATTCGCTCTCCGCCGTCGACGCCGAGACCGACGCAAAGATACGGGCAGCGCTGAAGACCAGGACCAGGGGCAGCACCACGATCCTGATCTCACACAGGATCAGCACCCTGATGCATGCAGACAGTATCCTGGTCCTGGACCACGGAAAGGTATCCGCTCAGGGAACGCACGAGGAACTGCTGAAGAAGAGCCCGATCTACCGGAGGATCTACGAGCTTCAGGTACAGGGAAGCGCACTTGCAGAAAGGAGGGAGACGGAATGACGGAGGAACAGAAGAATCAGGAAAACAGCGTCCGCTATCCGCTCTTCGGTTTCCCGAAGATCATCCCTTACGCGAAGGCACACAGAAAGACTATCCTGGTCATGGTGCTCTGCGGAGCTCTCGTATCGATGATCGATGCGGTCTATCCGCTCTTCAACCGGTATGCGCTCGATCACTTCATCGGAGGGCAGACCCTGGACACCATCCTGCCGTTTATCTTCCTCTATCTGATAGTCCTGTTCATCCAGGTCGTCACCAACTTCATCTCCACCTACTTCAGCGGGAAGGTAGAGATGTCAGTCGACAGGGACCTTCGGAACGCCGCTTTCAACCACCTGCAGGAATTATCATTTTCCTACTTCAATCAGAATAACGTCGGCTACATCCACGCGAGAGTCATGTCCGATACCGGAAAGATCGGGGAGATGGCTGCCTGGCGTCTTATGGATCTGGTCTGGAATGGAAGCTACCTGATCTTCATGCTGATCATGATGCTGTCTATCAACGTGAGGCTTTTCTTCTGGCTGCTGGTCCTCGTCCCGATCGACTTCTTCATAACCTGGGTCTTCCAGGAGAAGCTGGTGACGCTCAACCGGAAGATCCGCGAGATCAATTCCCGGATCACCGGCAACTTCAACGAAGGGATCACGGGTGCCCGCAGCATCAAGACTCTGGTCGTGGAAGACCGGATGGACGATGACTTCCGCAAGGATTCCGAGGAGATGAGAAGAGTCTCCATCCGGGCGGGCCATTATTCGGCGACACTGATCGCACTGGTCACTCTCATGGGATCGACCGCACTGGCCATAGTCCTCTGGAAAGGCGGCAGCCTTACGCGGAGCGGGGCGATCCAGATCGGAACTCTGTCCGTATTCATGAGCTATGCGCTGTCCATGATCGATCCGATCCAGCAGATCGTGGTCACGCTGGCGCACCTGATCGGGATCCAGGTCAATATCGAGCGCTTCACGAGGCTGATGGGACAGAAGTCAGACGTTGCCGACACTCCCGAAGTCATCGAGAGATACGGCGATACATTTCACCCGAAGAGAGAGAACTGGGAGCCTCTTTTTGGCGATATTGAATTCCGAAGCGTGGACTTCCGCTATCCGGACGGTGATGAATATGTTCTTCAAAACTTCGATCTGAAGGTTCCTCAGGGGACAAATGTGGCGATCGTCGGAGAGACCGGCGCCGGCAAGTCTACCCTGGTCAACCTGGTCTGCCGCTTCTATGAGCCGACTTCCGGCCAGGTCCTGATCGACGGAAGAGACGCGAGGGAACGTTCACAGCTCTGGCTTCACAGCAACATCGGCTACGTTCTGCAGACCCCGCATCTTTTCTCAGGAACGGTCCGCGATAACCTTCGCTATGGAAAGCCAGATGCGACGGATGAGGAGATCTGGTCTGCGCTTCAGCTGGTATCGGCGGATGATGTCGTGAAAAAGATGGATAAGGGACTGGATTCTGAGGTTGGAGAAGGCGGAGACATGCTCTCCACCGGAGAGAAGCAGCTTCTTTCCTTTGCAAGAGCGCTCCTGGCTGATCCGCGTATCCTGGTCCTTGACGAGGCAACCTCTTCCATCGATCTGCTGACTGAGCATAAGATCCAGAAGGCCATCGCGACCGTCATCAAAGGCAGGACGAGCTTTGTGGTTGCGCATCGACTGTCGACGATCGTCGGTGCGGACGTGATCCTGGCTGTAAAGGACGGCAAGATCGTCGAGCGGGGGACCCACCAGGAACTTATGAAGCAGCATGGTTATTACCATGAGCTGTATACACGCCAGTTCGCAGATATGGCAGCTGACATGGTGGCGGCGCAATGATAAGATGATGATGCAAGGGTCAAAAGGTCATAATCCGCGTCGTGCTTGCACGTAAGCGGTTATGACCTTGGGACCCGCATGACACCGAGCATGTAGGAATTTGCGTATGCAAATTCCGAGAATGCGAGGTGGCATAGGATTGCGGAAGTTGCGAAGCAACGAAGCAATCCGCATCATAGGTTGGGGGCAAAAGGTCATATGACTTATTGGCATACGCCACATAAGATTCATAAAAGATGTGAGGCCGGCAGAAGTCTGCCGGCCTCTTCTCTGCTTCACTTTGTCCTTGCCTGCATGTAGGACCCGTCTCTCACGATCTCGATCCAGTACCCGTCCGGATCCTCGATGAAGTAGATCCCCATCCCGGGATTCTCGAAGCAGATCCATCCGTTCTTTCTGTGCAGCTCATGTGCTTTCTCGTAGTCATCTGCCGTCATGGCCAGATGGTATTCCTGCTCGCCCAGGTCGTAGGCTTCGGTCCTGTTCTTCAGAAAGGTCAGTTCCAGCCGGAAGCCGGTCTTTCCGTCGCCCAGAAAGACGATCGTGAATTCCGGGTTATCTTTCCTGGATACCTCTGTCAGGCCGAGGGCATCATGGTAGAATTTCAGGGACCGGTCCAGGTCTTTGACGTTAAAGTTGAAATGATTAAAAGTAAACATGCGGTCCTCCTTTCAGGGCTTTCTGAATGACCGGGTCGGCTTCAAACGCTGCCCTGGCCTTTTCGCGGTCAGCGTTCACGTGCATCGGATAGATGGCGTCAGTGCTGCAGTACTTCAGAAAGTCGCGGATTCCGAAACCGGGCTCCTTCAGCCTGAGGTCATAAGGGATGATGGCTGCCTCGAAGTGGGTCCCTGCGATCCGCTGCAGTTCTTTTTCATAGAGATGTTCCATGCTGATGTCTTCCGCATCGCCGTCCCACCACCAGTTGTTCAGGTCACCGGCATGGTAGATGTCGCCCTCAGGCGCGCTGACGGCGAAGGCCACGCCCAGGTCATTGGAAGCCAGAGCATAGACACTGATATATTCCTGTTCGATCTGCTCCAGATCGTCATGGCCGATGTTTCCTGCCGACAGTCTCAGTTCCTTAAAATCCGCAAATGTTCTTCCGGACAGGATCTGGATCCGTTTTTTTCCGTCTGCTTCACCGGAAGCTGACGAGATCTCCAGGGCTTCCGGTGTCTCCTGCAGGATCTGCATCCCATGGTGAGGCTTCAGGAAGAAGACGTCATGCCGCCTCCGGACCTCATCGTTGATCTGCGGCTTCATCTCGTATGCCAGAATGTAGGCATCTGCATTCAGATCGAAGATCTTTGGATTACAGTGGTCGCCGTGCGAATGACTGACGAATACATAGAGCGGCCTGGCGGACAGGCGCGGAGCATCCGGGGAATAAGGGGCGGCTTTCCCGTTCCCGGAAGATCGTGTCCGGTCAGCCCCGGAGCTTCTTTTCAGGATCCTCTCAGGCAGCTGTCCCTGCCAGTAGTCAAACAGAAAATCGGCGGAATCCGTCTCCACCAGGAATCCGCTGTGATAGATGTAAGTAACTTTCATGTTCTGCCTCTTGGAATGATCATAACAATATCGGGAAAAGAGTCTGCGGGAATGTCGGAGTGGATAGTTTCAGGACACTGGAGAATCTTTTCTGTCTATAGGATAAGGCAATTTCTGACGATTGCAAGATGTTTCTACAAGTTTCTTCCTGCCGAAGCCGGCTCCCCTGCACATGCTGATCAGCGTATATCCGCTGGGGACAGCCTGTGTATCCGCCCTGGGAAAGTCTCCGGCTGTGCAGCAGTTTTGACAGAGAGGTACAGATTCGTTACACTGATGTAAGCAGAAGAACATTACCGGGCCGGAGCTGGAAGGCGGAGATGCCGCACGGCTATGGATTGCCGGCGGCAGATGCGGAGAGCCAGAATGACGGCCGGCGGCAGACGCGGA
>DLFD01000021.1:0-69644 GCA_002482005.1 Lachnospiraceae bacterium UBA7729 | reverse complement strand
CCAGAGTGACGGCCGGCGGCAGATGCATGGGGGTAGAGGATATGCCGGGAGTCAGGCGGGACAAGAGCAACGGCGAGGCGCTCCTCAGGTTCAGGAGGCTTCTGATGGAGGAAACGGACGAGGACCACTCGCTGAGTACCTCGGATATCATCCGGATCATGGAGAACGAAGGGTATTCCATCTCCCAGAGGACGATCCGGAGCTATATCGAATATCTGAACAGGGAGGAGATCGGGGATTATCTTACGATCGAGGTTCAGAAGGACGGCAAGGAACTGAGCTATCATGTCACGGAAAGCCTCTTCGAGCCGGCGGAGGTCAATATCCTCTGCGATGCTGTGTCGAACTCGCACTTCATCACGGAGACCAGGACCGAGGATCTGCTCAGGAAGCTGAGGGAACTTGTCAGCCGGCGGCAGGCGGGGAAACTTCACGGGATGTCGGATGTGGACAGGCTGCTGAAGGTGAACAACCGCTCCAGCTACACGGTCCTGAGCCTGCTATGGGAAGCAATCAGCAGAAACCGCTGCATCACATTTCACTACATGACATGGAGCTCTGACAAACAGCTGATCGAGAAGAATCCGGGCAAGCTCTACGAGGTAAGCCCGTGGGAGGTCGTCTGGTCGGAGGAAGAATACTACCTGATGGCATATCGCCATGACAGGATGTGCAGAAGCACATTCCGGGTCGACAAGATGAAGGACGTGCAGCTTCTTGACAAGCCCAGGCTTGGTGCGGAGGAGTTCGCCCACATGGACTTCGACCTCTATTCGGTCAGGACGTTCGGCATGTTTGATTCCACCCAGAAGGGCGTCGATGTTGTCTGCCCGCAGAAAAAGTGCGGCATCTTCATCGATCGGTTCGGCAAAGATATCCAGATTCTGAAGAATGGGGACGGGACCTGCAGGATCCATATCCAGGTCAGCGCGAATCCGCTCTTCTATGGCTGGGTCACCGGCCTCGGGGACGACGTCAGGATCACGGGGCCGGAGGATGTTCTCGCTGAATACAGAAGCCTGCTGAAGAAGAAACTGAGCGGGATCTGAACAAGAGAACGGATCCCCTGTTCGGACGCGCCTTATGATATGATGCTGGGGGCAAAAGGTCATACCCGCTTACACGCAAGCGTGACGCAGATTATGCCTTGGGACCCCTGGCATCATGATATTGATCAGGAGAATCTATGACAGATAAAGGACTAGTCGGCAACGAGAAGATCGAGGAAGACATCCGGATGCTCCAGCAGCAGCCGACCCCGGAGATCCTGGCAGTTACGCTTTCGGCGATCCGCCGCAGGATGAATGCGGGCGGCCAGTTTGTGGTCGCCGTGTCGCCGGAAGGAATGGAAAACCTGCAGCTGCGTGTGATCGAGCATGACGGGAAGCGATGGCTCGAAGCTTTCACCAGCTTCGACGAGCAGATGAAGGGACCTGAGCAGGTGATGTCAACCTTCCTGGCCGACATCGGCCAGGTACTGAGGATGGCAGCCGGCTCCGATGCGGTCGAAGGACTGATCCTGAACCCGTGGAACCGGACTATCATGCTGGACAAAACGTTTCTCAGACTGATCCTCGGTCATTGAACAAGGGGACAGGTGAACGAGGGAGCAGGTGAACAAGGGACAGGTGAACAAGGGGACAGGCGCCTTGCCTGGATCCTGGAGGGAATGTATGGCACTATATGCGCTGGGTGATCTCCACCTTTCTTTTCAGTCGGAGATCAAGTCGGTGGCCCAGAGGGAGAGCCGGCTCTGGCAGGGGCATGAAGAGCGTTTTCTCGAAAACTGCCGCGAAGTGATGACGGACGATGACACGATCGTCCTTGTCGGCGACCACACCTGGGGGAGCAAACTCCCTTACTGCCAGAAGGACCTTCAGTATATCGAATCGCTTCCGGGCAGGAAGATCCTTCTCCGGGGCAACCACGATCACTTCTGGGACGTGAAGAAGACGGAACGTCTCAACGAGATGTTTGAAGGAAAACTTCACTTTCTTCAGAATAATTACTTTTCTTACGGAGACTATGCTCTTGTCGGCACCAAAGGCTACTGCTTCGAGGGTCCTTTTTATGTGGATGGATCTGGACGCATCACCGGCTTTGATGAGAAGGAGGCAGAGCACGCTGCCATGCTGGTGGAGCGGGAGACCGAGCGCCTGCAGAAGTCATTCGACGCTGCGGTCGCCGACGGCTATCAGAAGTTCATCATGTTCCTGCACTATCCGCCCACCAGCATCATGGAAAAAAACAGTGCCTTCACGAAGATGGCGGAGAAGTACCACGTCGGGCAGGTGGTCTATGCCCACTGTCACGGCGAGGAGCGCTTCCACGACAGCATCCGGGGCAGGAAGAGAGGGATCCGTTACAGCCTGGTCTCCGGCGACTGCCTGAGGTGGAAGCCTATGAAAGTCCTGCCCTGAGCTGCCTGGTTTTCCGCGAGGCATCTGTCAGTCTGGGCTGCAGATCAGTCCACAGCCGGAAATGAGGAAATTTCTTCACTTATGAATTCAGAAGATACCGGAAAAACCTACATCGCGATCGACCTCAAGTCGTTCTACGCTTCCTGCGAGTGCGCGGCGAGGGGGCTGGATCCCCTGACCACCAACCTTGTGGTGGCGGACGTCTCGAAGACGGAGAAGACGATCTGCCTTGCCGTCTCTCCATCTCTGAAAAGCTACGGGATCCCGGGGAGAGCAAGGCTTTTTCAGGTTGTCTCGAAAGTCCGCGAGGTCAACCGTGAGAGGAAGCTGAGAGCTCCCGGACGGATGTTCACCGGAACTTCTGCCGACGATAACGAGCTGAAAAAGGATCCTTCGCTGGAGCTGGACTACATCGCGGCAACGCCCAGGATGCGTCTCTACATGGAGATCAGCACGAAGATCTACGGGATCTATCTGAAGTATGTCGCGCCGGAGGACATGCATGTCTATTCCATAGACGAGGTGTTCATCGATGCTACCCCGTATCTGAAGACGTATGGCATGACCGCCCATGAGCTTGCAAGGAAGATGATCGCGGATGTCCTTGCGCAGACCGGGATCACGGCGACCGCCGGCATCGGGACCAACCTCTATCTGTGCAAGATTGCCATGGACATCGTCGCCAAGCACATCCCGGCTGATCAGGATGGCGTCCGCATTGCGGAGCTCGACATGATGAAATACCGCCGCGAGCTCTGGAGCCACCGGCCGCTGACCGACTTCTGGAGGGTAGGCCGCTCTGCGGAGAAGAAGCTGGAGAGCGTCGGCCTTTACACGATGGGCGATATCGCCAGATGTTCCCTGGGAGAGCCGGGCGAATACTACAGCGAGGACCTGCTCTACAGCCTGTTCGGAGTGAACGCCGAGCTCCTGATCGACCATGCATGGGGATGGGAGCCCGTCACATTTGCAGACATCAGAGCCTACAGGCCGGAGAATCAAAGCCTGAGCTGCGGGCAGGTGCTGGCGGAGCCTTACGACTTCGGGCACGGGGAGATCATCATCCGCGAGATGGCCGAAAAGCTGTCCCTGGAGCTGCTTTCCAGGCACCTGGTCACTGACCAGATCGTCCTGGATGTGGGCTATGATGTAGAAAATGTCACAAACCCTGCCCTTCGTTCCTATCTCCGGGGAAAGGTCGTCCGGGACCGGTATGGCAGGGAGGTCCCGCAGCATTCCCACGGCTCGCAGAATCTCGGGCAGAAGACTTCCCTGACGAACACCATCATCGACGCATCGATAAGCATCTATGAAAAAATAACGGATCGAAGACTGACGATACGAAGATTCAACCTTGTCGCCAGCCATACGGTCCCGGAGACTTCTGCGAAGAAAGAAGTGAAGTTCGAGCAGATGGACCTGTTCACGGACTACGGACTCGCGGAGGAAAAGCGGGAGGAAGAGAAGAAGAAGGCTGAGCGTGAGAAGAAGATGCAGCAGGCGGTCCTCGAGATCAAGAACCGGTTCGGCAAAAACGCGGTCGTAAGAGGGACCAGCTTCGAGGAAGGCGCGACCGGAAGGCAGAGAAACGAACAGATGGGAGGGCACAAAGCATGAACGATTACAGAGACATCATCGATCTGCCCCATCATGTCTCGGTCCGGCATCCGCGCATGTCGATGGTGGACCGGGCGGCCCAGTTCGGCTCCTTTGAGCCGCTGAGGGATTACAAGGACTCTCTCAGCGAGGAGCGGAGACTGACCGAAGAGCGGCCGGAGCTGTCGGATGAAGATCTGAAGAAGCTGAATGACATGGTCCGGAAACTGGCAGAGGAGACGTCGGGTCCTGCAGCTGTGAGGCCTGAGGTCACCGTCACCTGTTTCCGGCCGGATGAGAAGAAGACAGGCGGAAGGATCGAGACAGCCTCTGGCAGGATCAGGACGGTCAACGAGCAGCTCCAGTACATCGTCTTTGAAGATGGACGGCGACTCCCATTTCGGAATATCCTTAAGATCGACAGAGACTAAACAAGTCTGCCAGTATGCTTCGTCCCGCTCTTTCCTCAGATCTTTCCCTGCTCTTTCAGAATTCTCTCTGTGAGCTCTACTGCTTCGTAGACCATATTGTCGCAGTGAGGTTTCTTCGGGTTTCCTTTCGCGGCGTTGACGCGAAGCAGGTCGCGGCACTGATTCATGCCGTCATGCTTCCCCATGAACTCTTTCCAGTAGGAACTGATGATCACTGGATCATTCACTCCGTACAGACCGAGGACCAGCAGGCCGCCGACCATGGCGCCGCAGGTCCCGGCTATCCTCATGCCGCTGCCAAGGTTGGCAGTCAGGGCACCAGCCATCTCAGGAGCCAGGCCCTTGTCCTCGCAGAATGCCATCAGGACAGACTGCGCACAGTTGTAGTGAACATCCGGATCATTCCTGAGCGCCTCGGCGCGCTCCATATATCTACTCATATCGATTCCTTTCCTTGCATCTTTCAGCAGTGCATTCAGAAAACAGTTTTTCTTATTCTACGATGTTGGGGTCAAAAGTCCCTTTTGCCCCCAACTGATGATGCGGATTGCTTCGCAGCTTCGCTGCTCTCGCAATCCTATAACACTTCGCACTCTCGGAATTTGCAATTGCAAATTCCTACGTGCTCAGTGTTATGCGGGTCCCAAGGTCATAACCGCTTACGTGCAAGCACGACGCGGATTATGACCTTTTGACCCTTGCATCATTCTACCATAGAAAGGCGGCTTTGCCCGGAAGATTGACTCATTCTCCAGGATGGCGAGGATGCCGGCATCCTTCTTTGGCTGGCAGGTGAGAAGGAGGTAGTTCAGTTTCTATCAGTCCGGTCAGATCCTGTAGTCTGCCACCATCCTGTGCTGCCCCGGGTCGGCATCATACACACGCACTTCGCAGTTGTGGAAGCCCGGCCTCCAGACATATCCGTGCTTTTTTCCCATCATATAGCCGCAGAGAGCCCTCATCGACCCGCCGTGGCAGGCGACCAGGATGTTCTCGTACCCACTCTCTCTTCCTTCTTTCAGAACATCGTCGAGGAAGGAGGAGGTCCGGCTGACCAGAGAATGGATGGGCTCGACAGTCTTTGGCGCATGGAAGATCCTTGGGAATGCCCAGAACAGTATCATCTTCGGCCCGAGTTTCAGATAATGCTTCAGCTCTTTGCGGCCGAAGTTCACTTCCATGATCCGCGGGTCTGTCACGATCTCTGACTCGCTCACGCCGCCTACGATCGCTCCGGTCTCGATCGCCCGCTTCAGGGTACTCGCATACACTTTATCAAAATGTACGTCGCCTATCTTTTCTCTTGCCTGGTGTGCCTGCGCAACTCCTTTCGCGTTGAGCGGCTCATCCGTGTGACCCTGCAGTACCATGATCGCGTTCAGACGGGTCTGTCCATGTCTCACAATCCAGATCTTCATGCTAGTCGCCTTCTTTTCAGTATCGCAATCTTTGTAACCGTTGGTCTTATACTCCGGGAGCAGCCTCTTCCCGTGCCAGGCCCCCGGGACTTATGAGAGCCTGTGATCCCCAGTATTCCCGTGCCAGGCCCACGGGACTTATGAGAGCCTGTGATCCCCAGCATTCCTGAGCTCTGCCCCCGGGACTTATGAGAGCCTGTAATCCCCCAGCATCCTGTGCTGTCCCGGATCTGCGTCGAACACCCGGATCTCGCAGTTATGCGGCTTCGGATACCACATCAGTCCACTTTTTTTTCCAAGCATGTATCCGGAAAGGACACGCATGATCCCGCCGTGGCAGGTGACCAGAATGTTCTCATAACCGTTCTTTCTGCCGTCTGCTATGACGTCCTCGAGGAAAGAAGCAGTCCTCTCCTTCATGGAAGGGATGGTTTCCACTGTCTTCGGTGCCGGGATGATCCATGGCAGCATCCAGAAGAAGATCATGGGAAGCCCCATCGTCGTATATTTTTTTCTCTCAAACCGCCCGAAGTCTGTTTCTATGATACGTGGGTCGATCGTGATGTCCTTCGTATCCACGGCCCCGATGATCGAAGCGGTTTCAACCGCCCTGCAAAGCGGACTTGCATAGACCTTGTCGAACGTTACGTCCGGGATGTTCTTCCTTGCCTGCCTTGCCTGACGGATCCCGGTCTCATTCAGCGGTTCGTCCGTACGTCCCTGCATGAGGTGCGCTTTATTCAGGTTCGTCTGTCCGTGTCTGGTGATCCAGATCTTCATATCTTCTCCGTTCTGCCGCTTTTCCCCGCCTGATGAACGCTGTTTTCCGAAAAATCTCTGTGCAAATGTGTTAGCGTGTGCTAACATCGTTCCTGGAAGTAATAGGCAATACAGCCTGTAACATTTGTTTTCAATCCCCATCATAGTCGAATTGCCTGTCCGGGGCAAGTGGAGCTGGCCGGCTGCATGAGAACAGTTCAGAGGGGATGCAGAGGGTACGGCGAAAGACCAATATCCGGAGGATGGGCAGAGGGTACGGCGTCAATACAATATCCGGAAGTGTGGCTGAGACCACAGATTCATTTTCGGATCCGGGATAGATTTTCAGACAGAGAAACAGGGAAGGATCAGTCAGAAAGGTTGGTTTCATATGGAGAACAGCAAAGCCATGCAGCTGAAGGCGCTTCTTGCAAGACTGGGAGCAGGAGAGGACCTGGCATCGGTCCGGGAAGACTTTGTGAAGGAATTCAGGTCGGTTCCGGTCAGGGACATCATGGATGCGGAGCAGGCGCTGATCAGTGACGGTGCGGATCCGAAACAGGTCACAAAACTGTGTGACCTTCATTCGGGGCTTTTCCACGGTAAGACGGAAGGCGAGGTCATCCGGGAACAGAAGCGGATGAAGAAGCAGGAACTTCTGCAGCTGCCCGAGGGGCATCCGGTCGACTATTTCATCCGGGAGAACAGCGCCCTGGAACTGCTGCTGAATGATCTGGAGATGGCGCTCGAGGTTGGCGGCCATGATGATAAAGTGAAGATGGATCTGCTCCGGCTGAAGAAGATCCGCGGGATCTACAGCAAGAAGGAAGAGCTGATCATGGCGCCTCTGGAGCGCTGCGGCATAACAGGGCCGAGCCAGGTCATGTGGAATGTGGATGATCAGATCAAGGCAGAGACCGGGAGGCTGTACCGCGGAATCCAGAGATCCTCCGCAGCCGAGATGAAGGAATATATTCTTCCTCTGACCAAACGGGTCCGCGAGATGATCTACAAGGATGAGAACATTCTGCTTCCGATTGCCATGCAGAACCTGACGGATGACGAGTGGGTCGATGTCTACCGCGACCTCTTTGAGATGGGGCCGGTCTACATCAAAGAGATCCCGAGATGGGAGCATGGCGAGAGAGTGCTGAAGGAGAGAGAAGAGGCAGAGGCAGCCGCCCGGGAGGCGGAGAGAGCTGAGGCAGAGGCAGCCGGCATCCCTGAGAAGATTCTGGAACACGGCATCGTACATTTTCATGGGGATGGCGGAAAGACTCCTGCGGGTGAGCTGACAGTAGCCCAGCTCAAGGGAATCCTTAGTGTACTGCCGGTGGACGTCACATTTATCGATGACGGCTCGATCAACCGCTTCTACAAGAATACGGATAAAGTCTTCTCGAGACCGGTCTCGACCCTGGGACAGTCGACCTACCACTGCCATCCGGTGCCGATCCGGGCTGTCGTGAAGAGCCTGACCGATGACTTCCGGAGCGGTGCGAGAGATGAGTTCTCGAGGTGGATCCCGAATCCTGACAGGCCGGTCAAAGTAACTTATCTGGCTGTCCGCGACGAGGACGGCAAGTACCTTGGAGCCGCGGAGATCATCGAGGACATGACGGACGCTTTCCAGCACTTTAAGATGATCCAGGCTGCGCAGGAGCGGGACGCGGCATGGAAGAAGGCAAAGGAGGAATCTCATGGGACAGCTTCGGATGCGCAGAATCTATGAGGCAGCTGAGGAGGATGACGGATACAGGATCCTTGTCGATCGTCTGTGGCCGAGAGGAATCAGCAAAGAGAAGGCAAAACTTGATCTCTGGGCAAAAGAGATCGCTCCATCCAGGGAGCTTCGCAGCTGGTACGGCCATGATCCGGAGAAGTTTTCAGAGTTTTCGGAACGCTACAAGGCTGAGCTGGAGGTGAATCCCGGAACCACTGCTTTCTGCAGAGAGATTGCAGAAAAACTTTCAGATGGCAATGTGACTCTCCTCTACGGGGCGAAGGATGGGAGCATCAGCAATGCGGCTGTTCTCCTGGAACATCTGAAAAACTGGATTACAGGAAGGCAAGGACGGACCTCTGGGAATAACCTTTTTTCAGGAAATAGGGGAAGAATTTCTTGACAGATACCCTAAGGGGGTATAAGATGTCACCGTCAGCAGATACCCGATGGGGGTATCAGGAACAAGGCTGTGATGACAGATGCATTCCTGTCATACAGAGAGGCTCCGGAAACAGAGAGGTTTCGGAAACAGAGAGGTTCCGGAAACAGAGAGGTTCCGCAGGCCTGCTGACGGAAAGGATCTTCTATGGAACAGTATGTAGTAACCGGCATGAGCTGTGCAGCATGCCAGGCCCATGTAGAGAAAGCGGTCTCCAGGGTGCCGGGTGTAAAGTCGGTGTCCGTATCGCTTCTGACCAACTCGATGGGAGTCGAGGGGACCGCGAAAAGTTCAGATATCGTCGCTGCGGTCGAGAAGGCCGGATACGGCGCCCGTCTCAGGGACGTCGCCCAGAAGGCTGGCTCCGGCAGCGCAAGTGCGTCTCTTGCGGCTGAGGAAGATGCCCTGAAGGACCGAACTACCCCGAAGCTGGTGAGAAGGCTGAAACTTTCCATCTTCTTCCTCGTGGTCCTTATGTATATCACCATGGGCCACAACATGTGGGGGTGGCCGCTTCCCGGCTTCCTGGTCCACAATCACATCGGTCTGGCACTGACTCAGCTTCTTCTGGCGGCAGTGGTCATGATCATCAACAAGGACTTCTTCACGTCCGGGTTCAGGTCCCTCTTCCACGGGGCTCCGAACATGGACGCTCTGGTGGCGCTCGGCTCCGGCGTTTCCTTCGGCTGGTCGGTCTACATCTTCTACAAGATGTCTTATCTTCTGACCGCCGGGACCTCCAACATGGACCTGATGCCGCTCTACCACAACCAGCTCTACTTTGAGAGTGCGGCCATGATCCCGGCTCTGATCACCATCGGAAAGACGCTTGAGTCCCTGTCCAAAGGCAGGACCACTGACGCGCTCAAGAATCTGATGAAGATGGCTCCCAGGACGGCAAATGTGGAGCGCTCTGGTCAGGTGGTCACGGTCGGGATCGACGATGTTGTCTCCGGTGACATCTTTGTGGTAAAGCCGGGCGAGTCCATTCCGGTCGATGGCGTGATCGTCGAGGGATCGACGGCCGTCGATGAATCGGCTCTTACCGGTGAATCGGTCCCGGTCGACAAGACGGTGGATGATACTGTGAGTGCGGCTACCATCAACCAGTCCGGTTTCATCAGGGCAAGGGCGACCAGAGTCGGGGAGGATACCACATTCTCACAGATCATCCGGATGGTCTCCGATGCGGCAGCGACCAAGGCTCCGATCGCGAAGATCGCCGACAAAGTCTCAGGGATCTTCGTCCCTTCGGTCATCGTGATCGCGATCGTCGTCCTGATCGGCTGGCTGCTCACAGGGCACAGCCTGTCAATTTCTCTGGAACATGCGATCACCGTCCTTGTCATCTCCTGCCCGTGCGCACTCGGACTTGCGACTCCGGTCGCGATCATGGTCGGCAACGGCATGGGAGCGAAGAACGGGATCCTGTTCAAGACCAGCGAAGCGCTTGAGAATACCGGCCGCATCCAGATCGTAGCTCTGGACAAGACCGGGACCATCACCGCAGGCAAGCCAGAGGTAACCGATATCCTTCCGGCGGCAGGCAGAACAGAAGACGAACTTCTTTCCAAGGCCTATGCGCTTGAGGCTCAGTCCGAGCACCCGCTCGCGAGAGCAATCGTGACCCGGGCAGAAGAGAAGGATCTGAAGGCAGAAAAGGTTACCGATTTCAAGGCACTTTCCGGCAGCGGCCTTACTGCAAAACTTGGCAGTTCCGTTCTTTACGGCGGTTCTGGAAAGTTCATCGGCAGCATCGCATCTGTACCGGCTGACCTTCAGCAGAAGGCGGATGAGCTTGCTTCGAAGGGCAAGACTCCGCTCTTCTTTGAGGAGGACGGAAAACTTCTCGGCATCATCGCTGTCGCCGATGTCATCAAGCCGGATTCGGCTCAGGCGATCAGAGAGCTGAAGGGCATGGGGATCGAGACCGTCATGCTGACCGGCGACAATGAGAGGACCGCAAGAGCGATCGGTGAGCAGGCGGGTGTCGACCGCATCATCGCAGGCGTTTTGCCGGACGGCAAGGAATCCGTGATCCGTGACCTTCAGAAGCGCGGCAAGGTCGCCATGGTCGGCGACGGCATCAACGATGCACCGGCTCTTACCAGGGCGGATACCGGGATCGCGATCGGAGCCGGAACCGATGTCGCGATCGACAGTGCGGACGTCGTTCTGATGAACTCGAAGCTGACCGACGTGTCCGGAGCAATCCGTCTGTCCCGCGCTACCATTCGGAACATTCACGAGAACCTGTTCTGGGCATTTGCCTACAACGCTCTCCTGATCCCGATGGCGGCAGGCCTGTATCCGGGCATCCATCTGAATCCGATGTGGGGCGCGGCGGCGATGGCGCTTTCCTCTTTCACCGTCTGCATGAACGCCCTTCGCCTGAACCTGGCTAAGGTCCACGATGCCTCCCATGACAAGGTCATGAGGAAGAGAGCACTGCCGGAGAGGGAGACTGCGGCAGACGCAGGACAGACTCTGGAGACTGCGGCAGACGCGGGACAGACTCTGGGGACTGCGGCAGACGCAGGACAGACTCTGGCGGCGGAGGCAGGCGTGCAGAGCCCGGAAGCTGCCGGCACCGAAACCGTTCTGATCGATGGAATGATGTGCGAGATGTGTGAGAAGCACATCTCGGAAGCGCTGAGATCAGTTGATGGAATCACGGATGTGAAGGCCGATCACACTACAGGCAAGGCGGTCGTCACATATACAAAGAAGCCGGATGAAGCAGCCATGAAACAGGCCGTTGAGGACGCAGATTATGGCTACATTGGCATCGGGAAAGACGCATAAGAACCGATTTCTCCGACCAGACAGATGATGGGCGGAGATGAGAGGAAGAAGCGGGTGCAGATCCCTGGAAAAGGCTGCATCCGCTTCTTCTGTATCCCATAGGATGCAAAGAGGATGCCGGCGGAAGGATTTTGTATGAGCGGTGGAGGGTATTGCAGGAAGCTATCGTTTGACGCCTTTATTGCTTGGTGTTAGGATAGTCCATTATTGGGAAATATACCCTTGAGAGAATGGAGGAACCTATATATGAATAGATCATTCAGGGGACAGGCGGCGAGGACCCTGGCCGTATCCGCCATGGCGGCATTTCTGGCGATGGGAAGTCTCACAACGGCTTTTGCGGAGACCAGCGGCGGTGAGCTGAAAGCGGGAGTGACCGAGGCAGCCGCAGAGGAAGCAGAGAAGGACTGGCTTTCGATCGGTTCGGTCGTTACCCTGAAAGGATACGATCAGGAGTTCATGATTCTCGGAAGAGTCATCCAGAATGCTTCCGATGACAAGTTCTACGATTACTGCGCCTGCCTGTATCCGGACGGATATCAGGGAGGAGACCTTTACTTCTTTAATAAAGATGATATCGGGAATATCGCATCTTCCGGGTTCGTGGATGAGTACGAGCAGATGTACCGGAAAGAGAATCTGGAAGGCATCGATGTCGATGAACTGACGAAAAGAGCAAAGGAGATGGAGACTGCGGAAGAGGAGACGGAAGCGGCATCCGAAGCTGCGGCGGAGCAGACAGGAGAGGCAGACGCTGAAAGCGAAGCAGCGGAGAAGGAAACCGCAGAGAGCGAAGCCGGAGAGTCGGAAAAAGCGGAAGACGAGTCGGAAACAAAGGCTGCCCCAGCTAAGGAAGGAAAGACCTACACGACGACTTCCAACGTCCGTCTGAGAGCAGAGGCAAGCACGGACAGTGATATCCTGGCTACCATTCCGGCAGACCGGCAAGTGAAGGAAGATACCGGAAGAGACGGGAAGGACGGATGGGTCCCAGTCACATTTACCGACAGTGCCGGAGCGGAGCTTAAGGGCTTCATCAAGAAAGATTTTCTGAAGTAAAGAACGAAGGAAGAACCAGCGGACATCCGCATATCAGAAAAATACTACAGTAAGAGGATATTGCAGTTTGAAGATCAACGAGACAATCGCACAGGAACTTGGCATCCGTCTCCAGCAGGTCGATGCCGTAGCAGAACTGATCGATGAAGGATGCACGGTCCCTTTCATCGCAAGATACCGCAAGGAAGCACATGGATCGCTGGATGATGAGCAGATCAGAAAGATCGATGAACGTCTGACTTATCTGCGTTCGCTCGATGAGCGGCGCGAAACCGTTCTCTCTACGATCAGGGAGCAGGGAAAGCTGACGGATGAGCTGAGGGAGCAGATCGGGAATGCAGCCACGATGGTGGAACTGGAGGACCTTTACCGTCCATATCGTCCTAAGAGGAGGACCCGTGCGACAATAGCGGTGGAGAAAGGCCTTCAGCCTCTGGCTGACGAGATCTTGAAACAGGAGGCCGCACAGCCGCTTTCGGAGATCGCATCGACATATGTGGATCCGTCGAAAGATGTGGCTTCCGCAGAGGATGCGATCAGAGGCGCCGGCGATATCATCGCGGAAAATATCTCTGACAGAGCTGACCTGAGGACCAGAATCCGTGAGATCACGATGGCGGAGGGGATTCTGAACTCAGAGGTGAAGAAGGAGATGGACAAGCCGGATTCGGTCTACGTCCAGTACTTCCACTTCACGTGCAAGGTTCCGGCGCTGAAGGGACATCAGGTCCTGGCGCTGAACAGGGGTGAGAAGGAGAAGGTCCTGACCGTCACGCTTGAAGTCCCGGAGGAGGAGATCCTCAGGGTCATCGAACATGCAGTGATCACGAGGGATAATCCCAATATGGTGCAGTTCCTGAAAGATGTCTCAAAGGATGCTTACGAGCGGCTGATCGGGCCGGCGATCGGGCGCGAAGTCCGCAGCAGTCTGACAGAGAAGGCTGAGGATGGTGCGATCGATGTCTTTGGCAGGAATCTGAGACAGCTTCTGATGCAGCCGCCGATCGTGGGACAGACGGTCCTGGGCTGGGACCCGGGCTACCGGAACGGCTGTAAGCTGGCGGTCGTGGACGATACCGGAAAGGTCCTGGATACGACGATCGTCTATCCGATGGATTTCACCAATCCATCCAGGAATGCCGCAGTCAGGAAGGAAGTGGAAGGACTCATCCGAAAGTATCACGTGACGCTTATATCCTGCGGTAACGGAACCGCTTCCAGGGAATCGGAGAAGCTGATCGCGGAGATCATCTCGGAAGTTCCGGAGAAGGTCAGCTACGCCATCGTCAGCGAGGCGGGCGCCTCGGTCTATTCAGCGAGTGAGCTGGCGACCGAAGAACTGCCTGACTTTACCGTGGAGCAGCGAAGTTCCGCTTCCATCGCCCGCAGACTGCAGGATCCTCTGGCGGAGCTGGTCAAGATCGATCCGAAGTCCATCGGAGTCGGTCAGTACCAGCATGACTGCGATCAGAAGAAACTGGGAGGCAAGCTGGAGGGAGTCGTTGAGGACTGTGTAAACGAGGTCGGAGTCGATCTGAACACAGCTTCCTGGCCGCTTCTGCTCTACGTGTCAGGCATCACGAAGAAGACGGCAAAGAACATCGTTGCCTACCGGGAAGAGAACGGCAGGTTCGAGGACCGGAAACAGCTTCTCAAGGTATCGGGACTCGGTCCGAAGGCATTCCAGCAGTGCGCTGGTTTTCTGCGCATCAGGGACGGGAAGAATCCGCTCGACATGACGGGAGTCCATCCGGAATCCTATGAGGCAGCGGCGAAGCTGCTGAAGGAATTCGGCTATACCCCGGAGGATGTGAAGAAAGGGCAGATCCGTGATCTTGACAGCAGGATCCGTTCGGAAGGCGGGATCACGAAGCTGGCAGATACGTTCGGAGTCGGAAAAGAGACTCTGACCGATATCGTGAAGGAGATCGAGAAACCCGGAAGAGATCCGAGAGCCGATATGCCTAAGCCGGTCCTCAGACAGGATGTCATGGATATGAAAGACCTTAAGCCCGGCATGGTCCTCAAAGGGACCGTCCGGAACATCGTTGACTTCGGAGCTTTTGTCGATATCGGAGTCCATGAGGACGGTCTGGTCCATATCTCTCAGATGAGCGACCATCTTTTTGTGAGGTCGCCTCTGGACGTGGTATCGGTCGGAGATGTCATCGATGTGAAGGTCCTTGACGTAGACCTTCAGAGAAACCGTATCTCGCTTTCCATGAAGCTGGGAGAGCCGGCATCTCATGGCGGAAAGCAGGGCCAGGAAAAGAAGGGCCAGGGCCAGGAAAAGAAGGGCCAGGGTCAGGAAAAGAAGAGCCAGGGTCAGGAAAAGAAGAGGCAGGGTCAGGAAAAGAAGGGCCAGAGCGAGGAGAAGAAGGGACAAGGCGGACACGGCGGAAGCAGCAGACAGAGAAGGCAGCCGGGGAAAGACGAAGGCCTTGATCTTTCCGCTCTGCTGAATAAGTGGAGCTGAATGCAATGAGAGTTCGTTGACATGGCACCTTTCAAGGTGTTATGTTGTACTAAGAGTTTTTCTGCCCCGGAAGGTGGCTTTTCCGGCCGGGGCTGGATAGATACGATGCAGCCTCAACGCCCGTTTCTGCGGGAAGAACAGAGGGACTGCAGGATGCGAAAGGGGATCTTGACATGTACGGTGATATCGCGGTTGTCTACGGC
Organism: Lachnospiraceae bacterium UBA7729; assembly: GCA_002482005.1. Taxonomy (GTDB): domain Bacteria; phylum Bacillota; class Clostridia; order Lachnospirales; family Lachnospiraceae; genus Porcincola. The sequence goes on along the minus strand of DLFD01000021.1, from coordinate 54,312 downwards.
GGAAACAGAGACGATATTCGGAAGATGGCTGAATCGGTTGCAAAGGGCGTTGCGGATGCAGGCGGAAAGGCTGACCTTTTCACTGCGGAAGAGTTTGATACTTATAAGGCAGTCTGGTATTCGGGAATCGCTCTTGGCTGTCCGATGATCGAAAAGGGAGAGGGACTGAACACAAGGTTCGGACGCCTCTATAACGCATTGAAGCCGAAACTTCAGGGCAAGAGGATCGGGCTGTTCACCAATCTCGACGGTGATCCGAACTGGATCATTCACTGGGAGAGAGATATCCGAGGAGCAGGGATCATCCTTGAGAGCGAGAGCGTTGTCGCTGACGGAGAGGTTGACGAGAAGGTTCTGTCCGAGTGCGAGAGACTTGGAGGAGAGCTGGTCTGAGGCAGCCCTGCGGTCATTCGCTGCGTAAGAAGGCACCTCATGTAAGAAGACACCTCATGTAAGGAGACACCTCATCCTTCGGAAGTGATATATGATCTTTCATATGCCTGCCTGCAGATCTTTGCGGGCAGGCATATTTTTTGCCGGAATCCTGCAGGCGCAGCATTGATACTGCAGGGAAGGCATACAAAAAGTCCGCCACCGGCGGCCTTTTTGCATCCTATGGGATAAGAAAGGGCGCCGTCCCGCCGGTTTCGGAAAACGGGAGACAGCGCCCGGGTAAGGGGGAAAACAGGAGTTTTCGGCAGACAGCGTGACTGCTTTGCTTACAGATCTTTCAGGTATCTGTCAAGTTCGCGGTCCGCATCATATACGATCTTTTCTTCATCGGCTCCGGTCAGACGACCATGCTCGACAGTGACCTTCCCGTTCACTACAGTCCAGTCGGCCGCGCCTTTCAGACCAACGGTTGCGAGGACTGACTTCGGGTCGTAGCAGGCACCGACCAGCTCCAGACGATGGGAATCCACAAGGAAGAAGTCCGCACATTTGCCGACTTCCAGCGAACCGATCTCTTTCCCGCGTCCGAGCAGGCCTGCAGATCCGATGGTGGCCATCTTCAGGACCTGGTAGCCATCCGGCGCCGCCTTCGAGGAATTCAGACGGTGGAGCAGATAGCAGACCCTCATCTCCTCAAGAAGATTGGAACCGTCATTGCTGGCGCTGCCATCGACGCCGAGGCCGACATTCACACCTTTGCCGAGCATCTCCGGAACTTTGGCGATCCCGGAAGCCAGTTTCATGTTGGAGATCGGGCAGTGGCAGACACCTGTATGGGTCTTTGCCAGCAGATCGATCTCATCGGAGCTGAGATGGATGCCGTGAGCGAACCAGACATCCGGTCCGAGCCAGCCAAGACTTTCCATATAGGCGACCGGCCGCATGCTGTAGCGGTCCAGCGTGTAATGCTCCTCATCTTTGGTCTCGCAGAGATGGGTGTGAAGCCTTACATGATAGCTTCTGGCAAGCTTTGCGCTCTCGCGGAGCAGGTCGGCGGATACCGAGAAGGGCGAGCATGGCGCAAGGGCGATCCGGTGCATGGATGCAAATGAGTCATCCTGATATTTTTCGATCAGCCTCACGGAGTCCTTCATGATCTCATCGACACTCTGGACGACAGAATCAGGCGGAAGTCCGCCGTCCTTCTTTGACAGGTCCATGGAGCCTCTCGAGAAGTGCATCCTGACACCGAGTGTTCTGGCCGCTTCCCACTGGGCTGCCAGAAGGTCGCCGCCGTTTTCCGGGAATACATAATGATGGTCGAAGACGGTCGTACAGCCGTTCTTCATCAGTTCGCCGATCCCGACGAGCGAGGAAAGGCGGATGGTATCTTCGTTCAGGTTCTTCCAGACTTCATAGAGAGTTGTCAGCCAGTCGAACAGTTCCATGTTCTGGACCTGAGGAAGGTTTCTCGAAAAGACCTGGTAGAGATGGTGATGGGCGTTGACAAGCCCCGGGTAGCAGAGCATCCCGCTGCCGTCGATCACCTGGTCATATGCGGATTCATCCGGTTCCGCCTTCTGCCTCGCATCCGTGATGGCTTTAATGAGTCCATCCTCACAGATCAGGTCTACATTCTGATATACGCGGTCCTGCAGGTCACAGGAGACCAGCGTACGGATATTCTTTACAAGCAGTTTTGCCATGAATGGCACCTCCCTGACCATACTTGTTTGCACATCTCATTTATAGCACGAATGTTGAAAGATTGAAATACAGGCAAACTATTTTTCAGAGATTTTCTGCTGGAAAATCTGCTATAGTTAACAGTAACCTTGCGTTCGTCTCGCAGAAACGGGAGACTTTATCAGTATGGATATGGAAGAAGAGAAGAATAAGAGCCAGAAAGCAGGAAAGAGGCTGAGGGACCGTCTGCCCAGCGATCACAGATACAGTGTGATCTCCTTCTATGTTGTCGCCACCTTCGTCATCATCTTCATCCTGACCAAGATCGGCAATAATCTGGACAGGATCGCGCTGGCGCTCGGGGCAGGCATGCACTGGCTCAGGGTCATCCTCATCCCTCTGGGGCTGGGATTTGCCCTGGCTTATCTGTTCGCACCGGTCGTACATTTCTTTCAGAGGCAGATCAGCCGTCTGCCGCTGTACCGGAAGCATAACCGGAGCGGGCTGGGGACGGCGACTGCCATCACGGCGCTGAACGTGGCGGCAGCCCTGGTGCTGGGACTGACCTTCCTGATCTCGGCGTTCACTCATGAGCTGACGGTGGTAAACTTTGACAATTTTACCAGTTTTATCAAGGGAATCTCGAACTCGCTGTCTGATGTGTACGACCAGTTCAGCAAATGGTTCGCGCAGATGAATATCTCTTCCGATGCTCTCTCTTCGGTCGCGGACAGCATCACGGCGTGGGCAGGCCGGCTCGCGGAGACTGCCGGAAAGAACGTCGGCAATATTGTAGGCAACCTGACGGGCTATCTCACGAATGGGCTGTTTGCCATCATCTTCGCTGTCTATTTCACTCTGGATGCGGATGGGCTGAAGCGGTACTGGAGAAAGTTCTTCAAGGCGATCCTTCCGAAGAAGGCATCCCATATGATCGGTGTCGCCGTAAGAGACGCGGACCGCGTCTTTTCAGGCTACATCCGCGGCCAGCTGATCGACGCTCTGTTCATGGCAGTCACCGTGAGCATCGCCCTTCTCCTTCTGGATGTGAAGTTTGCGGTCATCATCGGCGTCCTGACAGGCTTCGGCAACCTGATCCCCTACGTGGGGCCATTCGTCGCCTACGGGAGCACTGCTTTTGTAGGGATCCTGAGCCAGGACTGGAAGAAGCTGATCATCGGCATCATCGTGCTCTTTCTGATCCAGACGGTCGACGGCAATGTTGTGAATCCGAAACTCCTCAGTCATGCAGTCAAGGTCCATCCGATGCTGGTCATCATCGCCCTGATCATCGGCAGCAAAGTCGGGGGACTTCTGGGGATGATCCTGGCGGTGCCGGTGGCGGCGCTGCTCAAGGTCTGGATGGACCGCTGGATCGCCCTGCTCGAGAAGAGGAAAAAAGTTTCGGAAGGCAGTATATCCGGCTGAAGGCTGGCAGAAACATGTCGCCGGGAGCGGTATGTCTGGTTGAGAAAATGATGTGAATCGTATACAATATATATGAGAGAATAACGGCTCCGCCAAGTACATTTCCACAAAACAGCGGGAATTTCCGCAGGGCTTTCCGGAGATCCGGGATAAAAAGGAGTATTGAAAAGATGTCAGAAGCAGCAGAGAACAAGGCAGCGAAGAGAAAGGTCATCCTGACGGGAGACAGACCGACAGGGCGCCTTCATATCGGCCACTATGTAGGCTCCCTGAGAGAGAGGGTCATCCTCCAGAACAGCGGGGAATTTGATGATATCTTCATCATGATCGCGGATGCGCAGGCGCTGACCGATAACTGGGACAACCCGGAGAAGGTCAGAAGCAACATCATGAACGTCGCACTGGATTACCTGTCGGCGGGGATCGACCCGGAGAAGGCACATATCCTGATCCAGTCGCAGATCCCGGAGCTTCCGGAGCTGACCCAGTATTATATGAACCTGGTCACGGTGCAGAGACTCCAGAGAAACCCGACCGTCAAGGCTGAGATCAAGATGAGAGGATTCTCGGAGCGCGAGGAGAGCGAAGGAACGCCGGTCGGCTTCTTCTGCTATCCGATCTCCCAGGCCGCCGACATCACGGGATTCATGGGGACGATCGTTCCGGCGGGCGAAGATCAGGAGCCTATGGTCGAGCAGACCCGTGAGATCGTCAGAAAGTTCAATTCCATCTACGGCGAGACCCTTGTCGAACCGGAGATCCTGCTCCCGAAGAGCAGCTCGGCAAGAAGACTTCCGGGTACAGACGGAAAGGCCAAGATGAGCAAGTCCCTCGGGAACTGCATCTACCTGTCCGACGATGAGAAGACTGTCAAGACCAAGGTCATGAGCATGTTCACGGATCCGGGCCATCTCAAGGTGTCTGATCCGGGAAAGACCGATGGGAATCCGGTATTCATCTACCTTGAAGCGTTCGCCGGGGACGATGCTCCGAATGCAAAGGCACTGTTTGAGGAGTATGCTCCGGATTACCAGAACCTTGAGGAGATGGAAGAGCATTACAGAAGAGGCGGACTCGGAGACGTCAAGGTCAAGAAGTTCCTGAATAATGTGCTTCAGGAGACGCTGCGGCCGCTCAGAGAGAGACGCGCAGAGTACGAGAAAGATCCGGACCGCGTCATGCAGATCCTGAAGGAAGGGACCGGGTACGCGGAGAACGTCGCGGCGAACACGCTCGCCAGCGTCAAGAGAGCGATGCGGATCAGCTACTTCAGTGTATGAGGCAACGAGAATTAACAGGGAGGTACGGTTATGAAGAAAGAGGGCAGACTCCACAGAATCCTGCTTCTTACAGTCATCTTTGCCATGCTGATGGCGGGGACCGCGATGGCTGCCAGCCTTGCGGTCGGAAACTATAATCTGAGCAGCAAGGGTTATATCGCCTGGTCGGATTTCAATACTTCGGGGGACGGGTACGTCACGGTCAATGTCTCTACCCAGAGCCTGACAGGACTTACACAGAGGACGCTGAGCCATCTGACTTATCAGATCATCAGGATGTCCGGCAAAAAGGAAGCCGGGGTGGTGGGCAATTACACCAGATACGGTGCGAACCGGTATAAACAGGTCAATTCATCGAAGACGCTGGTCAACGATCGGCTTACCGTGAAGCTGCCGGCAGGTTCCTACCGCTTCAAGGTCCTGGACACCGAGGCAGTAGCTCAGCCGGTGAAGCTGAGCTATACCGTATCGGGCAGCGCTGCTCCGGCTGAAAAGCCTGAGCCGGCCCTTACCCTGGCGGTGTCTCCGCTTTCCCTTACGGAAGGTCAGATCGTCAAGGTGGCGATGAAGAATAATAAGGGGACCAGGGTCGCGGTTACAGGCAATCGCTCCTCCAACAGGGCCGCTGTCTGGACCCGCAGGTCAGGTACAGATCTGATCATAGGAGCCAACAAGGCGGGTACTTCCGTCATTACGGTAAAGTATCTTGGCAATCCGTATACATTCTCGGTGACGGTTGTCCCGAAGCGGCCTGAGTTCAAGGCTTATATCAGGAGCATCTCATCCGACCGGAAGTACATGTATGTGCGGATCTACAATGCAGGCACTCAGTACCTGAAGTTCTTCTCGGTAGGATCGCTTCAGTACAGAGTCAGCGGCAGCGACAGCAATACGGCAAAGACCGTCAGACTTGCGCAGCTTCAGATGGTGGGCAGAAAGTCGATAGCGGTCGCACCTTCCAGATGGGTGACCGTGAAGCTTAAGAGGACCCAGGGGCTCTTCCCGTCAAGGTCCCGCGCCCGCATGGAGGTCTGGCTGAGGTTCCGCTTCAACAATACAAAATATACGGCTGGGATCGAAGATAACTGGCTTGATGGTCAGTACCGCCTGAGAAAGAAGACTTCCACCTGGTACCCGGCTTATTCGGCGAGAAATAATTTCAGCTGAGGAGACTGATGCCGGGGCTCACGGCCGTGATGGGAAAGGAAAGGAATGAAACTTACATGGCTTGGAACTGCGACATTTGTCCTGGAGAGCGGAGAGGAGAAGATCCTGTTTGATCCTTTCATGCAGCTTCAGGGCGGCAATGTCGCCCTGACTCAGGATGAACTTCTGCAGTATGATACCGTGTTCATTACCCATTGCCACTTTGACCACTTTGCCTTTGTGACGGAGATGGAGGATGAGGACGCGGACAATACAGTTTTCTGCACAAAGCAGTGTGTGGAGACGATGGCGAAGTTTTCGGACTCTGCCGATAATCTGGTCCAGATCGAGCCGGACCGGACTTACCCGATCGGGAGTGTCAGCATCACTCCGCTCCGTGCAAAGCATATAGACTTTCTCTGGAGTCATCTCTTCGACACGATGACCCCATGGCGTGTGCTGAGGCACATCGGCAATATGCCCTTTCTTCTCTGGGCGAACCGTACATTCAGGGAGAATGGCGAGATCGTTGCATACGATATCAAGGCGGAAGGAAAGGAAGTCCTTCTTCTGGGAAGCCTGGCGATCGATGAGACTGAGACGTATCCGAAGGGAGCAGATGTCCTGGTCCTTCCTTATCAGGGAAACAATGACCTTCCGGCAAAGGCCAGGGAAGTGATCACTGCCCTGAGACCGAAGCGCATCATACTTTCCCATTTCGACAATGCATTTCCTCCGATGTCGAGAGATGTAGACCTGCGGCCGCTCCGGAAGCTGATGAAGGAAGAATTCCCGGACATAAGGGTTGTGAAGCCGACACCGTTCAAAGCGGTCACGATCTGATGCGTGGATGCTTCCGTGCATATGCGGATGACCCGGGGCTCTTGGCAGATGCGGAGAATGACAGAAAAAGCAAAAAAGAAGCCCTGCAGTTCTGCTGCCGATACGGACAGCAGGGCTGCAGGGCTTCTTTTTGACCTTTCGGATGTCAGGAGTTCTGTGATCACTCTACCGGATCGGAAGGAACCTTCTCCTCGACCTTCCTGACAGCATCGTCAAGATAGTCTACATCCATATCTGCAAAGATCCCTTCGTCGGCGATCTTTGCATAGTCCGGGTTGATCGGGATCTTCGCGCAGACCGGAAGTCCGGTGCTCTTTGAGACTTCATCAACCTGGCTCTTACCGAAGACTTCGATAACCTTGCCGCAGTCCGGACACTTCAAGTAGCTGTAGTTCTCGATGATGCCGAGAACCGGGATCATCATCATGCGGGCCATGTTCCATGCCTTTGCGACGATCATGCGGACCAGGTCCTGCGGGCTGGTGATGATGAAGACACCGTTCACCGGAAGGGACTGGAAGACGGTCAGCGGAACGTCGCCGGTTCCTGGCGGCATATCCACCAGAAGATAGTCCAGGATGCCCCACTCTACGTCACTCCAGAACTGCTGGATGACCTGACCCAGGATCGGGCCTCTCCAGATGACGGCCTGCTCAGGATCAGGCATGATCAGATTCAGGCTCATGACCTTGATCCCGTTCTTTGTGGTGACCGGGACAAGGGTGTGCTCGTCTTTCGCGGTCGTCATTCCAGCCGTAAGACCATACATCTTCGGGATGGACGGGCCCGTGATATCAGCATCCAGGATGCCGACTTTGTAGCCCTTCTTTGCAAGCGCGTTGGCAAGGGATGCAGTGACGAAACTCTTTCCGACACCGCCTTTGCCTGACATGACGCCGATCACATGCTTGACGTGGCTTCCCGGGTTCTGCGGAAACTTCTGAGGACCGCGGAATGCTTTCTCTGCCATAACAAAACCTCCTTATATTTCGCACCGGCAGCAGAACGGGAGAGAAAGCCTTTCGGCATCTGCCGCTGCAGCCGGTCGTCTGAACTACAGACATATACCAATAGTTTATCATGAAGGTACAGCTTCAGACAAGAAATGTGCATCTACAATGTCATCTGTTTGTATTCTTTTTGTCAATGTGCCACGGCGTGTCCATAGGCGCGGGTGAGCGGGAATGCTTTCTTTGTGGTATACTTCCATGTGGCAGTCGTCACTGCTTCCGCATGCGATGAGGCGGAGGAGAGATACATTATTCTGGTGTGCCGCGGGCCAGAGGAGAGCACATTCTTCTGCGGGTCAGAAACTCAGGGAAAAGAAAGGGGACCGGATATGCTTCTTGCGATCGATATCGGCAATACCAATATTGTGATGGGCGGCTATGATGGTGAAGATGACGTCTTCATGGAGCGGATCTCAACGGATACAAAGAAGACTTCCCTTGAATATGCGATCCTGTTCAAGACTGCGCTCGATATCCACGGGATCAGGCCGGGTCAGATCGAAGGGGCGATCATCGGATCTGTCGTTCCGCCGCTTACTTACATCATCCGGACGGCCCTGAGAAAAGTCTGCGGACTTCAGGCTCTGGTAGTCGGACCAGGACTGAAGACAGGACTGAACCTGAGGATCGATGATCCGGCCACGATCGGGGCTGATCTTGTGGCGGGTGCAGTCGGGGCCCTGCGGAAGTATGAACCGCCGCTCGTCGTCATCGATATGGGGACAGCGACCACCATATGTGTTGTGGACCAGAACCGGAATTACATCGGCGGCATGATCATGACAGGACTCAGACTTTCGCTGAATGCCCTTGTCAGCCAGACATCCCAGCTTTCCGGGATCAGTCTGGAAGTGCCGAAGAAGGTGATCGGCAAGAATACAGCCGATGCCATGAGAAGCGGTATCCTCTACGGCAATGCGGCCATGATCGACGGCCTGATCGACCGGGTGGAGGAAGAGCTTGGTATGAAAGTCCATGCGGTAGCAACGGGAGGACTTGCCGCGGCAGTAACAGGAGAGTGCAGGCACAGTATCAGGATCGAGAGAGATCTTGTGCTGGACGGGCTCATATCCATATATGAAAGGAATCAAAGAAGATGACAGTACCGGAAAGGCTGGGCGCACTGAGAGCGCTCATGGAGAAGAGAGGTATCGATGCATACCTCGTACCGACGGATGATTTCCACAGCTCAGAGTATGTCGGAGATCATTTTAAGTGCAGAGAGTTTATCACAGGCTTCACCGGATCAGCCGGGACAGCTCTGGTCCTGAAGGACGGCGCCTTCCTCTGGACGGACGGAAGATATTTCCTGCAGGCTCAGGACCAGCTGAAGGGAAGCGGAGTGAAGCTCATGAAGATGGGCGAAGAGGGAGTGCCGACGATCGAGGAGTTTGTGGCTTCTCATCTCGGGGAAGGGCAGGTGCTCGGGTTTGACGGCCGCTGCATGACCGCAGGCAAGGGGGACAGGTTTGCCCGCATTCTGAAGACAGAGGGAGCATCCATCTCGGCAGACTATGACCTGGTCGGAGAGATCTGGGAGGACCGTCCGCCCCTTTCGCAGAAGCCGGTCTGGGAGCTTGATACGGTATGGACCGGAAAGTCCAGGGCAGAGAAGCTTAAGGACCTTCGCAGGTCAATGGCCGATGCCAGGGCAGATTATCACATCATCACTTCTCTTGATGATATTGCATGGCTGCTGAACCTCCGCGGAGACGATGTCGCATGCAATCCGGTCTTCCTGGCCTATGTCGCCGTAACACCGGACAATATCCTTCTGTTTGCGCAGAAAGAAGAGTTTACCGATGATGCTGCCCCGCAGTCTGTCCATGGAATCTACGGAAGCTTCCTTCTGAAAAAGCTGGAAGAGGACCGTGTACACCTGCATCCTTACAACGATCTCTATGACTGGATGAAGACGATCCCGTCCGGAAGCCGTCTGCTGTTCGATACTTCCACGGTCAACTACAAGGTGTGGACTTCGGTGCCGAAGGGGGTAGCCATCATCGACCGCACCAACCCGACCCTGCTTCCGAAGTCGATCAAGACTTCTGCTGAGATGCAGCATATGGAAGAAGCACATCTGAAGGATGGCGTGGCAGTCACAAAGTTTATGTACTGGCTGAAGAATCAGATGGCGAACTTTGATCCGCAGAATCCGCCGACAGAACTCTCCGTATCCGACAGGCTTTATCAGTTCCGTGCGGACAATGAAAACTTCCTCGGGCTCAGCTTTGACACGATCGCTGCATACGGAGCCCACGGAGCAGTCGTTCACTATGAACCGACTGAGGAGACGAACATCCCGCTTGAACCGAGGAGCTTTCTCCTTGTGGATTCCGGCGGACAGTACATGGAAGGCACGACCGACATCACAAGAACATTTGCCTGCGGACCGCTGACACAGGAAGAGAAGGAGATGTTCACCCGTGTTCTCCGCGGCAACCTGAACCTTGGAGCTGCGAAGTTCCACCACGGAATGACCGGAACAGGCCTCGATTATCTCGCGCGGGGACCGCTGTGGGAAGTCGGCATGGACTACAATCACGGCACCGGGCATGGCGTCGGCTATCTGCTGAACGTGCATGAGGGACCGAACAGCATCAACTATACCTTTAGGCCAGGCCGCCGCACGCCTTGCGTCTTCGAGGAAGGAATGGTGACCTCCGATGAGCCGGGTGTATATCTGACCGGCAAATTCGGCGTCCGCTGCGAGAACCTGACTATGGTCAGAAAGGCAGAGAAGAACGAGTACGGCCAGTTCCTTGAGTTCGAAGTTCTGACTCTCGTCCCGTGGGACCTGGACGCCGTCATTCCGGAGATGCTTTCGGACCGTGAAAAGAAGATCCTCAATGACTACCATAAGAGAGTCTATGAGAAGATCTCTCCGTTCCTCGATGAGAACGAGAAGGCATGGCTGAAGCACGCAACACGCGCGATCTGATGCAGGCAGACGCCGGAAACAGATGCAAAAAAACTGTCACCGGCGGCCTTTTGCATACTTTCGTATAACGAAAGAGCGAAGGAAAGGAGCCATATGGCTGTTTCCTTCGCTCTTCCCTTATTCATCTTCTCCGGGTTTTATCAGCAGGTAGTCAGACAGTTCCATCTGTGTTCCGCCGGTGATCAGGTTCTGCACGCCCGGATCGCTTCCGTACTTGCTGATGATCCCGTGTACGGTCCCGATCCCGAGCCCTGTGTGAGCTGCTATCTCACGCACGGTGAAGTTCTTCCTCCGGAGCTTCAGCACGATCAGGATGATGCGCTCATCCAGCTTCTGGGGAGACGTATTTTCTTCCTTGCCCTGAGCGGTCGGACGGTTTTTCTTCCGCTGCTTGAGGATGGCCTTCTCGATCATGGCTACTGTCTCATTGATCTCCGCCATGTGCGGTTCATCAGGGATCGCAAAGCGCTCCAGATTCACGGATCGTTTCGCATCGCGGCGCAGGTCGTCCATCTGTGCCCGCATCATCTCCATCTCGAGAGAAGCAGACTTCACCTGCCTTTTCAGGTCAGAGATCTGCTTGCTGAGGTTCCGGATCACTTCCTGACTGTCCTTCACTTTCCCACTGTCATCCTGCGGCATCTTTGATCACTCCGATATTCTTTCAGAACTGGTACAATCTATCCGATAAACTTATGATAACATAAATCCTGGCTGAAACAGCCAGACAGTTTACAAATATTGGGATGCAGCCTTTCGCAGCCGGACGCGCTGCACTCACGACAGGAGAGAACGATGGTAAACCATAACACATCAGAGGATAATGTTTCACGCGCCGCATTGTTTTACGGCCAGGGGGGATCTTCCGCCGAAAGCCGCGGTACTTTTCAGAGAATCTATGATGTGGTGAAGCAGATCCCGCGCGGAAAGGTGGCATCTTACGGTCAGGTTGCAAAGCTGGCGGGCAATGCCCGCTGGGCAAGGGTCGTGGGCTATGCTCTTCACGCGAACAATGACCCGGAGCATGTTCCATGCTACAGGGTCGTGACGAAGGATGGCTGCGTGTCAAAGGCATTCGCATTCGGCGGGGAGAACGAGCAGGTCCGGCTTCTGAAAGAGGACGGGGTCGAATTTCAGGATGGACATGTGGTCATGGAGAAGTATCAGTGGGAGACACCTTGGATAATGTGAAGCGCAGCAGAGGACCAGGCAGCGATACCGGGAGAGACAAAGCGGACACAGCGGACGGAAAAGCCGGGAAAGGAGGAAAAGCATGACGGATGAAAATCAGCTTGCAGAGATTCGGATCTCCGTCCGGAATCTGGTGGAATTCCTTCTGGCTTCAGGGGATATCGATAAAAGTTCTTCCAGGATCGATTCTGATGCTATGGCTATGGGACGGGCCATCCACAAGAAAGTACAGAGCCGCGGCGGAGCCGGATACAGGGCAGAGGTTGCACTGAGCGATACCAGAGATTTTCCGGAGGACGGCTTTTCTCTGACGGTCGAAGGAAGAGCCGATGGCATCATCGATGGAAAGAATGGCTACACGATCGATGAGATCAAGGGGATGTTTCTCGATGTCACCAGTCTGACAGAACCGGTCCCTGTTCATCTGGCTCAGGCAAAGTGCTACGCCTACATGTTCCTGAAGAAACTCCGGGAGGATCCCGGTGCATTGCCGGATCAGGGCAATGCGAAGAGGAAAGGATCCACGGCAGGGAGGAGAGGAAGGAAACGGGCAGAGCAGGACAAGGAGGACGGAGTGCAGGAGGCTGCAGCGGATCCGCAGCCGGCTGCTGCCATCACAGTTCAGCTTACCTATGTCAATCTGGATACGGAGCAGGTCCGCCGCCTGAAGCAGGAGTATTCCTGGGAAGAGCTTAGCGACTGGTACGCAGACCTTACCGGGCAGTACCGCCGCTGGGCGAAGTATACGGTCGACCACAGGAAAGAACGTCAGGAGTCGATCCGGAAGATGGGATTCCCTTATCCTTACCGGGAGGGTCAGAGGAAGCTGGTCGCTTCTGTCTATCGCACGATCGAACAGAAAAAGAATCTCTTCATCCAGGCACCGACTGGTTCAGGAAAGACCCTTGCAACGGTCTTTCCTGCAGTGAAAGCTGTGGGAGAAGGCATGGGAGACCGTGTTTTCTATCTGACGGCGAGAACGATCACACGCACGGTTGCCGAAGACTGCTTTAAGACCCTGAAGACGAGGGGGCTGTCCTTCCGGGTCGTCACGATCACTTCGAAGGAAAAGGTCTGCCCGATGCTTCCGCCACTCAGATCGAAGGATGACGATGCAAAACCGCCGTGCAGCCCGGAAACCTGTCCTTATGCGAAAGGACACTTTGACCGGGTAGGCGATACGGTCTATGAACTGCTCATGAGCGGGAAGGATCTTTGCAGAGAAGAGATCCTTCTGGCGGCGGAGGAACACAAGGTCTGCCCGTTCGAGCTGACGCTGGATCTCACCGGCTGGACGGACGGTGTGATCTGTGACTACAACTATGTGTTCGACCCGACGGCAAAGCTTCAGCGTTTCTTCGGCGGGGAGGCGAAGACAGATGCCATCTTTCTCATCGACGAAGCCCACAACCTTGTCGACCGTGGGAGGGACATGTACAGCGCCGACCTGTATCTGGAAGACTTTACCATGGTCCGGCTTCTGCTGAAGAGAAGCCATTGCGGACTGGAGCTTCAGCGGTCTGTTGAGGAGTGTGAAAGATTCCTGGAAGGAGAAAGGAAAGAGACCCGGGAGAGCATGAGCTACCGGAAGGCAGACAGCGCCGGAGACCTTCCGGTCCGGCTGCTGGACCTCATGGGACAGATTGAGAAGTTTCTGAAGCTGCCGCATTCGGATGAGATCTCGGAGCAGGTTCTCAGCTTCTACTTCCGGGTGCAGGAATTTTCAGGGGCCCTCGACCGGTTCTCAGACAAGTATGTGATGACAGAACGGATGACAGAGGACGGAAGGTTTCAGCTGAAGGTCTCCTGCCTGGATCCTTCCGCGGACCTTCAGGCCTGCATGGACCGGGGAAGGTCTTCCATCCTCTTCTCGGCTACCCTGCTTCCGATCGGGTACTATCGAAGCCTTATATCCGCAAGAACGGATGACTATGCGGTCTACGCATCGTCGATATTCGATCCGTCGAAGAGAAAGGTGCTTATCGGTACCGATGTGTCGACCAGGTATCAGGACCGGGGACCGGCAGTCTACCGCAGGATCGCAGAGTATATCGGCCGGGTGACCGCTGCAGAAGCCGGCAATTACATGGTCTTCTTCTCATCCTACAGGATGATGGAAGATGTGGAGCAGGCATATGAGGAGATCCGCCGGGATGATGTGGACATCGCCATACAGCAGAGCCGGATGACGGAAGCGGAGCGCGAGACATTTCTGCGGAAGTTTACCGGAAAAGGACCGGGCGGAGCACAGAGTGCTCCCCGCACCCTTATAGGCTTCTGTGTCATGGGCAGTTTTTTCGGAGAAGGGATCGATCTCAGAGGAGAGAGTCTGATCGGCGTCATTGTCGTGGGGACAGCGCTTCCGCAGGTAGGCACAGAGCGGGAGATCCTGAAGAACTATTTTGACCGGAGAGGGATGGACGGATTTTTCTATTCTTATACATGTCCCGGGATGGCGAAAGTCCTGCAGGCGGCGGGACGGGTCATCCGCACGGAAGAAGACCGCGGAGTGATCCTTCTGATCGATGAACGCTTTTCCAGAAGGACCTACCGTGAGATGTTCCCCCGGGAATGGTCTGATGCGGAATATGTCACGCTTGACAATATTGTCCCCAGACTTGAACAGTTCTGGAAAACATTATAAACTGATGGAAGATCCAGGCCAAGGGGGATACTGTACCTGAAAGCCCGGAGACGGTTCCGCCGGCAGCGGGATCTTTGGGAAGATAAGGGGGATTCTATATGAAGAGAAGATACGCGGCAGCTATGCTTGCCTGCGTACTGTCACTTACGGCAGCGCCCGCCTATGCGGCTGTGCTGGAGACCGCCGGAGAGACGGAAGAAATATCGGAAGAAGCTGACACTGCAGAGACGGCTGAGGAGGCATCCGGGGAGGAGGCTTCCGGAACGGCTGAGGAGACATCCGGAACGGCTGAGGAGGCTTCCGGAACGGCTGAGGAGGCCGGGAAAGATCCGGAAGATGCCGGAGGCGAGGATGAGAAGCCGGTGAATCCGGCTGAGGCCGGGATCACGGCTGAGGATGCAGTCATCGGAGCCCGGACGCTCTACTCTCAGATGAAGCATTATTCAGAGATGACCGACAACGAGAACTTTGCCGGATGCTTCGAGGGAAGTGCTGATGCGGCTGTGATCCAGAATGAGCTTTCTGCCGTCCAGGCGGCAGACGAGACAACCAGGGACTACGGCCAGCATGTGGATGTATGCTACTTTGATCCGACATCGGATGCAACTCAGTCTCCGTATTACTTCGGAGTCGGGCTGACTGACTACAAGGTGAACGACGACGGGACGGTCGAGTGGTATTCGACCCTGCTCAGGGTGGCAAAGTACGGGGACGGGTGGAAGGCTTCTCCGATGCCGGAAGGAAGTCTCCTGGACGGACAGTACCCCGATGGGTTCCGTGAGGCACGGGACCAGAAGAGGAATGCGGCAGACCTCTATCCATATCTGGCGCTCCGCTTCTCGGACGGGGCGGTCTTTGAGGGAGCTTTCTACAGCCTTGTGAACATGGTCTGGCAGAATGAGGACGGCAGTATCTCCGCGGCTCTTTATGTCGCGAACGGACAGGAAGGCGCAAAGTGGTGCGACAGCATCGATCTTATCCTCAGGGACGGAAAGAAGGAGATCGCATCCGTGAATGTCCCTGTTCAGGAAGCGCTTCAGCCAGGAGAAAGCAGACTGTGCATCCTGCAGATCCCTGCAGAGGATGTGAAGAGTGGGACAGAGGATTGGACAGATCTGACAGTCTCGTCCAATCTTCTCTATCAGTGATGTAAAGCGGCCGGCTTTTCCGGAGGCGTTTTATGAAAGTGTGCAGAAAGTGCGGCGCTCCGCTGAGAGAGACAGATCGCTACTGCAGCCAGTGCGGTGCGAAAGTCCCCGTCAGAAGAGACGAGAGACGAGAAAGGCGGAGGCGGGAAAAAGAACAGAAGGAGATACATTTCCAGACAGAACCAGGACGGCGCAGGGCGGTGGACAGTTTCGAGGAATATGAGAGCAGGTCCAAGGCGCTGAAGGTGACGGTCAGGATCCTGATCGGGATCATCATCGCGACAGCCGCGATCGTCTTCGCATGGGCGTGGCATGCTGAAAAATGGATGTTCCGGCCGTCTTCTGCAAAACGGCAGGAGATCGTCGTGATACAGAGTGAAGAAGCAGAGGCAGGCAAAGTGGAGAGCGAGCTGAAGATCCAGCTTGGTCAGCAGGATGGAGGCAGCTGAGACAAGACCCAAGTCCGGAAGAGATGGGCGTCCGCGGGGGCGCAGGCATCAGAGAGGAGCATCAGATGAGCGTCAGAAGGGTGTATGTGGAAAAGAAGGAAGCATACCGTGGAGTGGCAAAGAACCTTGCCCATGAAGTCAGGAATTACCTTGGGATCAGAGCGCTGAAGGAGATCAGGATCCTGATCCGATATGATATCGAGAACATCTCGGACGAGATCCTTAAGGAGGCGGAGCAGTGTGTTTTCTCGGAACCGCCGGTGGACCGCATCTGGGAGGAAGACTTCCCGAAGGAAGAAGGAGACAAGGTCTTTGCAGTCGAATATCTGCCGGGACAGTTTGACCAGAGAGCCGATTCTGCAGAGGCGTGCGTGAAGTTCCTGGGAGAGACCGGGGATGTCACGATCCGAACGGCGACCGTATACGTCTGCCGGGGGGAGATCACGGACGACGATGTGAAGCGCATCGAGGGATATGTCATCAATCCGGTCGATTCGAGGATCGCCGATCTGAAGAAGGCGGATACCCTGGAGATGAAGTTCGAGAAGCCGGCGGACATCAAGGTCTTCGAAGGGTTTGACGCGTTCGGCGAAGAAGAACTGAAGGAACTTTATGATTCACTGAACCTGGCCATGACGTTCCGTGACTTCCGGTTCATCCAGGATTACTACAGGGATGAAGCCCGCAGGGACCCTACCGTAACGGAGATCCGTGTCCTTGACACCTACTGGTCAGACCACTGCAGACATACCACATTTGCAACAGAACTCGAACATGTGAAGTTCGATGAAGGACGATATAAGAAGCCGGTCGAGGATACTTTCCGGAAGTATCTTGCAGACCGGAAGACCGTGTATGGAGACCGTAAGGATAAGTATGTCTGCCTGATGGACCTTGCGACCATGGGTGCGAGGATCCTGAAGAAGGAAGGAAAGCTGACTGACCAGGAAGAGACGGATGAGATCAATGCCTGCTCGATCGTGGTGCCGGTCACGATCGACGGCAAGACTGAGGAGTGGCTGATCAACTTCAAGAACGAGACCCACAACCATCCGACCGAGATCGAGCCGTTCGGCGGAGCCGCAACCTGCCTTGGCGGAGCGATCAGAGATCCGCTGTCCGGCAGAACCTATGTCTATCAGGCGATGCGCATCACCGGCGCTGCTGACCCGACCGTACCGATCGATCAGACCCTGAAGGGCAAGCTGCCGCAGAAGAAGCTTGTCAGGGAGGCTGCTCACGGATACAGCTCCTATGGCAACCAGATCGGTCTTGCAACCGGCTATGTCAAGGAATTCTACCATCCGAACTATGTTGCGAAGAGGATGGAGCTCGGCGCCGTCATCGCAGCCGCTCCGAGGAAAGATGTGGTCCGCGAAGATTCCCGTCCGGGTGATGTGATCATCCTTCTCGGCGGCCGTACCGGAAGAGACGGTATCGGCGGAGCGACCGGATCTTCCAAGGCCCATACCGCACAGTCACTGGAAATCTGCGGAGCTGAGGTCCAGAAGGGCAATGCTCCTACCGAGAGAAAGCTTCAGCGTATGTTCAGGAGACCGGAAGTCTCGAAGCTGATCCGCAAGTGCAACGACTTCGGGGCAGGCGGAGTCTCCGTCGCGATCGGTGAACTGGCCCCTGGCCTTGTCATCGATCTGGATAAAGTGCCGAAGAAGTATGCAGGCCTTGACGGAACGGAGATCGCGATCTCCGAATCCCAGGAGAGAATGGCAGTTGTCATCGACCCGAAGGATGAGACTGAGTTCATGGGATATGCTGCCGAGGAGAACCTGGAGGCTACGGAAGTAGCAAAGGTTACCGAAGAGCCGAGACTGGTCATGACCTGGAGAGGAAAGACCATCGTCGACATTGAGAGAGCATTCCTTGATACGAATGGCGCCCATCAGGAGACTGACGTCGAAGTGGACCAGCCGGATGAGAGCGCTGCGTTCTTCGGGAAGAAGCCGATGGACGAGGCTGAGGTCAGGGACAGATGGCTGAAGGGGCTGTCCGACCTGAACGGATGCTCCCAGAAGGGACTTGTCGAGATGTTCGACTCCTCCATCGGAGCCGGAACCGTCCTGATGCCTTACGGCGGAAAGTATCAGCTGACCGAGACCCAGGTCATGGTAGGAAAGCTGCCGCTTCAGAATGAGAAGTGCGACACTGTCACCATGATGGCGGCCGGATTCGATCCGTACCTGTCATCCTGGAGTCCGTATCATGGGGCACAGTATGCAGTGCTTGAGTCTGTGGCAAGGATCGCCGCAGGAGGCGGAGACTGGTCGAAGATCCACTTCACTTTCCAGGAATTCTTCCGCAGGATGAATGAGGACCCGAAGAGATGGAGCCAGCCTTTCGCAGCGTTGCTCGGAGCTTATGAGGCTCAGAGAGGACTGGGGCTGGCATCGATTGGAGGCAAGGACTCCATGTCCGGAACCTTTGATGACATTGATGTACCGCCGACACTTGTATCGTTTGCAGTCGATGTGAATGATATCCATAACATCCTGTCTCCGGAGCTGAAGAAGGCCGGCTCAAAGCTTGTCCTTATCCAGGTCCCGAGGGATGAGTACGATCTTCCGGACTATGAAGCTGCGAAGAGCCAGTACGGAAAGTTCTTCGAGGATGTGAAGGCAGGGAGGATCCTGTCTGCATATGCAGTCGACCGCATGGGATTTGCGGTCTCCCTGTCAAAGATGGCATTCGGAAACAGGCTCGGCTTCCGCATCGAGCACAATGTGGCTCCGGAAGATCTCTTCTATCCGAATCTCGGTGCTATCGTGGCAGAAGTTGCCGACGGGAAAGTCGGAGAACTTCAGACTGCTTACACAGTCGTCGGTGCTGTGACCGATGACGGAAAGTTTGAATATCGGAATGTATCGATCCCGGCCGACGAGGCACTTTCTGCATGGACCGGGACCCTTGAGGCAGTATTCCATTCTCATCCGACTGCGGTGGAAGAGAGCGCAAAGACTCCGGAAGGAACAAAGCCATACGATGGCGGATGCGCAGCGGTCGGCACGGAGAAGTTTGCAAAGCCGCGCGTCTTCATCCCTGTATTCCCGGGGACAAACTGCGAATATGACTCCGCAAGAGCTTTCGAAAGGGCGGGCGCCGTCACGGATGTCCGCGTCTTCCGCAACCGCAGCAACGAAGACATATCGGAATCCATCGATGAGTTTGCGAGAGCGATCGACCAGGCACAGATCATCATGTTCCCTGGCGGTTTTTCTGCAGGCGACGAGCCGGACGGATCAGCGAAGTTCTTCGCGACTGCGTTCCGCAATGAGAAGCTGAAGGATGCCGTAAGAAGGCTCCTGAACGAACACGACGGCCTTGCGCTCGGAATCTGCAACGGTTTCCAGGCACTGATCAAGCTTGGTCTTGTACCGTACGGTGATATCGTAGGGCAGAAGGAAGATTCTCCGACCCTGACATTCAACACCATCCACAGACACATCTCCAGGATGGTCTGCACGAAGGTCATGACGAACAAGAGCCCGTGGCTTCAGGGCGCTGAGCTCGGAGGAGTATACACGAACCCTGCTTCCCACGGCGAAGGAAGGTTCGTTGCGAGCGAAGAATGGGTGAAGAAACTCCTTGCAGAGGGTCAGGTGGCCACCATGTACTGCACACCGGAAGGAGAGATCTCCGCTGACAGCGAGTGGAACGTGAACGGTTCCGTCGCCTGCATCGAAGGAATCACCAGCCCGGACGGCAGGATCCTCGGAAAGATGGCTCATATCGAGCGCCGCGGAGACGGCGTCGCGATCAACATCAGCGGCGAGCAGGACATGAAGGTATTCGAGAGCGGAGTCAGGTATTTTAGCGTATAAGCCAGTCGCAGCGGATGGCAGACGCGTGCTTGCACGCACGTCTGCCAGTACGCTTGCGAATTTCCGTAGGATGGCGGGAGTGCGGAGCACGAAGCCGTCCGTTGCTTATACGCGAAAGGTGCGGGCAACGGAAATGAGCATGTAAGCTGCGCATAGCGCAGCGGAATGCACCATACCAATTTCACATGGCAGGAAGATTCTATGGACAATGAAGAGATCAGGGAGCTCCTTAAGGAACTCAAGGAAACTTCAGACGAAAGCAGCTCGGTAAAGTCCAGGATCGTGAAGATCCATTTCGACACGCGTAAAGAGGCGGAAGCCAGGGAGCGCGAGAGGCAGAAAGCGCGGGAAGAGGAAGAGAAGCGGCGGCTTTTGGAAGAAGAGGAAGAAAAGGAAAAGCAGGAAGCGCTTGCAAGGGAGGCCGAGAAGAAGGCGGAGGAGATCGTGACCGAAGCCAAAGCGGAAGCCTCTGCCGCATTTTCCCCTGATCTCGGAAAAGATATCGGCCGTCTTGAGGAGGAAGAGCCGCAGGAAGAGGAGAAGACCCCCCCGGAAGATGAGCTGAAGCTGAACTGGGACCCGGTGAAGATGCCGGGAGTGCGGCGTTATCTGGGACGGAAGTTCGCAAGATCCGCAGGTCCGGAAGAGCAGGATTCTGACGAGGCTTCTTCCGATGAGAAGAAGACAGCCGAAGACGAGGAAGAGCCGGCAGAGGAGCAGGATGAGGAGAGCGGAAGCATTCCGCAGAGGCTCTTCGGCCGGATGAAAGCCGGAGTCGGCAGTTTTATGCAGAAACTTGCAAGGCAGGATGCCGAGGAGGAAGCTGAGGAAAAAGGAATCGCACCTGTACGAGACGGCGGCGCTGCGGAGCCAAAGGACGATGAAGAGGAAACGGATGACGATGAGTTTGATGACGACACCAGCTTCCTCGATTCGGATCTTTCGGATACGGAAGATGAGACTGTATCTTCCGGGAGTCCTGAGGATGACGAGGAGAGACCCGTCGGTGAATTTGGTGTCCCGGCATCTCCGGGTGTGGAGATGAGGGAGATCACGTCGCCTGAACCGGAAAAAGCGGAGGAAGTGCCCGAAAAGAAAGCAGATCCGGATGAAGAGTGGAAAAAACGCATGGAGGAGCCTCCTCGTTTCAATCTCAGACATGTGAAGATACCGGATATGCCTGTAAAGAAGTGGAACTTCCCGCTCCGCGGAAGGAAGAAGGAAGAAAAGATCTCTCCGGAAGAGGGCGAAGCTCCGGAAAGAGTTCCCGAAGCAGATCAATATCCGGAGACAGAGAAGGTGTCCCGGGTGCAGGAGACAGAAGCTGCACCGGTGAGGCCTGCTGAAGCCCAGGATGAGAGTTCGCCGATGAGGCCAGCCGGGACTTTGGATGATTCGGAAACAGCGCGGCATGCCGAAAGCCCGGAAGCGGCTGAGAAACCATCGGAAGCGGCTGAGAAATCATCGGAAGCGGCTGAGAAACCATCGGAAGCGGCTGAGAAACCATCGGAAACCGGAAACATGGCTTCCGGGGAGGTACGGGACCCGTCATTCTACCGCGATGATTTTGAGTCGGATGCGGCTGATTTCCGCTCACCGGCCGGGGAAAGGCAGGCGGAAGGGTCAAAAGGCTTCTCCTTAAGGCTGAAGAAGCCGGACACCAGCCTTTCGGAGCTTCTGAATAAGGTTGTCCGGCGCAGAAAGACATCTTCCGTCGAGGAGATGCAGGCGAAACAGCAGAAAGAGCAGAAGACACTCGAACAGGAACTTGCCCATATGAGGCAGGATTTCGAGAGGCAGCAGGAAGAGCCTGCGGCAGAAGATGACGGCGGTGAAGGAAAGGAATCCGGTCCTCAGAGCATTGAAGTTGTAAATCTGAACGAGAATGCGAACAACAAGCAGGTTGAAGTGATCAGCCTGGACAAGGGAAGTACTGGCCCGCTTCCGGATCTGTCCGGACAGAACGGGGGAAGGAAGGAATCAGAAGCATCTTCGGACGGAGGCCCGGTCTTCGGCAAGGTTATCGGAGACCGGAAAAAACGGATGACCCTGATCTTTCTTGCTGCGGGAATCGTACTTGCTATCTTTCTGATCTTCTGGGCGGTACGTACCGGGATCGGCGGATCGGAGTCCTCGACAGGCAGTGGAGTGACAGCTGATGAAGGTCTGAATGTCAGGATCCGCCGGCAGCCTATGGAGTACACGAAATCCGGTGAGGTCACTCTCACGATAAGAGTGCCGAAGACGATCCAGTCAATCACTGTTGATGATCAGGCGGTAAAGTTTGAGGGAGACAAAAAGACGGAGATCACGGTCCCTGTGTCGAAGAGCTCCCTGAAGCTGATGGTCGTCTCGACCGACAAGGTCCGAAGCGCGACGATAAAACTGATGTATGTGGATTCACAGCCTCCGGTCATCTCAGTGAAGAATTCCGGCGGTAAAGTCACTCTGAGTGCCAGGGATGATGGGTCTGGTGTTGAGGGAATCTATTACGGAACCTGCGGCGACTTCTCCGATGTGCCTCTTTATCAGAAGTATACCGGGCCTTTCGAGGAAGACGAGGATGCTGTCTATAGCTGGTATGCGGTTGACAATGCCGGCAATATGACGGTACCGGTGAGCGGTTCCTTTACGGAAGCCTCTTCCATCGCTTTCGAGAAGGAAAGCTATCAGGTCTATCCCAACTCGGATATCACCCTGAAGGTAGATGCAAGTCCGGCCGGCGCATATGTGAATGATCTTGCCTACTCGTCCTCGGATGAGTCGGTGGTGAAGATCGAGCACGGCAATGTGCTGGTCCCTGTCTCCAAGGGAAGTGCGGTGGTCACCGCTTCCGCAGACGGCCTTGAAAGTGCGACGGCAGATGTCGTGGTCTCGGATGCCAGACAGGTAACCATATCGGCGGTGGGGGACTGTACCCTCGGGACGGATCCGGCCCTTGCTCCGGAAAACAGTTTTCCGGCGTATCAGGCGGTGTACGGCAACGAGTACTTCATGAAGAATGTGAAGGGAATCCTTTCCCAGGATGACGCTACGATCGCGAATTTTGAAGGCACTCTGACGACATCCGAGGAGAGGGCGAATAAGAAGTTCACGTTCAAGGGAGACGCCTCCTGCACAGAGATCCTTAAGGATGGCAGCATCGATGTTGTGACCCTTGCGAATAACCATACGATGGATTACGGCGAGCAGGGTCTTGCGGACACGAAGCAGAATCTGGAGGACGCAGGGATCGACTGGTGCAGCGGCGAAGACATCGCCTACAAAGATCTGAATGGGATCAAATGTGCTTTTATCGGGATCTACGCAGTTGAGAACGGACTTGACAGCATGGATATGGTGGAGAGTACCGTGGCAGAGGCGAAGGACCAGGGGGCACAGATCATCCTTGTCGATTTTCACTGGAATTCCGAGCTTGTCCCGGATCCGAATCCTGATATGGTGACCCTGGGGCATGCGGCAGTCGATGCCGGGGCTTCCCTGGTCGTGGGGTCTCATTCCCATCTTGTCTCCGGGATCGAGAAATATAATGGAAGGTATATTGTCTACGGACTCAGTAATTTCTGCTTCGGAGGCAATCTGTATCCGAATGATTATGATTCCATGATCTTCCGCCAGACCTTCACTGTGGATGGGGAAGGAATCAAGGATGATGATGAGATCAGTATCATCCCGGTCAGGATCAGTTCCCAGGATGGGGCGAACAATTACCAGCCGACCCCGGTGTCAGGGGACGCGGCAGCCCGGATCATGCAGAAGATCGATGAGAGAAGTGCTCAGTTCGGCTCTGAATGGGATGAATATATGATTGACGGAACAAACGCTTCACAAGACTGAAAAAACGTGCAGAAAGGCTTCCCGGAGGTACGAAGAGCCTCCGGGAAGCCTTTCTGCGCTTGCAGCGCCAGTGTGTCCTGTGTAAAAAAATCCCGAAAGCGAAAGGCTTTCGGGAAGATGCAGTAGCGGAGAGGAGATTCGAACTCTTGACACTGCGGGTATGAACCGCATGCTCTAGCCAACTGAGCTACTCCGCCATATTCAATTACTGATAATGATGGGACCTATAGGGCTCGAACCTATGACCCCCTGCTTGTAAGGCAGATGCTCTCCCAGCTGAGCTAAGATCCCATATCAGTTCGTCGTTCACACTGCTTCGCGCGATGACTTAGCTATAATAACGTCACTTTGAAAGAATGTCAAGCACTAATTTATAATAAATCAGCCGCTAATTTACAAAAAATCGGCCGGAACCTGAAGAGATCTTCAGGATTCCGGCCGGGTTTCTATACCAAAGTATGCAAAAAGGCTGCCAGTGGCAGGCTTTTTGTATGCTGAGAGCATACTGCAGGTCCGGGTCTTATTCTGTTTCGTCACCGGAAGCCCTGTAGTAGGTGCCGTTGATCGGCGAGGAAGCCGAATCATCGCCGCCGACCGTTACGGTGAGCACATCCCCCGAGACGGCGAAGGTGATCGTGTAGCCATCATCTCCCTGGTATACGGCAGATGTCCTGTCGGCTTCTGCCGTTCCGCTGATCCCGCATGCTGCGAAAGAGAAGCTCAGAACGGTGTCATTATCCATGCTCAGGACTACGGACTCACTTTCATCCGCTTTGCTGAAGGTGCCGGAGAATTCCTGTGCCCCGACCGCCTGGTCACCGGATGCATCGGCCTGGCCCGTCTGCGCGGCTGAAGCCTCCGTGTCATCTCCTTCAACGTAGGCTCCCTGTCCGATCTCGTAATCGTCTTCTTCCCCGCTTTCCTCTTCCAGGTCTACTTCCTCATCGTCAGAGAGGATCGGCGGATCCCCGGCCTGACTCATCTCATCATAGGTGGTGATGTTATCCTGGTCGGCATCCGGAAGCTGGGCATCCGTCTGAGGAGCGGAAGTCTGAGACGCAGCGGATGCGTTCTCAGACGTGCTGTCTCCGCCTGCGGGATCAGCCGTACCGGAAGCAGGCTGCTGTGTATTCTGCTCCTGTGTATTCTGGGTGTTATCCTGGGAAACGGCAGCGGTGCCGGCGGTATTCACATTATCTGAGTCGATACTCGTGCAGCCGGTCAGGATCAGGCCGGTCATGCCAAGCATGGCTGCAAGCAGAAAAACTCTTTCTGAAAGTCTGCGCATACGAAATTCCTCCTTTTCACTGTGATAGCTTATCATATGATGCGTGTGCCAAAAGTCCCTTTTGTCACACGCTTTGACGCACGGATTGCTTCGTTGCTTCGCAACTCCCGCAATCCTTAACACTTCGCACTCTCGGAATTTGCATACGCAAATTCCTACGTGCTCAGTGTTAGGCGTGCCAATAAGTCATATGGCCTTATGTGCGCAAGCGCACATGGCCAATGACTTTTGGCACTTGCGTCATCATATCATCATTTATCTGGTTTGTCACATAGGCTGTACTGCCGCAGATCCTTCAGGCATTCCGGAAGCGGGTTGCCTGCACGGCTTGCCTGGCCGTGCTTTCTGATGAAGACTCTTCTTGCATGGGCCCGGTCCGGAGAGATCTCGTCGAGGACCAGACTTGTATCGACGATATCCCAGCGGTAACGCTGCCTGTATGTCTGAACAGATGACCACCAGTAGCCTGTGCCGTAACGGATATAGTGGAGATTCTGAGCCAGCAGATGGACATAGATCACAGCGCTCTGAACATCTTCGGAAGAAACAAGGCTGCAGCAGAAGAGAGCAGGACCGTCTCCATTCAGAAACTGGTTTCTGTCCTGTGAGGGCAGATCACTGTTCTCCAGAAAATGTTTCAGGATCCGCATCTGGTCCATGCAGGCTTCCTGTTCCGGGTACTCTCCGAACTTGCCGGTCACCGCACAGAATCGGTCACTGAATATTGAGAATGCATAGACCTCATAGCCTTCCATATCACGGACCTTTTCAACTGAGTCAAGATATTCGCGGCGGCAGCACTCATCCCACAGAAGTTTGCATCCGAACTTCAGTGAGGTAAAGACTACCTGCCGCCATGCAGGTAATTGCGTGATCATCGTATTCCTCCCCCTTTAGAAGTGTCTAAAAATTGCCGGAAAGAATGATACCAGACTGAATAATAAAAGATAGTTGGAATAATGATAGAAATTGACTGAGAAATCTTAGAGAATACTCCCATATATTCGGACAGGAAAGGGGTAGTCAAGAGTAGTGCAGAAAAATAATGACGGTTTTTCAGATCGCAGATTGTAGATATGTACTAAACTCTCCCGAATGTCGTTACCGGCGGCTGATGGGAGGAAGTTCATCGATCAGTTCTGCAGCCATGAGGGCACGCTTGATGGTATAGGCAGATTCAGGACTGATGACCTCAAGGTCGGAAAGGGCGGACGGATCATAGCGCTGACCGCTTATGAATGAGTTCGTGAGGCGCCACATCTCCTCACTTGCACGGTCTCTGTCATCATGGGCTTCCGCCTGATACATCTCTCCCTGATCTTTCATGAGGTTCAGATGGAAATCTCTCTCGATCAGTGTGGAATTGAGCGTGTCAAGCATGACACTGAAGTGATCGGTATCCCACGCAGCAAGATACATACACTTGCAGAGGCCTTTGCTGAAGAACGGTTTATCGAAGTAACAGTCAAGAAGATCATAGAAACGTCTTCTGTGTCCGTCATCCTCAAAAAGATTGTGGTGTTCCAGATCCAGAATACACTTCTCTGTCCACTTCATACCATATTCTCCCCGCGGCTGATGCCGCTATCCTCAGAAACTTTGATATCGACAACTATAACGATTTTTCTTAAAACCTGCAAGCCTTGACAATAGCATTTTCAATAATTATAAACAAATGTGAATATGCAGGCGTAAAATTTAGTGTGGACAGAAAAAAGATGACATATCAGAAAGCCCGTCCGGGCTTTGTCTGGGACAGGAAAGAGAGGTGTCTTTATGGGACTTGGCAATCTTGGGAAAAAACTGGCCAGGATCGGCCGTGACACGAAGAACGGCGTCCAGAAGATGAGCGACAGCGTTACGATCAAAGGAAGGATCACTGCGGAGAAAAGGTCGCTGGAGAGGCTCTTCGCCGTGATCGGCGAGAGTGTCTATAAGGAAGATCCGGATTCGCCGAAGAGTGGTCTTGAAGATGAATATGCAGCGGTCAAGGTTGCCTATGCCAATATCGAGAAGTTCACAAGGCAGCTGGACCAGGTGAATGGCATCGTCTACTGCCCGAACTGCGGCAAACCGGCGGATCCGGGGGATAAGTTCTGCGCAAAGTGCGGGGCGAGACTGCAGCCGGAAGACGGAACCGCATCAAAGGTTGCGCAGGATTTCAGGGAAGTCGGCTCAGAAGTCGGCAAGATCGCAAAGAGTTCCGCGGACAGGACCGGAGAATTCTTCGGAAGTGCGGCGGCTAAGACGAAGAATGGCTTCACTGGTCTCAGGGACAAAGGAAGGAAGCTTTTCGAAGGAGCATCCAGGAGGATGGGACTTCGGAAAGGAGAAGAGGTACAGGACGGAGCAGCCGAGGAAGAGAAGGATGACTGGGCGGATGACACAATACCGGAGACTCCTAAAGCAGAAGAGGCAGCGTCTTCTGCACCGGTAAGAGAAGAGTCGGCAGCGCCTGACATCATTCCTCAGACCGGTGAACTGAAACCGGAGGAACCGTCCGCACCGGAGGAACCGTCCGAACCGGAGGAGCCGACCGCACCGGAGGAACCGTCCGCACCGGAGGAACCGTCCGCACCGGAGGATACCGATACTACAGAGAATACAGGAGACTGAACCAATGGAGCGCAGATACCGCATCTTTATCATCAACCCGGGCTCGACTTCGACCAAGCTGTCGCTGTTCGAGAACGATAAGAATATCTATACGACCAGCGTCTTTCACGATTCCAAGGTCCTTCTGACATTTCCGACCATCAACGATCAGCTTGATTACCGTATGAAGGTCATCTACGACTTTCTGAGGGAGGACCATATCGATCTGACCGGGATCGATGCAGTCGTCGGAAGAGGAGGCGGATGCTATTCAGTTCCCGGCGGGATCTACCAGATCGATGACAGGCTGATCGCCGATACCAGGGCGGCAAAAGGCGGCCTCTATCATGCATCTATGCTCGGGGTCCAGATGGCGAATGAGGTTCATAAGAAATACGGCGGGATCATGATCATGATGGACCCGCCGATCGTGGATGAACTCTGCGATGATGCCAGGATCACCGGTCTTAAGGGAGTCTACCGCAGGGCTGTCTCCCATGCCCTGAACCTGAAGGCAACCGCAAGGACCCATGCGAAGCGGATGGGGAAGCGGTATGAGGACTGTAATTTCATCGTAGCCCATATCGACGGCGGTATCTCCGTGACCGCTCACGATCATGGCCGCATGATCGACGGCAATGATGCAGGCGGCGGGGAAGGCCCCTTCACGCCGACCCGGATGGGCAGTCTCGCGGTCACCGACGGCAGGCGTGTACTTCTCGGAAAGTCAGATGAGGAGATCCGGGACCTCTGTTCTCAGGCGGGTGGTTTTTCTTCCTGGTTCGGAACTTCCAATTCCGACAAGGTCCATGCGATGGTGGAGCGCGGAGACGAGGTTGCCGTCCGTGTCTGGAATGCCATGATCTACCAGGTCATCAAGTGGATCGGCATGATGAGCACTCCGCTCAGGGGAAATGTCGACGCGATCCTGCTTACCGGCGGCCTGCTGAGATTTCCGGAAGTCGGGCAGAGGATCGAGGAGAGCTGCGGATGGATCGCCCCGGTCTATCAGTATCCGGGCGAATTTGAACAGGAGGCAATGGCTGCAGGAGCCATGAGGATCCTGACGGGGGAGGAGCAGGTGAAGATTTATTCCGGAAAGCCTGTCTTCTCCGGTTTCGATTTCCAGAAACGGCCGGATGAGTCTTAAAGATTTCGGAAAGGTTTGATATATCGAAAGAAATGTTTTGACATGGAAGCATGATAGTGGTATTGTTTCCATAACAGCGAAGGCGCTGACAGATGTTCGTTCATCTGTCAGCGCCTTTTTCGTATTCAGGGGAGGAAGATTATGTGTTCGATCATGTGCCTGACAGATAAAGCGCTTTCCGTCGATGATTTCAAAGAAGCGTTTGACCGTACGATCCCGCGCGGACCGGATAAAAGTTCCATTGTAGAGACACCCTCCGGCTATCTCTGCTACCACAGGCTTGCCATCATGGATATGTCCGACAGAGGGATGCAGCCTTTCACAAGAGATGACAATATGGTCATCTGCAATGGTGAGATCTATGGTTTCCGCATCCTTATGGGGCAGCTGAAGAATCTCGGCTACCGATTCAGTTCGGTCTCTGACTGCGAAGTCCTTCTGCCGATGTATGAGCAGTACGGGACCAGGATGTTCCGCAAGCTGGATGCCGAGTATGCTCTGGTCATCTACGATGCAAGAAGAGACCGCTACATCGCAGCAAGGGACCCGATCGGGATCCGGCCGCTGTTCTACGGCTTTTCAAAGAAGTCGGGATCCATCATGTTCGCGTCCGAGGCATGCAACCTCATGGGACTATGCGACCGGGTCATCCCATTTCCGCCCGGGTACTACTACATCGGCAAGGCAGGAGCCAGGGAAGGCGAGGGAATCTTCACACGCTATATGGATCTTACGACCATCGAAGATTACAACCATGACGACCTCGAGACAGCATGCCGCACGATCCGCGAGAAACTGATCAAGGGAATCGACAAGAGACTGGATGCGGATGCCCCGCTGGGCTTTTTGCTTTCGGGCGGTCTCGATTCCTCCCTGGTCTGTGCGATCTCCTCGAAGATCCTGGGAAAGAAGGTACGCACATTTGCCATCGGCATGGATAAGGATGCCATCGACCTAAAGTACGCGAGACAGGTTGCAGACTACATCAAAGCGGACCACACGGAGGTCTACATGACTGCGCAGGATGTCATCGACCATCTGCCGGAGGTCATCCGGATCCTGGGGACCTGGGACATCACGACGATCCGTGCCAGTATGGGTATGTATCTCTGCTGCAAAGCCATCCACGAGCAGACGGACGTCCGCGTCCTGATGACGGGAGAGATCTCAGATGAACTGTTCGGCTACAAGTACACCGACTTCGCTCCTACAGCCGAGGCTTTCCAGGCGGAGGCCAAGAAGAGGATCGATGAACTCTATATGTACGATGTCCTGAGAGCGGACCGCTGCATCGCAGACAACAGTATCGAAGCGAGAGTTCCGTTCGGCGATCTGGAATTCGTGCACTATGTCATGAGCATCAACCCAAGGATGAAGATGAACACCTACAACATGGGCAAATATCTGCTGAGGCACGCCTTCGAGAAGGACCATATACTTCCGGAGAATATTCTCTGGAGGCAGAAAGCGGCATTCTCCGATGCAGTCGGCCATTCCATGGTCGATGACCTCAAGGCATATGCGGAGAAGAAGTACACGGATGAGGAGTTTGAACGCCTTTCCTCAAAGTACAGCTACTGCAGGCCGTTCACCAAGGAGAGCCTGCTCTATCGCGAGATCTTCGAGCAGTATTACCCGGGACAGGCAGAGATGATCAAAGACTTCTGGATGCCGAACAAAAGCTGGAAAGGCTGCGACGTCAACGATCCATCCGCACGTGTGCTTTCCAATTACGGGGACAGCGGAGTATAAAAGTCCCGGCAGGACCTGGCGGAATACCGGCGGATCAGAAAGACAGCGGAAAGCGGATAGAACAGATCCCTGCAGGAGGTGCGGGAAGGAAACAAGGCAGTCTTTTGGGGCTGCCTTTTTCTGTACGGCGAAGAGCCACAAAGCGCCGCCCATGCGGCGACAGCGAACATCGACCATGCTTGCAGGAGAGCTCCAGGGAAACCAGCTGCCATATCCGGAGATTGTGTCAAAGAAACAGATTGCATAAAATTAAATAGAATACCTAATTGTTAGCACTCGACTATTGACACTGCTAACATATCGTGTTATGTTAGCTCTGACGCATCATCCGCCCTCAGGAAACCGGAGGGACGGAGAGCGCCGGCAAAGAAGACAGAATCTCAGGGGAAAAACATTTCCTGCATGCAAGGCTGCGGAAAGCAGCCCGTGCTCAAGATAAGGGGGACAAAGCAGATGATTACAGTACCTGTTTACAATATGATCATACTCCCGCATATATCGCTGACGTTCAAGAAGGATTTCTTCGATGACGCATCGCCTTCCGAGATCCATGAGGGGGACGAGATCCTTTTCATCTTCCAGAAGGAAGCCAGGAAGAAGGAGAACCTGACCAAAGACGATTTCTTCCCGATCGGCCTTACGGGAAGGGTGGAATCAGTGGATTCCGACGGAGATGTCACGGTTGAGACGCTCAGCCGCATGGACCTCGGAGAGGTACAGATCGGCGGAGATGACCTGTATGCTCCGTCGGTCCTTCGCCCGGACGAGGAGGATGTCCCGTCAGAGGAGCAGAATAAGCGCCTCAGCCTGATGAAGAGCAGACTCTTTGAGTTCTTGAAGAAGTTTCCGTGGGGGCTGATGGCAAGACAGTATGTCAACCACTGGAAGACGCTTGAGGAGGCGGCGACAGCTCTGTCCAGCTACCTCAACCTCACGCCGGAGCAGCGATTCCACTTTCTGGAGCCGGACAGGGAGTCCGAGCGTCTGGACCTGATCGAGAAGGCAATCTACGGCTTCATCGCAGAGACTGACGTCACATCGGAAGCGGAAGACGCCGCCAAGAAGACGAATGAGAAGCTTTACCGCGAGGATGCGCTGAGAAAGCAGATCGATTTCCTGCAGAAACAGCTTGACGAGATGCATCCGGAAAATGTTTCAGATGTCACCCGTTTCCAGCAGAAGATCGAGAAATCCGGGATGAATGAGATCGCCCGCAGGGAAGCGGACAAGGTCCTGCAGAGGATGAAGCAGGAAGGCAAGGATGGCCATGAGTACGGGA
Organism: Lachnospiraceae bacterium UBA7729; assembly: GCA_002482005.1. Lineage (GTDB taxonomy): Bacteria > Bacillota > Clostridia > Lachnospirales > Lachnospiraceae > Porcincola. Next base: position 22,416 of record DLFD01000021.1, on the reverse strand, counting down.
TGCTCTACGACTATCTTGATTTCGTTACTTCCCTTGACTGGAAGAAAGCAAGACCGAAGAAGATCGACCTGAAGAAAGCACAGGACATCCTTGACAGCGAGCATTACGGCCTGAAGAAGGTCAAGAACAGGGTCATTCAGCAGCTTGCCGTGATGAGTCTGAATAAGAAGCAGTCCGGATCGATCCTTCTGTTCGTGGGAGCTCCGGGTACCGGCAAGACTTCCATCGGGCAGAGCATTGCGAAAGCTCTCGGAAGAAAGTATGTCAGGATCTCTCTCGGAGGTGTGCGGGACGAAGCAGATATCAGAGGACACCGCAGAACTTATATCGGAGCGATGCCTGGCCGCATCATGAATGCCTTGAAGACGGCGGGGACCTCCAATCCGGTCATCGTACTCGATGAAGTCGATAAGCTGAGCCGTGATTACAACGGCGATCCGGCTTCCGCACTTCTGGAAGTGCTGGATCCGGAACAGAACTTCAGCTTCACGGACCATTACATGAACGCTCCTTACGACCTGTCGGATGTACTGTTCGTCTGCACGGCGAACACCACCGACACCATTCCGGAACCGCTGCTGAACCGCATGGAAGTCATCCAGTTCCCGGGATACACGGCAGCTCAGAAGTTCCAGATCGCCAGAAGACATCTTCTTCCGAGAGCCATGAAGGCGACCGGGATCACGTCTGACCGTCTGGAAGTCACCGATGATGCGATCCGGGAGATCATCTCCGGATACACTATGGAATCCGGTGTCAGAGGCCTGAAGAAACAGCTGGATACTCTCTGCAGATATGCAGCGGTGAAAGTCGTGGAGAGTGGCCTGAAGGACTCCGGTAAGGGCAGTTCCACCGCACTGAGCCTGTCTCAGGACAAGGCGGCCGGCAAGGCTTCTGAGACTGCGGAGAAAGTTCCCGCAAAGGATGCCGCGGCCGGGAAAGCAGATCAGACTCCGGCTCTGGTTGTGGTCGATGCGAAGGATCTGAGACAGTATCTGGACCAGCATCCGATCCACCATGATTCGATCCTGGAGGAGAAGAAGCCTGGCATTGTGACCGGCCTTGCATGGACGGCAGCAGGAGGGGAGATCCTCTTTATCGAGACCCTGTTCACCAAGGGGCACGGCAAGGTCATCGTTACCGGCCAGCTGGGCGATGTCATGAAGGAATCCGTTCAGATCGCCATCTCCCTGGTCAAGGCAATGTATCCGGACAAGGCGGAGCTGTTCGAGAAGAACGATCTTCATATTCATGTACCGGAAGGAGCTATCCCGAAGGACGGCCCGTCTGCCGGGATCACACTTACAACGGCGCTGGCATCCCTGGTGACCGGCCGTGAGGTCAGCCCGGAGTGGGCGATGACCGGTGAGGTTTCTCTCAGAGGGGGCGTGATGCCGATCGGAGGCCTTCCGGAGAAGCTGATGGCAGCGCAGAGAGCCGGCATAAGACGTGTCTTCGTTCCTTATGAGAATGTAGAGGATCTTGATGAAGTCGCGGACGAAGTGAAAAAGTCTCTGGAGATCTTCCCGGTGAAGAAGGTCAGAGATGTCCTCGACAAACTCGGACTTGAGCCGTCGAAAGAGGAGATGGCAGGAAAAGCCTCTGCATCAGGCAAGAAAGGCTCCTCAAAGAAAAAGACTGATAAGGATGACAAAGGCGCTGCGGGCAAGGACCCGTTCGGCAACCTGAGAGCATTCTGGGGTGAGGAAGGGACAGTCATCCCGCCTCTGAAACCGGTGGATTTCCATATCCCGGGAGCGGCCGGGTAAAAGGACCGGTCAGGAGTCATCCGCTTTTCTGCCTTCTGTATCCCTGGACGGCTCCTGATTTTCTTCAAGCTGCCGGAAAGTGCTGTCGTAGAGCATCGTGCCGACATAGGCAGGAAGAGAGATGCCGAGGAGCAGGAGAAGGGGGAAAGAGATCAGGCTGTATCGAAGCAGGACCCCGGGCACGATCCAGATGACTGTCATCGGGACCGTGCGCAGGATCTTCGAGAAAGACAGGATGAATGCATTCCGGAGTGTTTCGGAAGCGGTATTTTCGAACCTCGCCTGCAGAGGAAACACGTACTCCATGATCATGAACAGAAAGATCGCAATTGCAGGGACCACGAACCGAAGTACCGAAGGGAAGATGTCCGGATAAGAGACTGCCAGGCGGTAATCACCCCATAGAAACAGGTAGGACAGCCCGAACAGGAACCAGTATAAAGTTCCCTTCCTGAAATTGCTGCGGAACGCATCAAAAAAATTACGCGAGATCTTTCCTTCTTCGTTACGGTGCATCCGGATCAGAACATAGTGCATCGCACAGAGGGAAGCCCCGATCGTGAAGATGGGAAGGCAGGTCAGAAGCGTCAGGAGGTTGACGATGATCAGGTCCCAGATCCGGGAAAGGAATCGATAGATTCTGCTGTCAGGATTCAGATATTTTTCGAACATGGAAGCGGTCCTTTCAGAATAATGTATCTGCAGATCAGAATATTTACTGCTCAGCTGCTGGTCTGCAGGAAATCATCTCTATGATACTTTTCACGATACTGTCTGGGCGTCATTCCGGTCACCTTACGGAACTGTTCTCCCATATGGCTCTGCGAGGTGAAGCACAGATACGTGGCGATCTCACTGCAGCTGTAGCTGGAATAAGTGAGCAGATTTTTTACCAGCTGGATCTTTGCCAGGATGATATATTGCTTCAGAGGGACCTTCTCGTAGCGTCGGAACAGTGCAGAGAGATAATTGGGCTCGAGTCCCAGCTCGGCGGCTATCTTCTGGACCGTGAGTTTACTGTGCAGGTGTGTATAGATGTAATCCTTGCAATGACTGATGTGTTTGTTTTCCGGCGCCTTATCCTCTGTCCGGTTGAGAGTATTCTGTTCATGGACCAGAGTGCAGTACTGCAGCTCTGCCTGACGGGCAATATGCTGAGCCATGATGACATCTTTGGTCTCTTCCAGAAGATGTATGAAATTGTCACTCATCGTGAATGCCGTTTCATAGCTGAGCCCTCCGCGGATGGCAGCGCGTGAGGACAGGGTTACGATGATGATCCCCATGTCGATCTCCTGGCGGAGCGGGTCATCGCTGAGGCTGCCATACCGTCCGGCAAAATTTTCCTCAAGAGTACGGTTCAGTTCCTCTACATTGCCTTGTTCTACTGCGACACATTCTCTGAGCTCATGGTTGTAGGTATTGTGGATAAAGTTATTCTCCCGGTTTTCGAAGATCATGCGGGAAAGACGGGTCTGAATATCCTCATGGATCGAACCGGACAGGAAATTTCCTTCAATAAAAGCTTCGCGGTCAGCACAGTCTTCGTTTTTATCCGGGTGCAGGCTGTGGATCAGAAGCAGGCTGCATTCGATGAAAGTATCGGTCCCAATGACCGGGAGGGACTGAAGCCATTCTTCATAATGCGTTTCTGCCGCTGCCATGCCGATGGCGTACAGGCTGCAGTTATCCCGGGATACAACAGGAGCGGGGAAGCGGACTGGACCGAGGACAGCCAGACCTTCTTCATCAGGTATGCAGGTATAGAAGATCTTCTTTTCAAGAGAAAAGACATGGCATCTCTTTTTCCCCCTCATACGTTCAGCGATGCAGGAACGCATCCCGGAAAACCATGAATCATCGGAGAAATCCGAAGAAGACTGAAGAATACGATCCATATCCGGCTGGTCCGGTATGAGACGGCGTGCGGTCGTATGCATGCTGCGGGCAGCATAGCGGAGGAGATAATCCGGGACCGTGCTGGATCGATACTGTTTCAAAGTCTGCCTCCTTGTCAGAATGGATGCGAAAGGAATTGTGGGATACGTCAATAATATACTTTACGGCATCGCATTTCCCGTCAATATTATCTAATTTCCCTGTTAGAATAACAAAGTTATTTGATAAATACAATAGATATATGATATAGATTCCGTGAGAACTGCACTAATATTACAGGTAAAGAGGGAAGCCCCTCAGAATCGGCAACTAATTCATATACAAGGAGGATGAGTAGTATGAACAAAAAAGTGATTTCATTAACGCTTGCTGCACTGCTTGCAGGTTCTATGGCTGTGGCAGCCCAGGCTGGTGAGACACTGGACTTCTGGGAGCAGGGAACAGATGAGCCGGATAAGTCTCTCTGGAGTTATGCACCGGACCAGTTCAATGCCAATGATGCTGAAGAGTACGGCTTTGAGATCAACACAGTCGGTACTGTCAACGATCAGTACAAGCAGAAGCTTGCAGTTGCGATGTCTTCCGGAGAGTGCCCGGATATGTACACTCATTGGTCAGGCGGACCGATGATCGAGTACATCAAGTCCGGATATGCGCAGGACATCACGGATCTTGTAAAGGAAGCAGGTCTCGACCAGCTTTATACGGAAGCTTCTCTGGCACAGGCAACCTATGATGGCAAGATCTATGCAGTACCGGTCCTGAACAACTCTGTCGCAGTATTCTTCTACGACAAGCAGCTGTGGGCAGACAAGGGCTATGAGGTTCCGGAGACCATCGATGACCTTGAGGCCCTCTGCGATAAGATGAAGGCTGACGGAATCACTCCGTTCGCACTTGCAAACCAGCCGGCATGGACAGGATCCATGTATTACATGTATCTGGTTGCACGTTATGGCGGACCGGATATCGTATCCAAGGCTTATGACGGAACCGGATCCTTCGTCAACGATGCTACGAAGTACGCTGGCGACAAGATCGAGGAATGGGTCGACAAGGGATACTTCCCGGACGGCGTCAACTCTCTGTCACCTGATAACGGTGATGACCGTGCGCTTCTTTATACCGGAGAGGCCGGCATGATGCTTCACGGCTCATGGCAGGTTGGCTCCATCAAGCAGGAGAACCCGGACTTCTATAAGAACCTTGGCTGCTTCGCATTCCCGAAGCTGGAAGGCTCTGAAGCTGATCAGTCTGTCGTTGTCGGTACTCTTGGAGACAACTTCATCTCCTTCAACTGCACGGGCGACGCTCTTAAGGCAGCATTCAAGATGGCTACCTATTATTCCACTCCGGAATGGCTGCAGATGGCTATCGATGCCGGAAAGCTTCCGCCGCTGAAGGCTGCCAGCTCTGAAGAACCTGCATGGCAGGATATCCTGAAGATCCTGAACGATGCATCTGCTGTACAGCTTTGGTGGGACCAGTACCTTCCGAGTTCCGTTGCTGATGTTCATAAGTCCTCCAGCCAGCTGCTGTTCGATAAGTCCGAGACTCCGGAGAATGTCGCACAGATGCAGCAGGATGCGATGGATGAATACCTGGCACAGAATAAGTAATCCGGTGTCAGCATAACGCTGGCCCTTATATAGCAGCAGCAGACAGGAAACCCTCGCGGTTTCCTGTTCTGCTCTAGGGAGGAACGCGTCATGAAAAACAAATCTATGGCGGACAGAAGATCGCGGGATACAGCTATATGCGCAGTCGTATTCCTTCTGCCGGTCCTTCTGCTGATGGCCATATTCCTTTTCTATCCGATCGTACAGACTTTTATCAATAGTTTTACCCAGTGGAATGGAATCTCCGCTGACAAGGTTTTCAACGGATGGAGCAACTGGAACAAGCTGGTCCATGATCCGAAGTTCTGGCAGGCTTTCCTGAACAATGTGAAGATTATGGTCCTTTCCCTGGTCATCCAGATGCCGATCGGCATTCTGCTTGCAACCTTCCTGGATACAGGGGGAAGAAAGTTCAATCTTTACAAGATCGTCTGGTTCCTTCCGCTCCTGATGAGTTCGGTTGCAGTAGGATATCTGTTCCGCTATTTCCTGGCAACCAAGGATGGTATCTTCACGGGACTCTCCAAGCTGTTCGGAGGCGGAGCGGTCGATCTTCTGGGCAACCAGAAGACAGCCCTGTACGCCGTCATCCTGGTCATCTGCTGGCAGTTCATCCCGTTCTATATGGTCTATTATATGGCAGGCTATTCCTCCATCTCGGAAGATCTGTATGAGGCTGCTGCGATCGACGGGGCTACCAGAAGCCAGTATATCCGCAGCATTGCGCTTCCGATGCTGGTCCCTACCATCAAGAGTGCGATCATAATGTCTGTTGTCGGTTCTCTGAAATACTTTGATCTGGTCTACGTTATGACAAACGGAGGACCGGGTACTTCCACGGAACTGATGGCAACCTACATGTATAAGAATTCGTTTGTAACCTATAATATGGGCTATGGCTCTGCAATTGCTGCCGGTATGTTCATCCTGATCACAGCGATCGCCGCACTGATCATGAAAGTACTGAACAGAGGAGGTGACGACTGATGGTACACAATAAAAAGAAAGTGAAGATTGGCTGGATCATCGCCGTCATCGTTGCAACGTTCTGGCTGCTGGTCGCATTTGTACCATTCATGTTCATGGTGCTGACGGGATTCAAGGAAAAGCTGGAGGTCATCATGGGAGGCGCACTGGCGTTTCCGAAGGGCTTTTACCTTGAAAACTATAAGACGATTATCACCGATGTGAAGTTCTGGGTTTATTTCCGGAACTCCGTCATCGTTCTGCTTCTGTCCCTTCTCTTCCTGCTTCTGTTCTCAGCTTTCGCGGCTTATCCGCTTTCGAGATTCAAGTTCAAGGGAAGAAACTTCATCTACATGCTGGTTGTGGCAAGTATGTCCATCCCGATCCATGTTACCATGATCCCGGTCTTCCAGCTGGCTATCAAGACGCATCTGTATGATACCATCTGGGTCCTGATCCCGGTTGCGGTGGCATTCGCCCTGCCGATCTCCGTGTTCATCCTGACCGGATTCATGGAAGGAATCCCGAGGGAACTTGAGGAAGCAGCAGATATCGACGGCTGCGGCAGATACCGCAGATTCTTCGAAGTCATCCTGCCTCTTTCCACTCCGGGGCTTTCGACTCTGGCGATCTACAACGGTGTAAATATCTGGAACGAGTTCATCTTTGCTTTCACCCTGACTCAGTCGGATGGGAACAGAACCCTTCCGCTGGCTCTGTGGAACTATCAGGGACAGTATTCTTCCAATACCGCTATGATCATGGCATGCCTGACTCTCTCTGTTCTTCCGATGATCATCATGTTCGCGATCCTGCAGGATAAGCTGGTCAAGGGTATGATGGCGGGAGCCGTCAAGGGCTGATCTTTCACACTGTACCATACACCGGGGCAGAAAAAACTTCTGCCCCAGTCTCATATATTAAGGAGAAATCCTATGATCTATTATGTAAATGTTTCTTCGCCCATGCAGGGAAACGGTTCCAAAGAGCGCCCTTTCCGCCATATCCAGGATGCGGCCCTGATCGCCCAGCCGGGCGATGAGGTGCTGGTTGCTCCCGGAATCTACCGCGAGTACGTCAATCCGCGCTATGCAGGAAAGCCTGATGCAAGGATCACTTATAAGTCCGAGAAGCCGCTCGGAGCAGTGATCACCGGCGCCGAGAAGGTCGAGGGATGGAAGAAGTATGAAGGAACCGTCTGGACAGCCCGCGTGAAGAACGGTGTCTTCGGCTCCTACAATCCTTACACCACCTATGTCTACGGCGACTGGTACTTTGCAGGCAAGTCGAGACACACCGGAGCGGTCTATCTGAACGACCGCATGCTCTACGAGGCCCATACGCTGGAAGACTGCATCAGGGCAGAGAAGAGCCGGTACTCATGGAGACCGGAAGAATCCATCTACCAGTGGTACGCAGAGCAGGATGAGAAGACGGACGAGACCGTCCTCTACGCGAACTTCCAGGATAAGGACCCGAATCAGGAGAACATCGAGATCAATGTCCGCCGCGAGTGCTTCATGCCGCAGGAGGAGGGAATTGGCTACATTACCGTGCAGGGCTTCGTCGTGACCAAGGCAGCTACTACCTGGGCGCCGCCGGCAGCTTATCAGGACTGCATGATCGGACCGCACTGGTCAAAGGGCTGGATCATCGAGGACTGCGAGATCAGTAACAGCAAGTGCTCCGGCATCGGCCTTGGCAAGTACTATGACCCGGACAACGACCATTACTTCACGACAAAGCATGTGAAGAGCCCGACCCAGATGGAGAGGGACGCCGTCTGCAGAGGCCAGTACTACGGCTGGCTGAAAGAGAAGGTCGGAAGCCATATCATCCGCAGGAACAACATCCATGACTGCGAGCAGGGCGGCATCATCGGCCGTATGGGCGGTGTATTCAGCATCATCGAGGACAACCATATCCATCACATCAACAACATGATGGAGCTTGGCGGAGCCGAGATCGCAGGCATCAAGATGCATGCGGCGATCGATGTCATCATGCGCCGCAACTGCATCCATGACTGCACGATGGGAATCTGGACCGACTGGGAAGCACAGGGCACCAGGATCAGCCAGAACCTGCTTTACAGAAACCAGGCTCCGGAAGGGGCAAAGCGTCTGCCGGGCGGCATGTGCAGCCAGGATCTCTTCGTGGAAGTCGGCCACGGCCCGACCCTGATCGACAACAACATCCTCCTTTCCGATGTGTCGCTCAGAATTGCAACCGAGGGTGTTGCGATGGTCCATAACCTGATCTGCGGCGCCCTCACAGTCGTCGGGGCGGGGACAGACAGCATCGTGGACGGAGTACTGAGACAGCGCTTTACTCCGTATCATATGCCTCACCGCACGGAAGTCATGGGATTCATGACGATCCTTCACGGCGACGACCGCTTCTACAACAATATCTTCCTTCAGAAATGGCCTTCCGAGGATTACCTGAACGCCAGCGACAGCGAGCCGGATAAGGCGGATTATGATAACCGCAAGGTCGGTACCGCAGTATTTGATGAGTATCCGACCTATGAGGAGTGGATCAGCCACTTCGACATGGATTCGGATATCCCGGATATGAAGAAGCTTGAGCCTTACCACTGGCAGCACCTCCCGGTATGGTCGAAGGGGAACCTCTATCTGAAAGGCGCAAAGGCCTGGAAGCACGAGGAGGATGGACTTGTCCTTGACGCGGAAGATGCCTATGCGGACGTGGAAGAGAAGGACGGCAGGATCGTCCTGAAGACCAATGTCTATGATTTCGTCAGGAAGGCCGGCTTTACAGACACCATCGTCGACTCGGATACGCTCGGAAAGGCTTTCCAGCCGGAAGAACGCTTTGAGAACCCGGATGGATCGCCGATCACCTTCAACGAGGATTATTTCGGAGCTCACAGGGGAGCGACGCCGCTTCCGGGACCGTTCGCGGAAGCTTCCGATAAAGACTGCTATCAGGTAGCATTCTGAAGCATATAAGTTCGGCAGAGAAGAAGGGCCGGACGGCACCATGCTGCGCCGTCCGGCCCTTCTTTGCGTCCGGCAGCCGTGTTCTGGAGATTGTGGCGCTGCAGATTGTGTTTCTTGCCCGCTATCCGAATCTTTGGTAAAATACTCTGGTTTTCAAGGGGGGTATACAGACATGAACAAGAAAGAAGTATCTGAGATCAAGAAGCAGCTGACGACACAGAAGAATTCTTTCACCAGGATCGCAGGCTGTTATGTAAGCGCTGAAAAAGAGAAAATCACGACCTTCTCGCAGATGTTCCAGAGGCTGGAAGAGGAAGAGACCTTCAAGTATTTTGAGATCTTCCGCAAGACTCTTTCAGGCTCTCTCGGAAAGAATCTGATCAACATGGAATTTCCGATGGAGACCGAGGAAGAAGGCGGGACTCAGGAATTCCTGTACCGCCTGATGAAGAGCGAGCTTCTCGACAGCGACCTGCTCGATGAGTTCTACGACAAGGTGATCGACTGCTATACGACTGGGGAGAATTATCTGATCCTCCTTCTTTTCAACAATTATGACGTTCCGGGAAAGACAAGCGATGATATCGAGATGCTGGATGCTTCAAGCAGCGTCTACAGTTATTTCCAGTGTGCGATCTGCCCGGTTGATCTGTCAAAGCCTGCCCTGTCCTATGATCCGGCGGAGCAGTCCTTCCATAACAGAGAGCGCGACTGGGTGGTCGCGATGCCGGAGCTGGGCTTCCTCTTCCCGGCATTTGACGACAGAAACATGGACGTCCATCACATCCTCTACTATTCAAAAGACTCCGAAGATCTCCATTTTGATCTGACCGACAAACTGCTCGGATGCCAGATCCCGCTCTCGGCCGGGCTTCAGAAGGAAGCCTTTCAGACAGTTGTGGAGGAGACGCTCGGCAGGGACTGCAGTTTCGATACAGTGAAGAATCTTCATGACAGCCTGCAGAAGATCCAGCAGCAGGCCAGGGATGCCGACAGCCCGGACCCGGTCTCCCTGGACAAGATGACCGTCCGCAGCCTGCTCGAGGAGAGCGGCGCAACGGCGGAAGATATGGCGGCGTTCGACACCACTTATGAAGAGAATGCGGGTGAGGATGGAAAGCTGATGCTGGCGAATGTGATCGGCAGCCGCAAGTTTGAGGTACATACGCCGGACGTCACGATTACCGTGAGCCCGGACCGCACGGACCTGGTCCAGCAGAAGATCATCGACGGACGGGAGTGCCTGGTGATCCCGATCTCTGATGACGTTCAGGTGAACGGAATCACGGTAAAGCATCTGGTCCCGGGACAGGGCCAGCAGGCACAGTAATGAAGAATCGCAAGGAGGCAGCGGATGCGTGTAGGAACCGGTTATGATGTACATAAGCTTGTCGAGGGACGGAAGCTGATCCTCGGAGGAGTCGAGGTCCCTTATGAGAAGGGGCTTCTCGGCCACTCGGACGCCGACGTGATTCTCCATGCGATCGCGGATGCCCTGCTTGGGGCGGCGGCGCTGGGCGATATCGGGCAGCACTTTCCTGACAAGGACCCACAGTATGAGGGAATCTCCAGCCTGATCCTTCTTGAAAAGGTCGGAGATCTCCTGGATGAGAACAATTACGTGATCGAGAACATCGACTCGACGATCATCGCCCAGAGACCGAAGCTGATGCAGTACCTTCCTCAGATGAGGGAAAATGTTGCCAGGGCGCTTCATCTCGATGCAGGCCAGGTCAGCATCAAGGCCACGACCGAGGAGGGACTCGGATTCACCGGAAGCGGCGAAGGAATTGCCGCCCAGGCAGTCTGTCTGCTCTCCAGCCTGAAGGATGCGGTCACGGATGACCGGATGACAGCGGTGTCCGGCTGCGCAGCCTGCCCGAGACGGCAGGGACTGCCGAACGCATGATACAGTGTAGGGACAGACGGCAGGGACTGCCGAACGCATGATACAGTGTCGGGACAGACGGCAGGGACTGCCGAACGCATGATACAGTGTCGGGACAGACGGCAGATAAGCTGCTGTACAGAACGAGGCGGTATGCAGAAAGGCGGCTGTGTCCCTGCAGCCCTGCTGCAGCGCGGGGAAGGACGGATATGGAATTTCTGAGGATCCCGAAAGAGGAGAATCTCCTTACAAAACTTCTCTATGAAGAGGTCTTTTCCGAGGACAAGGGAACTTTTGCGGATTATTATTACGACCGGGTGGCTCCGGAAAGCACGATCTATGTCGCGAGGGATGGCATTGACGCATCTCACATCCAGGCGATGGTCCACCTGAATCCCTATCTCCTGAACTGGAACGGGGAACGGATAAAGGTCCCGTATATCGTAGCGGTGGCAACCAGAAGCTGCATGCGTCACCAGGGACTGATGAGACGTCTGCTTCAGATGATCTTCCGGGACCTTGAGGCGAAGCATGTCCCATTTGCATTCCTGATGCCGGTCAATGAGGCAATCTACAGGCCGTTTGGTTTTGAGAGGACCTGGAGATGGCAGTGGGAGGAAGACGTAATGGACTCTCTGACCGGGAGCGGAAAGGGATCCTTGATACCGGCAGATCTCTGCAGCGATGAGACACTGCAGGACCTTGCGGATACGGTCAACAGAGCTCTGACCGGGAAGTATGAACTTTTCACCGAGCGGAGCATCCCCTATTACAGAAGACTTGCGAAAGAACAGGAGGCATCCGGCGGAGAACTTAGGATCCTGATGAAGGAAGGAAGACCTGCCGCCGCTGCCCAGTCGGCCAGGGAAGAATATCCCCCGATGATGTGCCGTGTTATGGACAGGGAAGCCTATAAGAGGCGTCTGACCGGTCCGTCCGACCGGCCTTTTGCGAAGGCATATGTCTGTGAAGTGGTCTGAGCCAGGCCATAGGGAAGATACCGGCGGTTTTACATGGGAAACCGAAGGCAGCAATTCCGGAAGCCTCTCCTGCGGCAGGATATGTTTGACAATTACAGGTCATGCAGATACACTGAGATAAGCTGAAAAGCGCGCTTTGCGGGCAGCGCTGCAAAGACGCGGACCATATAGAATATCATCACAAAGATCAGGAGATTCAATATGCTTCTTTATAACACAGAGACAAAAAAGAGAGAAGAATTTGTTCCGATCACTCCGGGCAAGGTTTCGATGTATGTCTGCGGTCCGACCGTATACGACTTCATTCATATCGGGAATGCCCGCCCGATGATCGTATTCGATACGCTTCGCCGCTACTTTGAGCACAAGGGATATGAAGTCAACTACGTATCCAACTTCACCGATGTCGACGACAAGATCATCAAGAGGGCGAACGAGGAAGGCGTCACCGCTCAGGAGATCTCCGAGCGCTTCATCAAAGAGTGCAAGAAGGATATGGAGGGTATGAATGTCCGTCCGGCGACCACTCACCCGCAGGCAACCCAGGAGATCGGCGGCATGATCGAGATGATCAGAACCTTGATCGGGAAAGGCTACGCTTACGAGAAGAACGGAACGGTCTACTTCTCTACCAGAAAAGACAAGGGCTACGGCAAACTTTCCCACAAGAACCTGGACGACCTTCGCTCTGGATCCCGTTCCCTGAAGGTTTCCGGTGAGGATGAGAAGGAAGATCCGCTTGATTTCGTCCTCTGGAAGCCGAAGAAGGAAGGCGAGCCATACTGGGAGTCCCCGTGGGGACAGGGCAGACCGGGCTGGCACATCGAGTGCTCCGTCATGGCGAAGAGATATCTGGGCGACACCATCGATATCCATGCAGGCGGCGAGGACCTGGTATTCCCTCATCATGAGAATGAGATCGCACAGTCTGAGTGCGCGAACGGAGTACCGTTTGCACAGTACTGGCTGCACAACGCATTTCTGAATATTGACAACCGTAAGATGAGTAAGTCTCTCGGCAACTTCTTCACGGTCCGCCAGATCAGCGAGAAGTATGACCTGATGGTTCTCCGTCTGTTCATGCTGAGCGCTCATTACAGATCACCGCTGAATTTCTCAAAAGAGCTGATCGAGTCGGCAAAGTCTTCTTATGAGAGAATCACCAATGCGGTCGATAACCTGAATTTCCTTGCATCCGTTGCGAAGACGGAAGCTGCGACTGATGCGGAGAAGACAAAGATCGGGTCCCTGGCCGACTTCACAAAGAGATTTGATGAGGGCATGGATGATGATGTGAACACAGCAGACGCTCTTTCCGTTGTCTTCGACCTTGTCCGCTATGCGAACGCGGAAGTTTCCGCAGAGAGCTCGAAGGAGTTTATCGCAGCCGTGAAGAAAGAGCTTCTTGATCTCTGCGACATCCTTGGTCTCAAGGTTGAGAAGAAGAAGGAAGTCCTTGATTCTGATATCGAAGACCTGATCGCGCAGAGACAGGCAGCCAGAAAGGCGAAGGATTTCAGGAAGGCTGACGAGATCCGTGACCAGCTTGCTGCTATGGGCATCACACTGAAGGATACCAGAGAAGGGGTCAAATGGACGAAGGCCTGAACTTCGCAACGGTCATCGACAGTGCCTATGGGCTGCCGGAGAAGGACTGGACCCAGTATTCTCCTCTGACCCTTGCCTGGATCGGGGATACGGTCTTTGATCTGATCGTCCGGACCGCCCTTGTGAAGAAGGCAAACCGACAGACCGAGAAACTTCATAAAGATGCCACAGCCATTGTGAATGCCGGCTCCCAGGCGGCGGCGGCCGCAAGGATCCTGCCGGACCTGAGCGAGGAAGAAGCCGCTGTGTACAGGAGAGGAAGAAATTCGGATCCTCACCACACGGCCAGGAATGCAGGAAGGACTCAGTATCTGGAAGCGACCGGCTTCGAGACCCTGCTTGGCTGGCTTTATCTTGAAAGACGCTACGGGCGGATCCTGGAGCTGGTGAAGAAAGCATATCCGGAGATATAAAGGAAGATTATGGAAGAGAATGAACAGCTGATCATAGAGGGCAGAAATGCGGTCCGCGAAGCTTTCCGCGCAGGGCGGACGATCGATAAGCTCTATGTACAGGATGGCCTGAAAGACGGGCCGATCCTTGCTCTGGTCAGCAAAGCGAAAAAAGCAGACGCGATCGTGAACTTCGTGTCCAGGGAACGGCTCGATGAGATGTCCGAGACGGGCAAGCATCAGGGAGTGATCGCACATGCAGCGGCTTATGCATATGCGGAAGTGGAAGACCTCCTTGCAGGTGCGGAGAAGAAGGGACAGCCGCCTTTCTTCTTCCTGCTGGACGATATCGAGGACCCGCATAACCTTGGCGCGATCATCCGTTCGGCGAACCTCATGGGAGCGAATGGAGTCATCATCCCGAAGCGCAGGGCGGTCGGCCTGACGGCAACCGTCGCGAAAGCATCCGCAGGCGCGATCAACTACACGCCGGTCGCAAGGGTCGCAAACCTGGCGCAGACGATAAAGCAGCTGAAGAAGCAGGGCATGTGGTTCGTGTGCGCGGATATGGACGGCGAGCTGATGTATGACCTGAACCTGACGGGGCCGATCGGTGTCGTGATCGGCAACGAAGGATCCGGCGTCAGCAGGCTCGTGAAAGAGAAGTGTGACTTTATCGCCCGTATTCCGATGAACGGGGATATTGATTCCCTGAATGCATCCGTCGCGGCAGGAGTGCTTGGCTATGAGATCGTAAGGCAGAGGCTGAAGAAAGGCTGAAACCTATGAAAAAAAGATATGTGGTTTTCGGAGTCGACCGCTTCGGTGCAGCCGTTGCCCGGACTCTGGAAAAAGGAGGAAGTCAGGTCATAGCGGTAGATATCGATCCGGCAAAGATCCAGATCATATCGGAAGACGTCAGCTATGCGATGACAGCGGATGTGCTGGATCCGGATGCGATCGATGGTCTGGGACTCAGGAATATCGACGGAGCGGTCATCACCATGGTGGACCACATGGAAGCGTCCATCGTTACGGCGATGACCTGCATCGATATGCATATCCCTTATGTACTTGCAAGGGCGAAGAATGAAGTCCACGGACGGATCCTGGAGAAACTCGGAGTCGACCGGATCATCTACCCGGAGCAGGAGATGGGAACGCGGGTCGGAAAGTTCATGGATGATCGTGATTTCATGGACTGGATCACACTGTCGCCGGATTACAGTCTGGTGGAGGTCAGGATCCCGAAAGAGTGGATCGGCAGGTCGCTTATGGAGCTGGAGCTGAGAAAGAAGTGCAGCTTTAACGTGGTAGGCCTCAAGAACGAGGACGGGATCATCGTCACGCCGGATCCGGACATGAAGCTTCCCGGGAATGTGATGATGTACATCATCGGCCATAACGAGGATCTGGAGAAGATCAAAGACTAAAAAATGACAAAAAACCACTGTGCAGAGTGACTGCTTTGTGTTATAATGGTTCTCTAATTGGGTGTATATCCGATATAAGGGATAAGAAATAAGAAATAAGAAATAAGAAATAAGGAAAGACAGGGAGACTTTTAACTATGAAGATCTTTGTGGCAATCATTTTCATCCTCGTCAGCATCGGGCTGACTGCGATCATTCTGATGCAGGAAGGCAAGGACGCAGGCCTCGGAACCATCGGCGGAATCGGCGATACTTACTGGAGCAAGAATAAGTCCAGGTCGATGGAAGGCAATATGGTAAAGCTTACCAAGTGGCTCGCTGCAATCTTCCTCATCCTTGCAGTTCTCCTGAACATGATGCCTGACAAGACGAAAACAACGGCAGCAACAACGACCACTCCGGCGACGGAAGCAGCTATTTCCACCGAAGCAGAGACGGAAGCGGCAGTCATCTCTACCGAGGCAGGGACCGAAGCGGCAGCCGTAAAGACGACTGAGGCAGAGACCAAGGCTGCAGAAAAGACAACGGAAGCAAAGTCTACCGAGAAGGCAGCTGAGGCAGCAGCGGAGAACGTCACAGAGGCTGCAACTGAGAAGTAATCGAAGTTTCAGAATTTTCGGTGTGATGGATCAGGTGCTTCGCATTCTTAAGGATGCGGAGCACTTTTTTCGCCCCATAGGATGCAGAAAGGCCGCCAGTGGCTGCCTCTTTGCATACCATAGCCATGCAGAAAGATGGTCAGCAGCAGGCTTTCCGTATGCTCCAAAATATTTCGATAAATCAGAAAAATCTTCTTGACACAGATATTCCCTTATGATAAAGTAAGCAATGTTGACGGCAACGGAACATGAACTGTCAATCAGCTGCTGTGGCTCAGTCGGTAGAGCGTCACATTGGTAATGTGGAGGTCACCAGTTCGATTCTGGTCAGCAGCTTAACCGCAAACCCAAGGAAAATCAAGGGTTTGCGGTCATTTTTTTTGACTTAAATCAAGGATAAAACAGGCCGGAAAAAGGCCTGAAAATCGCCATTGTACCTATTTTGTATCCCTGTTTCCGAAAAATCTTCTACAGGACAGGAAAAGGCACGATATAAAACGGTCCAATCTGTATCTTTTCCCGCTTCTTTCTCCCCCAAGATCAGTTTTTCTGAGGCAAAAGTTCAGACAGAAATGACTCATTCGGCGTATTACACAATGAAACTGCTGATATTCTGTGCAGGGTAACTGAGTACGAAGCACAATTGAAATAACATGACGAAAAAGTTTGTAAGCTATGCACAGAAGATATGTTGAAAGATTGTAAGACATGCCCATAAGAGACTTCAAAAAGAAAGACGCCCCATGGCTGGGACGTCAATCCATTGGGTGTGAAGTTGGGAGTGGTATTGCTTAAATCACACCTGCATCCATCATAGAGCAGGAATCCGGAGCCGGCAATGGAGAGTATTACCAGTCAACTCGGATTTTGTCCGACATTCGATCTGCTCAGGATTCCGGTTCCTCCGTCGTTTCGCCTATAACCTTGTGTGCCTTTCGATTTGTCCTTAAATAATTCAGCAGATCATTCTTCTCCTCCAGAGTCAGCTGAGATACTTCTTTCATGATTTCATTATCCAGGGCTGTGCTGAGATACTGTTTGTCGGTCAGCCCGGCGATCTCATCAAGAGATACATGCATCAGCTGAGCGTAGTAGACCATCAGCCGCATGGACATGTTGACGCGGCCATTCTCCACGTTGCTTATGAATCCTCTTGTCACATGCAAGGCTTTGGCTACATCATTCTGCGACAGACCAAGCTGCGTCCGGATCTCCCTTGACCGATCCGCAAGGTTCGGCATCGTTTGCTTATCAATCTCTTTGCCCGTACTCTGTTTTTCATTTCTTGCAGCCATATCTGATTTACCCCTTTCTTTCCTTATATTATGTCCTGCTTTTGGGCCGTTTCTCTCTCCATGTTGTCCGATGCCTGCAGCTATCCCCTGAAAGATTCGCAGGTAATAACCGGCAATGCAGATTGTTGAAATTGTATATTTACAGTATCCCCCTTCAGGATTAATATGTAGTTGGAGAGATACTAATAATATACATCGATACATGAGGCGTTATCAATACAAAAGAAGTCTTTGGAAGGGGGATCAGTAGTATGGCAGCGGCAATCGTAGCATTCTTTCTTGTGGGCATTTTCTTCGTTGCGTGCATCATCATCAGTGTGATCGGCATAGGGGCTTATATGGCACCGTACGCAGGAGGAGCATTGGCCAGCGTTGCAGTCTGCGAGACCGTCCCCGGAGCGAAGGGACTGGTACCGGGACATACATTTCTCAACTATCTGGTCGTTCTTCTGATCGTGGAGACCATCATCATCCTGCTGATGCATGTTCCTTCCATCAGCAGATCGGTCAATGTCCTGTCGACATCCTTCTTCCTGTGTGTGGTAGGATTCGCAATCATGGACAAATTCCATCCGGACTCCATCGGCTTCTGCATTCTGATGTCCGTTATCTATGCCGGAGGGGTAGCTGTTGTTCTCTGGAACAGTATCGACAAGTGGGACATGGATGAAGGCGATGGCAATCTGATTTTGAAAATAATCGCCAGCGTCATCTACGGATTGGCGGGAGTTGTAGTCGCATTCCCGGCGAATTGGATTTGGATGAAGTACTATGAAAGCGGAGTAATCTGCTCATTCGTAGTCTTTTGTGTGATGATTGGAATAGCAATTACATTTGGAGTGGTCGGGTGGATGGAGGATTATTGAGTTTGTCACAAAGATAAACTTCCGTTGTTGATGAAAACTCTCTTAGGAATTGTCTATTCGGATGTGGTGTAATGATAATAATAGCGACTCTTGTGTGGTAGAATGTATTCGATTGATTCGATAATGTTCCGAATTCGGAGGGAGACAAGGGTATGGCAAAAACTTCAGCAACAGAAAACAAGAACATTTATTATCAGCTGAGGCATGCACAGAATTGGTCCAGAGAGCGTGCAAGCCAGGAACTTGAGTGTATTCCGCCGGAACGGATTGAACGTATTGAGAATGGAAAATTTACTGCAAATCCGGATGAAGTGGTTATTATGGCGGAAAAATACAAGGCTCCACAGCTGTGTAATTATTATTGCGCAAATGAATGCGCGATTGGCCGTCAATATGTTCCCGAGATTAAGATGAGAGACCTTACTCAGATAGTACTGGAGATGCTTTCTTCCTTGAATTCTGCGAAAAAAAGACAAGAGAGGCTGATTGATATAACAGCAGATGGAATCATCGAAAATGATGAAGTTGAAGACTTCATCGATATTCAGGAAGATCTGGAGAAGATGTCTCTGACAGTCGAAGCTCTGCGTCTCTGGTCTGAGAAGATGCTGGCGGATGGAAAAATTGACATGGAGGCATATCGTGCAGCCCAAAAAAGAAAACATACAAAGTAAAGATATTGCTATACCCCTATCGAAATTCAATGTGGAAGCGCTCTGAGAAAATCAGGGCGTTTTTTTCATATTTTGGGGAAATGGAACTTCGAATTCCGCACTCTCCGTCATGTAAGAACAAGCCTGTTTTCGATATAGTTATCAACATCAAGGGAGAACGGTACAGAGATATCGGGAAGGAGGAACAAGAGAATGAGAAGGATATTTGTAGACCTTGAGATGCAACCCATTCATGACAGAAAAATCAGACCGATCTGCCGCAGTGAGATCATCGAGATTGGAGCTGTGATGCTCGATGAAAAAAATGTAGAGATCTCAAGCTTTCGCCAATATGTGAAGCCTCAATATGCAAAGCTCACTTGGCGAATTAAGGATCTGACCGGAATCAGCGAGAACATGCTTGCCGGAGCGAGTCATTTTGAAACAGCAATCGAAGAGTTTGCAAACTGGTGTATAGCAGACGGGAACTTGATTGAAGTCTATGCTTGGAGTGATTCGGATTTGCGTCAGGTAAATCAGGAAATAAAACTCAAGCAGCATTTGGTATCCAGCCAGCTAAACTCGGTAATGCGGACTTGGGTGGATTTTCAAAAGATATTTGACGATATGACACATGCCGAAGAACCCACATCGTTGGAGAAAGCTCTCTTGTATTCTGGAGTAGCGTTCGATGGTCGTAAGCACGATGCACTGACGGATGCCCGGAACACTGCCAGACTGTATGTGGAGACACGCGACAACGATGAATATCTGGAGCGAGTAAGGAAGATTCAAAAAAGTATGCAGGAAGATAAAAAGGGGATATGCATTGGAGAGATGATTAATCTTGAGGTACTGAAGGAAGCAATTGCGTAAGTTCATTCAAAGGAGAAACTTGGCAACTAACACGGATACAATAAAAACTTCGCTATCAATACGAGGAGAATTAACGATATGAAAAAGAACCCTAATGATCATCAGCAACGCCGTACCAGAGATGACTGTACAATCGGTGCTTTTGAAAGAAAGCACGAACTTCCTCCAGGATCAATCAGAAATCCCAATGGGCGTGATGCTAGGTCCGATAAACTGATAAGGAGTCTTCGCAGGGATTTTGGAGTTTAATCAGAGCCGAAGCTAAATAGAGATGAAGGTAGCGACCTGGAGACGGTGATACTCTAGGTCGCTATGCTATTCAACCATAAAACTCCTGCTCGACTAGAAGGATAGTGGACATTTACTTTTATATTGAAGATTGACAACGATTCCGTCCAGCAGGGACATGTTTCCCGGCCACTGTAAGACAATGCACGGCCAGGCCTGCAGCATTATTCCACGGTGATCTTGACATGAGCCTCCGAGAGTACATGAATTCTTCTGGCAAGACGGCAAGCAGCTAAAATACGCACTTGCCAGAGGCAAACAGCCTATCATGTACCTCCCTCATGTCAAGAACCTTTCGCGGCATAACGCTGCAGGCAATGTTGGCCGCGGTATGGCTCCGGCTGGCCGGCTAATCAGACCCTGATGGCCGTTTAACCCGGCCATATGCATATTTATCTCAAATGATGATACCGATCAAAAAAACAGTCTGTTTTTTCAGTTATTGTGGAAGTTAGGACTCGAATTCCGTACTCTCTGTCATGTTACTACAAGGGTGCAGCATATATATTGGTTACATCAAGAAACGAACAGTATAAGGATTGAAGTTGAAGGAAAAAGGAGGTGCATATATGACAGTAGAAGAAAGAATGCAGACAATTCGAGTACGGAACATGGTTCAGCGTCACCCAGAGTTCGCAAAAGAACTTGGTATTACCTGCTATGTAGATGGCAAGACAGGAAAGATTGACAACACATCAGAAGTGCTTGATGGAAAGTACAGAAGTCGTAAAAGGAATAGAGCTGTATAAGTGCATCCTTGAGAGATGCAGAACTGACTTTGAACAGGAAAGGAGCAATACTATGGCAGTTTGTGAAAATTGTGGTCGCGAATTTGATGTATCAGATGCAAAATGGGATTTTGATCATTCATTCGGAAAGGGAGCATACGAAGAACACTACCCATATCATGATATGTGAGTCAAGTCCAAATTTGTGTGTAAATTGCTCTTAGGTACCTGCGGTGCCAAGGGATGCCTTGCATCCCTTAGCTAACCACCAGCTCTCTTGAAGGGACTGTCAAGGGTGCGTAAGCACCTCGAAGAGGTTCCCTTGACTGTTCCTGAAAGAGTGCTATCCACTCATGCTGCTTTGAGCTGTCTCTGTTCCTCTGCAAGTTTGATCAGCTTCGGAACAGCATCTGAGGCAAGCAAGGCCTGATAGCCCTTATTACTGAAAATTGCTTTCTGAGTGGACACAACATCGTTCCTCTCCAGCAGAACCGAGCCCATGAGACGCAGTAAGGAGTCTTCGTTTGGGAATACTCCTATCACCGCTGACCGGCGCTTCAGCTCCTTATTGAGCCGCTCAATGTGGTTAGAAGTCCGGAAGAACCGGCGCATGCCTTTCGGCAGTATCATGACCGTCATAGAGCTCTCGAAGCCTTCGTCCAGACATTTCATCGCTGATTCGGCTACATCTTTGTAATCGGCGATGATAGAATCTCGCTTTTTGCGGGCTTTGACTACATCCTCACAGTTCCACATTTCCTGGAGATCTGCACGGATGCCTGCCTGGTACTTCCTGGGCGCTTTTTCCGAGATGTTCTTGGAGAAATGGAACTGGCATCGCTGCCAGGGAACGTTCGGGAACACCTTGCTGATGGCGTCCTGGATGCCTTCATGGGCATCGGAGGTGATCATCAGGAGACCTTTAAGCCCGCGGTCTTTCAGGCTCTGGAGGAAGGCATTCCAGGTAGGCTTGGACTCATTGTCATAGACGCCGAAGCCAAGAATTTCGCGATGCCCTTCCTGGTTCGTTCCATAAGCGATCATGAAAGCCCTGGAGATAATCCTGTGATTAACACGTACCTTGAAATAAGTGGCATCCACAGTCAGAAACGGGTAATTGCCAGTCAGAGGACGTTCACGGAACTCTCTGACCTTCTTATCGAGATCCTTGCAGACATCAGAGACTGCAGATTTCGAATAGGAAGTCCCACAGAGTGTCTCCATGATCCTGCCGACTTTCCTTGTGGCTACGCCGTTTACAACCATTTCCGCCATGCTGGCAATCAGAGCCGCCTCGCTGCGGGAATAGTTTTCAAATACGAGCGTCTTGAAAGGAACGTTCCGATGTCTCGGAACTGTGAGGGTGATCCTCCCGATCCGGGTCTTGAGATCTCGTTCGCGGGTTCCGTTTCGGCTGTCGGTTCGCTCCTCTGAACGTTCATAGGGCTCTGCCTTCAGCTGGGCAGTAGATTCCGCCATCAATATGCTGTTAAGACTGCTCTTCAGCAGCTCACGGAAAGCCTGATCGTGATCTGTTGAAAGAAGCTGTAGAATTTCCTCCTGATTCAATGTAATATTGAGTTGAGCCATT
>DLFD01000022.1:87234-97224 GCA_002482005.1 Lachnospiraceae bacterium UBA7729 | reverse complement strand
ATCACAGATACCGAGGATCCCCGCTTTGTAATCCTGAACTGAAAAAAACGCATGAATGTGTTATGATTTCTGCATGAAAACACAGACAGACGAATATATACAAATATGGAAAGAACAGATTCAAAAAGCAATAAGAATATCCGGCTGTTTCCATGCCTGCTCGTCGCCGTTCTCGCAGTCCTTCTGTCTTCATTTACAAACCCTTTAAGTGCGTATGCATACAATAGCGCGAAGATTAGGAAATACGGTCTGGTCAGGGGTGACCTCTCGACATGGACCCAGAGAGGCGACAGTTTCCCGCAGAACCGGAAGCTCTCCATCGACGGAGACTCCCCTCTCTCGACTATGGGCTGCAGCTACTATGCGACCTTCTTCATGCTCTGCCGGATGGGACTGAAAAACCCTCTGAAAGATACTGCCTGGGAGTTCGCCGCCGAGTGTGCGGAGAAAGGCCTTTCCCGCGAAGGCACCGGCTACTTCGATCCCAGATCCATCTCAAAGCTGACCGGAGGACGGGCCGAGTTCGTCGAGAAAGGAAACCATACCAACTATTATGACGGCCTGGCGGCAGTAAGCAATTGCGAAAGCCGGCAGGACCTCCTGAAGCTCATGAAAAGGCTGATGTACAGGAAGGGATATTTTCTGGTAGCATGCAGCGTCGGTACCGTCACCAATTACCAGGGGCTTGAGTACTACTCGGACGGCCACTATGTCTTCATCGACGCAGTCCTCGACGACGACCTGGTGATTGGGGATTCCGCATTTCCGGGGACCAGGTGGTCGGAAAACTGGGGAAAACGGGATGGCCATATCGTCAAGATCTACGCCTACAGGCTCTACGATGAGAATGGCAGGCAGATCATGCCGCAGGAAAGACAATCCATGTACATCCGCAGGACGGAAGACGAAGACTGAAGAGCTGGATTTTCTTCCGCCCTCCGGCGGCAGCTGCCGGAAGAAAAGCGGCGGATTTCCCGGATGAAAGCGGCAGATTTCCCTGCCGGATGAAAAGCGGCGGATTTCCCTTGAAATCTCCTCAGGATGTTGGTAGAATAGCCTTTGTCCTTAAGGTCTGTCCTCATAAACATCAGGCTCAGGGACATCCGGTTTCCTATGGAGAGATATCGAAGTGGTCGTAACGAGCCGCACTCGAAATGCGGTCGTCCTTTCTGGGCGCGTGGGTTCGAATCCCACTCTCTCCGCTGAAAAAGCCCGTCGGTCGCCCGGCGGGCTTTTTGCTGGGCTCCGGACCGCATGTTCCGGGCACTGTTATTTCTTTTCCAAAGTTATTCTTTTTCCGAAGATCTTCCAGCAAGCCATGGCAGTCTCCCCATGCTGGCAAGGTCGATGGCTCTTCGACCCGCCGCCGGATACAAAAAACGCCGGCAATCATGCCCGAAGCCTCCCAGTATGTTGCATATATGGTATAGAAACCAGAAGAAGGCAGCCTGCCCGGCTGCCTTCTTCAATATTCATTATTACCGTGCGCCTCGCTTCGACAGCTCCCCACGAACGCTACCTTCACAGTTAACTCGATCCAGGCGATCCTGCGGCACACAGAAGGATCTGCTTAGTGCTGCTGCATTCCTGCCCTGACACGGTTCACAGGGTTCTGTTGCGAAGGACCCAGACGTCAACGCCACTTATGAAGGGCTGCTCCGCAGAGAAACGGCCTCGGTTCGGCATCACCCCTGCTGTAGCGGATTGCAGGTACAGGGCACCGCTATCTCCCCGGTTGCACGGTATCTATTATAATAACGGATGGGAGGGGGGATTGTCAATCGCCGCTGTGATATGATAGGTTTGTTGTGCATCTCTGACTTCTGAGTTTACTGAATTCATAAGATTCGATTTGAGGAGATATCGTGGCAAAGATTGCAACCAGGATCGCAAGGAGAAAGCTCCGCGAGCAGCAGGCCGCAGAGCAGGAGATACAGCAGAAAGCTGCAGACGAACATTATATGAAAGAAGCCCTGAAGCAGGCGAAGAAGGCACAGGCCCTCGATGAAGTGCCGATCGGGTGCGTGATCGTGAAGGACAAAGAGGTGATCGCGCGCGGCTACAACCGGCGGAACACCGACCTCAATACCCTCTCCCACGCAGAGCTCAACGCGATCCGGAAGGCATCCAGAAAACTGGGAGACTGGCGGCTGGAAGGCTGCACCATCTACATCACGCTGGAGCCCTGCCAGATGTGCAGCGGAGCTATCGTACAGTCGAGGATCGATCGGTGCGTGATCGGCGCCATGAACCCGAAGGCAGGGTGCGCCGGGTCGGTCATGAACCTGCTGCAGGTGCACCAGTTCAATCACCAGGTCGAGATCACGAAAGGCATCCTCGAAGAAGAATGCAGCAGCATGCTGAGCGAATTCTTCCGGAGGCTGAGGAAGCGCTGACCCCGCCCCCGATAAAGGAAAGAACCTGATCCCGGCAGTCTCGCGCTTCCCTGGCGGTTTCCGGGATACAAATGAACTGCCAAAGGGCAGTTCATTTGCATACTCAGGTATACAAAAAGCCCGTCGCTGGCGGTATTTTGCATCCTGTGGGATAACAAAGCCCGGCGGACCGGTTCCTGTATCTCAGAAAAGAGATCGGGACGGCCCGCCGGGCTTCTCTCCGGAACAAGGTACCTGTTCCCTTGTTCAGGTTACTGGGTTTCCTTTACATAATCCCCTGTTCAGGTTACTGGGTTTCCTTTACGTAATCAGATCTCAGTCCGAGGGTGAGGTCGATGTCCTGCTCTCCGAAATCGCCGCCCTTGCCCTGGGTTGCCACAGTGACGGTGACAGTCTCGCCGCCCTTGTAGTACTGAAGCAGTTCCTGAAGGTCATCCATGCTGGAGACGGAAGAGTCATCGAACTTGGTGATGATCATGCCGCGGGTAAGCCCTGCATCGGATGCCGGAGTGCTGTCGCCGACCTGGACGATGTAGATGCCTGCCGGAAGGCCGTACATCTGCTGAGCGTCCTCGGTTACCTCTTCACCGGTGATACCGATGTAGGCTGCATCCTTCGTCTCTACCTTCGATCTGGTGGTCTTGTTCATCAGCTTCTCGATGATCGGGAGTGCCTTGGAAGTCGGGATCGCATAACCCATGCCCTCGACGCCGTTCTCTCCTGCTTTCGCGGAGTTGATGCCGATCACACGGCCCTTCATGTCCAGAAGAGCTCCGCCGGAGTTGCCCGGATTGATGGCTGCATCCGTCTGGATCAGGCCTTCATAGTCAACTGCATTCCTGCCGTCTGCCACACTGATGTCTCTGTTCAGTGCGCTGACGATACCGGTCGTTACCGACTGACCGTAGCCAAGTGCATTGCCGATCGCGACGACCTGCTCGCCTACCTTGACGTCATCCGAATCGCCGACATTCGCAACCCTGATCGCTTTCAGGGTATCTTCCGGGATATCGGAGAGGTTCACCGCAACGACCGCGAGGTCGTTGCCTGCATCCGTACCCTTGACCTGTGCCTTGACTGACTCTTCATCGATGAAGGAAACGGTCAGATCGGAGGAATCTTCTACTACGTGGTTATTGGTCACGACCAGAAGCTCGTCATCGTTCTCGCCCATGATGACACCGGTTCCTGCGGACTCGCCCTGGATATCATAAGTCTCGCCGCTGAACCAGTCCTGAACCTTCTGGACTGACATGTTAGTGATAGAGACCAGCGCCGGCATGACGTCTTCCGCGACTTCCGCGACTCCTGAGCTCTCAGCTGCCTCTTCCGTCACATCCGGCTCATCTGCTTTGGCAATGTTGCCGCTCGGAAGAGCTGCGGCTACCTCAGTAGCTTTCTGGGCATCTGCCGTATCGTCTGCAGCATCTGCTGCCTCATCCGTCTCCCCGTCTGCCTGAGTCTCAGAATCCTGTTCGGACTCACCGCCTGCGATCTGAAGCTGTGCACTGTTGTCATTCGCGTGAATATAAGTAGCTCCGCCTGCGGCCGCTCCGACTGTAACTGCTGCAAGAAGCATAGCAACGAATCTCTTCTTCATAATGAAAACCTCCTTGTCTCTGAAAACCTCCCGGCCATCTGCCGGTCTCTATCTGATTCAGGAACCTTTTTCTGTTCCCTTCCTTGCTTTCCGAGACCTATGATATCGGTTATCTTTGATGGAATTATGTCATAAATTTGGAGAAAATGTGAACGCCCCGGCCTCTGCTCAGCTTTCTGTCTCCGGCTCTCTCCCGGCCCTTGCCGCAGCATTATCCTCCGAATCAGCCTCAGTCTTATTCTCCGACTCCGGCTCCGTCTCTGCCCCGGCCTCTGCCGCAGCATTATCCTCCGGCTCCGTCTCTGCTCCGATTTCCCTGTCCGCTGCCGTAAGCTCGACAACAGTCAGGTATTCCATCCTGCAGAGTCCTGTCTGACCCTTCCAGATGACGTGCGCCCACTCGCCGTTCGATCTCGTGACTTCCACTTTTCCTCCCGCCGGAATGGACCCGACGACTTCACTGTCTTCGGAATGGCCGCTTCTGATATTCAGACTGCCCTCGCCGTCGAAGACATACTCACCCGCAAAGGAGTCATTGCAGCCTTCCTCGTCAGTCTTACCGCCGTCTTCCCCGTATCTTGGCCAGTAGATGTTCTTCGCCAGGTATCCTCTCGTGATTCCCCTTGTTCTCGCGCTGTCGGGCATCTCGTAGTGGAGACACCAGAAGTTCGCCGCATCGTAGGCGCCCTGTGCGTCGTCCGTCACTTCTTTCAGATAGTTCAGCGTCGCAGAGTAGCCGTGCTCAAGCTCATAGTTCATGAAGCTCAGCTGACCTTCCAGCTTCTGCCAGTCTTTGGTGTAGCTTCTCAGGTTCGTCCAGCGGCCGTTATGCCACTGGCAGACACCCACGGAGGTATTGCCGTCCCCGATGGCATTGGTCCGGAACCCGGACTCGCAGTACATGTTGGCAAGGATCCCGCAGGCGGCAGCCTTGCTGAGGCCCATTTCCTTCGTGCAGTACTCGAAGACCTTCTTTTCGTTCACAGTGGGAGGCGCAGATTCGATCATCTCCACCGCTACGGCCGGTTTCTTCCTGACTTCAATGTAGGGAGCATCGTTGGTGATACTCATCCCCCTGACCAGGTATTCTGACTCGTCGAATGTCGGCGTGAACAGAAAATAGCTCCCGCCGGAGCTGCTGTAGTCTTCCCCGACACACTGCCAGACCGTGCTCAGGGTCTCCGGCTTGTTCTCACCGACAAAGTAGACGTCGACCGTCCCCGGAAACTGTGCCCTGAGGGAATCGAGCGACGGCTTGCTGCCTTCGTCAAAGGTGATGCTTTTGATCAGGCCCGTCTGACGGAAACCTGCGATCATCTTTCTCGAAGACTTTCCGCTCTTTCCGGTTTCCCCATCATCTGTCGGGATCCCGTCCCTGGACTGGACATTCGTATTCTGATCCTCGAACAGGCCGCCAGCGCTCTCCCCGACAAGCTCATCGCTTCCAGAGACGACCTGCGACTTCTCATCCGCAGACGCCGCATCGTCCGTGAAAAGATCATCCGCATACACACAGGAAGCCGCCGGCTCCGCGACAAGAAGAAGACTGGCAAGCCCCATCACGAATATATTTTTTCTGAAACTCCTCAATTTCTTACCTTTTCTTACCTTTCCTAATTCTCAATTCTCAACGATCACAGGTATCTCCGGTATTATAGCACAATTCGAGTAGGAGGCGACTTCGCGTCGCCGCATGGGCGGCGCTTTGTGGCTCGTCGCCGTACAGAAAACCCGCCACCTGCGGCCTTTTTGCATCCTATGGGATGAAAACTGGGACAGATACCTGCACACTGGTACCCGTCCCCACATGCCTGTTCCCGTATGCCGGTTTTTGCATACCTGTTTTTGCATGCCTGTTTTTGCATGCCGGTTTTTGCATACCTGTTTTTGCATGCCTGTTTTTACATGCTCAGCTGAGTTCGAGATATGCCCTGCCAGTATACGGCGGCAGGCTGATCCGGATCATGCCCGGTTCTTTCTTATCCAGGGTCAGTTTCTTTGTCCTTGCAGTCTCTTTCGTGCTTCCGCCATACTTCTGGTCATCGGAATCGATAAGGAGCTGGAGCGCGCCCACGCCGCCGGATGCCGGAGCAGGCCCGGGATCTCCATTTCCACTGGCGCCCGTCTGGAAGACGAACTCCTGCGTTCTGTCTGACAGGTTGAAGACTCCGAGAACGGTCTGACCGGCTGTCTTCCTCTCGAACGCGTACACCACATGCTCGGTATCGTCCGCCTGAAGCCAGCGGAATCCTTCCTCGACGTAGTCTTCCTGCCAGAGGGCCGGGTAATCAAGGTACAGCTTCCCCAGATTCTCAAAATAGTGATGGAACGCGTCATGCAACGGATACTTCAGCAGCATGAAATCCTGCTGTTTCTTCTCATCCCACTCGCGGAACTGGGCAAACTCATTGCCCATGAAATTCAGCTTCTTGCCCGGGTGCAGGAACATGTAGAGGTACAGTGCCCTCGCCTGCGGGAACTTCTGGTCATAGTCTCCCGCCATCTTCTGGATGATGCTCGCCTTGCCGTGAACCACTTCATCGTGGGACAGCGGCAGCAGATAGCGCTCATTCCTGAAGTATGCCATGGAAAATGTGAGTTTGTGGTATTCCTGGCTCCTGTATGGCGGATCGGTGCGGAAGAAATTGAGGGTATCATTCATCCATCCGAGGTCCCACTTATAGTCAAACCCGAGTCCTCCGTACTGCACCGGCGTCGTGACGCCCGGATATGCAGAGGAGTCCTCCGCGATCAGCATTGCATCCGGATACATGGCTTTCAGGCCACTGTTCATCTTCTTCAGAAATTCGACCGTGTTCGTGTTGACCCCGCGCGCTTCGTTCCCCATCCAGTAGATCAGGTTTCCGACTGCATCAAATCGAAGTCCGTCGAAGTGATATTTATCCAGCCAGAAAGCGCTTGCGGAGTTCAGGAAGCTTGCGATGTCTCCCCTGGAGTGGTTGAAGTTGGCACTTCCCCATTCGGAGATATTGATCGCATTATTCGGATATTCGTACAGCTGTGTTCCGTCATAGTCTGCCAGGGCATAGTCGTTCGTCGCAAAATGCACTGTCACGATATCGAGGATCACCGATATGTTGTTCTGGTGAAGCATGTCAACCAGATACTTGAGTCCGT
Source organism: Lachnospiraceae bacterium UBA7729 (assembly GCA_002482005.1). Classification (GTDB taxonomy): domain Bacteria; phylum Bacillota; class Clostridia; order Lachnospirales; family Lachnospiraceae; genus Porcincola. Next base: position 90,090 of record DLFD01000022.1, on the reverse strand, counting down.
CCGGCGTTCCGTAGCGTGCGGTCGCCGAGAAGAAGCCGGTCGCCTGATATCCCCAGGATTCATCAGCCGGATACTCATTCAGCGGCATGAACTCGACTGCATTGAAATTGTTCTCCTTCAGATATGGGATCAGGAGTTTCGCGATCTCCTCATATCGATACCAGCCGAAGGAAACGTCGATTCCTTCTCCCTTCTCCTTCGCCTCATCGAGTTTCTTCGCCAGCTCATCCGGGTCGTCCTTTCTCTTCCAGGAACCGAGATGCAGCTCGTAGAGGTTCAGAGGCTTGTCGAAGTAAGGCGGCTTGCCCGCTTCTGCCTGAGCCCTGCCCTCTTCCCTTCTCTTCTTCATCCAGTCAGAATCGTAGAAAGCATACCTGTCCATGTCCCAGATCACGGATGCCGTCTCCGGTCTCAGCTGAGAGGAGAAAGCGTACGGATCCGCATGGTCATGAGTCCCTGCGTTCGAAGTGATCCGGAACTTGTACATCTGCCCTGGCCTTGCCTCCGGGACCAGTGCCTCGAAGAACTGGCCGTTGAGGATCCTGTGCATAGGAGTCCCGTTCCAGCCGTTGAACTCCCCGATCACGGAGACCTCCGAAGCCGCCGGCGCATACGTCCTGAAATATGTTCCTTCCGGCGTCACATGAGCGCCGAGGAAATTATATAAGGTAAACTCATTGCCATCATAGAAACTCTGAAGATCCATACTCATCCTCTTTTCCTCCACGGCCGCAGGATCTTTTGAGAGCGGCGGCTCCACAAAAGCATCGGCCTGGCTTTTCCCGCACGGCCGCAGGATCTTTTGAGAGCGGCGGCTCCACAAAAGCATCGGCCTGGCTATTCCTACACGGCCGCAGAATCTTTCGAGAGCGACGGCTCCACAAAAGCATCGGCCTGGCTTTTCTGTGCCCGCAGCCGCGCCATGTATTTGTCTCTATCATAAGCGATTGCTCCCATGCGGGCAATTTACACAAATTGAATATGTGCTAATCTTTCTCGTTAATATGCTGAAGTTTCTTTTATTATCTCAATTTCATTTGTGGATTATTGGTGAATTGTGAGATCTATCACAATAAATTGTGATAGTATTATAGGTAATAGGCTTACAGACCGGAAGGCCGTTATCCAAGTCCGGGTTTTGGGCTGCTCAACCGGTTTGCATCTTAAAAAAGGAGGTTTCTTATGTATAATTTTTCAATCTCGCTCCCGACTATGATCCACTTCGGCAAAGGGATGATCTCCCATCTGAGCGAGCTGAAAGCCAGCGGCGACAAGGTTCTCATGGTTTACGGCGGCGGCTCCATCAAGCGCAACGGCATCTATGACAGCGCCATGAAGATCCTGAAGGATGCAGGGCTGACCGTCAGCGAACTGTCCGGCGTTGAGCCGAACCCGAAGATCGAGACCGTACGCAAAGGTGTTGAGATGTGCAAGAGTGAAGGCCTCGATATGGTCCTTGCGATCGGCGGCGGGTCAACAATCGACTGCGCAAAGGTTGTCGCAGCCGGTGCAAAGTATGATGGCGATGCATGGGACCTGGTCATCCATCCTGAGAAGATCAAGGCGGCTCTGCCGATCTACTCTGTTCTGACGCTGGCAGCTACCGGCTCCGAGATGGATGAATTTGCTGTCATTTCCGATATGACGAAGAACGAGAAGTGGGGGACCGCTGCTCCTTGCCTCAAGCCGACTATGTCCATCCTCGATCCGACCTACACTTTCTCCGTATCAAAGAAGCAGACTGCAGCCGGCACCGCGGACATGATCAGCCACACCTTCGAGAACTACTTCAGCTTCGAGAAGGATGCAGACGTCCAGAAGAGATTCGGCGAAGGCTTGCTGAAAGTCATGTTCAAGTATGGCCCGATCGCTTACGAGCACCCGGACAACTATGAAGCTCGCGCAAACCTGATGTGGGCGGCTTCCAACGCCATCAACGGGATCACCCGCGTCGGCAATGCGCCGGCATGGTGCGTCCATCCGATGGAGCATGAGCTCTCCGCGTTCTACGACATCACCCATGGCCAGGGTCTTGCGATCCTGACCCCGAGATGGATGGAGCACATCCTGTCCGACAAGACTGCCCCGATCCTCGCTGAGTACGGCCGCAATGTCTGGGACCTTAAGGGCGATGACGACATGGCAGTCGCAAAGGAAGCGATCCAGAAGACCGCCGACTTCCTGTTCAAGACCATGGAGATCCCATCCACACTCCGCGCAGTCGGAATCACCGACCAGACCCACTTTGAGAAGATGGCTGAGAAGGCTGCCGCTGGATCCGTCGGATGCTTCGTACCGCTGAGCAAGGAAGACATCATCGAGATCTTCAAGGCGGCATTCTAAAGGAGATATTTCAACGCTTCTTCAGGCGGGACAGGCGAAGGCCTGCCCCGCCTTCTTGATTCTCTTCGCCCGGCCTATTTTCAGGGACTGACATACAGCGAAGGAAATAACAAGTTTTCCTGTTTTTCTTCGCCTGGCTCGAGTGCGCAGCAGGCTGGCCAGCGAAGGATATAACAAGATTTCTTATTTTTCTTCGCCTGGCTCGGATGCACGGCAGGCTGGCCAGCGAAGGATATAACAAGATTTCTTATTTTTCTTCGCCTGGCTCGGATGCGCGGCAGGCCGGCTAGCGAAGGATATTACAAGTTTTCCTGTTTTTCTTCGCCTGGCTCGAATGCGTGGCAGGCCGGCCAGCGAAGGATATAACAAGTTTTCCTGTTTTTCTTCGCCTGGCTCGAGTGCGCGGCAGGCCGGCCAGCGAAGGATATAACAAGTTTTCCTGTTTTTCTTCGCCTGGCTCGAATGCGCGGCAGGCCGGCCAGCGAAGGAAATAACAGGTTTTCCTGTTTTTCT
>DLFD01000022.1:74401-87148 GCA_002482005.1 Lachnospiraceae bacterium UBA7729 | reverse complement strand
GCGAAGGATATAACAAGTTTTCTTATTTTTCTTCGCCTGGCTCGAATGCACGGCAGGCCGGCTAGCGAAGGATATAACAAGTTTTCCTGCTTTTCTTCGCCTGGCTCGAATGCGCGGCAGGCCGACCAGCGAAGGATATTACAAGATTTCTTATTTTTCTTCGCCTGGCTCGAATGCGCGGCAGGCCGGCCAGCGAAGGATATTACAAGTTTTCTCTGGATCCTTCGCCCGGCTAAAGTGCCTAACCTAGCAATTAGTGAAGAATAGTAGCTCTTCTTCCTTCTTCCTGCTTCCTTCGCTGGCTGGCCGCCCATCCTCCTGTTGCTGGCGAAGAATACCAACTCTTCTTCCTGCTTCCTTCGCTACCTGGCAGCCATCCTCCTGTTGCTGGCGAAGAGAACCAGCTTTGTCTGTGGCATACTTCGCCGCGGATAAGCCGTGCCCATGTATAAACTGTGGACACTCATGGATAAGCCGTTCCCCCATGTATAAACTGTGGACACTCATAGATAAGCCGTTCCCCCATGTATAAACTGTGGACACTCACGGATAAGCCGTGCCCCACGCATAAGCTGTGGACTCCCACGGATAAGCCGTGCGCCCACGGATCGGCTTTGAACGCCCATGGGCAAGCCGTGGACACGGAAGTTACCCCTGCAGTCACATCGGGAGTTTGCTGGCAAGATGAACATTTTTCTTGCCGTAACGCCAGCAGAGCATCTCTTCAGTTTCCTTCATATCCAGAGGCGCATAGCTTGTTTCCTGCGAAACTATCAGGCCATGCCCCAGAAATATATTTGAGCGTACGTACGAACCAATCTTTCTGACCGTGTCCCGATAGTACTTCGGGTTATCCATCTTCCCAAGATGCTCCCAGTAAACTTCTGAGCAGTCGCGCACATCCAAAGTAGAAAAATCAGGGTAGACCGTGATTCCATCTGAGAGTTTCAGCGGCTTTTCGTACAGGAAAGGGATATCATATGTATCCAGGAGCATAGCGATCCAGACTTCGGACTTGGAACGCATCCGGATTCCTTTGTAGTAGTAGATGTCCGGATCATCCGGACCAAAAGGCCGTCCCGTATAAGTCTGAGCCCTCCACTCTTTTACAAACTGCTCCGTTGGCTTCCTGACAGGAATGACAACCGCCTGTTCCCAGGCTGGCAGAGATTCATAGATTTCTTCCGCTGTAAGAATCTTACGACTCCTGTAGAACGCATCCGGCCTTTTCAGAACTGCTGCTTCAGCTTTGATCGCCTTCTGAACACGTCTGTCGTAATCTTTCTGCCCAAGCCTTATGGCAAGCCCCCTGTCTTTTCTCCTGATATACGTTCCGCTTTTGTCGTCGCTGTCAGAGCGCAGGAAATATTGAAAATCTTTTCCATGCCTGATCCCCCGTAAGATTCCTTCAGGAGCATCCTTCAGAGCATGCTGCTTCTCGGTATATACATCGGCAAGATACTGAAGACGTTTCTGGATAATAGAACTGATTTGCATAGAGACCTCCTTGAAGATGTGAAAGAGAGAAGATTCTTCTTTGGGATATGAAAAGAAACAATAAGATGAGCATATTGAACGGAATTAAGAAAGAAAGATATTTTGAATTTTATATCTGCTGCACGGAAAAGTCCAGCTACTATCACAAAGGTATTGTAAATGTTCTTCGCAGACGTTCTTGGCTCCGGGTCCCCACCTGGCTAAGATTCTCTCAGAAATTCCTGTCTTTCTTCGCCCGGCCGAAGCTCCAGGGCTTCCTGACAGCGAAGATTCTCCCAGGAATTCTTGTTTTCCTTCGCCCGGTCGAAGCTCCAGGACTGCCACCCAGCGAAGATCCTGACAAGTTTTCCTGTTTTTCTTCGCCCGGTTCGAGTGCGCGGCAGGCCGGCCAGCGAAGGATATAACAAGTTTTCTCTGGATCCTTCGCCCGGCCGAAGCTCCAGGGCTTCCTGACAGCGAAGATTCTCCCAGGAATTCTTGGTTCCCTTCGCTCCTGCCCGGGACGATGATTCTGGTTGGAGCGAAGGGGTAATAGAGTCTGGTTTTTCCTGTCAGATGATCGGGATCTTGATCGTCAGGTCAGATGTCGGGTAAGAGCTGCATGCATGGAACCAGCCCATCTCCTTATCCATCTCGCGGCGTCCGTCTCCGAGCGGAGACACGAAGATGGAGCCCTTCAGCAGCTGGCTTCTGCAGAATCCGCACTCTCCTGCACGGCAGTGGGTGTCGACCGGGATCGCCGCTCTCTCGAGCGCGACTGCGACCGGCTCGTCTGCCTTTGCCGGGATGACGTCCTTCTGGATTCCCCGCATAACGGTCAGCTGGTAGGTCTTGCCGACCTGATCCTCAGGGAAGCCCGGGATCATCTTCACATTCGAAGGCTGAGCGATCGCGTCGTGGCGGAATCTCTTCTCCGGAACGCCCATCTCCGTCAGATTCTTCTTCACCATATTGAACATCGGAAGCGGTCCGCAGAAGAAGTATGTCATGTCAGGAGTGGAGTACTTCTCCATGATCTCCCTGGTGACGAAGCCCTTCTCGCCTTCCCATTCCGGATCGTCGCTCATGACGTGAACGACATGGATCTGGTCCGGCGCCTGCTTTCTTGCTTCCTCGATCTGATCGCCGCACACGATGTCGGTGTGCTTAACGGATCCGTAGAGGATAGTCAGATCGACATTCTTCAATGTCTGATATGGTGCATCGTCATGTGTCGATTCGTAAGCGATCTCCTTCGCCATGGATGCAAATGGAGTAATGCCGGATCCTCCTGCCAGCGCCATGATGTGATCAGAGTCACGCAGCGGCTCATAGTAGAACTGTGAGAACGGAAGCGCCGCCGTGACCTTGCTGCCCTCCTTCACGCTCTCAAAGAACCAGTCCGGAACGAAGTAAGGACGGTTGCGCCTGATCGTGATCTCGAAGAACGGCTTCTCTCCTCTTGCCTGATAAGGCGCCGAGGAGATGGAATACGCCCTGGTCACCTTTGAACTGCCGATGGTCAGATAGAAGTTCACATACTGGCCGCACTGGAACGGAGCGATGTGTCCGTTTTCCGGCTCGAAGCGGAAAGTTCTTGCCGTCGGGGATGCCTCGTAAACCTTTGTCACCGTGAAGACCTGCCTGTCCGGATGGATTGCGTCAGCGAGCGCACGGACCGGGTCGGTCTGGCTATTCACGGAAGATGCTTCCTTGAAGCTTTCCTCACGCGCCTTGACGATACGGTTGACCCCTGTCACATCCTGAAAGAATCCTTTTACCTTGATACCGCTCATTTCTCCTCCTTCAGGCTGTCCAGAATGCCCTTTGCTGCTGCTCTGCCGTTGGTGATCTGCGGACCCATGCCGTCTCCGGAGATTCCATGGGCGCCTGCAAACTGCAGTCCCCTGATGAATCTCTCGGAGTCAGCCGTCTGCAGTCTTGCGACGACGTGGTCCTGCATGTCATGAGCGTAGCCATAGATGCTGCCCTTCCATGCGCCGACATAATGGGATACGGTCACCGGAGTCTCGACCTCGATCTCCCGGATCTTGTCGTGGATCACGATACCGGTCGTCTTCTCGTAAGTCCCGATCATCTCTCTGGCCAGCTGCCTCTTCAGCGCGAAGTAATCTTCCTCCTTCACACCTTCGAACGCATTGACCAGCGGCAGCGCCGTGATGGAGAACTGAGTGAGTCCCTGTGGGCAGCAGTCCGGATTGGCCAGGTTCAGACAGATGGAGGTCAGATAGTGGTATGGTCCAAGCGTCTTGCTGTTCGCCCACAGCTCGTCCATATGCATGTTGTTTGTCGAGAAGATGTTATAGTCGTGGATTCCGAGTTCCTCCGGAGTCCCGTCCAGCACCATCATGACGGAGACCGGGCAGACGGAAAGCTTCTTCGCATTGATGACCTTGATCGCGCCTTCCGGCACCTCGGATGCCGGCTCGATCATCTGGCTGTAGACACGGTTCGGATAAGCTCCGGATACGACATAGTCGCAGTGGATCTCGTCTCCGCGCTTCGTGCGGACGCCATACACCCTGCCATCCTTGACCAGGATCTTCGTGACCTCCTGGCAGAACTCGAACTGGGCGCCCTGCTCCTCGACCTTTCTCTCCATCTTCATGCTCATCTCATGGGAGAAGCCGCGCGCGACGTAGCTGCCTCCGCGGAAGTAGTCCGCAAGAAGGAACGCAAAGATGGTGAACGGAAGGGTGTCGGTCGGGTTGCCGACATAGATCCAGTAAGCCTTCAGGATATCCTGGACGTCTTCCGGGAAGTGGTAAGTGTCCAGGACCTGCTGGGCGGTGTAGCCGAGGGTGCGGACAAAGTCCGGATGCTCCTTCAGCATCTTCAGCTTGCCCATCTGGTGGGTGGACAGGTAATTCATCGAGTCGTAGACACGGTTGCAGAGGTTCATGAAATCGTAGACCTTGCGCCCCCAGCCCGGATACTTCTTCTCGATCTCGTGGGCCATCTTCTTGAAGCCGGAATGCAGGGTGATATCGATGCCCTTCTCGGTCTCGACGAAGCGGTAAGCTTCCGGAACGCGGAGCCAGTCGATGTCGACACCCATCTCATCGAAGAACTGACCGACCTTGAGACGGTCCTCCTTCGGTCCGATACTCATCATCTCGTGCAGGGTCGCTTCCATCTCGACGCCATTTCTGACGTAGGAAGTCGCAAGGCCGCCCGGAAGATTGTGCTTCTCGAGGATCAGGATGTCGCTCACACCCTTGGCCTGCAGCTGAAGAGCACAGGCCATGCCCGCAAGCCCTCCGCCGATGATGATGACCTGATAGTGATCTTTGTAGAATGCCATGTGTTTCTCCTTATACAAAAAGCCCGCCGCCGGCGGCCTTTTTGCATCCTATGGGATCAAAACTTTGTCGCGCGGATTCCCGTGACGGAAGTCTGCGGAGGAGCGCAACATAACAATATCACGACGTCGTGGGCTCATACCCGCGACAAAGTTTGAAGCCTCCGGCGGAAGTCGCGCACGCACCGCGGACGCAAGCGGTCTCGTCTTCGACTCGGTCGGTGCTAAACGCCTGCCACTGGCAGGCAGCACCTCGCGCACCGCGCACGATATGGATGCCACGGACGCGCATCAGACGGCGCTTCGCGCCGCGCGTCCGGGCGCAATTCCGCCAAGGCGGAATTGATACTGAGGGACAGGTACACTTCTGACGAAAAGTACCTGTCCCTTATTAAAATGTCCTCCTCAGAGGCTTCAGAAGAATCTGTCGACCAGCTCGCGGCTGTACTCAGCAACCTCATCCATGTCGCCGAATGCCATGACCTCGCCTGCGTAGTAGGTGTTCTTCTGGCCCTGCATTCCCTCGACCTTGTCGTACCATCCGGAAGCATAGGTCTCGGAATCAACATGCGGGAAGTAGTACCAGGAGTGCTCGTTGTGGATCTTGTCGGCCGGGTTGTGCATGGTCTTCAGATCGTCAAGGACCATCTCCTTGCACTTCTCGTACGGGATCTCCGGCTTGCCCTGATGGTTGCGGATCGCATAGGTAGTGAGCATCTGGCTCTTGTCATCATGCCATCTTCTGTAATAGACCATCAGATGTCCGTAAGTCTCAGGAGTCATGTTATCGAAGATGTAGTAGGAGATCTCCGGATGGTCCCCAGGCCTGGTGGTGAATGCCAGGACATCGTAGCGCTCGTAATCGATCTTGGAGAACAGCTCCTTCTCCTCATCGGTAGCGTCGAAGTAGGTCGGCATGTACTGAAGCGGAGCAGTAATGATGACATCGTCATACTCTTCAACAGCACCGTTCACAGTTACATAAACCTTGCCGTCTTTTCTCTCGACCTTGGTGATGTCGGAGTTTAAGCGTGCATGATTCTTCAGCTTATCGTTCAGGGCTTCCCAGATCGACTGAGTTCCGTCCTGCCAGGTCCACAGATTGACTTTGACGAAGTTCATGGTGGTCTGGAAATCCAGATACTTCAGAACATAGGCTGCCGGGATCTCATCAAAGTAGCCATAGCCGAATGCGGTGAACGGCCCGATCCAGATATCTTTGATCAGGTCAACGCCGTTCCTCTTGCAGAACTCATCGAACGGAAGGCAGAGATCCTTCAGATTCTCATTGACGCCGGAAACCTTCTCGCGTCCCGGAGTGACGGCGTATCCATCGTAGCGTCCCTCAGCGACTCCGCGGTGACCATTCACATCATATCCCTTGTACTTGGTCTCAAGCAGCTGGCCAAGTCTCTTGACCTGGCTCTTCATCTTCAGCAGCTGCGGGATCTTCAGCGGGTTCTTCTTCGGATTGAACGGGTCGATGATATCTCCCTTTGCGTTCTTGTAGTTACGGTTCAGCTTCGGTCCGTTGTGGGTAATGCCTGCGAACTCTTCTACATCGTGAACTGCATAGTAGGACGGAACGCCCATGATAGCGCCCATCTCATATCTGCGGCCATTGAAGCGCGGGGAATTGCACTTACCGCCGACATGGTCGTTGCGCTCGAGGATCTGGTAGTTGAAGTAGCCCTTCTTCTCCAGATACATACCTGCAGACAGACCAGCCGGGCCTGCGCCGATGATACAGATTTTCTCGTTCTTGTCTTTCATAACTCTTTCCTACCCTTTCTTCTTCCCGCTTCCCGCAGGAATGATTCTCCTTCAGCAAGCAATGCTTCATTGCTAATTGCATAGAATCCTGTTAGAATGACTATGCTCAACCCGTGAAATTATACAGTGAAACAGTGAAAGTTTCAACAATATTATGATATATGACAGTTTTTGCAATCTTGTAAATGATTTTCCCGGCAGATTTTCCAATGCTCTGATCTTCGAGGACCGGGACCTTCCTTCGGGGCAGGGAAGCCTTTCCTACGCCGAGTTCGGCTCCAGGATCAAAGCCCTTGCAGATGAGGTCCGCTCCAGGGGGACCAGGACAGACTTTGTAGAGACCACCCACACGCCCGGTACCCTGATCCGTATCTTCGCCGACGTCTGCGCCGGCTGCAGCGTCGTCCTGATGGACCCTGTGCTTCCCCCGCTGCGTGAGCAGATGATCCGGAGGCTGCTGGCGCCAAAGCTGGACGCCATGTTCCCGGCGGGGTCTGCTGCCGCGAAGGCGGTCACCGGTCCGGCATCCGATGAGCAGGATACCGTCCCTGCCGAGGGGCATCTGGTCTTCTTCACCTCCGGCACCACCCACTCTTCCAAGGCGGTCGTGCTGTCGGCCAGAGCTCTCCTGCACGCTGCCTGGCGCGGCCAGGAATGTCTGCCGATCGGGGAAAGCGATGTTCTTCTGTCCATCCTCCCGCTCTCGCATGTGTTCGGCTTCGTCTGCACCATGCTGTGGGGACTCTGCTACGGGGCGACCGTAGCGCTCGGCCGCGGCGTCCGGCATCTGATGGACGATCCGAAGTTCTTCCATCCGACAGTTCTTCCGCTTGTGCCGACTCTTGCAGGGGCAATGACCAGGTTCGGATGTTATGACCCGGAACTGAAAGTGATCCTGATCGGCGCCGCTCCTCTTGGGGAAAATGAGCTTGCCGCCATGCATCGGAAAACTTCCGCGAAGGTCTATACCGGATACGGCCTGACCGAGACCGCCAGCGGCGTCGCGATCACGGAAGATGTCGACGACCCATATTCGCTGCGTGTCTGCCCGGGGGTCGAGGTCCGGCTTGCCCCGGACGGAGAGATCCTGATCCGGACGGATTCCCTGCTTCAGCAGTACATCGAGCTGCTGCCGGAGTTTGGGAAAGTAAAGGACAGGCATCAGGAGATCCGCCGGCAGGTCAGAAAAGATCTGAGGCTGCCCGGCTCCGAGCCGGAAAGAGAAACATCCCTGCTTGACAGCGAAGGCTTCTTCCATACCGGCGACATCGGCTTCTTTGACAATAGTGCCCGGCTCCATGTCAGCGGCCGCAAGAAGGACATCATCGTCCTTCCGGACGGCACCAAGGTCTTCTGTCCGGAGTACGAGAAGGCACTGTCCGACGAGCTGGGTACCGATGAGCTGGCGGTAAGCGAGAAAAACGGAAGACCGGTGCTTCTCATTTCCGATAAAGTAAAGAAGGAGACGGCTGAATCTGTCGTCGCAAAACTCAACCAGAGATTGTCCCGCAGTCAGCAGATCGCAGGGATCACATATATAGATGTACCGCTTCCGAGGACCGTTACCGGCAAGCTGAAGCGCTGGATGATCGAAACAGCAATCCTGAAGGGAGATTTTTCAGTATGGAAACAATGACAAGGCAGCAGATCGTATCCAGGATCATCGATATGGCGCATGAACTTGTGCCGGATCTTGAGAATGTGGAGCTGAATGAAGACTCCAACATCAACACCGACGCGAACGTCGATTCCATGAGCATGATCCTGCTCGTGACCAAGATCGAGTCCGCCTTCCAGATCAATATTCCGGAGGAAGACTGGGACAAGATCCAGACGGTCCGCCAGCTGGCCGACAAGGTCGAAGAAGGGCTGAAAAACCGTGGATGAGATAGCTTCGCCGGCTGGCAGCCATTCCGGCATAAAAGCTGTCCCTGCTACCGGTGCTTTTGACGCCGCAGCTCAGGGTGTCAAAAGCACGCTGGCTGACGTTCGCTCGCAGAAGATCCGGGTCCGCAGTTCGGATGTCACCGTAAAAAGAGTCCTCAGGATCTCTACCCTTCTGAAGTACATCCAGGAGGGTACCGTCCGCCATACGACAGAGCTTGGCATGGGCAGGGACATGACGCTGGACAAAGGCCTGCTCTGGGTCATCACCCAGCAGCAGATGACCGTGAAGCGGCTTCCCGGCTATGACGAAGAGATCATGCTGAGGACCTGGCCGGGGGAACAGCTTCACCTGTTCTTCCCGCGCTACACTTCCATCGTGGACCAGGACAGTCATGAGATCGTCACATCAAAGACCCTCTGGGTCCTGATGGATGAGAAGACCCGGCGGCCGGTCTTCCCCAGGAAGTATGGTGTTGCCATCGAAGGTGTCTCAAAACCGGGTGACTTCCCGCTCCCGCGGGTAATGGTCCCGGGCATTCAGGACACTCTCCTTATGAAGAAAGAGTGCACCGCGCTCTTCTCCGAATGCGACATCAACGGGCATATGAACAACAGCGAATACTTCGACCTGTTCGATGACATGATGCAGGGATCCACGGATACTGCTGCACTTCAGGTCCCCTGTGAGATCTCCGCAGAATATATCGATGAGATTCCATATAAGTCGCATTATCTGGCAGAGCTTTACCGCCTTGAGAAGGGCTTCCTGCTGCAGGGATCCTCATCAGGAAAGGATCTCTTCCGGATCCGGCTGGAACCGGGGCGCTGATCCGATGTTATGGTCCGGTGTCAGTATCAGATTTCGTACTATTGTACTTTCCGCTGACAGCATGTAAGATGTTGTCAGCGTTTTTTCCATTCTGCGGCGACTGCAGACCGTTTCATCTGCCGGACGCTATTCCATATCACATTTTCATCTGCAGGGGCGATCTCCCTGCCTGACCGGAGAATTCCAATGGCTTTCTATGACAAAATCATTCCAAAATATATTGAGATCCGCGGGGCTCATGTCCACAATCTGAAGAACATCGATGTCGACATCCCGCTGAATCAGATCGTCGGGATCGCCGGCGTGTCAGGTTCCGGCAAGTCATCTCTTGCTCTGGGCGTTCTCTACGCGGAGGGTTCCCGCCGCTATCTCGAGTCGCTCTCGACCTATACACGCCGCCGCATGACCCAGGCCGGCAGGTCGGATGTCGACGATGTCAGATATGTTCCGGCGGCGCTGGCCCTTCACCAGCGTCCCGGCGTTCCGGGCATCCGTTCCACCTTCGGCACCATGACGGAGCTGCTCAACAGTCTGAGGCTCATGTTCTCCCGCCTGTCCAGTCACCGCTGCCCGAACGGTCACTACTGCCCGCCTTCTTTCGACGTTGCGCTTGGAGATGAGACAGTCTGCCCCGTCTGCGGAGCGAAGTTCTATGGACCCGGGGCTGAGGACCTGGCGTTCAATTCGACCGGAGCCTGCCCAACCTGCGGCGGGACCGGGACCGTCCGCACCGTCGACGAATCGACCCTGATCAAAGACGAAAACCTGTCCATAGACGATGGCGCTGTCGCCGTCTGGGGCACCCTGATGTGGTCTCTGATGAAGGACGTCTGCCGGCTGATGGGAGTCCGCACCGACGTTCCATACAAAGATCTGACGCCAAAGGAGAAGGAGATCGTACTCCACGGACCTGCTGTCAAGAAACATATGTCCTACTTCGAACCTAACTCTCACCAGCAGGGTGAGATGGACTTTACCTACTTCTCTGCAGTCCACACGGTGGAAAATGCCCTCTCCAAGGTCAAGGATGAGAAGGGCATGAAGCGTGTCGAAAAATACCTGAAGGAAGGTGTCTGCCCTGACTGCCATGGTACTCGTCTGTCGGAAGCCGCGAGAGCGCCTCGCCTGCGCGGCATCAGTCTTGCCGATGCGACCGCCATGACGCTCTCCTCCCTGATCGGCTGGGTGGGCGGTGTCCCGGAAAGTCTCCCCGAAAAGATGAGACCGATGGCGAAAAACATCTGCGAGTCATTCCTCGATACCTCGAAGCGTCTCATGGATCTCGGCCTCGGCTACCTGTCTCTCGACCGTGCAGCCTCGACCCTGTCGACCGGCGAACGCCAGAGAGTCCAGCTGGCCCGTGCCGTCCGCAACCGCACGACCGGCGTCCTCTACGTCCTGGACGAGCCTTCCATCGGCCTTCACCCTTACAACCTGCGTGGACTGACCGGGGTCATGGACGATCTGATCGCCGACGGCAATTCCGTTGTGCTCGTCGACCATGACACGCAGGTGCTCTCCCACTCCGACTATATCATCGAGATGGGAAGAGGCGCCGGCGCCTCTGGCGGAAATGTGATCGGCCAGGGGACGGTCGAGGAAGTGGAGAAGGATCCATCCTCTGTCATCGGACCTTACCTGTCAGGAAAGGCGGACGGACGGATAAGAGAAAAAACAGCTGAAGCTGCGCCTGTCTCCGCTGCGCCACCAGCCGTCTCCGCTGCTGCGGCCAGAGTCGAGGCAGACCATCCGGTTCTGTTTCGAAACGGCACCATTCATCTTCAGACAGATCGGATCCACACCGTCCACCCACTGGACATCAGAATCCCGATGGGGCGGCTGACAGTCGTGACCGGAGTATCCGGCTCCGGCAAGACCACTCTGGTCCTGGAGAGTCTGATCCCGGCGCTGAAAGCGATCACAGGCGCCGGTGTCGAGGATAGCGGAGCAGGATCCTCTGAGATGCCTGCTACTGCTGCTCCGGATGATACCGTCAGAAAAGTCAGACTCCCGGCTCATATCCGCTTCATCAGCGCTCCTGGTATCCGTCAGGTCAAACTGATCGATGCCACTCCGATCGGTATCAACATCCGCTCGACCGTTGCTACCTACGCCGGTATCCATGACGAGCTGCGCAAGATCTACGCACGCTCCGCGGACGCCAGAGCCCGAAAATTCAAGGCCGGAGATTTCTCCTACAATACCGGAAAGCTCCGCTGCCCGACCTGCGACGGGACCGGTACCATCTCGCTCGACGTCCAGTTCCTTCCTGATGTAGAAGTCACCTGCCCGGACTGCAGAGGCTCCCGCTATGGGAAAGACGCGTGGGAAGTCCGCCATAAATTCAAGAGCGGGAAGACATACAGCCTGCCCCAGCTGATGAACATGAGCGTGGACGAGGCGATCGAAGCAGAGACAGGACACCCGGCGGCAGACATCGCTGAATCAGCCGCTGGCAATGCTGACGCAGCCGGCTGCAGCGCCGCATCCGTTTCAGACAGCGCTGTGCCTGCTTCCAGCGCAGACAGCGCAAAGAAGAAAAAAGCCACGTTCCTGGAAACTCATCTTCAGGTACTCCATGACCTTGGCCTCGGCTACCTGACCCTGGGAGAAGAGACTCCTGGTCTTTCCGGCGGCGAAGCCCAGCGTCTGAAGCTCGCTTCCGAGATGGGGAAGGGCCAGAAAGACTCCGTCTTCGTCTTCGATGAGCCCACGATCGGACTTCATCCACAGGACGTAAGAACTCTTCTTAATGTCTTCCAGAGCCTGATCGACATGGGCGCCACCGTCATCGTCATCGAACACGACCTCGACGTCATCCGGAACGCGGATTACATCATCGACATGGGTCCTGGCGGAGGCGAAGAAGGCGGCCGTATGGTGGCATGCGGGACACCCGAGGAGATCCACGGGTGCCCGGAAAGCCTGACAGGAAGATTTCTCGATTAACGCACAGGGCCAGGTACTTTCAGCAAGAAAGTACCTGGCCCTGTAGCTGTAAAAAGCATACGCCGTCTGGCTGCAAGAAGGCACCTGCCCCATTGATTAAGAGGGCAGGTGCCTTCTTCTGGCGTGCGTCTATGAATATTTCTCCAAACTACATGCTGGCGAATTTTTCACGGCATGCAGTTTGGAATTTTTCCTGAAACTACATGCCGTGTCAAAATTCCCGACATATAATCTTTTTCTTTTTTCCGTTTTACATTCCAAAATATTTCACCAATTATGGCTGTTCAAGCGGGTTGCCAAATATATATACTTACTCTTGATCTGTGTAAATTTTTTTAAGCATGTAGACCAGAAAGTTTCTTAGGATTACACGCCGCCCAAAATCTGCCAGCATGTAATTTAATAAAATTTCTTAAAATATATGTCTCAGAAAAATTCACAGCATGTATATTGCTCACATTAGCCCAAAGACACGCCCAGGCATCTGAACAAGGTGCCTGCCGCCTTGTTC
>DLFD01000022.1:49404-74291 GCA_002482005.1 Lachnospiraceae bacterium UBA7729 | reverse complement strand
CTGCCGCCTTGTTCAAAACTACGTCTGGCATCTGAGCAAAGCATATGTCCTTGTGTCCCTTATCACAGCCTGAATATGATCCCCACCGCCGCTGCTGCCGCTATATACAGTACAGGATGTTTCCGGAACTTGACCAGTGTGATGTAGATCACTGCTGCCAGCAGGACCAGCTTCCAGTTCAGCAGGTCCATGAAAGCTCCTGTCTTATGGAAGAGGTCAAGTCTCAGAAGAGCAATCTTCGCGACGCCAATTCCTGCTGCTGCAATCAGGCCGGTAGATGCCGGACGAAGTCCGTAGAAGATGTTCTGGACGACTTTCGCTTCCTTGAACTGCTTCAGGATCCTGGCGATGATCAGGATCAGGATGATCGCCGGCGCGATCTCTCCCAGGGTTGCCACGATCCCGCCAAGGATACCAGCCATCTTGTTACCGACATAAGTCGCCATGTTAATCCCCATCGGTCCCGGAGTCGACTCGGAGACCGCGATCATGTCAGCGATGTCATTTGCACTAAACCATCCGGTCCTCTGTCCCATATCCGAGAGAAATGGCAATGTCGCCAGTCCTCCTCCGACGGAAAAGAGACCGACCTTGAAGAATTCGAACCAAAGCCTGAGGTAGAGGATCATGCCTTGCCTCCCTTCTCGGAATTTCTGTCCGCACCGGCTGCATCACCACCGGTTGCATCACCGTCAACCTTCCCGGAAGCGGATATTCTTTCCTTCTTATCCGCGCTTCTGTCTGCCACCGGTTTCAGCAGGCATCCCGCCACTCCGGACAGGATGACCAGCCAGATCGGCGAGACGTCTGTGAGGAGAGAAACCATAAGAACAGCCAGGAAGATGATCCAGCACCACTTGTCTTTGATGGATTTCTTCCCGAGCTTGATGACAGCGTCAAGGATCAGAACGCAGACAGCCGCGCGGATGCCATCGAAAGCGTATTTCACGACGGCCAGGTCCGCAAAGTTTGTCAGGAACATAGTGATCAAGGTGATGATGACCACGGATGGACTTACAACTCCGAGGGTAGCAACGAGACCACCCAGCCAGCCAGCCTTGCTGTTTCCGATAAATGTAGCAGTGTTCACCGCAATGATCCCGGGTGTGCACTGGCCGATCGCATAATAGTCCATCAGGTCTTCTTCCGTCGTCCAGTGACGTTTTTCCACCAGCTCCCGCTGGAGGATCGGCAGCATCGCGTAGCCGCCTCCGAAAGTCGTTCCCCCGATCTCTGCAAAGAGCAGATAGAGCTCAAGCAGGATTGGCATGTGTCTATTCTTTTCCATCTTTCTCCTGTACCTCTCGTCAGATCTGTGTCTGTGAGATCTATGGCTGCAAGGTCCGTGCCTGCCAAGACAGCGCCTGTGAGATCTATGTCTGCCAAGGCAGCGTCGCTCACGAAAGTATCCTACCATAATTCTTTACATACAAAATATATCTATGTACTATATACCTATACATAATTGATATGGACAGATGCAGGCAGACATTCTTCCGGCAGTACGCACGTAACGATATTCCACGCGCCTGTCTTTTCGCCGGCAGAATTTCAGAAAAAAGGAAACTTCTCATGGATCTCAGACAGCTTCGCTATTTTGCGGCGGTTGTGGAGGAAGGAACGATCTCCGCAGCGGCCAGGAAACTCAATATCTCCCAGCCTCCGCTCTCTCTGCAGATCAGGATGCTGGAGGACGAATATGGTCTCAGACTCTTTGAAAGAGGCGCCAGGCAGATCACGCTGACGGATGCCGGAAGGATGTTCTATCGTTATGCGACCGAGATCCTTGAACTTCAGCATGCTGCCGATACCGACATGCATGATCTCCGGGCCGGGAAAAGAGGGAGCGTCCGGATCGGGCTGGTCTCCTCCTTCTACTCCGGAAAGATGTATGCGGCGCTGAAAACATTTTACCGGAAATACCCCCAGGTGCAGTTTCAGGTCTCCGAGGGCAACACCTATCAGCTCATCGAGCACCTTCACAACGGCCGGATCGAGCTGGCCGTCATCCGGACGCCCTATCAGGACCGCGCGCTTGACCGGATCGTCCTCGAGGAAGACCGGATCGTGGCCGCAGGAAAGCCGAAGCTGATCTCGGAGCTTCAGCCCGCGGGTATGCATCCGGAGTCGATCTCGGAGCTTCAGCCCGCGGGTATGCATCCGGACCGGGCTTCCGGCCTTGGTCCGCAGCCTGGTGAAAAGAGTCGCAAGCTCCCTGAGGGATCTTTGCAGTATGTAAGGAGATGTCGCGAGGTACATCTCCGGGACCTCGGAAGCAGGCCGCTGATCCTTTATCGCCGCTGGGAGAAGATCCTGCGCTCCGGTTTTGAACGCGAGAAGATCGATCCTGATATCCTCTGCATCGCTGACGATGCCCGGACAGCACTCACATGGGCAGATGAAGGGCTTGGAATTGCACTTGTTCCGAAGTCAGCCATGCATCAGAGCCCCCAGCTTGCCTGCGCATATATCGCAGAAGAAAGTATGCTGACCGACCTTTGCCTTGTGAGGCTTCACGGATCCCCGCTCTCCCAGAGTGCAGAGCTGTTCCTGCAGGAAGTCATGAAACAGACATCGTCAACCAACTCAGCATCACAGATACCGAGGATCCCCGCTTGATATTCCTGAAGAAAGATGCGGTTCTCCACGGAAAGACAGCTGCAAGGACAGAATAACCCCGCCGGCTGCTGCACCGGCGGGGCCAATGTCCTGATATATTCAGATTGACCGGATCACGCTGACAAGGTCCGCTCCTGCCGCCAGGAGCAGAAAGAGACCGAAGACAAGAAGCACGATCCCCATGAAGGTCTCGTTCTGGTTCTGCAGCCGGATCTCCTTCGGCTTCTTCGGGTTCACGAAGATGTCCAGCTTCAGCCCCTCGCTTACCGGGTGCTCCTTCAGCCATTCTTTCGGGAATTCATCCTCCGCCATTGCCTCGTATGTCTGACCGCCGTAGGTATAGCGGAATTTTGCCAGCATCCGGTTGCCGCCGGCATGATGGGTCATGGTCGTATGGATGATCTCGCCCTCGACCGTCTCGGTGAATCTCTTTCTGCAGGTCAGATCGTCTCTGGCGATCCAGATCCCCATGATCCCCAGAAATGTGAATCCGGTTATCAGTATCATATCGAGCATCATCGAAGTACCTCCGGAATCTTTTTCTCCATGCACGGCATCTGCATAGGTCAGGTTTGCCCGAACCGTATTCGAGAAGAGTATCCTGAAGGACGATCCCGACCGACCGTCTCAGATCATCCACCGCAATATCATGGATATTCTCCCCGTCCAGCAGGATCTCACCGCTGTCCGCATCGTAGAAGCGCATCAGCAGGTTGATGACTGTCGTCTTGCCGGCCCCGGATCAGTACCAGCATCTCGCCCGGCCGCACGTCCGGGTTCACATCCGTGAGGACAGGCTCCTCACGCCCCGGATAGTGAAAGGACACATGGGAGAATGTGACGGAGCCCTTTCCCTGAGCCTTGGTATAATTGAGTTGACGAGAAACAAATACACACAAGGAGGTTTCTATACCCAACTCAAGTTTACCACAGGATCAGGACGGACAGGATCTTTTTAATGCGATTTCTTCTTTTTTACCAGGTTTGGTGTCGGCAAGCTGCTTCGCAGATGCAATGCTCAGAAGGAGGAAGTTTTAGTAGATAACTTTCACATCTACGATCTTGGAGGTATCGTTATGCCAGTTGGAGCAATTTCAAAGTCGTGGACCATCATGTCCATAATGATACACAAGGATGGTCAGGATGTCCGGTTCTGCGATGCCAGCATCCCTCGGGATGAATGCATGCTGGACATTCAGGCTCGGATCAACTGCCCGACTCGTAAAAGACAGGGGTAAGCGATAGAGTATAGCGAAAACGGCCGGGGAATTTCCCCCGGCCGCCTTTGTTATCTCAATAAAAAGCCTCTGGCAGTGTTCTGCTCTACGATGACGCCCTTGTCCATAAGCACCACCTGATTCGCAACATCCTGAGCAAACTTCATCTCGTGTGTGGCCACGACCATCGTCGTCCCATCGTCGGAAAGTTTCTTCATGACGTCAAGGACTTCTCCCGTCAGCTCCGGATCAAGTGCGGAAGTCGGTTCATCGAATAGCACGACCTTGGGGCTGACAGCGATCGCCCTTGCGATCGCCACTCTCTGCTGCTGGCCGCCGGACAGCTGTGCCGGATAGTACAAGGCTCTCTCCTCCATACCCACCTTACGCAGCATCTCAAAGGAGCGATCCTCAGCTTCCTTCTTTGGCACTCCCCGGGCGATCGTCAGACCAGACATAACATTCTGGAGAGCTGTTTTGTTGGAAAAAAGATTGAAGGACTGGAAGACAAGCCAGATAGTCCTTATCCTTGAAAAGAGGCCAGTCGCCGATCACGGGCAGGTCTTCATCCCTCAGGCACTGCTCGATCCTGTCGCTGTTCCATTTGCTGCAGGAGAGTACATACACGTACTGGATCCGGTCCGTCCCTCTTCCTTCCTCGATCAGCTGCCGGTCCAGTTCTCCCATATAGGAAATGAAACTGTCAGCCGTAAAGAAGCCATCCTTAGGTTTGTCCATGATTGCCTGTGATCCGTACCCGCAGTAGGCAATGTTTGCCGCAAGGTCTTCATCGTTCACGAAGAAAATGTACTTCCGGTGCGGTGTCTGCGGAGGCGACTGCATATAAAGCTGAAATTCTCTGATATTCACTGCGGACGCCTCCTCCCTCTCTGAAAAGGGCCCTCCTTCTCGGAATAGCCCATACCCTCAAAAAAAGAGACCTGAGGCCTGTCCAGCTTACTATCTGTTTAGTTCTTCATGAAGACTGTTCGGAATGCCTCTCGGTCCACGCACTGCATAGATTCCGAATGCTTCTTTCAATCGCTCAAAAGTAAATTCCCCAACCCCATATCTTCTCTCCAGGCGAATGCGCATCAGCTTCCGGACTGTAAGCTTTCCATTGTCGAAATCACAGGGCTGATCTGTATCTGTTACAGTGCACTGATACAGAACAGCCGACACCGGTGCTGCAACATACATATAGACGGTAGTCTGATAGCTTGCATCGATCAACGGCAAGATATTCTCCAGCGGCACCGTACCATCAAGAAGGACCGAGACCCATTTTCCTCTTGCAAAATGATATCCCGGAAGATATCCCTTCTGCTGAAGCAGAAAGTCCCGGTACAAAAGGTCATCGACCTTCACATTCAGGATATCCGTGAAATCATCACCCATCAGCCCGAGTCTGCTCCGCCTGACATTCATGATGACAGCAAACCACTTCTGATTATCTTCGTGCCTGAAGACAGCATAGTCCGGGTCTTGTGTTTCCTCTACTTTCCTGAAAGGAATTTTTGCATACTCCGGGTCGGCACTCTTAAGTTCCTCCAAAGCCTGAAAAGCCATATCACAGTATCCACAGTCATCCCTGTAGAACTTTTCAGAAGATTTAAGGACAATCTGAAAGAAGCCGTAAAGCTTTATACTTTGGACGACCTTTTTCGGTGAGAAAAGTTACAGGCGGCATATCTGCTGTAGAATATGATGCCATGCAGAAACCGCTCCCAGACTCCGGGGAGCGGTTCTGCAGTTTCTCTGTCTAACCTGTTTCTTTCATCATGTTCGTGCCTGTATCCACTTCCGCATTAGTTATCTCTGCTGCGGCGTCTGGAGACTAGCACCACTCCTGCACCGAGGACTAGGATCGTGCCGAGGATGTAGAAGATTCTCGTGCCGATGCCGCCGGTGGAAGGAAGTGCGGTGCCGGAATTGTTGATGATCGTGTTGTCCGTATTGCTCGATCCAAGATCCAGCTTCGCAGTGGTCGTGTCATTGTTCTCGCTGTGGCTTGCACTGATGGTAACCGTCGTGTCAGCGCACTTGTTGTAGCCGTCAGGCGTCTTGGTCTCCTTCAGCGTGTAAGTGCCCGCGTCAAGACCGATGATGTTGAACTTACCATCAGCGCCGGACTTCATCTCAGCACCTGCAGCTCCGGCTGCTGCCGGAAGGTAAGCACCCTTCGTCCCGTTGTAGGTCAGCGCAATCTCGCTTCCGTTGCTGTCATACAATCTGAAGCCTGCGCCTGGAAGAGCATCGCCGTCTTTGCTGTTCTTCTTCTTGGTATTATCCACTTCATAAGTGAAGACCCAGACCGTATCGGATGCCGTCTTGCCCATGTCCCCGCCGTGATCCGTATTCGGATTATTGGAGTACTGGAGCGACACCGTGTTCTTGTTCGTATCGGTAGAATCTGCCCCTGCCTTGTGGACAATTGCGTTCTCGTTCAGGTGGGCATTGTAGACCACTGTCACGACCGCACCATTCGACAGATCGCTCTGCACCGACTTCACATCATTAATGGTCAGCGTCCAGCTTCCACCTGCCTGACCAGTCGTTGCTGTGGTGGAATATCCGCCGTCAGAAACCGCTGTGCCGTTTACGCTTACGCTTGCAATGCTGTCAAATGTCACGCCGTCAGACATGGTATCGGTGAATACCAGCTTGTAGGCGCTGTAGTCTGCGTAGTGCGTCGATGCCGGAAGCGTCGCGATCAGACGGAACTGGAAGGTCTCTCCGATGGCATGGTCCGCTGTCTCGTACCAGCCACTTCCCGGATTCTTGTTTGTCGCATTTTCTGAGGATGTTGTGTCGCTCTCATCGTCGTCCGAAACCTGCTTGTCTACGGTCGGCTTCACGGACTTGGGCTGAATGGTGTAATCCTTGACGATCTGCGTGATGTAGAGCGTATAGGAATCATCTTTTCCAGTCTGCGAGCCGTCCTTGTCCTTGATCAGGTAGTAGCCGGCGGGAAGGCCCGTGATACTTGCACTCTCCCCGTTCTGGGACGCAACTGTCTTCGGATAGTTTGTGGACTGCGACATATTGACGTATTTCTCGATCTCGGCAAGCTTTTTCTTATCAGAAGGCTCGACCTCACCGCCTGTCAGAGCTTTCAACGCATTGATAATTTCCTCCGGAACCGGCTGCCCGACTACTGCCGGATTCGCTTCATCGTTGCTCTTTCCGTTCTCGCCCCAGACAAGGTCCGTCAGAATCGCCTTGCCGTCCTTCTCCGTATAATTACCGGTGAAGATCTGGTAGATCTCATAAGTATGGCTCTTCTGCGTTGTGTCAATGGTATAGCCCGGGTCTGGCTGCGGCTGCGGATCCGGGTCTGGCTCAGGATCCGGCGTCTGGTTCTGCTCCCACTGGGCCACCAGCGTGATGTTGCCCGTGACAGGAGTGCTGAAGTCATAAGACGAACCGTTCAGCGTCCAGCCCTTGAACGTGTAGCCATCTCTTGTCGGTGCCGCCGGCTCGGTTGCGGTCGCATCTGCTGCAACCGTCTGCGGATCTACCGCGCTGCCGCCGTCAGAGTCAAAGGTGACCGTATTATATACGGTCTTCGGCACTGAACTAAAGACTGCTGTGTAGGTAACATCCTCGGTTACCGGTGAAGTTTCCGGCGTCCAGCCCGTAAATGTATAGGTGTTTGTCTCGTCCTCTGCCTTAGTCGGAGTACCTCCATTGTACTCAGGTTCTGCGTTGTAAGCGACGCCGGTATCTGTCTCAAGTACAGTTCCGTCCTCGTTTTTCCATATGACCTTATAAGTGCCCGGCGTAAATGTCCAGCTGCCTGTGATCGTCACATCAGAATCCGGCATGATGTACGTGCCGTCCGCGTTCGCAGTCAGGCCATCCGGCGATGTGATGGTCCAGCCGCTGAAGGACCAGCTGCCCGGCACACCGGCTGCATTCGCCGTTGCTGCAGTGGTCAAATCGTTAGGCATGTCAAGCACTGTTCCTGCATACTGATTCTTCGGACCATTCTGTTCAACATAATCAGAAGGCTTTTCATCTCCATTGACAATGTAGGAAACACTGTACTTACCTGTCTCCGTGAAAGTCCAGGATCCGGTAAAGGTCACATCTCTGTCCGGCATGGTGAACGAGCCATCTGTGACAGATACATCGGTTGTCGTCCAGCCGCTGAATGTCCAGGTGCCCTGCAGGTCACCCTTCGTTGTCTGTGTGGAAGTCGGATCGTCTGCAACACTCACGGATGCGCCGTATTTGTAGGTTCCGCCGGCAGGAGCTGCACTGTCAGACGGCGCGTCTCCGGTCACGGTATAGGTTACCGTATGCTTGTTTCGGTCATAATAGACCGGAACAGTAGTACTTCCACTCGCAGGAATCGTCTTCTGCACAAGATTGACCATCGTAAATCCTTCATAGGTCTTAGCTTCAGCAGTCGTCTGCTCCCCAATTTTTCCAGTTAGCGTCTGCGCGTCTTCTGCTTTCTCCGTGTATTCGTCATTCTCCAGATTCTGAAGATAATGTCTGACCGTGTAAGACGCTTCTGCTACTTCCCAGGCTGCAGTATAGGTCCGGTTCCCTGTTGAGCCTTTCGCTATTGTTACATTCTGAGATGCTTCTGTAACATCTGTCCCTGTCCATCCGGTGAATGTATACCCTTCCTTTGTCGGATTGCTCAGGGTGATGTCATCGCTCTCAATCGTGTACGTGACCGGATTTGTTACGCCGTCCGCCAGTAAACCGCCGTCAAGATTATAAGAGATCGTATACTCTGCCGGTGTCCACTTTGCAAATACAGTGATATCTTCTGTCACCGGAGTTTCGAAGCTATACTCGTTCGTGCACTCCGCATCCGTGTACCATCCGCCGAATGTATATCCGTTCGCGGCCGGGTCAGTCTCAGGTCTGGTGGCCGTTCCGTTATGGTTTACAGTCTGGGCTTCCGGAGCTGTTCCATGGCCCTGCACGTTAAATGTTACCGTATGCGTATTAATCTGCCATACCGCATACAGAGTCGTATCAGCTGTGAGTGTAACCTCAGTGTTCGCACTGTACGCAGCATCTGCTTCTGTCGCGCTGCTGTCTGTGCTCCAGCCGAGGAAGGTATATCCCTCACGGGTCGGTGACGTCTCGGAAACGGTTACCTTTCCATCCGAGGCTGCCGTCTGGGCTTCCGGAAGGTTCGTTACCTCATCCTCGCCCGCGTTTGCATCATAAGTCAGTGTAAACTGCTTTGCCACCGCGATCCGCGGAGTTTCCGTATAAGCGGAGGTCTTGGCCGCCTCTGAGCCATACTGATAAGTCAGGGAAGCGGACGCATTGGATGCAAATTTGCTCGGAGAATCCGATGCCGCGTTTGCTTCCCTATGCGCCTGTTCGCTGGGTTTGACCGGGATACTCACCGTGTAGACCGTGTCATCCGTCAGGTCCCCGCTCAGCGTTACCATTACATCCTTGCCGCTAACCTCTACGCTTCCAATGGAAACATTGCTGTCTGCAGGATCTGCTGTCAGGGTCACGCCCTTGTTTTCCTCATCCGGATTGCTCAGTTCCACATAATCGGAGAGCGTATCCTTTATGGTCACACCCGTCATGGGAGCCTTTGTAACCGTCGTCTGGCTTGTAATGGTCTGCAGGGCGTTGCTGAATGCAGAACTCATATTTCCGGATGATGTTACATCATAGTAATTACCGCTCGTAGCCAGCGCTGATGCCTTGTCTGCATCGCCGGCATATTGTGTAATACCAATAGAGAATGTAGCATCTGCATAGCTCTTCACATTGCCAGCTAGAGTTTGAATCTGACTGAATGTTTCTGCTGCGGAGCCGTCTGTGAAGAACACCACAAACCTCTTATTCCCATCGCTCGAAACATCATCCATCATGGATGAAGCTGTCTGCAGCGGCTGGGTAAAGCAGGTATCATATCCGTAAGTTACAGTTGGTGCCGTAAGTCCGTTGATTGCCGATATCACGCTGCTCTTCCCGGAGGAAAGTGCCGTCCAGTCTACATCGGTCGTTGTCGGAGACTGGCGGTTCCCGACGATAAACGATATCATGGCAATTTTTGAATTTTCAGATACAGGCAGTCCGTTGACAAATTCTGAAGCGGCCGACTGCATGGCGGCCAGTCTCGTCGTGCTGCCGTAAGTACTCTGCATGGACGTCGTATTGTCCAGCACCAGAAGGATATCGTACGGGGAAGTAGTCGTCTCGCCGGTCGTCGTGCTGGTAGTCGTTTTGCTCTGGCCCTTCACATTCAGGCTGATCGTATATTCGTCGGCAACCCGACCATCGTTCGTGATGGACTTCACATGGGCCGGTTCCGCCGGTTCTTCATTTCCGCCGCCGGTATTGCCGCCGGTGCCGGAACCGTTGCCGCCAGAGCTTCCTCCGCCGGGATTCTCTTCGCCGCCGGAACTTCCTCCGGTGACAATGACAGTAAATGTTTCTGTGGAACTTCCAAACAGGCTGCTGATAGTATGTGTAATGGTCGCTGTACCAGCGCTGACACCGGTCACCGTCGCATTTGACTCAGAGTAGCTGTCGACTGCAGCCACCGTTGCAATAGATGTATCGCTGGATGTCCAGCTTTCGCTGCTGGCCATACTGCTGTGCGTTCCATTCAGGGTTGCCGTCTGCCCCACCGCGATGGTTACCGTTTTGCCCGTCGCGGCCCATGCCTTCATGGCGCCAAAAGCGACTACAAGGCACATTGCCATAGTCAGCGTCAGCAGCAGGCTGACCAGCAGCCGCCGTATGCTGCGCTCTGTCTTTCCCATACTCATTCTCTGTTCCACTTTACTCCTTTCCTGAAGCTGCAATTACTTCGAGCTAATAATTATTTGCTGCTTCTGACTCATCATTGAAATGAAATCCCCGGCCGCCTTCCTTGTCTGTGTATAGACTTGATGCCTCAGTCAGGGATCCATATGCCATCTGATGCGGTCCTGTTACTCTTCGCGCATGCGGCGGCGGCTGACCAGGACGACGCCTGCGCCAAGGACAAGGATCGTGCCAAGGATGTAGAAGATGGTCGTACCGATGCCGCCGGTGGAAGGAAGCTCGGTTCCTGCGTTATTGGCAACAGAAGCCGTCTGCGCAAGGTTTGCCGCAGTATAAGTCGCGTCATCTGTCGTCGCGACCGTGAATGTCTGGTCCGCAGCTTTGTTGTAGCCGTCCGGAACGGTACTCTCCACGAGGGTGTACGTGCCGCCTGCAAGGCCGGTGAAGGCGGGTACGGCACCGTTTGCAGCAGACTTGTACTCCGTAGCCGCTTTGATGTCGTCAACCCAGGTAACAGTCGCTGTTGTTGCAGCTGTACCATTTGCTGCCTCTGCTGCCGGGGTGAGTTTGTAGTACTTGCCAGCAGAATTCTTGATTACAAATCCTGCGTTCTTCAGCGGCTTATAATACTTTGTGGTTTCGCCTTCCGTTACAGCGATCGTATGATCAGCATCTTCAGCATCTTGTGCATCGCTGCCATCGTACTTTGTCACCGTGAACTTCGCGTTGTAGACCTCCGCAGAGGACGATGTGCTTGTATAGCTGTGATCTTTGCCGTATGAAATGGTCGCTGAGTTTTTCGCCGGGGTTTCCTGAAGTGCATCGCTGGTTACCTTGGCCCTGTAGGTCACTGTGATCTTGGAGCCCTGCGCGAGGTCCTTCGTGGTGGCGTCCGGGAAAGTGACATTGATGTTCTGTCCTTCTGTGGCGAGCGTATAATCGGTCGCCGCTGTCAGGTTCTTGTCTCCTGCCTTCACAGAAAGACTGCCTGTCACATAGGCAAGGCCTGTTCCCAGCGTATCCTTCATCACATAGTTTGTCTGGCCCTTACCGACCGTGATATCGACGGTGTAGGTGACTTCGGTGCCGACCTGTGCCAGCGCTTTCTTGCCATCTTCGTCATATGAGGACGCACCTGTGATCTTCTTGTCGATCGTCGGGACGACGTTCTTGTCCGTCACAGTAGCGTTCGGATTCGTGCTTGTGATCGCTACAGCGGTACCTGCTGTCGTGGTGATGTAGTAATAGCCATAGTCCGGGACGGTGACGGTCTTGGACTGGCCTGCCCCGGTGATCTTCACCGTTCCGACGCTGTCCTTCGCGTAAGCTGCGATCGCGCTGATGGCGTCCGTGGAAAGCTCCGTTCCGGTCCCGCTGAAGGACACATTGCCCTGCGTGTCAACGGAAAATCCGGCTGTCTTCATCGCATCTGTCAGATCGCCGTTTGTGGAGTCGATCTTATAAGCAATCGCACTGCTTGTGCCGTCATTCGTCGCGTCAAACACCTTGTACACGGTGTACGTAAATTCATCGGTGGCCTGGGCGCCGGACGGAGTGGTGATAGTGAGCGTCTTCGCACCACCCTTCGTGCCTTCTGCCAGCTCTGCGGCAAATGCAGCCGCACCCATGGCGACGCACATGACCACAGCGAGCAGCAGTGTCAGTACGTTCTTCATCCTCTTCATATCTCTGTTCCTTTCTTTGAAATCTGCCCTTCCCTGATGTCGCTGTCTCTGCATTCAGGGCAGGTTCTGAGCCGCGGCAGACTTGTCCACCTCAGCTCTGAGGTTCCGGTCCCCCTCCTTCCTCTGCTTTTTTACAGAGACAGAAAGGGGCCGAAGTTTCCATGTTCCTGTATCTCACGGTTTCATGTCCGGCGCGATCTTCACGTCGAGTTCAGAGGCTGATGTCTGACCTCCTCTCTCTGCGCCTCTTTCTGAAGCCGTACATCAAAGCGGCGGCGGTCAGAAACACCGCTCCGCCTAATGTATAAGGGAATCTCCCGGAGCCGCCTGTCTCGGGCAGTTCCACACCCGGGTTGGCACATATGGTTACGACATATGGATTATCAGGAGAGACAGGCTTGCTGGAATCCTGCAGGGGTGCTGTTTGAGGCTGTCCGCCTCCATTGTCTGTCTGTGAATAGGTGACACTGTTCTCAGCCACGGTCACTGTGACTGTGCCGGACATCGAACTGTATCCGTCCGGCACCCTGCTTTCGGTCAGCGTGTAGGTTCCGTACGGAAGGCTGCCGCTGTACATGATTCCCAGATCCTCTCCTGACCCGGATGTCCATGTGCTGCCGTCAGGAACGGAAGTCTGCCCCTGTGCTGCACCTGGTTTCTCACCGCCTTCTCCCGAATCTGCGCCAGCAGCAGTGTATACGACGCTGAACTTTGCTCCGGACAGCAGCTTTGTCGGGTCAGTCATATCCGCCTTGATGATCTTCACAGGTGTCACAGGAATCTTCGTGTTCGCGACTGTGACATACGGATCGGGTCCATTCCGATAAATCATGCGCATGCCGGACACGGTCAGGCTGTCCCGATTGGTCGTGTAGCAAAGCGTCACGCTCTGTCCCGTCTTCCACGCATCGTCCATCTCATAGCCATCGGGCGCCTTTGTCTCCGCCACAGTGTAGGTTCCCCAGGCAGCGCCGGGACTGCTCGCCGTGGTTCCTTCGTTCTTTGAAGATTCGGCAGCATGGACCCAGCTGACCATCCCAGCCGTGCCTGATGATGTTCCGGTCAGGCTATAGGAAACCGCAGCGCTGCCGTTGCCGGACCCGGCAAATGAAAACTCTGCCCCGTCGAGCGGCTGACCCTTTTCATCCACCTTCCTGATCGCATAGTCATACAGAAGACCTCGGACGTGGGGCTACTGGAAAGCTGCTGTGCCGCTCTCTGTCTGCGTGCCCACATTGGTCTGATAACTGAGGGAGGCGCTCCGGTTGACCGCATAGGACTCTTTGTCATTAACACCGCTTTGCATATTGGAAGCGCAGCTGTTGAAGCCATCGTTCTGAACATTCAGCCGGACCTTGTAGACCAGCTCTGCCACATTCAGGCTCCAGGAGGTAATAGTGTTTCCGCTCTGTGCCGTCTGCTCCTGCGGATTTGATTTCATCACCGGATGCCAGGTAAGCGTACGGCTCTCTTCCGAATAAGACGGCGGATCCGCGGAGCTGTAATCGCCCGCCGACGGCCCCAGATACTCGATATAATCGCCCATCGTATCCGTGACGCTGTCCAGCGA
The DNA here is from genome assembly GCA_002482005.1 of Lachnospiraceae bacterium UBA7729. Taxonomy (GTDB): domain Bacteria; phylum Bacillota; class Clostridia; order Lachnospirales; family Lachnospiraceae; genus Porcincola. The sequence goes on along the minus strand of DLFD01000022.1, from coordinate 60,435 downwards.
GATCAGCTTCATGACATCTCCGTAGATATACTGCTCTGCCTCGGCAGAAAGCCGGACCGTGTTTGCCGAGTTCTTTCGAACCTCGACGCCCATCAGGATGTATTTTCCCGTGGAGGTTTTCAGATAGAATGTATCGTTTTCGGCCTGGCTCCAGTAAAGCGTCGCATTTTCGGCGATCACATTTCCGCTGCTGTCCTCGATCGTAAACTTTGCCGAATTAGGGTAGCCCGAAGAGGCATCGCCGCTCACGCCGGCCCTTTCGTTGCCGGTCATCGCATTCACCACAGTTCCGAGATCTTCACCGTGGTAGTTATTGGAGGTGGTCGCCTGATACTGGGCATACCGCAGGTACTCACTCATCAGAAGCTTCGTGTCGATGGAAAGGTAGACATAAAATTCATTTTCCGTTCCCGTCGGTATGACGTTCTTCTGCACCCTGACCGCCCCATAGGAGTCGCTGCCGACACTCGTTTTATTTTCCTTCGCATTGCCGCTGAAGCCCTGGTCGACAACCTGCCAGGCATTTGCGGCATCAGAATCGACGGAAAAACTGTTCAGTATGCTTCCGAGTGCATTCCTTGCCGCAGCCGGCCCTTTTCTCAGATATGCTGCCGGCAGAGTCGTCATTCCCGGCTCAATGAAATCCGACTCTGTTTCTGCCTCCGTAGAATCCGACTCTGTTTCTGCCTCCGTAGAATCCGACTCTGTCTCCGGCTCGACAATGTCGACGTCTGTGTCTGTTTCTCTCTCCGTTTCGGCGGCATCTGTCCCCGTTTCCGTCTCTGTTTCAGCCTCTGTTTCCGTCTCTGTCCCTGCGGCGTCTGTCTCCGTTTCCGTCTCCGTTTCAGCCTCTGTTTCCGTCTCTGTCCCTGCGGCGTCTGTCTCCGTTTCAGCCTCTGGTTCCGTCTCCGGCTTAACTGTGTTTTCTTCTGTCACAGCTTCCGCCCCGGTCTCTGTCCATACTACGGATTCAGTCAATGTTTCAGTCTCTGTTTCAGTCTCTGTTTCATCCTCTGACAGAAGAAGGCCGTCCGGCAGACTCCCGCCCTCCTGCTCTGGAATTACAGTAATCACACCTGCCGGATCGAGTTCGCTCTCCGTCTCCTCCTCCGCTTCCGGGTCATAGAACAAAGGACCGCCTTCCAGAGCACTTGTATTTTCATCCTGTACGATGGAAGACTCTATCCAGTCCGCGTCTTCTCCCGCAAAATCTGATATGATCTCGTCCTCCCCGGTCATGGTCATGGCCGGAAGGATCAGGGCGCCTGTCGTAACTGCCAGTGAGACGATTGCTGCTGTCCATGAAAGGATCCGGATCCGTTTTTTCCTGCCCGGATTCTGCGTCTGATCTTTCTTCCGCCTCTCTTTTCTCATTCCGATCTCCCATCCCCGCCATCCGAAGAATTCCGGATGCACCGAACCGCACACCGACTCTGCCCGCCGGTATTGCATGTAAACAGTGTCAGCTCCCAGGATTCCGCCGAAATGCCATCGGCAGCGCTGCTATTGTGAACCATCTCGTCGACAGCCGCCGGCTGAATGGTCTCCCGGTTGCTTACCTGATACCGAATCACTTGTCCGTCTGCCGTAATCAGATTTACCGCGGCGCCGATGTCGATCCATTTGATTGGGCTGAAATGGCGCTGATAGTTGTGTCCGCAGATGACAAGGTCATCTGTCAGATAGCTTCCCGAATACCGGCATGGACTGATCTTCAGCCGGTCATAGTCCCAGCTCTCCATCACTGGAAGCCGGATCTGAAGAGACGGGATCTCAATCTCCCCAATGTAAGCATAGCCGCCGATCAGCACCGTCGGCATTCTCCCCGCCAGGCCTTTGGCAGCTTCGCTCTCTCCGGCTCCGCCCTTTCCCTGCGCCTCCGCGCGGATTACAGGATCCAGCTGTGTCAGGATGCCGGCACTAGCCTTTCGTGCCCTTTCACCATCATAGAAATTGAAGAGGACAAGAACTGCTGCAGCCAGGATGCTGATCATTCCCAGTATGATCAGACAGGAGCCTGCTCTTCTGTACCTGACTTTCGTCTGACTCATACGGCACTGCTCCTGTTTCTGTCGCCTTCCTTCTTCCTTCTTCTGACCGCAGCCTTCTTTCGAAATGCCTCTCCGGTCAGAATCAGCGCAATGCCGCAGGCAGACAGAACCGGTACCGGCCACCAGAGCTGACCTGTCTGCGGAAGCCGTCCTCCGGAAGAAGAGCCGCGGTTCGTTCCAGGTTCAGCTGTGTCCGGAGTCTCCCGGATGAAGCCAAGTTTCGGCGCCGCGGTGACTTCCATTCTGCCTTCCGCATCCGGAACTGATATGAGAAAAGATATGATCCTTCTGCCGCCGTCAGATTCTTTTTTCTGCCTTACAAAGTAAAGACCAGGATCCAGGCCGGCGAACATCGCATTTCCGTCCTCCACATTGCTCACTGCATCCGGCTGCACCTGGCCGCAGGCCTTCTCCAGAGCCTCGGATAGTGCTGCATTTCTCCTTCCAAGCGTCTCCGAGTCCATACGGGCGATTCCTGAACCCTCCAGCACAGAGGCGAATTTTCCGGAAGAGACATCATACTTCCGGTCTCCATCCTGTTGTGTTGTTCCGGCCGCAAGGTATATGGCGATACTTCCGCCTTCCAGCTTCTTCACCGCTCCGCCTTCGGAATAGGTCAGGTCAAGACGCAGCGATCCGTTTCCTGGTCTCTCCAGGCTATCCTGTACAGTGGAGATGGCGGAGCCGGACCGGATTTCTGCCTGAGCGGCTTCCGCAGTCGTCACGATACCTGTCATCCTGCTTTCGCCCGGTAAGATCCACAGCACCGCTGCGGCAAGAAATCCGGCAGCAATCACCGCTCTGCGTTTTCCTCTCATGCTGTGGTCTGCTCCTTTCTTTTCCCCGACAGCTCCTGCATGGTTTCTTTTATCTGCTCTTTCTGCCGCTGGTACCTGCTGATCCTTAGCATGCTCAGGAAAAAGAACAGCAGCAGCACAGGTGCGCACACAAACGGAATGACATAGACGGGATCAATGCGAATTACTTCCGCGGTCACCTGCGCATCTCCCTGCGCATTTGCCACTCTGTGCCCGCGCACAAGAAGCCTCTGTGTGTTGATTCCATAGGGCGTGCAGGTGACGAGCGTGCACAGGTCTTCATCCGGATCGATGTTGATCTCACTCAGGTCCGTCGGTTCCACAACCCGGATCTGGTCACACTCATAGGTGATCGTCCGGTCGAGCACTGTGATGGTCCAGGTGTCGCCTTCCTGCAGTTTGTCAATATCCGTGAACAGCTTCGCAGTCGGAAGTCCGCGATGTCCCGAGATTACCGTATGCGTTCCCTTTCCTCCTACCGGAAGAGAGGTCCCCGGAATATGTCCGATCGCTACCTGCAGAACCGATTCATCCACGCTGTGGTAGATGGGAAGCATGATGCCAATCTTCGGGATGCTGACGTAGCCCATGACCCCGGTTTTCTGAATATTCAGCTGCGCATTGTACTCGGCTTTCTGTCTGTCGTTCATCTTCCAGAGGACGCCGGACTCCGTCAGCTTTGCGTTATAGGCATCCGCTTCCTTCAGGCACTTCCTGTATGCCGCTTCACTCATGCCTGCAACCGATTCCGCATAGGACATGACGACGCGGCTCTGGTGAAATCTGTTCCACCAGTCCGCAGCGGACGGGTAGAGCAGAAGAAAGAAGCCGACGACCGCAGCCAGCGTGATGAGCAGTGCCTCTCTGTGTTTCCTCAGCCATCGCATGACTCACCTCACCGGTCCGATCCGATCGATCGGCCAGATTCGAAAGACGGCTTTGCCGACAATCTGCTCCTGTGACACGCAGCCGAGCGCAGTGTTCCTGGAATCGATGGAAGCGGACCGGTTGTCCCCCATTACAAAGATTCTGGAATCCGGGACCTGATAGGGATATGTGATATTGCTCTCCCCATAGGCCCTCTCTGTCAGGTATGGTTCCGCGAGCTCCTGTCCGTTCACAAAAACAGTGCCGTCTTTGTCCAGGTCGATCCAGTCCCCGGCATTGCCGATGACACGTTTGACCAGAAGATTGTTGTTGTAATAGAAAGCAATAACATCCCCCTGCTGAAGATCCGTACCACGCACGGCGATGACAATGTCACCCTCCTTCAGGCTGTCATTCATGGAATGACCGTATATTCGCAGAATCGGACATATGAATGCGGATACAAGCACTGCGCAGGCTGCTGCCACAACGATGATGATAATGGTGTCCCGAAGCACCGTTGCAAGGTTTCGGCGATATTTCAGTCTGGCAATCTCCCGCCGGATCTGACCGATCTCCGGGTAATCCTGATGTCTCTCCATGCTGTCCCGCCTCATCCTGCGGACTGTATTCTGTTTCTTCATTGTCCTCCAGTCACATGCTTCAGATAAAGGTCCGCTGCCCTCTGCGCATCCTCAAAAACATGACTGACACGAAGAGCCGCTTCCGCAATCGATCCCGCATTCGCAATATCAAGCTTCTGCTGCTTCAGTTCCTTTTCTGTTTCCTCAAGTTTTTTCTGAAGCCGTTCGTTTTCCTCCCGCTGCTCCAGAAGAAGCTCGAGCAGATCTGTACGCTTCAGGTGCCGCAGCTGTCTGTCTGTCATTCTTTCCGCCCTTCTCCGAATTACACGCTGATGAGATACAGAAAACAGTTAGTTGCATATACTTTTTGTTTTTCTTTACTAACTTTCAACATAAGTGGATACTACCCTGTTTTCGAATATGTGTCAAATGAAACTGCCGCTTTTGTTGAGAACCTTTGCTGAATAAGCTCGAAAGTGAGAATTATTGTTGACTTATGGGCGGACGAAACGTCCGCGAATTTGCTGTATTGCACTCCTCCGCAGACTTCCGTCACGGAACCCCCTCGCGATGAAGTTCTGAAAAACAGTTTTTATCCTGGCATTCTCCCTGGACATGATCGACCATGGCAAGCAGCATGTACCTCATGAAAAAGATTGATCAGCAAAACGCCCGGACGGTGCTACAATAGAAGAGCTGTAGAAAGCGATTTCATTTTTCGATAAGGAAGGGATGTTTGACATGCTTGACAAAAAGGTCAGCTCACTGATCAATGAACAGGTCACAAAAGAATTCTATTCTGCGTACCTCTATCTGGACTTCGCAAATTACTACTACGATCAGGGTCTGGACGGATTTGCACACTGGTATGATATCCAGGCGCAAGAGGAAAGGGACCACGCGATGCTCATGAGAACCTACCTCCACAACAACGGCGAGACCGTCACGTTCGGAGAGGTTGCAAAGCCGGACAAAACCTATGCTTCCCTGGAGGATCCGCTGAAGTTCGGACTTGCCCATGAACAGCAGGTCACTGCATGGATCAACCAGATCTACAAGGCCGCGAAGGATGTGGACGACTTCCGCACCATGCAGTGCTTCGACTGGTTCGTCAAAGAGCAGGGCGAGGAGGAGAAGAATGCCGAAGACCTGATCAAGAAGTATAAGCTGTTCGGAAGCGATGCAAAAGGGCTGTACGCGCTGAACCAGGAACTTCTGGCAAGGGTCTACGCGGCGCCGTCACTGGTTCTGTAAAAGAGATCCGAGACCGGTGAAGAAGTGATTCTGTCTCCGTCAGAAACAGATGAGTCCATATGGGCAGAAACGCAATGGAACGAATTCGCAGGATTCTGGCTACCTTCTCAGAAATTGTAGAGGTTGTGCCGGCGACTGCAGTCGCGGTCCTTCTTGTGATGGACATCATCGGTCTTCTTCCGAAGATCAATGTTGACTGATAAAAGCCTGGTGAATGCATTCGTTGTCGATGACAGCCTCTTCGAACGTACCAGCTGCAAGAAAACTGAACTGGTTTTCAGGGTGTTTGATCATACTTCCATGCGCTACACCAAGGGATATCGCCTGATGACCCTCGGATGGACTGATGGCAATACCTTCCTTCCAGTCAACGGCTGCCTTCTTGCCTCATCGAAGGCTTCCAATCTGATTGGACCGCAGGAACACTTTGACGGACGGTCACTGGCTGCACAACGCAGAAAGCCGGCACAGATGAAGGGAACCGATGCAATGCTTGAGTTGATCAAAACAGCTCAGAATGCCGGCCACACAGCTGATTATGTGCTGTTTGACAGCTGGTTTTCCAACCCGGCGCAGCTTATTGCAATCAGGGGCCTTGGGCTGGATTCCATTGCTATGATCAAGAAGAGCAGCCGTATCCGTTATGAGTACGACGGTCAGCAGCTTTCCATCAAAAAGATCTTTAGCATCTGCAAAAAGCGCCGTGGCCGCAGCAAGTATCTGCTTTCGGTAAACGTCATGGTTGGCAAAGATCAGAAGATTTAGTAATACAAATATCGGCTTCCTGTTATCTTGGGAAATGAGCGAAAATTCATTGGGATCCGGAGGTTTTTTATGGGAGAAGTAGATCCGAAGCTTATGGAGATGGCGGATGTGTTCCACATCCCGCTTAAGGAAAGGCTGAAATACATCATCCTTCCTGCAAAGTTTGGGAAAGTTTCCCGGAAAACTCCCGGCCAGGGACATGGGCCCGGCCCTTCCGGCTCTTCTGGTTCTGCCGGTTCTGCCGGTTCTTCCGGTGCTTTTGGTGCTTCAAAGCAATCCTGAGAGCAGCCAGCCCGAAAACGTTATCATTGAATCTCTGATAAGGAATCATTCCATGACGATCGAAGTAAAAGACGTGTACAAATCAATGCTCGGCGAAGAAGTCCTGAAGGGAGTGAGCTGGGAGATCGGGGACGATGACTGCTGGCTTCTCACCGGTCCCGAGGATTCCGGCAAGACCCTTCTTCTCCGCATCATCCTCGGGCTCGAGAAGCCCGACAGAGGCTCCGTCAACCTGCTCGGCGATTATAAGTATTCATCCGTCAATGCCGGCGTGGTCTTCCAGGAGGACCGGCTATGCGAGCAGTTCTCTGCCGTCGAGAATGTGGCCATGGTCAACCGCCGTCTGTCGGAAAATGTTGCCTCCCAGGAGCTCTCAAAGTTCCTGAAAGATGATCAGCTCCGTGTTCCGGTCAGAAGCCTGGACCCGGTCACCCGGCGTCTTGTCGTCATGATACGCGCATCCATCATCCCGTCCGACATTCTGCTGATGGATGAGCCATTTCGCGGGATGGACCCGGATCTGCGCTCAAAGTGCATCTCCTACATCCGGGACAAAGCAGGCCACAAGGCCATCGTCTTTGCGCAGAGGACGAATGAAGGACTGGAATTCTGCCGGAGATTCGACCTTGGCAGGCGCTGAGCGCTCAGTTTCCGGAAGCCCTTACATGTGCCTCTGCGATCAGAACGTATGTCCTGGCATTCTCACGGTTTGCCTCTGCCTCTTCCGGTCTCAGGGGTCTTCTGACCTTTGCGGGACTTCCGAACGCCATCATGCCGTCCGGGATCTCGGTCCCCTGGGTCACCAGGGCGCCCGCTCCGATGATGCAGTCTTTCCCGATCCTGGCGCCGTTCATGACGATGGCTCCCATTCCGATCAGGGAATTGTCCCCGATGGCGCAGCCGTGGATGACCGCGCGGTGGCCGATCGTGACGCCATCCCCGATCGTGCAGGGGAATCCTGTATCGGTATGAAGAACAGCGCCGTCCTGAACATTTGTCCCATCTCCGAGTGTAATCGAGTCCTCATCTCCCCGGATGACCGCCGTCGGGAAGATGCCGCACCTCTTTCCGATATGAACATCCCCTGTCACAGACGCCATATGATCGACATATGTCGATACGTCAATCTGCGGTCTCGTGTGGATTCTTTTGATGATCTCTTCCTGCTTCGACATCTCTGTTCCCCCCGATATCTATCGTATTTTGATGAAAATCCTGCTATATTCTGATTATAACAGAATGTTGAATGGAGGATGTTCCATGAAGGTGCTAAGTTTCGGCTCTCTCAATATTGATAACGTATATTCGGTCGACCACTTTGTCGGCAAGGGAGAGACTCTTTCGTCCCTTTCCTACCATGTGTTCACCGGCGGCAAGGGGCTGAATCAGTCGATCGCCCTCGCAAGGGCCGGGGCAGAGACGTACCATGCGGGCTCGATCGGTCCTGATGGTCAGTTCCTCGTCGACACGATGAAGGCTGCCGGAGTCCATACGGATTATGTATCCGTGCTTCCGGGTGCCCACACCGGACATGCCATCATCCAGCGTGACATAACCGGCGACAACTGTATCCTGCTCTACGGCGGAACCAACCAGATGATCACCAGGGAGCAGGCAGACAGCGTCCTCTCCCACTTTGAAAAGGGGGACTACATGGTCCTGCAGAATGAGATCAATGAGCTGTCTTATATCGTGAAGCAGGCCCACAGCAAGGGCATGGTCATTGTCCTGAACCCGTCGCCGATGAATGAAAAGATCCTGAGGCTTCCTCTCGAAGACATCGACATCTTTCTTCTGAATGAAGTCGAAGCCGGACAGCTTCTCGATACTTCCTCGAAGGATAAAGATGAGCTTGCCGAAGGGCTCAGGAAAAAGTTCCCGGATGCCACGATCGTGCTGACTCTGGGCGGGGACGGCTCCGTCTGCATCAGCAAAGAAGGGATCTTCCGGCAGGGGATCTATCGCGTGAAAGTAGCAGACACAACCGCTGCAGGAGATACCTATACAGGATTCTTTATCGGAAGCCTGCTGAAAGGGAAAGGGATACCGGAAGCCATGAGATATGCCTCGGCAGCATCCGCGATCGCGGTCTCGCAGAGCGGAGCTGCACCGTCGATACCGACAGAAGACGAGGTGGAAGATTTCCTGAAAGAAAAAGGCTGAGCACTGGGGGCGCGGCCTCTCCTCCGGCAGCTTCGCTGCCTTCGGAATGTGTCGTGCGCGCACCGCGTCCGCAGGTTCCTCGCGCACCGCGCGCGAAATCGCTGTTCCACTAACCTCGCACTGCGCTTCGCTTGTGCTCGCTAAGTGGAATATGTGCGCGTCCCCTCACGCGGGCGCTTGGTGCACAATGAGGCTACTGGTTCATGGTGAATTCATATAGATAAAAAGAAAAGCAGATACCCTTCTGGTATCTGCTTTTCTTTCGTCGATGCGACTGGATTTGAACCAGCGACCTCTGCGTCCCGAACGCAGCGCTCTACCAAACTGAGCCACGCATCGATTCCTGCTTTTTTCTGTTTGCTCTCAAGCAAGCTTCCTAATCATAACGCGGCGTTCCAGAAAATGCAAGTACTTTTTTCAAAATTTTTCGGCTGATCTGACAGGCCGGCTTCCGCAGCATCCAGGCATCTTACCCCGGAATCCGCCAGCCCGCCGGATACTTATTCTTGAGCTGCCCCTCTACCAGCTTGCCCCAGCCGACCGGATGCCTGCCGGCGCAGAGAAGACGCCAGCCGTTCGGGCTTTCCTGCTTCACCTCGATCGTATTGCCGTGAAGGTACTGCTCGATCCGGTCGTCTTCCGGCGGCAGGCAGATGTACCTTCCAAGAACATCCTCCAGGCTTTCTGTTTTTTGCCCTGCCTCCTTGTCCGCCTGCCTCACAGATACTGGCATCTCCCCGGGCACTGTCTGAGGCAATGGCGCCTCCGGCAGGACCATGGCCAGTTCCTGCTCCGGTTCGAAACGGTTCTTCTTCAGTTCTCCCAGATAGACGCCTGCACGTGCAGTCGTAACCCCGGATTCGATTGCGACGCCGACCGGCATCAGGTACACCTTGCCGGCATGTACATCCAGATTTTCTCTCCGAATGGAAAGTCCCTCTGTCTGACCGACCGCAAGATACGGACGTGTGAAATCCTCGATCAGCTGAAAATCTGACGCTGACAGCTGACCGGCCGGTTCCTGCCTGCCTCCGCTGCCTCTGCCGCCTCTGCTGCCTTTGCTGCCTCCGCTGCCCTTGCCGCCTGTGCTGCCCTTGCCGCCTCTGTTGCTTTTCCAGCCTCTGCTGCCCTTGCCGGCTGCTGCTTCAGGCGCCTTCCCCTTTATGCAGCTCTTTCCCTTTCCGGCTTTCTTTTCCCTGAAAACAAAAGCTTCCGGATTGGGTCCGGCGTCATTGGATCCAACGCCATTGGAGCCGACGCCATTGGAGCCGACGCCATTGGAGCCGGCGTCAGAGATGCTTCCGGCATCCTCTCCGCCCCTCTTTCGCAGCAGGGCGACAAAGTGGCCTTCTCCCTCGATCCTGTGCGGCCACAGACGGCAGGTCTTTGTGAGATCCGGAGTCTCAGCTCCGATCCAGCTTCCGTCGGTATGAGCTTCGTCCCTTCCTGTCTCCTCATCCAGATATCCCAGCTTCCTCAGTCTCTCCACGCTGAGCCCATCCGAGAATCCTGACCTTCCTCCGGTTTTGGAGATGTCCAGAAGTTCCATTTCCGGACGGACAGACAGCAGATGGAGGATCGCCAGCTCGTCCTCCTCCGGCGCAAATGTGCAGGTCGAATAGACCATATACCCGCCTGGTCTGAGCATGTCTGCAGAATCCACGGTGATCCGGCGCTGGATCTGTGCGCACTCTCTCACCTTGTCAGGCGACCAGGTATCGATCGCTCCCTGGTCCTTGCGGAACATGCCTTCCCCGGAGCATGGCGCATCGACCAGGACCTTGTCAAAGAAGCCTCTGTAATTCTGCAGCAGTTTCGATGAATCCGTATTGGTAATGACCGCATTCGGGATGCCGAAAAGCTCCACATTGCGCACCAGAGCTTTGACACGGGCAGGGCTGATCTCATTGGCGACAAGGAGTCCTTTTCCCTGAAGCCTTGCGCCCAGCTCGGTCGTCTTGCCGCCCGGAGCCGCGCAGAGGTCAAGGACCCGGTCGCCCGGCCGGACGGGAAGGATCTGCGCCGGCGCCATCGCGCTCGGTTCCTGAAGATAATAAAGACCCGCGCTGTAAAATGGGTGCCGCGACGGCTGGTCCTCTTCGTCATAGAAAAAGCCGTCCACAGTCCATGGAACAGGCGTCAGATGAAAGCCGGACTCCTCCTCAAAGTTTCTCAGAACCTCTGCGGAGATGACGTCCGGCTGGCTGGGCTCCGGATCGTCTGTATCGCCGGCGCCCGGCTGGCTGG
>DLFD01000022.1:0-49347 GCA_002482005.1 Lachnospiraceae bacterium UBA7729 | reverse complement strand
TCCGGATCGTCTGCATCGCCGGCACCCGGCTGGCTGGGTTCCGGATCGTCTGCATCTCTCTCCAGCTTCAGCAGGTTCAGTCTCAGTCCCTTTCTGGCTGGTTTCCCATAGGAAGCGAGGAATGTCTCATACTCGTCTCCCAGAATCTTTTTCATCTCATCTCTGAATTCTTCCGGCAGCTGCATCCGTCCCATACTGTTCCTTCCATGGCGGCCATCTCCGAAGCATCCCCGGCTGAACTTCCTTTTCCAGGATCCCGGAGATCTCTCCTTCGCGGAGAACGGCTGCCCCATGTGTCTGAAATTCTCCTGTATAATTCTCCTGCTGTTATTCTCCTGTTATTCTCCTGCCATTCTACCCTGCACATATTTTTCTGACAAGATGAGACACAGGGCATGATCATATGTTTAACAGAGTCCGGACGGCTTTTTTGCACAGGCTTGTCTTTTCCACTCATATCTATGCTAAACTGGTGAGCAGAGCATATGAGAAGAGATCTCTTTCTTCGCATACGGATAAGGAGGAAAAGCAGATGAGTCTGTTTGAAAAGAAGGTACCTGTTTTCAAGAAAAGAGATAAGGAAACCTGCATGAAGGTCAAGGCTGCCCTGAAGGAAGCCGGCATCCGGTGCTGGACCGGCCACTATCAGATGGAGAACATCGTCCAGGCAGGCTACGCCGGACTGGACATCCGCAACCTGGGGCCGAACGGCCGCATCGACCGGGACGTCTACTATGTCAATGTGAAACAATCCGAGGAAGACAAAGCTCTCGAGGCGATCCGCGCGGCCGGGCTGGTGACCGAAGTCATGACCGTTGAGCAGATGATGGAAGACGCTCCGAAGAAGCATCCGGAGCTGAAGCAGTAATAAAGCGATATCGGAACATACTTTCCGAAAAAGGGACGCTCCCACGTTCACATGCGATATGTGAGCAAAGGTGCGCCCCTCTTTTCATCTTTTCTGTTTTCTTCAGGCTGGCCCGATCTTCTCCAGGCTTCTCTTCAGAAGCATTCCGACCGCATCGGAAAACTGGTTCAGGCTGCGGATGCGGACATAGTCCTGTCCGTAGATCTGATGGACATTGTCAAGGTGGGTGGTCGGTCCGAAGTAGATCGCGGCCGTCCGGATCCCGCTCTTTTTGAGAAGTTTCACTCCTTCCGCCGCATCCCTGACGGCGACATCACCCTCATACTCTCTCGGAAACACATGGTCCGCATCCGGAGGGATCTGCATGGAGTCGTTCGGGTTGGCATCCGTCAGCACAAGAAGGATCCTTTTTGCGGAGATCCTCTCCTTCTCATCCTCCATCAGATAATTCATGGTCTTCAGACACAGACCGTCGCGGTTCCAGCCGCCGGCATAATAACGGAAGATTCCTTCACATTTCCGGTCGCCGTACTCTTTCAGCCGCTGAAGGACCGTATAGCCGCGCAGGGACCGGAAAGCGGTCACCCGGACCGGGATCCCGCAGGATTCAAAGCTTCTTGCGATGATCAGAGCCTGGGAAGCGATGCTCTCCTGGATGTTCATCCTGGACTGGGACGCGTCGAGAAGCAGATCTACGGTCACGGAGAATTCCGTGATGTCAGAGTCGGACAGAAAGACGTCCGGATCTGAGAGGACCGGCAGCCTCCAGGCTTCCTCGGCATGGATCTTCCCCCTCCTTGACCGCTTCGGCAGATAGCGGAGATAGGACGAAAAGATCGTATCCGTCTGGGCAGACAGATCACGTATGCTTTCCCGGATCCTGAATATGTTGTCCTGATAGTACCTGATGTTGCGGAGCCGCTGGTTCTCCTCGTCCTGGGCAAGAAGCTTCCTGCGCCTGTCAGCAGCAGATCCTGGTGCGCCGGTGCTTCCGCCGGACATCTCCGCTTCGGCCTGTGCGCTGACGGCTGCAGCGTCAGGTGTGTTTCCCGCTGCAGGTCTGCTTTCTCCGCCGGCAATATCTGTCCGGACCGGTGCCGGAACGCCTGCGGAAGCTGAGGACGATAAAGATCCGCCTGCACTTCCCCCATGCCCTGCGGAGACTCTGGTCAGCCAGAGACTGCAGGAAGAATCAGGACCTGTGCAAAGCGCATTTTCGAGGATGCGCATCTCCTGATCGGTATACATGCAGGAGCCGAAACAGTCCTCGATATACTGGCGGTCCTTCTCTTTGCTTCCGGAAGTGTGCTCCTGTCCGAAGACATGCTCCAGGTGCACCGCCCCTTTCCTGTCACCGGTCCCGGTGCCCTTTCTCAGGATCAGCAGGTCCGTGTTGCGGATCTCCCTGTGCATGAGTGTTCTTGCGAACGCTCTTGCAAGCCCCTTCACTGCATACGCTCTATACCCGGATTCTGCTTTTCCGGGCCTTACGCGGAAGCTGTCTTCTGCGATCTCTGTCATCTTTGCGATCAGGCGGTCCGTATCCAGATCTCCCGGGAATTCCAGTGCCTCCGCAAGTTTTTTAGCTCCGGGCGAAAGGACTGTCTTCTTCCCGAGGACCTTTCCCCATCTTGCTTCTTCCTGATCGAAGACCTTCATACTCTGCAGCATCATCTGCTGCCGGGACAGACTTGCAGCATACGTATAGAAATCCTGCGCACGCTCTTTCCGAAGGCGCTCCAGGATCGGCCGGCCTGAAAGCTCCTTCTCATAGACACAATTCTCGATCCCGAGCCAGAGCACGGATGCCGCCTCCTGGGCAGTATTGGATAAGCCAAGCGAGTCAAAAAACAGATTGATCCGCTCCAGGTCCAGCCACTTCGATGCAAGACCGATCACCATGTTGAAGTAGCTGTCCTCGTCGCCGTTCGGGAAGAAGGCAAGGAAGGGCGGCTCAAAGTCGTAATTTCCCGCCGCATTCCATATGATGTTGACCGCCCGCCGGCTGCTGCCGGTGTAGTGCTGTTTGATCACGGTTCATTCTCCGGAAAGGAACAGATAATGCTGTCCCTGTTCATTCAGTCAAATATGTCAGCCCGCCTCAGGTCCGTCGGGATCCTTCCCTTAATGACGTCCATGACAAGCTTCCTCTCATAGGCATCAAAAGTCTTGTTGACGATGGTCATCTCCAGGGCGTCGCCGGAGCTGATGCCCTTCTCCATCAGGCGGATGGCATCGATCAGGCCACGGAGATCCAGCGCTCTCTCGGAGATCTCTGCGGCCTCCGCTTTCTTCTCGATCTCATAGAACAGCATGACGAACTGCTGGCGGATCTTCGGTTTGAGATCCGGAAAGACATCATTGAGAAGACTTTCCAGATCCTTCTCTTCGATAAGGGGCATATCCAGGACCGCGAACCTGGAGCACAGCGCTTCGTTCAGGTCCCGTGTTCCCGCGTATCCGTAGTTCATAGTTCCGATAAAACGGGCTGCCGGACTGACATGGATCCGGTCATACCCTGCCACATCTATGACATGTCGGAAATCCAGGGTCGAATGAAGAACGGCAAGAGCTTCATTTCTGGCCATATTGATCTCATCCAGAACGCCGAAGCCTCCGTAAGTAGCACAGTTGTGGACCGGGCCCGGCCGGAAGACGACCTTGTTGCCATCATAGGTATCCGTTCCGATCAGGTAAGCAGCGTCCACATTGACATGGAAGCTGACATCCCAGAGCGGACGTCCGAACAGCTCTGCAAGATTCTCGGCAAGAACATTCTTACCGGTCGCCTTGGGACCGGCCAGAAGAAGATTCTCACCGCACAGAAGAGCCGCGACCGCCTTCTCCCAGACCTTGGTCCCGTAGTAGCGGACCTCAGGCTCCGGAACCCTGCGGCGGATATTATCCGGCAGGCCGATCCCGTCAGCCGTTTTCCTGTATTTGCCCACACGGTCGAGCAGGTCGGTGCTCACGCCCTCCTTCTTCAGAAATTCAATGAGATCACTCATATCTCCACACTCCTAATCAATGCTGTATTTGTTTTCCACGTCAACCTTCACAAGAGTCTCGTATGTTTCTTATTGATAGTTGCTCACGATAAACAGCGGTTTCACCGTCACGACTTCATCATATTCCTGCTGGGACACTTTCACGGTGTTGTTCAGCGCCTTCAGGTCCTTCTTGACCACTTCGAGCGCCTCTTCACAGTCTGACGCACGTCCCTCGCGGATCACCCGGACCATGCGGTCTAGCACTACCGGATGCGCGTACTGGACCGGCACCGGGAAGTCTTCCGGATGCTTCAGATAATCTCTCATCTGGGACAGCGCTTCCTCCCAGTCTGCCTGCACCGTCCTCCTGTTTCTGCGAGGAGTCGGCAGGATCTGCGATGCAGCAACTGACAGGATGAACGCTGCTCCGAACAGAACCAGATAAACTCCCATGCTGTTTCCGCGCGCGAGCCTGATATAAAGTCCTAAGGCGATCCCTGCCAGGGAAGCAATGTCGATGAGAGCCGCGATTGCCTTAAGTGACGGCTTTGCGCCGTCTACGGACCTCTTCTGCTTTGCCGCAAATACGATCAGTCTGCTGTAACGGTCGTCTTTCTCCAGGACTGCCTTTGCACGCTGAAGTCTGTCTATCGCATCTGCCGCATCTTCCGGAAGCTCCTTCAGGTACTTTGCTTCCTGCTCCGCCTTCGCCTTCTTCAGCTTGCGCTCTGACTCCGCACTGTAGATCGGGATCTCCGGGTGCTGCTTCTGGATCTCTTCCAGCACCTGGTCGACCTCAGCCTCAAACTTGAAGTTGCACTGCTGCTCGGTCCCGTCCGTCTTCTGGATCACCAGATAAGGGATGGCAGCGAAGATTCCTTTCCCGGAGAAGCCTCCTTTCGACATGGCGACCCGCTTGAATATCCTGCGGATATCCTGCCAGCAAGTGTAGTAATAACGCCTGATATAGAAGCTGTTTGTATAGAGAGCCCTCTTGCCCAGCCCCACCGGGCCGATCTTCATGCAGTTTTTCCTGTCTTCCGCGAGAACATCGCGGGAAAGCGGCGTGTTGCCGTACTTTCTGGGTGCAAATATCATCCTGTTACTCCATTTCTTTACAGATTATTCATATGTGCATAGCGGCTGTTTCCGCTGTACACAGGCAATCCTGCCATATCTATGGAACTGGCAGGCGGCAATCCGTGTTTTACGCCTGGCCTGTCTCATAGCCTTCGGCAAGAAAAAAGAGACGGAAGGTAATGGGCCTTCCGCCTCCTGTCGCAGGCCCAGGAACCTGCGTTAAAAATCAGATCTCATCTAAGATCAGCTTCAGGCTTTGCGATACTTCTTGGACTTGACCAGGAACAGAGCCAGGCAGCAGATCGCGAAGATGATGCCGACCGGGTAGCTGACCTTATGGTTGTCAAGAAGTGCCGGGATCTTGCCCAGAGTCTCAGGAGCCATCATAAAGTAGGTCATGGTGACAGCACTCATGAAGGTAGCCGGAACTGCAGCGATCCAGAAGTTCTTGCCTTCCTTTACAAGGAACATAGCGCCTGACCAGAGGACCAGCATAGCCAGAGTCTGGTTGGACCATGCGAAGTAGTTCCAGATCACGTTGTAGTCAAGCCATCCGAAGGTCTGGCCGAATCCGAGAAGTGCGCCTACTCCCAGGACCGGGATGCAGACCGCAAGTCTCTTCTGCCAGCTCTGCTGATCGATCTTGAACCAGTCGCAGATGGTAAGACGAGCGGAACGGAACGCGGTATCGCCGGAAGTGATCGGGCATGCGATGACGCCGAGCATAGCCAGAACGAATCCGACCGGTCCCATGGTGGACTTGCTCATAAAGTAAACAGTGGTGGAGTTTCCGCCGCCTGCTGCAAGAAGATCTGCCCCGGTGTACCAGGTGCATGCTGCTGCAGCCCAGATCAGAGCGATGATACCTTCAGCGACCATAGCTCCGTAGAATACGAAATGTCCCTGGCGTTCACTCTTCATGCAGCGTGCCATCAGCGGAGACTGGGTGGAATGGAATCCTGAGCATGCGCCGCACGCAACGGTGATGAACATGTAGGACCATACAGCCTTTCCTGCCGGATGCATGTTGTAGAAGTGGGTGAACAGTTCCGGGATCTCGCCGCCCTTGAAGATCAGGGTGCCGCCGCCGACACCGACAGCCATCGCGATCAGGCAGATTCCGAATACCGGATAGATCTTGCCGATGATCTTATCGACGGAGATGAAGGTAGCGATGAAGTAATAGCAGATAATGATTGCCAGCCAGAAGGTGGAGTTGACCAGGATTCCGGAGGTCATTCCAGTCTCGCTGAACAGAGCCTTCAGAAGGCCAGCCGGTCCGACTGCGAATACGGTACCTGTCATGATCAGCAGGACAACACAGAAGACACGCATGATGTTCTGCATGACCGACCCGAGCAGCTTTCCGGTAACCTCGGAGATCGAAGCACCGTTCTCACGCTCTGACATCATGCCGGACAGATAATCGTGTACTGCGCCTGCGAAGATGGTTCCGAAGGTGATCCAGAGGAATACGATCGGGCCCCACTCAGCACCGGTGATGGCGCCGAAGATTGGGCCAAGGCCTGCGATATTCAGCAGCTGGACCAGGAACAGCTTCCACTGCGGCATGACAACATAGTCGACACCATCGTTGATCGCAACTGCAGGAGTCTCACGGTCGTCCGGTCCGAATGTATTGTCCACGAACTTTCCGTACGTAAAGTACCCCACGATCAGGATCACGAGGCAAAGCAAAAAACCAAACATAATGTTTCCCTCCCTTTTGTGCTGACGCTCACTGCGTATGCTTTCAGAACTCAGGCTACCGCAGGTTCGGTCCTGGATTCCGTACTTACGAAACGTTCGCCAAAGGTCCTCAAGTCACAGCACTTTTCCCATTAATATCTGTATAATATCACTCCGATAAGTCCATTACAACATTGATTTTTTTGTAATATTTTTTCACAAACTGCTGTTGTATGCTGAAAAAAATGTGAGATTTCAATAAAAAAAGCGGCTTTCAAGTCATACAAAAACCTGAAAGCCGTCTGATTTGTACGTATGAATCTCCGGGACAAATGGGCGCGAGAACGGTTGCGCGACCTGCCGCAGCATCACCTTCCGACGAAGGACTTAAGCTTCTTACCTCGCTCCTTCGCTTACTGTTTCCCCGCCCTCAGCTTCGAGATGAATTCCGAGATCCTTCCCATAGCAAGCTTCAGGCTTTCCAGCGAATAAGCATAGGAGATCCTGACATATCCTTCGCCGCTCTCTCCGAATGCACTTCCCGGAACGACCGCAACTCTCTGGTCCTTCAGAAGTTCGGTAGCGAACTCGTCGCTGCTCATGCCGAACTCCTTGATACTCGGGAACATGTAGAAAGCCCCGAACGGTTCAAAGCAGGGCAGTCCCATCTCTTTGAACTCGTGAAGGAGGAATCTTCTTCTCTGGTTATAGGCTTCCCTCATCTTGTCCACTTCGCCGGCGCAGTCTCTCAGGGCCACGACCGCAGCATACTGGCTGTTGGTCGGCGCACACATGATGGCAAACTGATGGACCTTGGTCATCTGCTTTATGATCGCCGCCGGTCCGCAGCAGTAGCCAAGCCTCCATCCGGTCATGGCGAACGCCTTCGAGAAGCCGTTGATCAGGATAGTCCTCTCCTGCATGCCCGGGACCTGGACGATCGAGCGGTGCTTCTCCCCGGTATAGGTCAGCTCGGAGTAGATCTCATCGGACACGACGTAGATGTCATGTTCGATGCAGACCTTCGCGACCGCCTCGAGGTCTTCCTTCCTCATGACCGCTCCGGTCGGGTTGTTCGGAAATGGCAGTACGAGGATCTTTGTCTTCGGTGTGATCGCCGCCTCCACCTCTTCTGCGGTCAGGCGGAACTGGTCTTCTTCCTTGAGATCGATGACGACCGGGACCGCGTCTGCCAGGATGGCGCACGGCTTGTAGGAAACATAGCTTGGCTCCGGGACCAGGACTTCATCCCCGGGGTTGATCATGGCGCGGAAAGCAAGGTCGATGGCTTCCGAGCCGCCGACCGTGATCAGAGTCTCCTTCAGCGGGTCGTAATCGACGCCCAGGCTTCTGTGGACATAGTTCGTGATCTCTTTCCGCAGCTCTTTCAGTCCGGAATTGGACGTGTAGAACGTACGCCCCTGCTCCAGAGAATAGATGCCCTCATCGCGGATCGCCCACGGCGTATCGAAATCAGGCTCGCCGACGCCGAGGGAGATGACGTCGTCCATCTCGGCGACGATATCGAAAAATTTTCTGATGCCGGAGGGCTTCAGCTCTGCGGCCTTCTTACCGATCGGATCCCTCATGGCGCCACCGGCATCCTTTCGTCTTTCTTCTTCTTGTCAAAGATGATTCCGTCATCCTTGTACTTTTTCAGGATGAAGTGTGTTGCAGTCGATATTACGGAATCCAGCGTGGAAAGCTTGCTGGATACGAAGTGGGAAACTTCCTTCAGGGTCTTCCCCTCCAGGATCACGAGCAGGTCATAGCCGCCCGAGATCAGGTAGACCGACTGTACTTCCGGATAGTTGTAGATACGCTCCGCGATGTTATCGAAGCCCTGTCCTCTTGTCGGCGTCACACGGACCTCGATCAGTGCCGTGATGATGTCTGCGCCGGTCTTGTCCCAGTCGACCAGAGTATTGTAGCCGCAGATGATGTTCTCATCTTCCATCTTTTTGATCTCGGCTGCGATGACCTCCTCGCTTGAGCCCAGCAGCACTGCGATCTCGGCAGGAGTCATTCTGGAATTGCGTTCCAGAAGCTCCAGGATCTTTTCTCTCATAATATTTGCGTCCCTCTCCCTAATGTTTTCTTAGATTCCGTAATATTTTCGGATGTTTTCCTGTCTTCCAATATTTTTTAATTCTATACTGCAAGGGCAGCTCTGTCAAGACATGGAGGTTTTTCAGCCTTCCTCGATCAGGGCATCCGCCAGAGGCTTCTCGAGGCACCTCGTGATCTCCCGGTTATGGATGTACCTGCCCGGTCCTTCCGTAAGCCTTCCGATCACCTCAGCTTTGATCCCTTCCGGCAGAAGCATTTCCGCCAGAGCCTCCCCGCCTCTGACCGCCATCAGCACTGCCCCGGCCCCATAGAGCCTGTAGGGGTTTCTGTTAAGATATTCGCAGATCTCTACCGTCTGCTGCCGGATCGGGATCCTGTGGATATCCGCCTCAAGGCCGCAGCCGAGTCCCTCACACATCTCCCAGAGAGCCGCAAAGACTCCGCCTTCTCCGACTGTCCTGAAACAGCAGGGAGCAGCCGTCTTCACGATCTTCCCTGTCTGCAGGTTCTCTGCCAGCCTGTCTGCTTCCCGCAGGAATGCCTCAGGGAACCGGACGGCAAGTTTTTCGTGAAAGTTTCTTTCCAGGACCGCAGTTCCTGCCGCACCTGCGTACCCCGCCATGACCAGGTCCAGCCCTGCCGCACCTGCGTACCCCGCCATGACCAGGTCCAGCCCTGCCGCTGAAATCTTCCCGTTTTCCTCCGGCAGGTGATATCCTGCCGTCTTTCCTTCCGCCTTCACCGAGACGATGACATCCGTCACGGAGCCGGACACCCTCGCCTGAAAGTTCTCGATGACGGCTCCTGCTTTCAATGCTTCCTGCCCCAGCCTCAAGGTCAGCTCTTTCAGCCTGCCCTCGTCAGATTCTGCCGGCAGGATCATGTCGACAGAAAGGCGGATCTCCTCCGCACTTCCCAGCCTGTTCACTGCATCATCAAGGACCATCTCTGCCCTGGGCATGCAGAAACCGTCCGCAGCCGAAAGCACACTGCTGCGGACGGTCCCGTCTGAGGCAAAGATGCAGTCTTTCCCGTATCCCGCCTCACCGGCAAGGACTCCGGTCTTCTTCAGCGGCCGGAGCACAGACCGCTCTTCTGCCGCCTGACTGATCTTTCCTGATCTCATATTCCCTTTCTCCGCCTGATCTGCAAAGTCACATATCCTGAGGAAACGTGTATCCTGCAGGCACCTCTTCCGCCGGACACTCATGCCGCCGGATACTTATTCCTCCGGTCCTTATCTCGCCGGATCCTCATGCCGCCGGAACGCTTCCTCCAGCCTCAGCCCCGGATGCATCGGTCTGGGCTGTCGTCTCCGTCTGTGCCGTAGTTCCGTACTTGATAACATTCTGCACCTGATTGATGTCTCCGGACGCGATCGCCTGATACATCGCCTGGGTAACCGTCTGGCTGTCGCTCACGACTCCGACATCGAAGATCGTTCCGACCGCCTGATAAGTGCTGTTGTTGACTTGTACGGAATCCGTCAGAACGCCGTCAACATAGACATTCTTCCAGAGCTCAGCCGTATAACCGGTATGAGGCGACTGGATCTGGTTCACATAGCCCACGGTCTGGGACGTATCCGCAACCAGCTGGGTCCCTGTCGGATCTGTCTGTGAAGTAACCTTGCTCTCAAACTCGATGGAACGGTTGGACGGTCTGGTCTCATGCCCATAGATGGTGAATGTGATCGTCCCGCCCCAGCAGTACCCGTAGATATAGACCGGGGAATCGGTATTATTGACAAACGCCATGTCCATGATGCCTTCCGCGATCGCGGCATCCTTGCTGGGATCGACATAGCCTACGATCATGGTGTGGTTGGACCTTGCAGTGACATCCAGCTCCGCCTTCAGGACCGCATTGTAGAGTGTAGTGGAGACCTGGCAGATCCCGCCGCCATAGGAGTCGACCACGTGATTTTCCTCATAGGATGGCGCAAGTTCATAGCCATTCTCCGCCGTGAACGGGGTGACTGCCTGTGTCACGGAGAACTCATCTCCCGGCCATACAAGAGAACCGCTGATCAGCCTGCACCCATTCTCGACATTGACCGCTCTTGCAGCCGTGGATGCAGAATAGTCCGTTGTCGCTGTGCCAAGAACACTTGTGATATTCGAGAGAGCCTTCGCGCTGACCTGCGGACTTGCCGTGTCATAAGTCATATCCACGGTGATATCGCCGCCGGTCCAGCTGTCTACCGCATCCTCGAGGGACGCCGCGGAGGCATCGACGTTCAGGGTGTACCCGTCGGTCCCGCCTTCTACATAGGGGATCCCGTCGCTGCCCATCTCTATGGAACCTTCCACAGGCTCCGAGTTGAACTGGCTCATACTCTCCACCGCCGACCGGACCTTCGAATCATCGACAGAAAACTTCATCGAATACTTCTTCGGCGCGTTCTCGATGTCTTTCTTTTCCTTGTACCTCTCAACAATATTGCCGGAAGATGCGAGTTCAAGGCACTTTCCCGCGATATCCGTATTGGTCCAGGTGTAGCCAAGGTCTGCCAGCGTATAGCTGACCTGGCTGTCTCCCATCACCAGCGTGACCGGCGTCTGCCCGATCTGGTCCGCTTTCTGCTGAAGCGCTGTCTGGGCCTCTTCCTGTGTCATGCCGCCGACATCAACGCCTTCAATGACGACGCCCTTCGTGATCGTTGCTTCCTCCGCATAAGCGCTCCCCGCCGCTGCTGCAGCCCCTGCCATACTGCCAAGAAAAAGCAGCATGAACATACCTGATGTAAAACCGTGAAACCCCTTACACAATCTGTTTGCTCCTTTACATGAAGAATGTCGGGATCAAAGTGAACACCATCGCTCCGACCAGAACGATCGCGATGACCGCAGCCATCATCTGCTGCCTCTTCTCCCTCTTATTCTTTCTCTTCTTCGGTGTCTCTTTGTTCTCTTCACTGCTTACTAATCTGCTCATGAGCTCTCCTGTTAATCTGCCCGGCGTCCCGGGTCTGACATTCCTGCTGCCAAAGATCCTGTATCCGACAGAACCTCCCGGCTTCCGGTCCTGTTTTTATCCGGGTCAGCCGGCTTTCTAATCCTATATCATTTCCGCGTAGGGGACAAGGAAAGTTTCCTTAAATATTTGTGAACATCCGGATCCCGCCTGGCATCTTCAGCCCGGAAACCCTCAGGAATATGTTCCCTGCCGCTGCTGCAGGCAGGAATCCGGAATCGAGTAGAGTCGACTTCATCGCCGTCCAAAAAAACAGGCAGTTTCGCATATGCAAAACTGCCTGTAAAGTAGTCATTCTCTTCCGGATCTTTCCGGCTGGCGGCTCCTTTGCCATGGCCAGTCAGCCGCAGGGCCGCGCAGATGAAAACCAGATGCTTACAGCACCATCTTTGCCGCGCCGTAGATGCCTGCGTCATTGCCAAGCGTAGCAAGGGCAAACTCGACTTCCTTGCATGCCGGGAACGCATACTGACGGTAATACTTCTGGATATAGTCAAGGATGATGGTCCCTGCCTTGGACATACCGCCGCCGACAACGATCAGCTGCGGGTCGGTGACGACCGCGTAGGTTGCGAGCGCCATGCCAAGATAGCGTCCGAACTTCTCGGCAACCTGGTCTGCGACCTGATCGCCTGCCTTGACGGCATCCCAGATATCCTTTGCGCTGAAATTCTTTCCGCGGAGGACGGACGGGGTATCATCCTTCGCCAGGATCATCTTCGCAACTCTGACGACGCCGGTTGCGGAAGCGACCTGCTCCAGGCATCCGACATTGCCGCAGTTGCAAGGTTCGGTCAGCTCATCGGTAACATGTGCATGGCCGATCTCTCCGCCTGCCCCGTGAGCGCCTGCGATGACCTTGTCCCCGACGACGATACCGCCGCCGATGCCGGTCCCGAGCGTGACCATGATCAGGTTGTGGAAGCCTGCTCCGCCGCCCTTCCAGCACTCCCCGAGTGCTGCCGCATTGGCATCATTCAGAGCTTCCGTGCGGATACCGGTCATCTTCTCGACTTCGCCGACGATGTTGACGTGCCCCCAGTGGATATTGACTGCGAAATCAACCTGTCCGTCCTCATGGACAGGTCCCGGGATATCGATGCCGATCCCCTCGATCTCGCTCTTGTCGAGACCTCTCTCCGCGATCTTGTCATTGACCGCCTTCGCGATATCCGGCAGGATCTTGCTTCCGTTCGCCTCCGAACGGGTCGGGATCTCCCACTTCTCGAGCAGGACACCTTCCGTATCAAAGAACCCGCACTTGATCGTGGTTCCGCCGACATCTATTCCGAAACAATACTTTTTCATGACTCTGAATCCTCCAGATTTTTTCTTAAACCAGCCTGAACTCTGTCATAGAGCTCCTGGGCTGCATTGTATCCCATCTTCTTCTGTCTGTGGTTGACTGCCGCGGTCTCGACGATGACGGCGAGATTCCTGCCCGGCCGGATCGGAAGGGAATGGCTGGTCACACGGTTTCCGAGGAACTCCGTGTACTCCTGCTCAAGTCCGAGCCGGTCATATTCCTTGTCCTTGTCCCATTCCTCGAGCTTGATGACCAGATCGATGTTCGACGTATCCTTGACCGACTCGACACCGAACAGAGTCTTGACATTGATGATCCCGATCCCTCGCAGCTCGATGAAGTGTCTGGTGATGTCCGGTGCAGTGCCGACCAGAGTCGTATCCGAGACTCTGCGGATCTCGACAACATCATCGGAGATCAGACGATGGCCTCTCTTGATCAGTTCCAGCGCCGCCTCCGACTTTCCGATCCCGCTCTCACCCATGATCAGGACTCCCTCGCCGAAAACATCAACAAGAACTCCGTGGATCGTGATGGAAGGAGCCATCTCCACATTCAGCCACCGGATGACCTCTGCCATGAAAGCGCTGGTCGAGCGCTGGGTCGCAAAGATCGGTATATTGTACTTTCCTGCCAGCTCTATCATATCCGGATCCGGGATGGTCCTTGTCGTGTAGACCAGGCAGGGAATCTTGTAGGAAAGCAGCTTTTCATAGATCGGGAGCTTCTGCTCCCTGGTCAGATGTTCCAGATAGGTGTATTCCACATATCCGATGATCTGGATCCGTTCCGAGTCAAAGTGGTCAAAATAGCCTGTAAGCTGAAGAGCCGGACGGTTGATCTGGGGCGTGACAAGCTTTTTGCGAGAGATATCGATCTCCGGCGTCAGACATTTCAGCTTCATCGCCTCAACCAACTTTGTAAGCGGCACTGTGGACTGATTGTTCATCTTCTTCTCCTTTGTGAAAACCGAAGCTGAGGATTAAACATGTTTATCGTTTGATTTTATCACTCTTATGGAAGAAATTCCATACATTTGCCGCACTTCTTGCGTCCATGGAAGGCGCATGTGACAGCTGGTCCAGACTTGCATCACGGATCTCCTCCACGGAGCCGAATGCCCTCAGCAGGGCTTTCCTTCTTGCGGGTCCGATTCCCTCGATATCATCAAGCAGGGAATGAGTCTGTGCCTTGGTGCGGAGGGACCTGTGGTACTCGATCGCGAAGCGGTGAGCTTCATCCTGGACCCTTGTGATCAGCTTGAACCCTTCTGAATGCGTATCGATCGGCAGTTCCACATTATGGAAATAAAGCCCTCTTGTTCTGTGATAGTCGTCCTTGACCATGCCGCAGACCGGGATCGTCAGGCCGAGCTTCTCCATGACCCCTTCCGCAATGTTGACCTGGCCGCGGCCGCCGTCCATCATGATCAGGTCCGGAAAGACTGAGAAGCTTCCCATCTTCCGGTCGACATGTTTTGCCTCCAGCTCCGCCGCTTCCGTGATCCCGTGGGTAAAGCGCCTTGTCAGCACTTCCTGAAGGGAAGCGTAGTCATTCGGTCCCTCCACCGTCTGGATCCTGAACTTCCTGTAATCGGATGTCTTCGGTTTTCCGTGCTCGAAGACGACCATGGAGCCGACCGACTCCACGCCGCTTGTGTTGGAGATATCGTAAGCTTCCACACGGCTCAGATGTCCGATCCCGAGCAGGGACGCGATCTCCTGCATGGCCCCGATCGTCCGGCCTTCCTGCATCCGGATCCTCTCACGGTCCTGCTTCAGGACGATCTCCGCATTCTCCCTGGCCATGGCAACCAGCTTCTCCTTTGCCCCCCTCTGCGGGACCCGGATATGGACTGCTTTTCCCCGTCTCATGGTCATCCACTTCTCGAGCAGCTCCCGGTCATCGATATCAGTCTCCAGCATGACCTCGGAAGGAAGCATCATATTGCCCGCATAGAACTGGCGTACGAAATCCGACAGGACCGTCTTCCGGTCTTCGTCGAGACCAATGTGCAGGAAGCTGTGGTCTCTTCCGATCAGCTTTCCTCCCCTGACATAGAAGACCTGGACGACCGCTTCCGTCCCGTCGACGGCCATGGCCATGACGTCCCGGTCATCCCCGTCTCCGGATTCCATCTTCTGCTTCTCGGAGACCTCAAGGACGCTGGTCCTCAGGTCCCGGTAGGCGGCCGCGTCTTCGAAGTCCAGATCTGCGGACGCCTTCTCCATCTTCTCTGTCAGCATGCGTACAACCGGCTTATAGTTGCCGCTCAGGAAATCAACAGCCTGTTCGACTTTCTTTCTGTACTCCTCAGCCGTGATATACCCCTGGCACGGGGCACCGCACTGGCCGATCTGGTAGTTCAGGCAGGGCCGCTCCTTCCCTTCATCCCTGGGAAGACTCCTCGTACAGTCCCGGATCTGGAACAGCTTCCGCATCAGCTCGATGGTATCCCTGACCGAGCCCGCACTCTTGAAAGGTCCGAAATACTTAGAGCCGTCCTTCTTCAGTTTCCTCGTGAACAGGACCCTTGGATATGTTTCTCCCGTCGTCACTTTGATGTACGGATAGGTCTTGTCGTCCTTCAGCAGGGTGTTGTACTTGGGTCTGTGCTCCTTGATCAGGTTGTTCTCAAGGATCAGCGCCTCCAGCTCAGAATCCGTGACGATGTACTCGAAGTAGGCGATCTTCGTCACCATGTACTCGATCTTCGGTCCTCTGTTCAGTTTCTTCACAAAGTACTGGTGGACCCTGCGCCTCAGATTGACGGCCTTGCCGACGTACAGGATAGCGTCGGTGCTGTCATGCATGATATAGACACCTGGTTTCTCGGGGAGTTTTCTCAGCTCCTCGCGGATGTCAAAGTGAAATCCATCTTCCATATTCTTTCCTGAAAGAAAGCAGAGGTCCTGCCCCCGGCAGCCTTCTGCATATTCCTATGAAATACAAAAAGCCTGCCACTGGCAGCCTTTTTGCATACCTTGGTATAAAAAGACCTCTCCATCCGTCGCTGCCTGGCAGCTCTGGATGGAAAGGTCTGAGCAATGTTTTCGTTACGCTCCGGACGCTCTGCCCTTCACGGAGTATCCTTCCTCGGCTCCGCGCATCGCCGCCTCGCTCTCGGTCTCGAAGATACGGTCGCAGATGACCTGAAGGACAACACTCATAACGATGCCCATCGATACGTCGATCACCGAATGCTGTTTGAGGAACATAGTCGAAAGGATGATGAGGAGGGTCAGGACGTCGGTGCCGGCGATGACCCACTTCCTCTTTCTCAGCTCAGCGTTCCCGTTCACAGCATAGCAGACCGCCATGGAATTGTACACATGGATGCTCGGCAGAACATTCGTAGGCGTATCCGTCCGGTAGAGATACCTGCAGAGGATGGAAAAGATATCATTCCCTTCCACAAAAGACGGCCTGAGGTCAAGCCTGTTCGGGTAGACGACAGAGACAACGACGAAGATCGTCATCCCGATCATCAGCATGGAGATCAGCTTATAATATTCATCCCGGCTTTTGCAGCAGATCACGAACCAGGCGATCCCGGCTCCGATAAATCCGAACCAGAGGAAATAGGGAACGATGAAGAATCTGCAGAACGGAATCTTCTCATCAAGCCAGGTGTGGATGATGTGGTAATGCACATGGCCTGCCCGCTCTATAATATTGAACGCCGGCATATACAAGGCGCTGTACAGAAGGAACCATCCAATATGCTTGTATTTTCTTATGAATGCTCTGAAGTCAGCCATGTTTTCCCTCGTCTGATCATACTGCGGGATGCAAAAAGCCCGCCACCGGCGGCCTTTTTGCATACTTTGGTATAAAACCATCCCCGGAACTGAGATACTACTCCGCCCGGGGATGTCTGTCAAGCCAGGAATTCTATTATATCAAAACGGCCTCAGGAGAGGGATACCGCACTGCCGGGTCCCGGCAGCCTTCTGGGTCCCATCAGCCTTCTGAATCCCGTCAGCCTTCCGGCTGTCCTTCCGTGCTGCCTGTGCCATTCTCCGGCGTCTCGACGCGGTGGAAGATCTCCATGAATTCCTTGCCCGTGATGGTCTCTTTCTCGATCAGGAATGCTGCGATCTGGTCAAGCGCAGATCTGTGCTCGATCAGGATCTTCTTTGCCTCCTCATAGGAGTCCTTCAGGATACCGATGACTTCCGAATCCACCTCCGAAGCAGTCTGCTCCGAGCAGTTCATCACACGGCGTCCGTCATCCAGATACTGAGACTGCTGGCTCTCCAGCTGGACCATGCCGAACTTCCTGCTCATACCGTACTGGGTGACCATCGCTCTCGCGATTCTGGTCGCCTTCTCGATATCATTGGAAGCGCCGGTCGTGATAGAGTGGAAGACGATCTCCTCCGCCGCACGGCCTCCGCAGAACTCCACGAGCATAGCCCGCATCTCTGCCTCGGTGTTCAGGTACTTCTCCTCTTCCGGCACGTTCATCACATAGCCAAGGGCGCCCATCGTCCTCGGGACGATCGTGATCTTCTGGACCGGCTCCGAATCCTTCTGGACCGCGGACACAAGAGCATGCCCGACTTCATGGTAGGAGACGATCTTTCGCTCTTCCTTGCTGAGGACCCGGCTCTTCTTCTCCTTCCCGACAAGGACGACCTCGACGGAATCGAGCAGGTCTTTCTGGGAGACAGCCTTTCTGTGGTTCTTGACCGCAAGGATCGCTGCCTCGTTGATCATATTGGCCAGGTCTGCACCGACCGCCCCGGATGTTGCCAGCGCAACCTCATGGAAGTCGACTGTCTCATCCATCTTCACGTTCTTTGCGTGAACTTTCAGGATATCGATACGGCCCTGAAGATCCGGTTTGTCAACAATGACCCGTCTGTCAAATCTTCCCGGACGGAGCAGAGCCGGGTCAAGGACCTCCGGACGGTTGGTCGCTCCAAGGATCAGGATCCCCTTCGAAGAATCGAATCCATCCATCTCGGAAAGAAGCTGGTTCAGTGTCTGCTCGCGCTCATCATTGCCGCCGTAGCCCCCGGCATTCCTGCTCTTGCCGATCGCATCGATCTCATCGATAAAGATGATGCAGGGAGCATTCTTCTTTGCTTCGTCAAACAGGTCGCGGACACGGGATGCGCCGACGCCGACGAACATCTCGACGAAATCCGAACCGGACAAGGAGAAGAACGGAACCTTTGCTTCCCCTGCGACTGCCTTTGCGAGCAGAGTCTTTCCGGTTCCCGGAGGCCCGACCAGAAGAGCGCCCTTCGGCAGCTTCGCTCCGATCTCCGTATATTTCTCCGGGCGCTGCAGGAAATCGACCGCCTCCTGCAGGGACTCCTTCGCTTCATCCTCGCCTGCCACATCCTTGAAGGTAATGCCAGTCTCGCTCTGCATGTACATCTTGGCACGGCTCTTGCCGACGCCCATCATGCCGCTCGAGCTGTTCATCCTCTTGAAGAGGACGCCCATCAGCACCCAGATCAGGATCAGAGGCGCGAATGAGAGGATGACGTTCAGGATAAGGCTTGTTGTGTTGTCAGGGATCTCCTCTCCGAACTCGACCTGGGCTTTCTGCAGCCTGTCGACCAGTTCCGGATCATCCATGCGGCCTGTGTAGTAGGTCACCTCAACTCCCTGGCTGGCAAGGGACTGACTCTTCGTCACGATCTCGATCTTGTTCGTATCGACCTTGACCGATTCCACCAGATTATTGTCCAGCAGGTCAAGGAACTGATCATAGGTGATCTCCCTGGTCGTCGTGCTCGTCATGGCACGGTTCACCAGGCTCATAATCGCGAGCGTGATGAATGTCACGATGAGAAAGGCCAGGATCGAACCATGGTTCCCGCCCTGGTTTCCTGACGATCCCTGATTTCTGTGATCTTCGTTCATATGTTTCCTCCGGCTGAGTGATCCCCGCCCTATGGCCCGTGTGCGGATAGACACAGGATATACGGCAGGATCTTCTCAGGACTTTGAGCTTCTTCGATACTCCGCTTTCTGGCCGAGGTAAGCCTCGATCATCTTCACGCAGCCGTCGATTCCAATATCGCTGGTATCAAGAGACAGATTGTAGCTTGATACGGCGCCCCACTTTTTCTCCGTCTGAAAGTTATAGAAGGAAGCCCTCTTCTTATCCGCCCTGAGGATCATCTCCCTCGCTTTTGCCTCATCAATGTGTTCATATTCCATGACTCTGTCCAGCCTGAAACGCATGCTGGAATGGATGAATACGGAAGTCATGTGAGGATTGTCCCGCAGGATATAGTCAGCGGCTCTTCCGACGATGACGCAGCCGCCCTTCTCGCCAAGCTTACGGATGGTATCATACTGTGCCTGGCTGACCTGCTGGCTCAGAGTGTTGCCGACATAGTTCATGGACGGATAGACATCCATCACGATGGAGTAGAGCAGACTGTTGGTCGGCTTCTCGTCGTAATCCCGGAGCACCTGCTCACAGATATTGCTCTCCTCTGCGACCATCTTCAGCAGTTCCTTGTCATAAAGCTTCAGTCCGAGTTCCGCTGCAAGTCTTCTTCCAACCTCGTGGCCTCCGGACCCGAACTCTCTTCCTATGGTGATGATCATATTTCCTGCCATAACAGCACCTCTCTTTTCTTCTGAGACATCGCCCTTTCCGGGCAATGCGGTCTTTCGGAGATCATCCTCCTGATACTCTCAGTATATCACTCAGGGAAATGGTTTATAAGTCTCTATATCACTGCCCTCGAAAGAGGGAAGATGTTCGTACACGTAGGCTGCCTCATCGAGAAGCGGCAGAAGAGCGGCAGCTCCCGTTCCCTCCCCGAGATGCATCCCAAGGTCAAGCACTGGAGAAAACCCCATCTTCTCCAGAGGCAGTCTGCCTCCCGGCTCCGAGCTTGCGTGTGAAGGGAACATATAATCCCTCGAGTGCTCCGAAAGCCGGAAAGCCATGAATGCAGAGAGAGAGGCGATGAAGCCATCAATGACAGCCGGGATCCTCACTGCCGCAGCTCCAAGGAACAGGCCCGTCATTCCTGCTATATCAAGTCCGCCGACCCTGGATAAGACTTCTATGACATCCTCTGAGGCTTCGTCTGCCTGTCCGGGATCTTCAGAAGACCAGTCTTTCCTGCCGTATGTTCTCTTCCGGTCCGGAAAGTTGACGCTTAAAGCCCGGCGGACCACCTCCGTCTTGCGCCTGACTCCCTCTTTCGGAAGTCCTGCTCCCGGCCCTGTCACCTGCCCGGGCTCCGTGCCGAACAGTGCACACAGACACGCCGTGCTGGTCGTAGTGTTGCCGATGCCCATCTCTCCGGGGATCAGGATATCGGTCCCCTGCTCTTTCAGTTCCTCTGCGATCCGGATTCCTTCCGAGATCGCGGATATAGCTTCCTCCCTGCTCATCGCAGGTCCCAGGGCGATGTCCCCGGTCCCTCTTCTTACCGCCCGGTCCAGGATCCGTCCCTTGCTTTTTTCTGCCGGAACCGGCTCATTCAGACCGATGTCCACAGGGATCACTTCCGCCGGACGGAACTGCGACATCACGCAGACCGAGCTTTTCTTCTCTGCCATATTGATGAGGACCTGCGCGGTGACTTCACTCCCGCACTGGCTGACCCCTTCCCGGACAACTCCGTTATCGGCTCCCATGATCACAATGGAGGCTCTTCCGATCTTCGGATGGTCCGTCTCCTGGATCGCACCGATCCTGGAGATCATATCCTCCAGGCCGCCGAACCCCCGGATCGGCTTGCAGAGGCTGTCCCAGTGCCTTCTGCAGGCTGTCAGGAATTCTTCCCGGACAGGCCGTATCTCCCGGAGTGTGTCCCGGACCAGTTTTTCATCTGTCTCAAAGTCTGACATCCGGCCTCCGATCCCGGCCTTCCGATATCCCTCCGGCCTGCCAGCTGCAGGCCGGAGCCGTATTTCCTTTCCCACACTCAGATGCAGCAGAAGACGCCCGGTCCGCAGAAGCTGCAGAGGGCGCTGGTCAGGCAGGCATCCGAGCACAGTCCCGCGCCTGACTCCATAGGCATCCCGTAGAAATCTCCCATGCCCTGGTACCATGCCCCTCCGCTTTCAAGCTGGGACTTCAGGTTCTGATACTGCATATTGCCGGGCTCCATAAAAGCCGCCCGGTCCGCCATCTGTCTGGCGGTCACATTGTTCCCGGCGGCTGAATTGGCGATTGCCCCAAGGAAATACCACCTTGCCGTCCTCGCTGTCTCCGGTATGGAATCAAGGACGTTCATGGCCTCACGGAAGTGCCTGCTGTTGATATAGTTCTCGGCGGCCTGCAGATGGATGTCTTCCTCATTCTGTTTCCGTCCGGCTCCCTGATCTCCGAAACCGCCGAATCCGCCATAGCTTCCGGCCCCGGAATAGCCTCCGCCGTAGGAATACTTTCCGCTCTTTTCATCCTGGATCTGCTTATAGGCAGTCTGGACTTCCTTGAACCTCTCCACGGCTTTTGCTTTGTCCGGATTATTGATATTCGCATCCGGATGATACTTTCTGCTCAGTGTCCGGTATGCTTTCTTGATCTCATCATCGGAAGCCCCTCTCGGAACTCCGAGCACCTCATACGGATCTCTCATTGAACTTCACCCAGATCCCGGAATAAAGGATATTGCGGAGGATCTCCACATTCTTCACGATCGGAAGTCTTTCAAAGTGTCTGCAGCAGCATGCCGCCGTGTCCATCAGGACTTCCTTCACCGTATCCCTGTAGTGTTCCGGGTCTTCTTTCTCCAGGCAGGACAGCAGATTGAAGTTCCCGCTTTTCCTGTCCTTCTCCATATCGTCAAATGCGTCCATGATATAGATGAACTTTCCCAGATAGAATCCTGTCCCCTTCAGATCTTCTTCCCACAGATCGTGACAGGGGGCACAGATGACACCGAGAAAATTTCCCGTCAGGCCAGCGGCTTCATCCAGTCTTTCCAGGATTCTCTCCTTCCCTTCCGGAAGCGGCTTTTTCTCAAGCTCGTCAAGCCGGCTGACAGACTGTCTGACGGCTTTCTCCTGCGCCGGCCAGTTCTTTCTGATCCGCTCGTATTCCTTCCGGAAAGTCCGGACCAGCAGTCCTGCAGAAGCCTTCTTTTCATCCTGGACATCGTCCTCCGCCTTCAGATATCCCAGAAGCACGTTCATGTCCGCCGCATAGGAGGTGAACCGGTCCACCGTCTCAGGATGCCTGACCGCCGGATGCCTCATACATCTCACGGAAGCCTGTTTCTCCTTCGGCTCATAGACGCCCGCAAGAAGGATGGCAAGAAATGTACAGTCATAGCTGAGCAGAAGTCTGCTCTTCATCCCGCCTTTTTTTCCGAGCATATGGCACAGGCCGCAGTAGTAAGAGCGGTAAAGCTCGAGATCTTTCACCTTCAGCTCAGGACGGTTTACCGTCACATATCCGAACATAGACAGGCCTCACGTACGCTTGCGGAATCTTGTCCTGCACTTGGGGCAGGTGATCTCCACTTTTCCATGTCCGCGCGGGATCCGGATCTTCTGTCCGCACTTCGGGCATCTGTAGATGCGGAAGGCAGGATCAGAACCTGTGTTTCCCGACGGGCTGGCCGTCGTTCCGTTCCGGATCCCACGGAAGAATGATGCTGCCCTCTCCTTAAGCTCCAGGAACTTCCGGTTCTCCGCGGACCTTCTGTCATAGTCTCTCGAAAGCATCCGGTAGTAGACCCAGATCAGGATCAGCCCTGCAAGGATACCGAAAACAGGCGTTCTGATGAAGAAGTTAAGGACCAGAAAGATGAGGGACAGGACCAGCAGAAAACGGGACAGGGTGTCCTGCCCGTAACGTCCCTGCATAAAACTGTTAAAACGGTCTCTCCAGTTAGAATTTCGCAATGCTCTCTACCTCGTCTCCTGAATATCGTCGTCTGTCTGCGCCGGAAAGCCTTCTGTCCGGCCCCTTCCGGCAATTGATTTGATGCAATTATTACTGTATTAGCACCGACGTCATACTTCAAGAGACTGAGGCGATATTTCACCAAACTTTCACGAAACCGGGGAAGCCTCCTTTTTCCCTTCGCTGCCATTCTCCGCAAGCGGAAATGTGACAGATGCGCTGTATTCGTACCCGGCGGCGATCACCCCGAAACTGCCCCCCATCAGCTCGGTAAGATTTCTGGCGATGGAAAGCCCGAGCCCGGAGCCTTCGGAAGTGCTTCTGGCTTTATCTCCCCTCACAAACCGTTCCAGCAGCTCATCGCCGCTTTTGTCGAGATAATCCTTCGAGATATTTGAAAACTCAGCCTTGACCCTGCCGCCTTCCTTCTTCATGGAGATCCTGACATCGGAACCTTTCTTCGCATACTTGGCGATATTGGAGAAGAGATTGTCCAGAACCCGGTAGAGCTGCGAGCCGTCAGCCATGATGACCGCACTGCCCTTCTCAAGTTCGAGTTTCACAGACAGGTCTGCGTCCTCGAAGCGTTCCTCAAACTCGCCCTCCGCCATGAGGAGCATGGAGCGCAGGTCAAGCGGGGCCATGTCCAGCTTCACATTGCCGGAGCTGATCTTGCTGGCATCGATCAGGTCGGTGATCAGGGATTTGAGCCTCTGGGACTTGCGGTCCAGGACCTCGATGTACTCCCTCGCCCTCGGATCGCTGATATCAAGCCTTTTCAGAAGATCCACATAGCTGATCACGGAGGTCAGCGGAGTCTTGAGATCGTGCGACACATTCGTGATCAGTTCCGCCTTCAGACGCTCATTTTTAACCATGGAAGTGACCGCCTCCTGAAGACCGTCCCCCATCTCATTGACTGCCCTGGCCATCTCAAGGCTGTCCCCGGTAAGGCCATGCTCATCGATCCTGTAGTCAAGACGTCCCTTCGAGATCTCGCGAAGTCCCTGACGGACGCTGAGTTTTCCGATCTGGTCTCTCAGAAGATAAAGCAGAAGCGCAAGGTCCATCACCAGGACGATCACGATTCCGGCGGCTTTAAGATAGCGAAGGAACAGGAAGTTCGCCAGGATGAAGCCGATATAGAGGACCAGTATCTTCCTGGAAGTGACCCGGGCAGTCATGACCTGTCTGCTGACCCTTACCAGCGTATAGAGGACGGTGTTGGACATCAGCGTCCTGTGCTTCCTTCTCCGGGCGATGCTGTAGACAGCGGATATAAGCAGCAGGTATTCGCTTACCGCCAGGGTTACATAATATCTCCTCTCATGTCCCGGGCCGAGCGGAGCAAACCTTCCCCTCAGAAGCTGCATGACATAATACCAGATCAGGATCAGGACCAGCGTGGTCCCGACAGCGATCTCAAGCGGTATCCTGTCAAACCAGTTCTCCCCGAGAAGGGTCTTCGGACCTGATCTTCCGGTCGAGGCAAGTCCTGCGCTTAGAAGCAGGACAAGCAGCGCTGCCGCCAGGATGCCTGCAAAGATGCTGCCGATAGCTGCCGGCTTCCTTGACTGGTAGGCTATGTAGTCCTCGTGAAGGCTGTCCCCCGCCGGGTACCCGGTGTCCACCGCCAGAAGGACCCTCTCATTGGAGCCCAGGAATACCGTATCGATGAACTTCGATACCGCGGCCTGGTTCATGGAATGCTCGGTGTCGGCCACCATGATGTTCATCGTTCTGGAGCCCTCAAACAGAAACTTCAGATCTTCCGAGGAACCGACGATGCTCCTGGCTTCCGTGCAGCTTCTGGCATCCAGGTTCGTGTAGAAAGTCTTCGCCGTCGTGTTCTCGACAAAATAGCGGATATTTCCCGGAGCCTCCTGGTGACTTTCCCCATTCGGGTCTTCGTGCTCGGAAGCATAGCTCTGATAGCGCTTGTAGATATCCGCACTGGTCCGGCAGAGGCTGCTGTAATACTCGGCCAGTTTTGTGAATGGGCTTCCGGACAGTTTGGCGGTATCGGCAAGTGTGCTGCCGGATACCGGAAGGATCGTCACGATAGCGCCTGCCCTGGATGCAAGGTTGTCAAAGGAAGCATCCGAAGGGTCCTCCGAAGATTCCGTCCTCTCCACCAGGTCCTGAAGCTGTCCGGTCTTCGGATAGAAATTGATCAGGTCCCGGATGAGATACGTCGTGTTCTCATTCTGGTTTGCGGCGTCAGAGATGCCTGCAACATATTGACGAATATCGATCTTTTTGTCCAGATTTTCCTCTCCGTCCGTCTCGAAGAACGCCTCATCCCTTGTGCAGCTGATCTTGCTGCGGACGATCCTCTCCACATCGTTCAGAAAGATGGAAGTCTCCTCGAAAGGTCTTCCAAGTTCGGACAGATCATAGGTGCCGTCTGTCCAGTAGTTCAGCGTCATGGCAGACACTGTCATGATCAGTACGCATAAGGCCTGAAGGCAGACCATCGCTGCCTTCAGGCCATAGCTGTAATGTCTCCTGTTCCGGATCGTTTTTTTCTTCATGCGTCCAGGTCTTCCACCTTATAGCCTATTCCCCACATCACCTTCAGATACTTCGGATTCTTCGGATCGATCTCGATCTTCTCCCGGATATGACGGATATGCACCGTGACCGTGTTGTCGGCACAGTATGCATCCTCCTTCCAGATCTTCTCGTAGATCTGCTCGATGGAAAAGACCTTGCCCTTGTTCTTCAGAAGGAAGAGAAGGATGTTGTACTCGATCCTGGTCAGGCGGATCAGTTCCCCGTCCACTGTGGCCTCCTTCTTGTTGTCATCGATGCGGAGACCGCCCGAATGATATACGCCCTCCTCTTCCAGATCGCCGCCCGCTATGTTGCCGAGAGCCGTATATCTCCTCATCTGGCTCTTTACCCTGGCGACCAGTTCCAGCGGATTGAAGGGCTTGGTGACATAGTCATCCGCTCCGACGTTGAGTCCGAGGATCTTGTCGGCATCCTGTGACTTCGCCGACAGGACGATGATCGGGATGCTGGAAGTCTTGCGGATCTCGAGGATCGCATGGATCCCGTCCATCTCCGGCATCATCAGATCGATGATCAGGAGGTGGATCTCTTCTTCCTTCATGACCTGCAGGGCTTCCCTGCCGTCATAGGCCTTGAATACCTTGTACCCTTCCTGCGCGAGATAGATCTCGATCGCATCCGTGATCTCCTTCTCATCATCACAGACAAGAATATTGTACATCCCGAACTCCTTTCCATATCCGAACTGCTGCTTTTCCTTAGCTTAACAGAAATCCCCGGAGACGACTGTGAAGAAAAGATTAAGGCTTTCTGAATTTCTGCCTTACAGCTTGTCGTGGTTCTTCCTGACCATCTCTGCGATGACCTCTCTCGTCTTCGCCCCGATCCCCTTAAGCTCTTCACGGGACAGATCTGCGGTCTCGATCGGTTCACCGTACTCGATGATGACATGCCCGCTCTTCACCTTCGGGAAGTGGTTCTCAAAGATGTCTCTTGTCCCGCAGATCGCGACCGGAACGACCGGGCACTTCGTCTTCGTCGCGATCTTGAAAGATCCCTCATGGAACGGCAGAAGCTCTCTCTCATCCTCCCCTTTGTTTCTCATCCCCTCCGGGAAGATAAACATGGAGACACCCTTCTTCACGGTCGCGATCGCACGGACGATACTCTCCAGATTCTGGCGGATATCATCCTTCACGAGAAACTCGCAGTAAAGCCTTCTCATCCAGATCGGCAGGATCGGGAACTTCTCGAAATCGCTCTTGGCAACGAAAGCCGTGATCGGCGGCAGCTGCGGGTAAGTCAGGATGACGTCAAAGTAGCTCCTGTGGTTGCCCGCGAACATGACCGCGCGGTCCTTCGGGATATTCTCAAGGCCAATCGTATCCAGCCTGATGCCGCAGGGAAGCAGTACCATCCGGAATCCGAACTGGACCATCCGGAAGCTTGTCTTCTCCCCAAGATGCGGCCACTTCTTCCGAAGCAGCCCCAGTATCCCCAGATACGGCAGCGTACCGATCAGGTACAGCGCCGCCATGAGTACTGCGCCAATTGCTCTAAGCATACTCGCCTCCCGTTATCTGTTGTAGATCCTTGTGTATCTGACAAGCCAGTCGCGCATCCAGTCCTTCAGCGCCCCTTCTTCATACCGGAACGCCCAGTTTGCGGCTGCCACCCCCGGTGTGTTCATCCGGGCCTCGTTGCCGAGCTGCAGCAGGTCCTGGATCGGGAAGACCGCATACTTTGCGATCGATCCCATGGCAAAGCGGATGAAGTCAAGCGACACTCCGCCGCCGTCGCAGTTCCCATACAGTCTGACCCGGTCCTTCACCTCTTCCGGCTGGTGCTGATACCAGCCCACGGTTGTCTCGTTGTCGTGGGTCCCCGTGTAGCAGACACAGTTCGTGGTCTTGTAGAAATGCGGCATGTGGGTGTTATCGTTCATATCTCCGAACCCGAAC
The DNA here is from genome assembly GCA_002482005.1 of Lachnospiraceae bacterium UBA7729. GTDB lineage: Bacteria > Bacillota > Clostridia > Lachnospirales > Lachnospiraceae > Porcincola. The sequence goes on along the minus strand of DLFD01000022.1, from coordinate 22,046 downwards.
TGCAGGACCTTCATTCCCGGGAAGCCGCAGGCATCTCTCAGCCTGTCGACCTCTTCGGTGATGATCCCGAGATCCTCTGCAATGATCGGAACATCCTCTCCGAGTTCCCTCTTCAGCGCATGGAAGAGCTTAAGCCCCGGCCCCTTTCTCCACTGACCTTTGATCGCATTCTCTGAGCCATAAGGCACCGCCCAGTAGGACTCGAATCCACGGAAGTGATCGATGCGGACGAAGTCTACCAGCTCCAGCTGTCTCTTGATGCGGGAGATCCACCACTTATATCCGGTCTTCTCCTGATAGTCCCAGTCATAGAGCGGGTTGCCCCACAGCTGCCCTTCCGCGCTGAAATAATCCGGCGGCACTCCTGCGACCTCGGTCGGATAGCCCTTGGAATCCAGCTTAAACAGCTTCTTCGAAGCCCAGACATCCGTGCAGTCGATCGACATGAAGATCGGCATATCGCCGATGATCCACACGTCCTTCTTCGCCGCATACAGGCGGATCCTCTGCCACTGGCGCTCGAAGAGGAACTGGATGAACTCATAGAAAGCCACCTGGTCCTTCAGCTTTTCGGCGTACTCCTTCTTAGCTGCGGCCTTGCCGTCGCGGATCTCCTCATCCCAGTCAAGCCAGCAGCGCCCCTCGGAATCATTTTTCACTGCCATGAAGAGGGCATAGTCGCTTAGCCAGTAACTATCCTTCTTTGTGAAAGCTTCAAGCTCCTTCCGGAGGACTTCCTTCTCTTCGCCTTCCATCGATAGGTAATGTTCGTATGCCTTTGCCAGCAGTCCCATCTTGTACGGGATCACGGTGCCGTAATCGACCTTGCCCGGGTCGGATGACGGCGGATCCTTCAGGTCCTCATCCGTAAGAAGGCCGTCTTCCTTCAGCAGGTCCGGGCTGATGATGTAAGGCTGACCCGCGAAAGCGGACAGGCTCTGGTATGGCGAGTCCCCGAAACCGGTCGGCCCCAGAGGCAGGACCTGCCAGATGTGCTGATGCGAAGCTGCCAGGAAATCGACAAACTCCTCAGCTCCTTTCCCAAGGTCTCCGATCCCGTATCTGGATGGAAAGGAAGTCGGGTGGACAAGGACTCCGCTCATACGCTCACGCTTTGTTCTCGCGGCAAGGATCTCCCCGGGAGTCGGTTCCTTCTTCTCCGGCTCTCCGGCTATCTTCTGTGCTGCCGTCTCTGCGGTCATCTTCTCTGTTTCCATATGAAAGCAATTCCCTCCTCGATTCTGGATAACATTCATGCGTTCTAGTATAACAGTTTAGCAGGCTCTTTTCTATAACCGGAGCATGGACCCGCCCCGCCCCCAGAGCCCGAAAAAGGCTGCCGCACCCTCTGGCACAGCAGCCTTTTTGTTTCATTACTACTTTCAGCGATGGATTACGTCATCAGAAAAAACTAGTCTTACTCTTCGGTCGTCTGAATGGCTTTCTCGTATTCGGCCAGGATGACATCCTGCATCTGCTGACGGGTCTCCGAATTGATCGGATGAGCGATATCTCTGTACTCGCCCTCAGCAGTCTTGCGGGAAGGCATTGCAATGAACAGTCCCTTCTCGCCTTCGATCACCTTGATATCGTGAACAACGAACTCGTTGTCCAGTGTGATCGAAACCACAGCCTTCATCTTGCCCTCTTTGGAGAACTTCCTTACTCTTACGTCAGTAATCGTCATAAAATCACCTATCAGACATGCCTTTCTATTCCTTATAATTTATCTTATAGGACGTAACGTTCATCTGATTCGATGACGATCTTGATACCATCATCTCCATTATAATAAGTATTGGCGCGAATAGTGTCGCGGCTTTCCACGATGCAGTTTTCCAAATGAACATTGTCACCAAGATACACATCGCTCAAAACGATCGAGTTCTTGATTACACAGTTTTCTCCTACAAAAACATTCTTGAATATGATCGAATTCTCCACAGCTCCGTTGATGATCGATCCTGCAGAAATGAGGCTGTTTTTCACCTCACTTCCGGGGTTGTACTTTGCTGGCGGCAGATCATCGACCTTTGAATGAACCTCCGGATATTCACGGAAGAAGTAGTCGCGGACTTCCCTTCTCAGGAAATCCATATTGGTCCTGTAATATGATTCGACGGAAGCGATATTACTCCAGTAACTGTCTATCCTGTATCCGTAGATCTTCTTTACTCCCTTGTACCGAATCAGAATATCACGGACGAAATCAAACCTCCCTTCTTCTGCGCTCTTTTCGATAAGCTCGATCAGCTGTCTCCTTCTCACAACATAGATTCCGCAGGAAATCGTATTTGCGTCGGTAGCCATCGGTTTTTCCTCGAACTGCTCGATCCTGCAGTCCTCGTTCATCTTCAGGACACCGAATCTGGAGACATCTTCACCTGGCGGCAGCTGCTTGCATACCACCGTAATGTCGGCCTTCTTGGCGATATGGTACTCAAGCACTTTGTTAAAGTCAAGCTTATATATTCCATCTCCCGAAGCAATTACCACATAAGGCTCATGGCAGTTCTTCAGGAAGTCAAGATTCTGATACAGTGCGTCCGCCGTTCCTCTGTACCAGAAGCTGTTGTCAGCGGTAACCGTCGGCGGGAAGACGAAAAGCCCGCCCTGCTTTCTGCCGAAATCCCACCACTTTGAGGAGCTCAGGTGCTCGTTCAGGGAACGGGAATTGTACTGGGTCAGGACCGCTACCTTCCGGATCCCCGAGTTGGACATCGAGCTGAGCGCAAAATCGATACTGCGGAAACTTCCAGCGACCGGCATAGCTGCGATCGCCCTTTTATTGGAAAGTGCTCTCATGCGGTAGCTGTTGCCGCCCGCAAGGATCATCCCTACTGCTCTCATATCGAAACACCTGCCTTATCCAGAATCTCGCCGGAAGCGAGTTGACCGTCCGGATAATCCTCCCGGATGGTATTGCCGGTTACGGCAGTATTGCGTCCGATCCTGACGTCAGGCGGGATGACGGAATCTTCCCCGACGACGGCAAGTCCGAATCCGTAGATCTTCGGCTTCAGCCGGTTTTGGACTTCCTCTCCGCAGCCGACCACAGAGCGCTCCCCTACCACAGAATTCTCTGCGATGATCGCCTTGTCGAGAACCGCTCCGTCCTTGATAACGGCTCCCCTCATCACAATGGAGTCACGGACCACCGCCCCTCTGCCGATCATGACGCCGCTTCCGATCACGGAATTGGCAACATCTCCATAAACTTCCGTCCCGTCTCCGATCAGGCACCTGTAGACTTTCGCTTCCGCGGAAATGTACTGCGGCGGAAGGATATCGTTCTTCGTATAGATCTTCCAGAACTCCTCATAGAGATTGAATTCCGGAACGATATCGATCAGCTCCATGTTGGCTTCCCAGTAGGACCCCAAAGTACCGACATCCTTCCAGTAGCCTCCGAATTCATAAGCGCAGATACTCTTTCCGTTGCGGAAGCAGTGCGGGATCACATGCTTGCCGAAGTCACAGCCCTCCTGCTCGGAAAGCGCGATCAGGGCATCCCGAAGGACCGGCCAGCTGAAGATATAGATTCCCATCGAAGCCAGATTGCTCTTCGGATGTTCCGGCTTCTCCTGAAACTCCGTGACCTTTCCCTTGCCATCCGTCACCACGATCCCGAAGCGGGAAGCCTCTTCCTGAGGGACCGGCATGACCGCCAGCGTCACATCGGCGTTATGTGACTTATGATAGTCCAGCATGATCTGGTAGTCCATCTTATATATATGATCACCCGAAAGGATCAGTACATAATCCGGATGAAAATTCTCCATATATTCCAGATTCTGATAGATTGCATTCGCTGTGCCGGTGTACCATTCCGTCTTTCCGACCTTCTCATATGGCGGAAGAACCGTAACTCCTCCCTCATTACGATCAAGGTCCCACGGGATCCCGATCCCGATGTGGGTATTAAGCCTGAGGGGCTGATACTGCGTCAGAACACCGACGGTATCGATGCCTGAGTTGATGCAGTTGCTGAGCGGAAAGTCGATGATACGATATTTCCCGCCGAAAGCGACTGCTGGCTTTGCTACCTTTGCCGTGAGCACGCCCAGTCTCGATCCCTGGCCGCCGGCAAGGAGCATGGCAATCATCTCTTTTTTTATCACGCTATCACCTCTACCCCCTGTCCAGATTAATGATTGATGACAACATTATAACACAACGCATTTTTGAATGTGAACAATTTTCACAAATATACGGTGATAATGCAAGCAATTTTGTCTTTATTGTCTACTTATGCACAATTGCATAATAATTATATGCATTTACATATTTTCCTTTTTACAATATGCCCATACTTCCAAAAAAGCCGGCGAAAGTGTATACTGAGGAGAAGATGTGAGAAAGGAGTTTTGCACCACACATGTATAAGATAGATTTCATGCATCCCTGCCATGTTCATTTTATCGGGATCGGCGGGATTTCCATGAGCGGACTTGCATCCGTTCTTCTTAAGGAAGGTTTTCAGGTAACCGGCTCTGACTCCAGAAAATCGAAGCTCACCGAATCGCTCGAGAAAAAGGGAGTCCGTATCGATTATCCGCAGAAGGCCGGGAATATCCATCCGGAATCCGACGTCGTTGTCTACACGGCCGCGATCCATCCGGATAATCCGGAATTCGCGGAGGCGGTCCGCCTCAGAAAGCCGATGCTGACAAGGGCTCAGCTTCTCGGCCAGATCATGGATAACTACAACCGCTCCATCGCGATCGCGGGGACCCACGGCAAGACGACCACGACTTCCATGCTCTCCTGCATCGAGCTTCAGGCAAAGCTTGACCCGACCATCTCCGTCGGTGGGATCCTCAGGGAGATCGGCGGCAATATCCGTGTCGGTGATTCCGAAAACTTCATCACGGAAGCCTGCGAGTATACCAACAGCTTCCTGAGCCTGTATCCTGTGATCGGGGTGATCCTGAACATCGATGCCGATCATCTGGATTTTTTCAAGGACCTTGACGACATCCGTCATTCCTTCCACCGTTTCGCATCCAACGTAAGGGAAGGCGGAACCGTTGTGATCAATGGCGCGATCCCGGACGTTCACGAGATAACGGACGGCATCAAGGCAGATGTCGTGACCTTCGGGACACCAGACTCTGACTACTATCCGACAGACATCGGATACGATAACCACGGCGTCGGACATTTCAATGTCATGCATCACGGCAAGGACCTGGGACACTTCCAGCTGGAGATCCCGGGGCAGCACAACATCCTGAACGCAACCGCCGCGATCGCTGTCTCGGATATCTGCGGCATCTCCATGGACGATGTCAGAGAAGGTCTTCTGTCGTTCGGCGGAGCGGACCGTCGCTTCCAGCTCAAGGGCGCTTTCAAGGGGGCGACCATCATAGACGATTATGCGCATCACCCGACCGAGATCAAAGCGACCCTGAGCGCCGCGGAAAACTATCCGCACAGGAAGATCTGGTGCGTCTTCCAGCCGCACACCTATACAAGAACGAAAGCCCTGATGAATGACTTTGCAGAAGCCCTTTCCATGGCAGATACAGTTGTCCTCGCGGACATCTACGCTGCCCGCGAGAAGGATAATCTGGGGATCAGCTCCGACACTCTGAGGCAGAATATCGCGAATCTCGGAACGGATGCTTACTACTTCCCCTCTTTCTCACAGATCGAGGATTTCCTTTCGGAGAGCGTGAAGCCAGGCGATCTGGTGATCACGATGGGAGCCGGCGACATCGTCAAAGTCGGAGAAGACCTGCTGAGATCGGGAAAGCAGTAACTTCTCTCTCAAAGCATCTCATGATGCTTGTGCCAAAAGTCCCTTTTGTCACACGCTTTGACGCACGGATTGTTTCGTTGTTGAATCGCGCGCACCGCGGACGCTAGCGTCTCTGCATACTATGTAGGATTCAGGATTCAGGATCCACACCTGCAAACATACAGGTGTGGATTTTTTGTTGATAATCTTTGGATAAGTCATCTCCGGCGAAGCATCCGGAAAGCGATGCCTTATGTTATGATGGATAGCGATCTATTCCGAAAGAAAGGGGCGGTTTCATGAAACTGAACTGTGAATCGAAACCTGGAGCCACTCTGGTTGACAATACATTCATCGACTGTTATATGGCAAAGGCAAACGGCGAGTTTGTCAAAGTCTATCTTTTTCTCCTGCGCTCCGCGGGTGAAGGAAGAGATGTCACGATTCCGGGCATCGCGGACTTCTTTGAGCAGACGGAAGGCGATGTGGTCCGTGCACTGAACTACTGGCAGAGCGCCGGCCTGATCAGCATGTCCTTAGAGGCGGACGGCTCGATCGGCGGGATCCGGATCCTGACATGCAGAGACGCACAGGCCGGGGAGCAGTCTTCTTCCGCTGCGGCTTTGGGCATGATGCCACAGGCAGCCTCTCCTGCATCTTCCAGGACCGTAGTCCCTGCAAAGACAGCTTCTCCTGTGTCTTCCAGCATCGTGATCCCTGCAAAGACAGCCTCTTCCCTGATCGGCGGGACCGCCCCCGCCTCAGGAGCTGACTTCTCCGGGCCCGGGTCAGGTGCCGCGGCATCAGACGCACGGGCTTTTGGACCTGAGACCTCCGCAGAAGATCCTGCGGAGGTCGCCGAGCAGCAGAAGCTTCAGCGCCAGCTCGACCGGGCAGTCCTTCAGAGACTGCTTTTTGTCGCGGAGCAGTACTTCCAGCATCCCCTCTCCTCCTCGGAGAGAGATATGCTGGAGTATTTTGTCGGAGACCTCCATATGTCTGCCGACCTTGTTGAATTCCTTCTGGAATACTGCCTCGACAAAGGACACCCAAGTGTCCGCTACATGGAGAAGGTCGCCCAGGCCTGGATCAGCAGGGGCATCACGACCGTGAAGGAAGCCAGGGATGAGGTGCGGTCCTTCGGCGGCGATTACACCGCCATCTTCAGGGAGCTTGGCCTGACCCGCCAGCCCGCACCGGCAGAGATAAAACTCATGGACAAGTGGCTCTCGGAATATTCATTTTCCCTGGACATCATCAAGGAAGCCTGCCGGCGTACTCTGATGCAGACGTCCCAGCCCAGTCTGTCCTACGCGGACGGGATCCTGACTTCCTGGAATGCTTCCGGCGTGAAGACCGCAGATGAGATCCGCAGGCTCGACGCCGAACATGAGGCAGTGAAAAAATCCCGCGATGGCGGTAAGGGAAAGACTGCCAGGCGGCCTCAGAGCAGCGGACAGTTCTCCGGCTACAGCCATGAAGATGCCGACTGGAATGCGCTGAGCATGCAGGTCATGCAGCAGCAGAAAAAAGGGTGACCAGTATGAGTCTAACAAGATCACAGTACGATGCAGTGATGCGTGTCTATGATAAGAGGCAGCTCGAAGATCATCGGATCATGGAGGAAAGGCACAGGAAAGCCTATTCTGAGATCCCGGAACTTGGAATGATCGACCAGAAGACCGCCGATGACGCTGTGGAGCGGCTTCGGCGCAGCCTGATGGCTGTCTCCGGAGATGAGGATAAGTCCGCTCCTTCTGTTGAACACGCAGAGCCAGGCCGCGGCCACGAAAGTCCGGAAGCGCGCAAAAGAAAGCTTCTCGCCGCCCATGGTTTCCCGGAAGATTACCTCGATCCAGTCTACTCCTGCAGTGACTGTCATGACACGGGCTATATCGGGAAAGAAAAGTGCCACTGCTTCCGGCAGGCGGTCGTGGACCTGTTCTACACACAGTCGGGTCTGTCGGACATCCTTGGGAAAGAAAACTTCGGCACATTCTCCCTCGACTGGTACCCGGACGACATGGCGGACCCGGTCACCGGCGTCTCCTCCAGAGATGCCATGGCAGAGATCTTTGATTTCTGCAGAAAGTTTGCCTCAGACTACGACAGGCTGCAGAAGCCGTTTCTGCTCCTCTCGGGAGAATCGGGCCGCGGAAAGACATTTCTCTCTCACTGCATCGCGAAGGCGCTGATCGACAGCGCCCACTCCGTGATCTACTACTCCGCCAGGGACCTGTTCGACGATCTTGCCGATCTCAGGTTCCGCTCCGGCAGGGAGGCCAGGGAATCCGGAATTGATCCCGACTATGTGCTCTCCTGTGACCTGCTGATCATCGATGATCTCGGAACGGAGATGCCGAACGACTTTACAAAAAGTGAGTTTTTCAGCATCCTGAACAGCCGTGTCGGCGCCGGGAAAGGCATCATCATCTCGACAAATCTGTCCCCGCAGGATATCTCCGACACCTACTCTCCCCGCATCATGTCGAGGATCCTGGAGAATTTCCGGCTTCTGAACCTGTACGGAAAGGATATCCGTATCCTGAAGAGAGTCGCCGGGAAGGCTTGAAGTATTTTACTTTCATGATACAATGAAGCCGGTCAGAACGATCGAAGCATAGATTCCATAGCCGGTCCGCTTATCTCATGGCTTTAAGGCACCGGATCTGCCGGAAGATCTATCAAAGGACAATGACAGGAGAACAATATGACGACAGCCGCAAAACGCAACAGAGAGTCCCTTCCGGTCGGTGATCTCGGGATCATCGCCCTTCAGTCCAGTCAGGAGATGGGGTGGGAGGTCAATGACTACATTGTGCAGTGGAGAGCCCAGAGGGACCACAGACACAAGGCCATGCCGCAGCTGGAAGGGTATGTCAGGAACAATTACCTGATCCGTTCGGAGAATCCGAGATTCGGCAGCGGTGAGGGAAAGGGGATCATCTATGATTCGATCCGCGGCGAAGACCTTTATCTGCTGGTCGATGTCTGCAACCACAGCATTACCTACAACATGCGCGGCAAGGTCAATCACATGTCGCCGGACGACCATTTCCTGGACCTCGAGCGGATCATCTCCGCGATCGGCGGCAAGGCAAGAAGGATCAACGTCATCATGCCTTTCCTCTACGAAAGCAGGCAGGCGATGCGCAGCGGCCGTGAATCCCTCGACTGTGCGCAGGCGCTGAAAGATCTAGTCAACATGGGCGTTGAGAACATCATCACCTTCGATGCCCACGAGCCAAGGATCATGAATGCGATCCCGCTGTCCGGCTTTGAGAATTTCCGTCCGATCTACCAGTTCATCAAGGGACTGTACCGGGCCTGCCCGACATTCAATGTGTCCCCGGACAAGCTGATGATCGTCAGCCCGGATGAAGGAGGAGCTTCCCGCGCCATCTACATGGCCAACGTCCTCGGCGTCGACATGGGTATGTTCTATAAGAGAAGAGACTATGCGACTCTGGTGAACGGACAGCATCCGATCGTCGCCCACGAGTTCCTCGGAGCAGATGTGAAGGGCAAGGACGTTGTCATCATCGATGACATGATCTCCTCAGGCGATGCGTGCCTTGAGATCGCAAAGCAGCTGAAGAAGCGCGATGCCAGAAGGATCTTCATCTGCGCAACCTTCGGTCTCTTCACAGAGGGTCTTGCGCGCTTTGACGATGCATACGACAGCGGCCTGTTCGATGCACTGCTCACTACCAACCTGACCTACCAGAGACCTGAGCTTCTGGAAAAAGAATGGTACACCAGCTGTGACCTGTCCAAGTTCATCGCCCTCATCATCGATACCCTGAACCATGACGGCTCCCTGAGCGAACTGCTCAATCCGGTCGACCGGATCAACAAGTTCCTCGCCAAGAAGGGTGTGAAGAGAGCAGAAGCCTGAGAGAAGATGGCCAGGTAAGAATATCACAAAGTCCGCCCGCGGAATGATCTCCTGTGAATGAACATCATGCCGCGGACGGACTTTTTGCGCTGCGCAGTTCTTCAGCTGCCGGCATGCTTCTCCGGCTGCCGGCGGGCTTTTTCCGGGTTCCGGCGTGGAGATATGGCATGCTCCCAGAAGATTTTTTTCAGATTACATGCCGGCAGAAATTTCACGGCATGCTGCAAAGCTGATTTCCCGGATATTACATGCCGCTGAAAATCCAGCGGCATATAACCTTCTTCTTTTTTCCTTTATACATGCCACCAATTTCATGCTGATGATCGCCAGAAGAAAGAATTGCCAGGAATCTTCACATTCTTCCATATATGCTAAAAATTCCCAGCGGATTTCTGAGAAGATATTTCCAAATTACATGCTGACAAAAATCTGCCGGCATGCAGTCATAGGATATTTCCAAAACTACATGCCGCGAAAAATCTCGCAGCATGTAATCTTCTCCTTTTCCCCTGTTTGCACGCCGGCAGATCCATGTCGATCCTGTTCGAGAAAAAATTTGCCAGAAATCTTTACAATCTCAAGTCGGTCCCGGACAAGTACATGTCCTCTTTTCTCCCGGCAGAGCCAGTTTTCCGAACTGCATGTCCGCCAGGTGCCTGCCCCTGTGTTCAGTGATGGCACAATCTGTGTTCAGTGATGGCACAGTCTGTGTTCAGTGATGGCACAGTCTGTGTTCAGTGATGGCACAGTCTGTGTTCAGTGATGGAACAATCTGATCCCGGTGAATACCATGACCATGCCATACTTGTCGCAGCAGTCGATGACTGCGTCGTCGCGGATGGAGCCGCCCGGCTCTGCCACGTACTGGACGCCGCTCCTGTGCGCACGCTCGATATTATCGGAGAACGGGAAGAAAGCGTCAGATCCGAGAGTCACACGCTGAAGCTTTGACAGCCACTCTCTCTTCTCTTCCCTGGTAAACTCAGAAGGCTTCTCGGTGAAGACTCTCTCCCAGGCGCCGTCAGCCAGGACGTCTTCCGGCCACTCGCCCATGTAGACATCGATGGCATTGTCGCGGTCTGCACGATGCACGTCCTCACGGAACGGCAGGCCCAGAACCTTCGGAGACTGTCTCAGCCACCAGTTGTCAGCCTTGGAACCGGCAAGTCTGGTGCAGTGGATCCTGGACTGCTGACCTGCCCCGATCCCGATCGCCTGACCGTCCTTCACATAGCATACAGAATTGGACTGAGTATACTTGAGGGTGATCAGGGAGATCTTGATGTCGCGGATCGCTTCCGGACTCAGGTCCCTGTTCTTCGTCACGATGTTCGACAGGAACGCATCATCGATGACCAGATTCTGCCTTCCCTGTTCAAATGTCACGCCGAACACCTGCTTATGTTCGATCGGTGCCGGCTGGTAGGACGGATCGATCTCGATCACAACATAGTTTCCCTTCTTCTTGCCCTTCAGGATCTCCAGAGCCTTGTCGGTGTAGCCAGGAGCGATGACACCATCGGAGACTTCTCTCTTGATGACGGAAGCAGTATCCTCATCGCAGATATCTGAGAGGGAGATGAAATCGCCGAAGGAGCTCATTCTGTCTGCTCCTCTTGCTCTGATGTAAGCGCAGGCAAGCGGGGAAAGATCTTCCTTCATATCATCGACCCAGTATATCTTCCTCAGGGTCTCCGTAAGCGGAAGTCCGACCGCGGCGCCTGCAGGCGAGACATGCTTGAAGGAAGTCGCAGCAGGCAGGCCGGTCTCTCTCTTAAGCTCCGACACAAGCTGCCAGCCATTCAGAGCATCCAGAAAATTGATGTAGCCCGGACGGCCATTTAACACCTTGACAGGAAGATCAAAGCCATCCTCCATGAAGATCCTTGCCGGTTTCTGATTCGGGTTGCATCCATACTTTAACTGAAGTTCATTCATCTTCTGTGCACCTCACTCATTCTTATTCACGATCCGGGTCTCATACTTCCCAGTCCCGATGTCGATATAGCGGACGAACAGAGACACCTTGTTGTCTTCATTCAGATTGGTCCAGACCAGCTTCGTGAACGCATCGATATCTCCCGATATATCAACCTTGGTCGGCTCTCCTTCAAAACTCGGAAGCGGATTCCCGTCGGAGACATATGTGTGGATAAAATGTCCCACTCCTGCCTTCGGATTCTCGTATCCGAATGTAAAGCGCTCACAGGATGACGGATCGCCGTCCGCACTCTTCAGGATGGACATACGGTATTCGAACTTTCCGTTTCTCACACTGAGAAGGGCAGAGATACGCGGAGTATAGTTAGGGCCGTCCGGTTCAAACTCACGGCATCTCAGGGACTGGCCGAATGTCTGTCCCTTCTGAAGTCCTTCGTAGACCGTGTCTGTCTGATCTCCATTCGTCACGATGGTATTCGTTCCGAGGACTCTCACCGGAGAATAGATGATCAGGCTCGGGTCCTCCATCTTCGACGGATCGAATGCCTGGGTGCGGATACCCTCGCCGTCCTTTACAAAGACACGATTTCTGCTGTTGGTACTTCTTCCCATGATGAAATAGGCAGTCACGGCATATATTCCGTCCTCCGATACTCCTACGACGATCCCTCGCCCCGGATAGGAATTGCCGGAAAGTTCAGCCGCAAGTGATTTCTGCTCCATGAAGGTCCTCCCTGTCTCTTATGCGCATCGCCACTGGCTCTGCAGCCTTGCGCCACTGGTTCTGCAGCCTTGCGCCACTGGCTCTGCAGCCTTGCGCCACTGGCTCTGCAGCCTTGCGACACTGGCTCTGCAGCCTTGCATCTGTTATCTGGTATAGAATAGAGAGAAAAATTATTGCTGTCAAGCTGACTCTTTTTCCGTGCCGGAAGGCATCCGGAACCGGAAAGCATCCGGTGCCGGCAGGCGTCCGGAACCGGAAAGCATCCAGCGCCGGCAGGCGTCCGGAACCAGAAGGCATCCAGCGCCGGCAGGCATTGGCCTGGTACGGTTTTCCTGCCTCAGATCTCCCTTGCCAGGACTTTCTCCCTTCCCTGGCAGGTGAAGAGGATGATCTGTCTTCCGTATCCTGCCAGGAACCTGAGCGCCTCCTTCAGTCTTCCGTCATCGTACATCGCGAAAGGCTCATCCAGAAGAAGCGGAAGATCCGCCCCGCCGGAGAGCAGTTCGCCGGAAGCGATCCTCAGGGCAAAATAGATCTGGTTCATGGTTCCGAAGCTGACCTGCTGCATCTTCAGGAGACGATCCGGAGTATTGATGACAACCTCCATCTTCTCATTCATGGAGATGCTCCGGTATCTGCCCTCCGTCAGCCGCGAAAGGATCTCCGAGACCCTGGCCGCAAACTGCTCACCTGTCTCGTGATAAATCCTGTCGGACAGCATGCTGATCCTTTCCATGGCCAGATCAAGCGCCCGGAGGTCCTCATCATCTCCCAGGAGTTTTTCCTTTTCCTCTGCCAGTTTCCCGAACGCATCCTGAAGCTGCGCAAGGTGCAGCTGCTTTTCCCGCAGCTCCCTGGAAAGAGCATCTGTCCTTCCGGCTTTCCTGAACCGACTTTCGGCGCCTGTCCCCTTCTCCGGAGTGCCTGCCTTTCCCGGGAGACCGGAGTTTTCGGCGCCTGTCCCCCTCCCCGGAGCGGTCTTCTCTTCTGAGCTTTCCTTCTCCGCTTTCAGGATCCGGTTCACATCGGCGGCAGTCTGCTGCCTTACCTGCACTTCCTCCTCCTGCATTGCTTTCGCTCGCTGGACTTCGAGCCGTCTCTTCTTTGCCTCCAGGTCAGGATCCACAGAATCGTCCCGGAAGCCGAACAAGTGGTTCAGGCGGCTGTATCTCTCGACGGACCTTTCCGCCCGCTTGAGCCTGCAGCGGCTTCTTCCGCCTGCCTCCTCATCTTCCTGCTCGTCCGGCTCTCCGGCATCTTCCTCTGCCTCCGGCTCAGAATCCTCATAATCTCCGAAAAGATCCTGTTTTCTATACTGTCTCCCTCCCTGGGACAGTCTGGGTGTCAGGACCCCCGCCGCCAGGAAGATCGCGCCCAGCACATAGAGGGTGATCTGCATCCTCCCGGAGAAGGCGAAGAATCCGCACACAAGTGCAAGGATTCCTGCCAGTATGAAGAGCACAGCCAGGACGCCGGTCAGACGGTTCTGAGGCTCGTCTGCTTGTTTCTCGTCTTCCGGTTCCCTGTCTTTCAGATCCTCGTCTTCCGGTTCCCCATCTCCCGGATAGCCGTCTTCCTCTCTGTCTGTTTCCTTCCTTCCGCCGTGCCCTGACCTTTCTCTCTCATGGACGTGTCCCGGCTTTTTCCCCTCATAGTCGTGTCCTGGCCTCAAAGCTTCTGTGTTTCCCGCCCCTGAGCCTTCTGTGCGGTCTGTCTCTGAGGCTTCTGTGTTTCCCGCCCCTGAGCCTTCTGTGCGGCCTGTCTCTGAGGCTTCTGTGCTTCCCGCCCCTGAGCCTTCTGTACTGTCTGTCCCTGCAGATTCGGCGCTGCCTTCTCTGGCCGCTGTCTCATTGCTGCCGGCGCTGGAAGCAGCGCTTCTTCGCGTGAAATTTTCCTCTTCCGGCGCCGCTGCATCCTCCTCAAGCCTTGTCCCGAGCCGCCCGATCTCTCCTCGGACATACTCTGTCTGTCTTCGGTTTTCCTCTGTCCTCGCTTCCAGGTCTTCCAGCTTGCGACGCCTCTCCGCTTCCAGCTCCTTCTTCCGTTTCTTCAGGATGTCCATGGCAGCGGAAACATCCGTCCGGGCGCTGCCCGACTGCTCTGTATTGACCAGGAAGTCCCGAAGGTCCGCCCCCAGCTGGGCTTCGGTCTGCGCCTGTGCCTGCCGGATGTAGAACGTATTCAGGAAATCAGTCTCGCTCAGTCCGCCCGTCAGCCGGAAGAGAAATGTTTCCGGGTCTTCTACTTCTCTGCCTTCGGTCTCACAGACAACGGTAAGCCTCTCATCCTTCTTTAGAAAATTGCGTTCGATCCGGTAGATCCGGTCCTCGTAATGCACCTTCATCGCACCGGCAAAGTGGTCCGGGTTCTCCCACGGCTGTCTGATCTGGTATTCATCGATATTTTTCGATCTGTTCTTCGGAAGCCCGTAGAGCATGGCACGGATAAAGGAAAAAACAGTACTCTTGCCTGATTCATTTCCGCCTTCGACCACATTCAGCCCGGCGTGAAACGCGATCCGGTAGTCCGAAAACTTCCCGTAATTCTTCAGCCAGCATTCCAGGATCTCCATCTCATTCCTCCGTCAGCCCTTGTCTTCCCCCTGCACGGAGAGCAGCGCCTCAAGTCCTGCCTCCAGAGCCTTCTGCTGCACCCCTGTCAGGGTCTTTCCCTCAAAGCTCTCGATATAACGTCCGATCAGCTGCCCCCGGTACCTCTCCTTCAGCTCGTCCAGATGAAATGCGGCTTTCGTAAGGTCCGTCACGCTCAGGACCAGACCGCCTTCACCGATCAGCTTCGTGTCATAGTGAGCATCCGGCCGCCTTGACCCCCTCAGGATGATCCTGTAGATATTCTCCGGTCCCCGCTCCCGGATCGCCTGAATGACCTCGTCCCTGAGCGAGAAAGTCGTGTCCGCCTCACTTACTTCCACATTCATCGATACGTATTCCCGCTTCGCTTTCCGTATGAACTTCAGGGAGACCGTGTGTCCCGAAGTCTCGCCGACGATGTACCCGTGAGGTCCTTCATCTCCCGCATCGATCGGCGAAAGCGCTCCGCTGTAGGCAGCCCGGTTCTTCAGGACCATCTGTGGTCTGTGGATATGCCCCAATGCGATGTAATCGAATCCGGACCTCCCCATCGCCTGCACGGTGAACGGGATATGCTGCGCATCGCCTCCGTGAGCAAGCAGGATGTGGAAGGCATCATTCTGATCCGGCATGATGCCATCGTACAGCGGCTCTGTGATCTGCGCCCTGTCGTAGGAGAAGCCGTACACTTCACAGTTTATCTTCGGAAATGTGATGCACTCGCAGTCTTCGCTGCCGAGAAGTGCCACATTAGCAGGCAGACGGAATCCTTGCCAGGCGCTCTCTTTCGATATACAGTCATGATTTCCTGCGATCATGGCAATGCAGAGGTCCGGGAAAGATGAAAACAGATAGGAAACCTCCCGGAGCATCTGCGTGTCCGGCGGATTGTGAAAAAGATCGCCGGCAATCAGGACCAGGTCCGCCTTCAGATCGGACGCATCCTGAAGGGAGGAGGCAAAAGTCTCCCAGAGTTCCCTGCTCCTTCTCTCACCCCACTCCGTCTTCCCATCCGGCACTGCCCCGAGATGGACATCCGCCATATGAACAAATCTCATGCTGTCCTCCGCATTATCGTCCTGGTCCTGCTCTGCTTCCTTAAGATCGCCGTTTTCTCTGTCTTCTGATTATATCATGACTCCATCTCTGCGTCGTACCTGCCGCCGGCGGCCTTTTGCATCCTATGGGGATACAAAAAGCCCGCCACCGGCGGCCTTTTTGCATACTTTGGTATAAAAAAACGGTTCCGGGAGGTCATGCCTTCCCGGAACCTTTATATGATTGGAACGCCGGATTACGAAAAAGGCTTATCTCAGAACCCTTTTATGATGTCAGAACCAGGATGCTTCCGGCGCTTCCAAGCATATCGATTGTATGATAAAGCCTGGTTATCCATGCACATACGGAGTTTATGATACAGTGTATATGCATAACCTCTTGCAGTATACGACAACTCCGCGATTTTTACAACTCATTCCATCTCTGATGGCAGATATGGCTCATTCCATCTCTGATGGCAGATATGGCCTGTATTTTGCATTCCTTTTTACATTCCTTTTTACCTCCCATAATGCTATACTTGCGTTGTTGATTCTAAGATCATATCATCACCTGCAGTTTTATGCGGAAAGGAAGGGAAAACAATATGGGTTTAATCAAGGAATTCCGGGAATTCATCGCCCGCGGCAATGTCGTTGATATGGCAGTCGGTGTCATCATCGGCGGAGCTTTCAGCACGATCGTCAACTCGCTGGTCAATGACATCATCATGCCGGTCATCTCTCTTGCGACCGGCAAGATCGACTTCTCCAGCATGTTCATCTCCCTGAACGGAGAAAAGTATCCCAGCCTTGCAGCGGCACAGGAAGCCGGAGCATCCGTCTTTGCATACGGAAGTTTCATCCAGAATATCATCCAGTTTCTGCTGATCGCATTCGTCCTCTTCCTTGTCATCAAGGGGATGAACAAAGCGCACGATAAGCTTTCCAAGCCTGCTCCTGAGGCAGCCCCGACCACAAAGATATGCCCGTTCTGCAAGAGTGAGATCCCGATCGAAGCTACCAGGTGCCCGCACTGCACTTCCGAGCTTCCGGAGGAAGATGCTGACAAAGCAAAGGCATGATCAGCGTCTGCAAGACATTCAAAACTTTGTCGCGCGGATTCCCGTGACGGAAGTCTGCGGAGGAGCGCAGCATAACAATATCACGACGTCGTGGGCCCATACCCGCGACAAAGTTTGAAGCCCCCGGGGCTTTCTCATCATCTGCTTCGTCACAGGTGCGATCACCATTCTGGCGCTGTGGATTCTTCATGCAAATAGCCCGCCACCGGCGGCCTTTTTGCATCCTATGGGATAAAAAAAGATGCTGCAGTGAAAACGGCATGAGGCCGCTTTCCCCGCAGCATCCTTCTCAGTTCTTACGTATCAAATATCTCTTCCCCGCAGTCTTTCCACTTGCTGCCGGAAAGATATTCCCAGTTTCGGTTCCCGTTCTTATAGTTTCTCAGCCGGAAGAGAATTGCCTCACACCCGACCGGAGAGCGCTCCAGATGGTCCAGGTCCGTCAGGTGAAGCCGGAATCCGATCCGGTAGCGTTCAAACGGAGTGACAAGGTCCAGGTACGGACTTCTGGAGATCCCGCCCGAGAATGGCGTGCTCACATAGTCGTACATAGAATGCTCTTCCAGGTGGAACCAGGTGATGTCCATCCCCGCCTTCTCCGCCAGCTCCTTCGCCTTCGGGATCAGCAGATTGCCGAGGACAGCTCTCTTGTATGGCTCCTGCTCTCTGGCCTTCTGCTGTACCTGGGAGACAAAAAAATCTTTAAAATCATAGATCTGTGACAAACCGGTATCCCCCCTGTCCCTTACGCGCGGGATGACTCAAGAAGGTCAGCTGTCCGCTCGGCATCCTCGAGCACTTTCCCGAACTTATCGAGCGCCGCATTGATCGGGTCCGGAGTCGTCAGATCGACGCCTGCATGCTTCAGCTCATCCAGCGGATACTTTGAACTTCCCATAGACAGAAACTCCAGGTACTTCTTCACCGCCGGCTCTCCCTGCGTCAGGATCCCCTCCGACAGAGCTGCCGCGCTGCAGTAGCCGGTCGCATAGACATAGACATAGAAAGGTCTGTAGAAATGCGGGATCCTTGCCCACTCGTACGCCACTTCCGGGTCGACCGTCAGGTCATCGCCGAAGTACTCATGGATCAGTTTCCCGTATAGGCCGTTCAGCCTGTCCGGAGTCAGTGCTTCGCCGCGCTCCGCCATGGCGTGAGCGTCTCTCTCGAACTCCGCGAACATAGTCTGCCTGTAGACCGTCCCCTTGAAGCCTTCCAGATACTGGTTCAGAAGGGCCAGACGTCTGTGCGGATCCTGCTCCTTCCTGAGGAGCTGCTCGATAAGCAGATTCTCATTCACCGTCGAAGCGACTTCCGCAACAAAGAGCGAATAATCCGCATACTGGGCAGGCTGATTGTGGTTGGTCAGCCAGGTATGCTGTGAGTGCCCCATCTCGTGGGCGATCGTGGAGACCGAATCCAGAGTTCCCGTGAAGTTGGTCAGGATGAACGGATTGGAGTCGTAGGCCCCGCTGGAGAACGCACCTCCCCGCTTTCCCTTGTTCGGGTAGACGTCGATCCAGCGCTGCTCATAAGCCATCTTCACGCGGTCTACATAATCCCTTCCGAGCGGAGAGACAGCATCAAGCACCATCTGCCGGGCTTCCTGATAAGTGTAGGTCCTGGACTCCCCCTTCACCAGCGGAGCATAGACATCGTAGTAGTGAAGCTCGCTTTGGCCAAGCAGGCGCCTGCGCAGCTTCACATAACGGTACATCAGGTCCATCCTCTTATGGACCGTATCGATCAGGTTATCATAGACGGATACCGGAATGTTGTCGCCCGACATGGACATCTCACGGCTCGAGCCATAGCCCCGCATGGCCGCTTCCGCAGCCGCAGCCTTCACGCAGCCGCTGTAAGTCTGGGCGAATGTGTTGATGTGCTCCCGGAATCCCTTGTAGAAGGAACGGAATGCATTCTCCCTGAGCGTGCGGTCACTGCTGCTCTGCAGCAGGATATAGGACGAACCTGACACCTCATGTTCCTTACCTTCCGAATCCTTTGCCGGCTCAAAGACCATGTCCGCATCCATCAGAGCATTCGCTGTCTGTCCCGGATTGGCGATGACCTCCCCGAGTTTTGCCAGGACCTCCTCCTGTCCTGCATCCAGAGTATGCTTCTGAAAGCGCATCAGATCTTCCAGAAGAAAATGATAATCTGCGAGGACCGGGTCCCCGATGATGTCTCTCAGTTTTCCTTCCTCAAGGCCCAGCAGCTCCGGACGGAAGAAAGAAAGTGTTCCTTCCACACCGACCGCTTTGGCATATGCCGCAGCATACATAGACTGCGCCTTCGAGTCCCTGGTATCCTCATCGTGACGGAGAGAGGCATAATTGAATGCATTGTTCAGCCTGCGAGTCAGCTCAGTCTCCTTTTCAAGAAACCAGTGTACATTCTCCGCCGTATTCAGCTTTCCCCTGTAAGCGGCCGCCTCCGCAATCAGCGGGTCCAGCTCAGCAAGCGCTTTCTCATACTCCTCATCCGTTGCATAGAGGGTGCTGAGGTCCCACATATATGCAGGATCCATGTCTTTTCTGTCCCGTAATTCTGCCATAAAAAAAACTCCCTGACTTATTATCCTTTGGCTTTCCGCTATCCCAGGTCCGGTGCTTCCGTTCTTCCAAAGCTCCCGCCTGCAGGATATCAGTAGCCAAGTTTCTCGTTGATCAGAAGAACATGGATCCTGCCCTTCTGACCGCTTCGTCTGGTGACCACGAACTCATTGCAGATACTGTGCTCGCTCAGACACTCAAAGCAGCGTCCCTGTTTCGTGCAGGGATTGTCCATCTTCAGGCGGACATTGTTGGCCGGCGCTGCAGTCTGCTTCACACGTGTAATGGCATCCGACAGAGTCGGAACGATCTTGTTGACTCCGCAGATCACATAGACCTTGTCTGGCCCATAGATCAGCGCAGCCACACGGTTTCCGTTGCCGTCTACATTGTAGAGGCAGCCATCGAGCGTGACCGCATTGGAACTCATGAGATAGACATCGGCAAAGAACGATTCCCGGAAGATCTTCTTCGTATCATCGGTATGATAGCGGTCGAGGAACTTATAATCGGGGTTGTCCGTCAGGTCATCGATGATCCCGAGCGCGGACAGGGTAGCGGATCCCCCGACACCGATGCTGCTTCCCTTCTTCACATGCTCCCTCAGGAAGTCGACTGCTTCCTTTCCTGTCTCAAAAAAGTCCGCGTCAAAGTTATGGGCACGGAGATGCCGTATGCACTCCTCCGCCTGAAGACGCCCGATCATTTTCTCATTCTGGTCCATGGAAACTCCTTTCTGCCCTCTGCGGAATCTTCCGCCCGGGATATGTGCCTCTTCAGGCATGTTTTTATCATTGTAGCATATTCAGTCCTCAGCTGTATATTCCGTCCTGCCATCTTCCGCATAAGGCGGATCCGTAAGGTACAGCTTTCCGAAGGTCTCTCTTATGTCCCGGATCCGGGCCAATGTGCGAAGTGGGACTTCTTTCCCCCGCCATCATGGCGCAGCCGCCGTGGCTGACAAACCGGATCTGTCCCTGCCAGGAGAGAATGAAATACATGCGGTTCTCTGTACAACAAAAAGCCGTCCTTTATCAGGACGGCTCCATGCTGCGGAAGATGAGACTTGAACTCACACGGTACGAATACCACAAGATCCTTAGTCTTGCTCGTCTGCCAATTCCGACACTTCCGCGAACAGCAAGACATATTATACTCACCGCACTGCCTTAATGCAAGTATTATTATTGCATGATCATAGCACGAGGTTTTCGCAACTTTTTGCGAATTTTTATATTCCGTACATTTTGTTCCTCAGCGATTCAAATCCGAAGATGTTTCCCACTATTCACAGGTTTGCTTTCATATACTGCCCTGTCAGTGGATCTATGGCCTGTAACAAGTTTTCTGGCACTCCTGTAAAGATTACCTGTCCTCCTTCACTTCCGCCTTTGGCACCCTCTTAGACTCATTGACCGCTGCCTTTACCATCATAGGCATTTTTCTCCACATAAGACATCATCGTATTATATCTCCAGACATGAGCTATAAGGAAAGCAGGGAAAAATGCAGACTTGATAAAACGATTGTGGTAAATCAATCCGATAGCGAAAATTGCTATTATGCATATACCGATAAAAACCATAATAGCAATGTGTTCCCGCAGCCATTTTTTCTTAAAAAAACCGATTCTATCCTTTAAGCTAAAAGCAGACGTACTGACAGATTGAGCGAGATTTTCCTCTGCGGCGTCCTTATATTCTTCAGCAGAAAGCGTTTTCCCGCTCAAAATTTCATTAATGCTAACCGAAAAGAGTTCACTCATTGAGATAAGAGCATCTGCTGGAGGAAGATATATTCCCGTCTCCCATCTGGAGATTGTCTTGTTCGTGACGCCGAGTTTCTCTCCTAGCTGCTCCTGTGTCAATCCCTTTTCTTTCCGCAGTTTCGCAATAAATTTTCCTATCTGCACCGTGTTCATCAACAATCACCTCCAGAAAGAATCTTGCCACCGCACCTTGAAATTGTCTTCCCCGGAAACAGAGAATGATTGGACATTCTTTAATATAGGCCTCCACATACTGGATCGAAGTTCACTGTTTCATTAGTACTTTCTGATTGCCAGACTGCCAAAAGATGTAATCTCCATCAAATGCTCATACTGATTATAACTAACCCTCCCTATCGGACTGATTGTCACAGTATTGGCAGACAGCCTGCATCCGTTTCCACTATACTCTCCCCCGGTATGATTTCAAGAAAAAAGGATCCCGGCTGGCACACGTCGAGCCGGGATCTGCCCTTGTCGGTTTTTCAATTCCTGTGCTTGCTCTTTATCTTCCTATACTCATCCATGTCCAGGCTCACATTCACGAAAGTCTCCGCTTTTCTGCAAAAACTGAATTTGATTCAGGATTCTCATTCTCGTGTTGTTCCTTACCCATATCCTGGAATCTTTTAATAGTGCATTTTTTACGAAAGGCTGATGATAGATTTTACCTAGGCTTCATACGTCAACCAACTCGGCATCAC
>DLFD01000077.1:7262-15851 GCA_002482005.1 Lachnospiraceae bacterium UBA7729 | reverse complement strand
GCACTCTCGGAATTTGCATACGCAAATTCCTACGTGCTCAGTGTTAGGCGTGCCAATAAGTCATATGGCCTTATGTGCTGGGGCGCACACGGCCAATGACTTTTGGCACTTGCGTCATCTGATGAAATCCCATGAAAAATAGAACGAATCCTGTCCCTGTCAGAGTCCCCGCAGGTCCTCGATGTAGTCTTCGATCAGTGCCAGCCCATCGTCTGTCTCTTCGATGACGGAGTCCCCGATCTTGTCGAACAGTTTCTCGTTGATGGAATCCGCGATGATGGACGAAAAGAGCCGATGTTCCCGAATGTAGGCGGAAGGGTCTTCGCCCGCCAGAAGGAGATGCAGTACCTGAAGTTCATCAGAAGACAGCCCGTAAGGATCGACATCCGGTTTCTCTTCCGCCTGCCCGTAAGGATCGACATCCGGTTTCTCTTCCGCCTGCCCGGACTGTTCCGGCTTCGGCACTTCTGTCCCAGATCCTGCCATTCCGGATCCACTTGCCCCGGCGTCAGGTTCTCCGGGCTCAAGTCCCCCGGACCTGAGGTCTCCGAACCCAGGCTCCGGCAGCTCTTCCTCACTCCCTTCGAGCAGCTGGTCTCTCGTGTAATCCGCGTCGGACCGGATCGTGCTCAGCCTCGAGAGGTCGATGCGGATCTTCGGTCTTGCCTTCTCCCGCTCAGCCGCAGCCTTTTCCTCAAGGTACTTCCCGACCGCGCCTTTGATCAGCTTCCGCAGGTCCTCATCCATGTCTGACAGCTTCAGCTTCCGGTATCCCGCGGCATCCCGCAGGAGCCGCTCTGTCTCGCGGCACACCTGTCCCAGCTTCTCCCGGATGATCTTGCTCCCGAAGACTCCCGGAAAATACTGGGTGACCGTCCAGTTTCCCCGCCTGCAGGTGTATGTCAGGATCGGGTCCACCTGGTAGGTAAAGACCTTCTTCTTCAGATCCTGCGGCAGGCTGGCATGCACCATCTGGTAAGGATACCAGACGCGCGTGTCCGGTTCCCCGAACAGGTCATCGGTCAGCTTTCTCCCGTACTTTTCTCCATACGCATCCGCATATGCCCCGTAGGCCAGGCGGATGACGTGCTTCATCTCCTCCTCATGCTCTTCAAAAAAATGTGATCTGCTTCCATTATATTTCCCGAATTCCGATACGGCTTCGTATACCTCATCATCATCTGCTTCGTCGTACAGAAGCAGCGCCAGGATCTTCTCATCCTTCCGGATATCTTCTGCGAAGACTTCCGCAGTATACTTTCTCGGAAGATC
This sequence comes from Lachnospiraceae bacterium UBA7729, assembly GCA_002482005.1. Lineage (GTDB taxonomy): Bacteria > Bacillota > Clostridia > Lachnospirales > Lachnospiraceae > Porcincola. Next base: position 14,579 of record DLFD01000077.1, on the reverse strand, counting down.
CGACATAATGACGTAATATTTCCGGATCTCGGCAAGAGTCTCCGGCAGATAGCCCGAGAAAGACAGGCCGTCTGCCCCCTCTTCCCCGAAATGTTTCAGAATCTCCCATCCTTCCTCGGCGGTCTCTTTCCGGTCTTTCCCGAGAAGTTCCGTCACATAGCGTCTGGCGAAGCGGACCCGGACCGCATACGGGTCTGAAGTCGGTTCCCCGGCCCTGATCTTCGCCCTCCAGGCCTCATACTTCTCGTTCTCCTTCTCCTGCCGCCTGCGCATTTCATCCGAGAAATCCCGGAACAGGTCCTCCTCCGTAATGTAGTTCCAGGGAGATCTGCCAGGGCCCGCGGAGCCTTCGCCTGCAGGACCTCTCTCCCGCCCTGACTTTCGCTCTTCCCTTTTCGGGATCGGGATATCCGAATAGATTCTTGAATTTTCTTCATCCATATCAGGTATCCTCCGGAAACGAAAAACATATGTTCAGCGTCAAAGCAAAGAAATTGTATCCCTGCCGTGTGAGTAAACCTCTTTCTGCATGCTCTCTTATGAAAAAGGAAGATCCTTCGTGAAATATTTCTCCATGAGCTCCCCTGCTTTCTCGTCTGCTTCTTTCACAAAGCAGTCGTAGGCATGAAGGAGCCATGCGCCTTCCTCCGTGAGGGAGGAGCCTCCTCCTCCCTCACCCCCGACTGCGGGACGAGTCAGTTTCGCTCCGCAGATCTGCTCTGCCCGCTTCACATGAGTCCACGCCTTGCTGTAGGACATCCTCATAGACTGGGCTGCTCTTTTCAGAGAACCATATTCCTCTACTCCATGGAGGAGCTCCGCAAGTCCCGGTCCCATCACAAACATCTGGATCTCTCCGGTCTCCTTGTCCTTAAGGGCAAATTTATAGGATGTCCTGCAGGACAGGATGGAAGACGCAAGTTTCTTTTCTACCATACCATATCTCACTTTTCTTCTACAGGTGTAAAGCCTGCCTTTTCAAAGATCTTCCGGGCTTCCTCGCCTTTCAGATACTCCAGGAATGCGACCGCGGCCTTCTCATCTTTGCTTTCCTTCAGGACTGCCGCCGGATAGATCACCTGTCCGCACATATCCGGCGTGGCTGTATCCACAACCGTCAGTCCTTCGGCGGCGGCATCCGTCGCGTAGATGATCCCGCAGTCGACCGAAGCCTCCGATACCTGGGTCGTGACTTCCTTTACATTGGATCCATAAGTGATGCAGCTCGCTTCCGCCAGCTTTTCTTCTGAAAGTCCGTAGTAGCTGAAGATCTTCTCTGTATACTGGCCGACCGGGACATCACTGTTGCCCATGGCAAGAAGGATACTGCTGTCTCCTCCGTCAGTGTCCTCCCCGGAAGCTTCCTCAAGTCTCTTTGCCAGATCATCAAAGCTCTGTATCCCTTTCGGATTCCCCTCGGGAACCGCCAGAGCAACCTTGTTTTCCAGAAGGTCCGTCCGGCTTTCCTTAAGAAGGTAATCATTGCCTTCAGGATTCGCATCGGAGTCCTGGTCCCCGTCCAGTTCATTCATCTGCTTCTGCGCGGCGGAGAGGAAGATATCACATTCCGCCCCCTGGAGAATCTGAGTCTTCAGAGTCCCGGAAGAATCAAAATTGAACGAGATGGAAGTACCCGGATGCTCTTTTTCATAGATCTCCGCGATCTGGGTGAGCGTCTCCGTCATGGAAGCCGCCGCAAAGACGGTAAGGTCCGCCAGCTCCTCTTCAGTGTCTGCAGTCTCCGCTGCAGCAGCCATACAGCCTTCCGTTCCCCCGGTTAGCGTCAGCAGCAACCCAAGAGCTGCCGCACCTGCAAGAGCTGAATCGAAAACTTTTTTCATAACTTTCATTCTCCCTTCTGTCAGGCTCGAACCGTTATTCTCATTTTAGAATAACGCTACTTCCGGCAGAAGTAAAGAAAAGCGCCGTACTGACTGCACAGTATCTTTGTCAACATAGCTTTCGTTACATATGTTTCCGGAAAAAAGCACACTCTTCGTCATTGCACCTTCTGCCCTCCGGCTCCTGAACGACCGTGTGGAACACATGGTAAAGCGGTTTCTCCTCCGTTCCGAAGATATGCAGCTCCGCTTCCGCTCCTGCCTTCCGGTATGCATGAAACAGCATCGATGCATGCGGCTTCATGTAATCTCCCTGACAGCTCATGATGTAGGCCGGCGGAAATGTTTCGTTCACCATCTCTGTGATGTCCCCCAGTCTGAGGATATCATTGCCTGCTTTTTCCGGAAGATAATCTTTGACCAGAGCGCCGATATCAGGGATACCAGGCTTCTTCTCAAGTTCCGTCAGCCGATAGACGCCGCAGTTCATAGCGATCGCCCGGAATGCCGGCCGGCTTCTGCCGGATAGTTCCCTGGGGACATCGAACGGGAATTTCTTTCTGTAGGTTTCATCCGTGAGATACGCACACAGCATTCCCAGAATGTTTCCTCCCGCGGAATCACCGGCCGCGAAAAGTCTGTCAGTATCCAGTCTGTATTCCTCAGCATGCTTCATGAGCCACATGACAGCCCGGACCGCGTCCTCCAGCTGGGCGGGAAACCGGTTCTCCGGAGCAAGACGGTAGGAAAAATTCACAACAGCAAAGCCGCGTTTTGCAAGCTCCAGTCCATAGAACTGGTAGGATTCCTTGCAGCCATGGACCCAGCCGCCTCCGTGTACCAGAAGGATCGTTGGAAGCGGCCCTGCCTCATATCGATTTCTGTAGATATCAAGGACATTCCAGTCCGGGTCCGGGCCATACGGAATGTCATCATACCGGCGGATATAGGCAGGAGTCGTAAGACCGGCATATCTCTGATGATCACACAGACTCCACTGTCTTCTCAGCTTCTGATACTCTTCAGACATATCCGTTCTCCTCCTGCCTTTCTGCGGTCACCTCATATGTCTCATGAAGAACGCACACTCTTCGTCGTTACAGCGCTGGCCTTCCGCTTCCTGGACCGTCACATGAAAGACATGGTACAGCGGCTTTTTCTTCGTTCCGAAGATGGCAAGCTCAGATTCTGCACCTGCTTTCTCATATGCTTCCTGAAGAAGCGGTGCCTGTGTTTTGAGGAAATCCCCCTCACAGGTCATGATATAGGCAGGCGGAAAATCCGCATTCACGAAAGCCGTCACATCGACTAACTTCCGGATCTCCGGGTCCGAGATATCCGTCAGCAGATCCTTCATCAGTTCCCTGTCGCCGGCACGGGCACCCTTTCCGTCTTTATCAAAGAGACAGTAAGCGCCGCAGTTCATTCCGACTGCCCTCAGCGTAAAGCCCTGAAGAGTCTCCGGCACCGGAAAACGAAATCTTTTCCGGTAATCTTCGTTATAGAAAAATGCGCAGAAAAGCCCCAGCAGATGAGCGCCGGCAGAGTCCCCGACCGCAAAGAGATTGCCTGTGTCAAACCCATACTCCTCCGCGTGGGACATGATCCAGGCTCCGACAGCGATCGTATCTTGCAGGGAAGCCGGGAACCTGTTCTCCGGAGCAAGCCGGTAGGAATAGTTCACGACCGCAAAGCCCCGTTTTGCCAGCTCCATTCCGTAGAACTGATAGACTTCCTTGCTGCCATAGACCCAGCCGCCGCCGTGAACGATCATGATCACAGGGAGCTTTCCGGTCCTGTAACGGTCACGGTACACATCGAGGACATTCCAGTCCCTGTCCGGGCCATACGGAATATCATCGAACCGTCTGATATAGGCCGGGGTCGTCAGTCCCGCGTCACGCTTCTCATCGCTGAGAGAGCAGCTCTTCCTCATCTCATCACTTACCTTGGACATATGCCTCCTCCTGTTCTCTCCGGCTCCGGTCTACGATCCGCTCTTCCTCACTCCGGCTCCAGTCTACGATCCGCTCTTCCCCACTCCGGTTCCGGTCTACGATCCGCTCTTCCTCACTCCGGCTCCAGTCTTCGATCCGCTCTTCCTTACTCCGGCTCCAGTATGGCTTTTATCCGGATTCTCTTTCTCACTCCGCCTCCAGCTCCACCTGGTCAAGCGTGATATCCCGCCCGGTCAGGATATGGGCTCGGATTCCCCCGCACTTCGGACATCTTCTTCCCGATTCCTTTTCGGGCTCATAGACGCTGCCGCAGTCAAGACACTTCACCGTGACCGGAACCTCCGTGATCTTCAGCACCGCCCCTTCCGCAGGAGTCCCCCTGGATGCAGCCGGGAAATATTTCTCCAGGTAGTAAGGCAGGATCCCTGTCATAGCACCGACACTTACGGACAGCGATCTCAGTCTTCCGCCTCCCTGTTTCTCTGCAGTTTCACAGGCCAGATCCACCATCCTGACCATCGTACTCATCTCATGCATATTGTCTGCTCCCTGGCATATTGTATGCTCTTTGGCATATTGTATGCTCTTTGGCATATTTTTCCAGATTTTTCCGGCCGCCGGAATCCTGCTGTCTCAGATGCTTTCTTCGATCTACCCAGCTTCTTTTTCCGGCTTTCCCGGCCAGCTTCGGGGCCTTCTGGACTGGTCTCATGCAGCTTCGGAGCCTTCTGGATCGGTCTTATGCAGCTTCGGAGCCTTCTGGATCGGTCTTATGCAGCTTCGGGATCAGCAGATTCTCGGAAGTCCCTCTCCCTGCAGCACGTCCAGCAGCCTTTCCCCACCGATCTCAGTCCTCATGATCAGGCTGCCCGGTTCTGTCTCTTCCCCTTTTCCGGCTTCCCGGACTTCGCCGATCCTGACGGCACCTGCCCCGTACTTTGCGCTGCGGATGATCTCAAGTGCCTGCTTTGCCTCTTCCTCAGGCAGAATGCACACAAGCTTGCCCTCGTTGCCCATGTAAAGCGGGTCAAGCCCAAGCAGGCTGCAGAAGTCCTGCACTTTCGGGGTGACCGGGATTCGTTCCTGTTCGATCACATATGTTCTTCCGGAGCTTTCCGCCAGTTCTTTCAGCACGGTCCCGAGTCCGCCTCTTGTGATATCGCGGAGAGTATGGATGTGGAGTCCCGAACTGACCAGTCTGCTCACGATATCGGTCAGCGGAGCATTGTCGCTCTCAATGTCGGTCTGGATGCTCATCCTCTCCGAGAGGATGGCCGCATGGTGGTCTCCCATGGTCCCCGACACAAGGATGGCGTCGCCCGGACATGCATTTCTGGCCGATATATTGATATCATTCGATACGAATCCGACTCCCGCCGTGTTGATCAGGATGCCGCCGTCGAACTTTCCCGCAGCATCGCCGGCAGTCCTGTCTCCAATGCTTCCGTCGATGACCTTCGTGTCACCGGCGACGATCCGGATGCCTGCCTCGCGGGCTGTCTCCGCCATGGAGTGCGCCATCTCCCTGACAAGATCGATGTCGGTGCCTTCCTCCAGAATCCAGCCGCAGGTCAGATACATCGGCTTTGCACCGCGCATCAGAAGATCGTTGACCGTCCCGCAGACCGCCAGACGGCCAATGTCGCCGCCCCGGAACTTCACCGGTGTCACGACAAAGCTGTCCGTCGTAAGAGCAAGACGCCCTGCTCCCGGGACAAGCGCGCTGTCCTCCATCTCGTCCAGAGTCTGGTCTTTGAATTCTGCCGCGAAGATCTGGTCGATCAGTTCCCCCGTCGCCTGTCCGCCGCTGCCATGTACCATCGCTACTTTCTTTGCCATGTGTGTATCCTGCCTTCCGAATCGGTCAATCGATTTCCATCGATCTGTACGATACCATCTGTGTGATAACCGTCTGCCCTGTTTTCCGTGGGACAGCTTACTTCCGTCTCCCGTTCTCAAACCACGTCCTGCAGTTGCCTTCCGGCGACACCATGCAGGCTCCCTGCGGTGTCAGCGGTGTGCAGACCTTTCCGTGAAGCGGGCAGGCGGTCGGCGGGATTTTTCCGCTGAGCACCTCTCCGCAGCGGCATGCCCTGTTCTTCTGAATATCTTCTCTCAGATCACGGCTGCCGGCATCCAGGAACTGATATCTGCCCTTCAGGGCAAGTCCGGAGCCATCGATCTCCCCGATTCCGCGCCATACGGCGGAGACCGGCTCAAAGACCTCAGAAACAAGAGAGCGGGCATCCACATTTCCATCCTCACGGACAACCGAAGGATAGAAGTTCATGACCCGGCTTCCCGGGTGGAACGGCTGAGACGGAACTTCTGTCTGAATTTCCTGCTTCTTTACAGCTTCCTTACGATCCGCCTGAGTCTCCTGCTCCTTTGCGGCTTCCTTACGATCCGCCTGGGATTTTGTCCACTTTGCGATCCCGTAAAGAGCTTCCAGGATCTCGGTCCCCTTGAAGCCTGCGACAGAGAATGGGATACCGTACTTATCGGCAAGCGGCTTCCAGATCCTGCTGCCGGTCACGACCGAGACATGTCCTGGAGCGAGGAAGGCGTTGATCGGCGCTCCCGAATCCATCAGAGTCTCGATGACCCTCGGCATGGTCTTGATCGCAGTCAGAAGCTTCACATTCGGAATCTTGTCCTCAAGGACCTGCTTTGCCATCAGCGCATAGACGGGAGCAGTTGTCTCAAAGCCAAGGGCTGCAAAGATATAAGTATGGTCCGGGTCCTTCTTCGCCAGGTCGATCGTATCGAAAGGCGAGTAGACCATCTTCGCCTTCGCACCTCTCCCCTTCGCTTCGCTCAGGGACTCCCGGCTGCCCGGAACCCTGAGAAGATCTCCGAACGTGGTGACGACCACATCAGGCCTGAGGGACAGCTCGATCATTCTATCGATGTAGGACGATGGGGCAACGCAGACCGGGCATCCCGGTCCCGAGATCAGATGGATCCTGTCGGACAGAAGCTGAGGGATGCCATACTTGGCGATTGCTCCCGTGTGGCTGCCGCAGACCTCCATGATCCGCAGTTCCGGACCATCATACTCCTTCAGATACTTTTTGATAGCTTCGAGAACTTCCTTCTGCAAAGGTAAACTCCATTTCTAAGGTTTCTACGATTCTCACACTTGCTGCTGGTCTGTCACCAGGCGAAGAAAAAGGCAAGAATTCTTCTTTCCCTTCGCCGGACGCCAGAACACGCTCTGTCACCGAGCGAAGGAATACGCAAGAATTCTTCTTTCTCTTCGCTGGGCACATCCCTCGGGCTTCCCGTGAGCGAAGGAATACGCAGGAATTCTTCTTCTCCTTCGCTGGGCGCCAACCCACGCTCTTTCACCAAGCGAAGGAATACGCAGGAATTCTTCTTCTCCTTCGCTGGACGCCAGGCCACGCTCTGTCACCAGGCGAAGGAATACGCAGGAATTCTTCTTCTCCTTCGCCGGATGCCAACCCACGCTCTTTCACCTAGCGAAGGAATACGCAAGAATTCTTCTTCCCCTTCGC
>DLFD01000077.1:498-7162 GCA_002482005.1 Lachnospiraceae bacterium UBA7729 | reverse complement strand
AATTCTTCTTTCCCTTCGCCGGATGCCAACCCACGCTCTTTCACCTAGCGAAGGAATACGCAGGAATTCTTCTTCCCCTTCTCCGGATGCCAGAACACCGGTTTTTCCACAAACTTCTCGAGAGAGAAGGAAAGCCCGCGCTACCCGCGGGCTTTCAGAAATTCTTCAGTATGCTCCGACTTCTGCAAAGATGTCGGAAAGATCGGTCATCTCAACCATCTCTGTCTGCGAGAGCACCTGAAGGATGCATCCCGCGTGGACCAGGACCTGGTCGCCGGGCTTTACCTTGACGAGACCGCACTTCGCGGTGACTTCATTGCCGTGAAAGTCAACCACTGCGTCCCTTCCGCTTACGGAAAGCACGGTTCCTGATGCTGCTACACACATATATTTCTTCCCATCTGAGCCTTCCCGGGCTCTCTAGTGCCTGCCGTGGTTTCGACGCCTCTGGCAGGCTATGCTCGCTCTCAGCTTATGCCAGTGCAGGCTGTTACCGCTCCGGCGTGATACCTTCTGAGGATCATTCCCACAAAGTATCACGCCACAGGGGATCGTTCCTGCAAAGGTATCATGCCGCCGCGAACTGATCTCTCAACACGAAAAGGATTATTTAAGTCCCAGCTTTTCCAGAACTTTCTCGCGGTTTGCCTCCGGCAGCTTGGAAAGGTCCATCGTCTTTCCGTTCGGAAGAGTGACGATGTTTCCGTTCAGGGTTGCCTTCGGCTCTGCATCTGCCGCCGCTGCCTTCGGAGCTTCTGCCGGCGCAGCCGGCTTGTCGAGTCCGAGCTTCTTGAGAACGTTGGCCCTGTTTGCCTCAGGCAGCTTGGAGAGATCCATCGTCTTGCCATTGGCAAGAGTAATGGTGTTTCCTGCAAGTTTCGCGCCAGTGGTCGCGGAAACGATCACATCGTCCGGCGCCGCAGCTGTCTTTGCAGGTGCTGCCGGCTTGTCAAGGCCGAGCTTCTTCAGGGTAGCCACCTTCTTGTCAGCAGGCAGTTTGGAGAGATCCATCGTCTTGCCGTTCGCGAACGTTACGATGTCGCCATTCAGAGTCGCTTTCGGAGCTGCTGCGCCAGCCGCCGCTCCTGCTGCACCTGCCTTCACCGCTGCTCCAGCTGCGCCAGCCGCTGCTCCTGCTGCGCCTGCCGCTGCAGCTGGCTTCGGCGGCGGTGTCGGTCTCTGGTACTTCACCGGCTCCTTGACTTCGCCAGGTGTCTGATAACCGGGAGTCAGGTGCAGGCACTTCTTCGGGCACTTCAGTGTGCAGTAGCCGCAAGCCAGACAGTCAAAACGGTTGATCTCCCAGGTCAGAGCCTTGCGGTCGACTGTGATACAGCCGGTCGGGCAGACCTTCGCGCACATAGAGCAGGAGATGCATTTGTCGATCTCGATCTCGATGTGGCCGCGGCTTCTCTCCGGGTAGTTGATCGGCTCAGCCGGATAATTTCTGGTTACCGGCTTTGAGAAGAGATTCTTCAGCGTCGACCATGTGAACGCCATAATTCTAGACTTCGCCATGATATCCTCCTCATCTCTCAGTGCAGCTGATGCACGGGTCGATCGTTACAACCAGAAGCGGGATATCTGCATAATTACAGCCCTTCATCGTCTCGCACATAGCCGGAATATTTGCAAATGTAGGAGTGCGCAGGCGGAATCTGTTCAGGAACTTGGTTCCGTTTCCTTCTACATAATAGACCGCTTCTCCGCGAGGCTGCTCGATACGGACAAGCGCCTCTCCGTCCGGATTGCCCTTGACCGGAACCGAAAGATCGGTCTCAGCCGGCATCTTTGCGATTGCCTGACGGATCAGGTCGATGGACTGGAAGACCTCGCGCAGACGCACATCGCATCTTGCGAAATTATCGCCATCCGTCGATACGACCGGCTCAAAGTCCAGGTCGCCGTAAGCTTCGTAGCCCAGCTGCCTGATATCGCGCTCGACCCCAGATGCTCTGGCATAAGGGCCGCATGCTCCGAGGTCATGGACCTGCTCCTTGGTCAGGACACCGACGCCCCTGGTCCTCTCCAGTACGGAATAGTCAGTGGTGAAGGTCTTGTAGATGTCCTTCAGCTCGACCTCGATCTCGGACAGATTGTTCAGGATCACCTTCTGCATGTCCGGAGTGATATCCTTAAGAACTCCGCCGACCTTGTTGACCGAGTAGATCAGACGGCCGCCGGTGGTCATCTCGACCAGGTCCAGATTCTTCTCGCGAAGCCTCCAGCACTGATAGAACAGGTTCTCAAATCCGAACGCATCCGCCATAAGGCCTGCCCAGAGCAGATGGGAATGGATCCTTCCCATCTCGCCCCAGATCGTACGAAGATATTTTGCTCTGACCGGGACTTCCACGTTCATCAGCTTCTCGACTGCCTCGACATATCCAAGGCCGTGTCCGAAGGAGCAGATGCCGCAGGTTCTCTCAGCGATATAGACATACTGATTGAAATCTCTTCTGTTTACAAGTTCCTCAAGTCCGCGGTGTATGAATCCGATGGACGGAATGACATCGACGACCTTCTCGTCCTCAAGAACCAGGTCCAGATGGATCGGTTCCGGAAGGACAGGATGCTGCGGTCCGAAAGGAACAACGCTTCTCTTCTTTGCTTTTACATCCATCACTGTGCTCCCTTCTTTGCCGCCTTTTCTGCAGCGGCGGCAGCCTTCTTTTCATCTGCTGCCTTCTTCGCTGCCGCATCTTTCTCAGCCTGCTTTTCATCCCTTGCGGCCTGCTCCTGGTCAAGGTCAGAATCCGCTCCGTTCAGACTGATCTCAGCCTCTTCCTTCTTCTGCTCGGCTTTCGCGTCTTCCGGAAGGAACGGGGTCTCGGCTTTGATCCTGTAGAACTTGTTGCGATAATCCGGCTCGATCAGTTCGATCTTGACGCCGAAAAGTTCGCGCATCTCATTCTCATAGTATGAGGCACAGGAGTAAAAGTTATGGATGCTCGGGACTCTCTCTGCAAGTCCCACGTTGACACGCAGGGTCTCATAGTCCATCGTCTCGTCATCCGCAAAGGAGTAGCTCAGCTCGTAGTGGCCATCCTTGTAGGACGCACATGCCTGGGAGAGCCTCATGTGACGACTCTTCATAACCATGACTTCGCGGAGAAGTCCCTCTTTCTCGATGACGCGGAGCGTCTGTTTCGGTGTGAATTTTGCTCCCATCACTTCTCCTCCTTATGATCTGTATGTTCCTGAGGCTTCTTGCCAAGTGCGTTGAAGAAGTCTGCCGGATTGCCATCCCTTGCAGCTGCATCCGGATCACTGGTATCTCTGGCAGATTCTCCATGCTCCTTGACGTATTTGTCATGCTTATCGGAGCGTTCCTGGAAGATCGCTACGGCCTTGACGATTCCGTCGATGATCGATTCCGGTCTTGCCGCACAGCCCGGGACATAGACGTCGACCGGGATGACGGTATCCACGCCGCCATTGATATTATAGCAGTCCTTGAAGACACCGCCGGTGCAGGCACAGACCCCAACCGCAACGACAACCTTCGGTCTTGCCATCTGGTCATAGAGCTGCTTTACGACTTCTGCCGACTGGGCATTGACTCCGCCGGTGACAAGCAGGATATCCGCCTGCATCGGGTCAGCGGTGTTGACTACTCCGAAACGCTCCGCATCGTAGACCGGGGTCAGGCTCGCAAGTACTTCAATATCACATCCGTTGCAGCTCGATGCGTCATAATGGAGCAGCCACGGAGATCTTTTTACATTCGCCATCTTTGTCCCTCCTGTCAGCGAACGAGAATGAGGATCACAAGATTGACACCCGCTGCCGCGATGGTGACTGCCCATGACAGCTGAAGCATCTTCTGGGACTTCATTCTTGCACTGGTATTATCGATCAGAATCTCAAGGAAGTAGGTTGCGAGGACCACGAGGACCGCGCAAAGGATGCTCCATGGATTCTTATTCAGGATGAACAGTGCAACAACACTGAGCATCAGAACATTTTCATACCACTCGGTGATCTGGAACAGAGCAAGGTTGCTGCCGCCGAGTTCGGTGGTGACGCCCTTGACCAGCTCCTGATGCGGATGATGGGAAGTGGACTCGTCGAACGGAGACTTTCTCATCTTGATGGTAAGGATGAACAGGAAGGCTACAAAAAAGCCCGGAAGGGCAAGGATTGCAGACCTGTCAGCCTTGATCAGATCGGAGGTCTGGAAGCTGCCTTCCAGAATGTAGAAGCCAAGCGCAGTCAGAAGGACTGCCGGCTCGCAGCACATCTCCTGGAACAGCTCTCTCTGTCCGCCGATGTAGCTGTACGGGGAGTCTGTGACGACTGCCGAGAAGTACAGGAAGATTCCGGCGGTGGACAGCATGAAGAAGCACATCAGCATATCGACTCCCGAATAGAACATGCAGCCGGTGAAGATGATCAGGACCATGTAGGTGATCATCAGGAAGGTCTGCGAGTTCGTAACGACGATCCTCTGCTTTGCAAACAGCTTCTGTACATCATAGAACGGCTGAAGGATCGGAGGTCCGACCCTGCGCTGCATGCGGGCAGAGATCTTACGGTCCATTCCGTCGAGGAGTCCGCCGGCAAGCGGTGCCAGCAGAAGGAAAAGGATAGGCATCAGGATTCTCATGCTACACCTCCCAGTACGATACAGAACATGACAACGATCGCTGCCGTGACTGCCAGCTGGCACGGAACCATCAGCGCGTGACGGCCGATCCTCTCGGTGAAGTAATCGTTAGCCATATGAAGTTTCTTCGGGTCCCCGAAGGAGTCGGTGAAGGTATTGTCGTTGCCGCAGTTGGCACCATTCATGTAGGACAGCTTCATGTTCGTGTGCAGCTGTCTGCTGGACAGATATGCTACAAGCGGAACCAGGAATACCACGAGGATCAGGATGACCAGCATGTTCATGATGCCGCTGGAGAGAACGTCGGTATAGGTACCGAAGGTCTCAGCCAGAAGCGGATGGACATAGATGTTCGATACGACCGGGAACAGAGCGCACAGGGCGACCATCGCGACTGCGTGGATGCTCAGGGAAACCATCTCGTTCTTCTTGGTGATATCCTTGACCGGCTCATTGTGCATGGTCCTGGAGATGATCTTGCCCAGCCACTTGGACCAGTAGAAGGAAGTCGTCGCAGAACCGAAGACGATGAACAGGATAACAAGCACGTTCTTGGAATCGACGGAAGCTCTCAGTGCGGACCACTTGGAGATCAGCATTCCGAACGGTGCCAGATACATGCCGGCGATGCCGATGAACATGAAGACAGCCAGTTTCGGCAGTCTGTAGAGCAGGCCGTGCATATCCTCAAGATGACGGCTGTGCAGGCAGTTCTCGGTAGCTCCGACATCCTGGAACATCAGGGACTTGCTGATGGCATGGAACATCATCAGGAAGACGCCGGCCCAGATAGTCTCCGGCCTGCCGATGCCGGCGCATGCAACCATCAGTCCGAGGTTGGAGATCGTCGAGTAAGCAAGGACCTTCTTGGCATCGACCTGGCCGATCGCGATGACAGAGGTCATGAAGAAGGTGAATCCGCCGATCCCGGCGATGAAGTAGCCGGTCATGGTCCCGGACATAGCCGGCGCCAGACGGAACAGGATATAGATTCCGGCCTTGACCATCGTAGCGGAGTGAAGCAGCGCACTGGACGGTGTCGGCGCAACCATGGCTCCGATCAGCCATGTGGAGAACGGAAGCTGGGCCGCCTTGGTCAGAGCTGCGAATGCCATCAGCATGACGCAGATCGCTGCCGCCCTTACTCCGTCCTGTGAATTCTGGACCAGTGCCTGAAGCGTGGAAGCCTTGGCAGCCGTCTCAAAGTAGACGATGCCGAATGCCAGGGCAGTTCCTCCGAGCAGGTTCATCCACAGAGCGCGGAAGGAATTGGTGACCGCTTCCTCGGACTGCGTGTATCCGATCAGCAGGAAGGAACATACCGAAGTTGTCTCCCAGAAGAAGTCGATCCAGACCAGATCTGAGGAAAGGACGAACCCGAACATGGCGCCGATAAAGACATAGACGACCATGAAGAAGAAGTGTCTTCTCTCCGGAACTTCCGTGTGGTGCTGATGGTATCCATCCATGTAGCCCATCGCGTAGATCGTGATGAGGCCGCCTACAAAGGCGACGATCAGGCACATCAGAAGAGACAGATGGTCAACTCTGATATGCGCAGCTTCCATCTCGCCGAGCTTAAACTCCATGTTGACGATCATGATCGTCGGCACGATGGACAGGAGCGAGATCCAGTATTTCTTCGCCCGGATACACTTCCAGGTGACGAAGATCATAAGCGCGATCTCGCCTGCAGTTATGAAATGTGACGCCGCAGGTACATTGACATACAGGTCGACCGGCTGTCCGCCATGATTGAAGTAGGTGACGACAAGATCGATCGTCGCCGCCATGATAGCTGGTGTCGCTACGTACGCAATGCCCTTGCGAACCTTCTGTACATGAATGCAGTACAGAAGAGCCCCGATGCACATCGGGAAGATGATGAGAAATGGAATACTCCACCACATAATGAAAGGCCTCCCTGCGTGGTTGATGGTTGCTTTGCTTCCGGTCCTTCTGACCGGTATGCATACATCGTGAGTATACCATGATTGTTCCTGAAAATGAATATCCGATAGAATTTCGAAAGAGTCAACCAACTCGGCATCACAG
>DLFD01000077.1:0-425 GCA_002482005.1 Lachnospiraceae bacterium UBA7729 | reverse complement strand
CGCACATCTGCCATGGCAGTCTGAGCGGAGGTCCGCCAGTTAAGGGGCGGTTATCCTGGCCGGTTGCCTGCCAGGAGCACGATTCTGTGCATTACTTTTTTCTGTTTACGTTCCTGTCTTGTTTTTTCCGGACGCTTTTTCATACCCGGAAAGTCATCGTCTTTCCAGTCAGGCTGCCTTCTTCTTCTCTTTTCTCTGCAGCATTCAGCCACGTGCAAGGATATTTTCCGCAGCATTATGGTCTCTTACATGATGAGTCCCGCACCCAGGACATGTCCATTCCTCCACATGCAGGGCCAGGTGATTCTCTCCACTGCATACATATCCGCAGAAACTGCAGGTCTGCGTTGTATTCTGCGGCGGGACCTTTACAAATTTTTTCCCATGTTCTGCAGCTTTTCTGCTGCAAAGCAGAAGAAACTGCG
>DLFD01000094.1:24319-28449 GCA_002482005.1 Lachnospiraceae bacterium UBA7729 | reverse complement strand
CACACCAAAAATGATTGACCCTTCTTTTTCGTTTATTTCGTGCCAAAAATTTTTCGAAATTGCACATTTGTATTAAGTGTTTCGGTTTTTCCAGAGCTTTCTGTAACTTTATCCGCCCATCTTACGGTAACTTTGACGTCTTCGCGATCATCTTACAGTCACTTTGAAGGTCTTCGCGATCATCTTACGGTCACTTTGAAGGTCTTCGCGATCCACTTATGTTCGATGTTGCATGCCCAGATCTTGACGGTCGCGGTTCCTTTGCCTCTTGCCCGGATAACCCCTTTCTTCGATACGGTCACGACCTTGCGGTTTGAGCTCTTGAAGCGAAGCTTGCTGGTCGAATTAGAAGGATAGAGCTTCACCTTCAGCTGTTTCTTCCCGCCTTCTCTGAGTTTATAGACCTTCCGGACATTGTAGATCTTCTTTGCGTCGATCCCCGGTACGATGATCCTTACCTTGACGGAGACCTTGCCGGAAGTGACTGTGATATCGCACTTTCCGGGTGCTTTGGCGCGGATCCTTCCCTTCTGCGTGACAGAAGCGACCGTCTTGTCGCTCGAAGAATAGCTGATCCGATACTGACTGGTCAGCGGATAGATCTGCGGCTTCAGATTGAGCCTCTTTCCCTTCTTCAGCTTCACTTTCTTCGGAAGCCCGGTGATCTTCTGAGTCTGTACCCGTATATTCTGTACCTTGACCGGCACCGTGATCACCAGTCCGCTGTCCAGGGTCGCCGTAACCTTGGCGGTACCCTTCGCCCATCTCGCACGGATCGTGCAGTCGCCGTCTTTCTGTCCGTCGACAGTGCAGATGCCATGGTCAGAAGACTCCCAGCGGACGACAGAATCACCTTTCTGCAGCTCCAGGCCGTAGAGATCCGTGCTCTTGCCCTTCTGCAGGATGACCTTCTTCATGGACTGTTTAGCGGAAGGCGTAAGTTTCGCGATCACTTCGACATCCTTATAGCCGCAGGTCTTGCAGGTGCGCTCCATCAATCCGCTTTCCCAGATGGTTGCATCCTTGGTGATCTTGAAATCTTCCCAGTCATGGCTGGCGGTATCGATCGTGAATGTGACCATTCTCTCTCCGTAGATCTCATCAGGCGAATACAGAGAAGAAACACTGCAGGTGACCGTAGTCTGTGCGTCGTCGACTCCTTTCAGGGCAGCCTGCGTGCGGAGTCTTGTATCCGGATCATCCTTCAGTTTTACAGTTCCGGTCGAGACTCCTTCATACTGATCGGTATAGTGCCAGTAAGGCGGGTTCTTTACATAGGAATCTCCCTCGATCGCAGAGAGTGCGGTAACCTCCATATTCACGTCACCGGTCTTCTTCTGGTCTTCATCATAAGGTGCGATGTGGATGGTCGTATCCTGGGTTTCAACGGTCAGCGGATCTCTCACGATGTAGACCAGTCTGTACGACTCAGTCATGTTGTCCCCGTTCTGATCCGGCACCTCGATGTTGCAGAAGTATGCGTAGGTACCTGGTCCCGGTTTCGCCGTGAAAGTGTCGGTAAAGTCCGTCTTCCCATCGGAGAAATCACTCCTTACGGTCTGCTTTATGATTCTTTCGGAGATGTTGCTCTTCGTCCATGTAAAACTGACCCTGGAGCCCGGTCCGTCCGGTTTCAGATAGGACAGGTTCACATTCTTCAGGTCTGCCTTCAGGGTAATCGTCTTCCCTTCCACGGCGTCCTTGGTCCAGACGATGTTCTTCACACTGGCCGAGGGGTTATAGAGGGAAGTGCAGCCTTCAAAGGAAGGTGTCACGGTTACCGGGCCGCCTGGCGCAGCAGCGGAAGCCGTCCCGCCTGCCGCCTTATGGTTCTCCGCGATCTTTGCAGATTCCATCACGATGACAGGAACATCTTCCGCTGTCTCTGTCTCTTCCGTGGCTGCCTCTGACTCTTCCGGAGCTGTCTCTGTCTCTTCTGAGGCCGCCTCTGACTCTTCCGGAACTGTCTCTGCCTCTTCCGACGCTGTCCCTGGCTCCTGTGCGGCGGACGCTTCGGTTTCTATGGTCTTTTCTGTTTCTTCAGCCTCTTCTGTTTCTGCGGTCTTCTCTGTTTCTGTGACCCCTTCTGCTTCCGTGACCTTCTCTGCTTTCCCGCTCTCCTCTGTCTCAACGGACACAGCTGGCTCTGCCTGGGCCTCAGACTCTGTCTCGTCAGAGAAAGTCTCCGGACCTTCTCCTATCCCCGGCGCCGCAGCTTTTGTCTCTTCGCCAGTGTCCTCGAACAGGGCTCCGCCCGCCTCTCCGGAAGTTTCCGTGAGGACCGGTCCTGCTTCCTGCGGATCTTCCACAAGAAGGGATCCGCCCGCTTCCTCTCCGGTATCGATCATGGTCTCATCCGCGAAGGCAAGGCTCTCTCCCCCCATCCCGAAGACCATCGCTCCGGCCAGGGCAAGGGCAGCCGCCCGCCTGCGGATCCCTGAAAGATAACTTTTTCCGTACTTCATATCCATCAGCCTTTCTACTCTGTTAAGATTAAAAACAGCTTAGCATTGAAGCGAGCCTATTTCAACCTATCTGTTACAGAATTGTTAACTTTTCCTTTCATGTACCGAATCCATGAGCTGGAGCACCCTTCCTGTGGCATGCCCGTCGCATGCGCCCATGAAACGGTACTTGAAAGCCCGAACGCTCATGAGATCGAATCCCGTCTCCGTGCGGCGGATCGTCCGGCTCACATCGTGAGTCGTGCTGCAGACAGGCCCCGGCATCATCTCGCGGACCGGATAGTAGAATCCGCGCTGCTTCCCGTAATCCTCGAGATCATAGGCGAAGAAGATCATCGGCTTCTCAAAGAGAGAGTATTCGAACACGATCGAGGAGTAATCAGTGACCAGCAGATCGGAGGCCATGATCAAGTCCTCGATCCTGAGACCAGACACGTCATATGCGAAATCCTTCGCCTCCTTCGGGATCTCCGCCTTCTTCTTCACGAAGGGGTGCTGCCGGACCAGGAGCAGGTAGCCGTCCCCAAGCTCTTCCTTCAGCTGCAGGATGTCCAGCTGGTCCGGCGACACCGCACTGCGGACAGAGCCTCGGTAAGTCGGCGCATAGAGGATCAGCTTCTTATTCTCAAAGACCCGCTCCTCATCACGGTCGGAAAACCGGGCGTGTCCTGCCTGCTGTCTTCCACTGGAGTCCTGCTCTGGCACAGCATCGGCAAAAACATCCCAGCCGGACTGGCCGCCTGCAAAAACACCCTGGCCGGACTGTCCGCCTGCAAAAACACCCTGGCCGGACTGGCCGCCTGCAAAAGTATCCTGGCCGGACTGGCCGCCTGCAAAAGCATCCTGTCCCGCCTTCAGGTCCGGCGGGGACGGCTCAGCCCAGAGAGCTTCATTATCCGCGATCAGAGCCTTGCGGACGCGGGCTGCCGCATTTCTCCGGACACGTGGATGAAAGTAGAGGTCTGTCCGGCTGACGCCGATAGGCAGGATGTCCTGGGGCCGGTCCTCCATATGGAAGGCCTCCGCGTATGCCCATACGACCTCTTCCGAGGAGACGGTCACATAGGAAAAATTCCGGTGGACCGGGTACTTCTCAAGATCCTCCGCCGTCGTTCCGAAGCCCTTTCCGACCGTGCTCCAGCCGAACTTCTTGAAGGCTCCGCATGCATGCCACGTCTGGATCACACAGGTCTCCGGCCGGATCGGCAGACTCGACAGGAAATAGGAGGATTCATTGACGAATACGAACTCAGCCCTGGCGATCTTCGGGATCGCAGAGAGACACCTGGCGGCGGAAGCGGCCGGATTCTCCATCCCTTCGCGGATGCAGACGGTGTCAAATGTATAACGCGGCCTTTCTTTTTGTATCCTCCTGCCTGTCTCCCCGGCCTTACCCGCCTGCGCCCTGTTTCTGTGCTCCAGCGCTGCCCTGATCAGGCGGAAATTGTCGGAGAGTTCCTTCTCACGGACTTCCAGGAAGACCACATAGCCTGGGATGACAGGCTTCTTCGCCTCGGCAAGATAGCGGGAAGGATACAGCTTCTTCAGGGAAGTGTCCTTGTAAGCCGTCCGGACTGCTCCGTAGACGCTGCGCACAAGCCCGGACCTTCCGGCAGCCGCAGGCTTTCTGCCAGCGCCGGGATCTGCGCCGGCAGCAGACTTCGC
>DLFD01000094.1:0-24259 GCA_002482005.1 Lachnospiraceae bacterium UBA7729 | reverse complement strand
AGCCATCTCTGCGCCGGAAGCAGACTTCGCGCCAGCCGCCGGGCTTTCTTCTGTCAGAAACTCCGCTCCTGCTTCAGGCACCGCTCCGCCCCGGTCCGTCACGCTCCCGGTCATCTTTTCTCTGACCCTGGCCGCTGTCTCCGCTTCTCTCTTCCTGAAATATCTCTTCATGTCTTTCCTATGCTATAATCTCTTTCATATGGCAGTTGTTTCAGTATCTACAGTCATAATAGCACATCCGTTCACAGGCAGGTGAAACCAATCGTTATGTCACTTAAGTCGCAAGCAAGAAAGATCTGGAAAAGATCCAGGATAGTGAGGCCGGCTTTCTGGTACGTCTACCGGAAGAGCTATCCCTTCGTCCACAGCAGCCCCATCGGCAAAGCATATTTCCGTCACCGTATGGATGTCACGTACGACCGGTATCTTCCGTCCTTCTACAACAGGCATCGCACAGAACCGGTCGATGAGAAGAAGGTCATCTTTCTTGAGCCTGCGCAGCCGAAGCTCACAAACAACCTGCAGCTGATCTGCGACCGGCTTGAGGCATCCGGCAGGTACACGGTCCACAAGCACTTTCTCCGTTCAAACATCGACTACCGGAGGCAGTGGAAGAAAAACTGCGCGGCATTCCTCGAGGACCTCGCGACTGCAAAGTATGTCTTTCTGGCAGAAGGTTCCATGGTGCTCTCCTGCGTCGATCTGAGGAAAGAGACCATCGTCGTGCAGACCTGGCACGGCTGCGGAGCCTTCAAGCGCTTCGGCTACTCGACCGTGGACATGAAGTTCGGAGGAGACCACTGGGTACAGGAACGTCATCCTCTGAATAAAAACTATACTTATGTGACCGTCAGCAGTCCGGAAGTCTGCTGGGCATACGTCGAGGCCATGCGGCTTGAAGGGCACGAAGACATCGTGCAGCCGGTCGGAGTGAGCCGCACCGACGTATTCTTCGATCAGGAAAGGATCCGTCAGGCGTGCGAGGACATCTGCCGCAGGTTTCCGGCAGCGAAGGGAAAGAAGATCATCCTCTACGCACCGACCTTCCGCGGAAGGGTCAAGGAAGCAGAAGCGCCGGACCAGATCGACATCCGTGCATTTGAAAAAGCGCTGGGCGATCAGTATGTTATGATCATCAAGCACCATCAGCTGGTGAAGCATCTACCCCCGGTGCCGGAAGAGCTGGAAGGCACATTTGTCTGCGACGGGTCCGGATCGATGAATATCGATGAACTTCTGATGGCCAGTGATATCTGCATCTCCGATTACTCATCGCTGGTCTTCGAGTACTCTCTCTTCGAGCGCCCGATGCTGTTTTACGCCTACGATCTGGAAGATTACTGCGACTGGAGAGGTTTCTACTACGACTACAGTGAGATGACGCCAGGGCCGGTCTGCAGGACGAATGAAGAGATGATCGACTACATTAAAAATATCGATACACGCTTCGACCGGCAGAAGGTCAGGGACTTCCGCCTCAGGTTCATGGGTTCCTGCGACGGACATTCCACCGACCGCATCCTGAAGCTGGTGTTCGGAGACAAGGTATGATCAGGAGGCGCCCATGAAGATATCCGTTATCACACCTGCACACGATTCTGAAAAGTATCTGCCGGAGACGCTCGACAGCATCATGGGTCAGACCATGGACCGGTCGGACTACGAAGTGATCGTCATCGAGAACGGTTCCTCGGACCATACGGCAGAGATCCTGGAGCAGTACAGCAGAAAGTACCCGAATCTGCGCTTTCGCTCCTATGGAAAGCTAAGCCCCGGCCTTGCCCGGAATATCGGCATGAACCTGGCCGAAGGAGACTTTTTCTACTTCCTCGACGCGGATGATCTTCTCCCGAGGGACTCGCTTGCCAGTCTGTACGACCGGGCAGTGTCTCAGAATGCCGATCTTGTCGTCGCCGGATACGAGATCTTCAACGGAGTCTCCTCCCGCAGAGTGAAGAAGATCGAAAAACTCACCCGGAAGGATACGATCGATCCTTTCGACCCGGACCTTCTCTGGACCTTCTCGCTCTGCAACAAACTGTTCCGTGCATCCGTGGTCCGGAAACACGGGCTGAGGCTGCCGGACCTCATATACTCGGAAGACGGCGTCTTTCTCATGTCCTATCTGGCGGTCTGCGGAAAGATCACGGGGCTTGACCAGTCTGTCTTCTCCTACCGGAAGATGGGTTCCGCCCTTCAGTCTTCGATCACTACTTCCTCGGTGACGGCCGAAAAGCTGAAGTCCTATCTCACTGCCCACCGGGAGATCCGGCGTATCCTGAAGGAAAGGCTGATGAAGCGGTACGCAGAGGATGATATCAATGCGATCTGCCGAAAGCATTCAGATGCCGCAATGTGCATGCGTGAGTTTTCCTACAAGGAACTTTACACCCTGATCGACCAGTTCTATCTCCACTTCTGGGCCATGGACCAGGAAACTGCCGACCTGACCAGGCAGGCGGTATCGAAAAGATTCGATGCGATCGACCAGGAAGGCAGGATAAGGACGGTCCAGCAGTGGTACGATCTCGATCTCACAGAGGTCGGGAAGGAAGATGTCCTGGTCCGGGAGAAGCCCCTGATCACTGCTGTTCTCTTTGCGGACCGTCTGAATGACTCCGTGCGGGAGCTTGCCGCCCAGGACATGGTGACTCTCCGGATCCTCCTTCCGGAAAGCATCAAAAAAGACCTTCAGGAAGAAGGTCTGGTTCACGGCAATATGTTCTTTGCGGACGCACATTCGGAAGAAGAGCTCAGGAAATATGCCGCCGCAGAAAGCGGCTTCCTTCTGCTCTGCAGTCAGGATGCCGCATTTCCAGCAGGCGCGCTCCGCACTGCCCTCCGCAGTCTGCAGCTTGCCCACGCACCGAAGGTCGTTCCCTATCCGGTGCCGGCATCCCTGCTGAGAGGGGAAAAAGTCGGCAGGGTCCTCAGCAAGGCAAAGCGAGAAGCCTTAATTGTCCTCAGCAAGGCAAAGCGGGAAGCCGGCAGGCGGCTTTTCCTTCATCAAAGCCGGAGGGACAGCTGAGGTCATGCCAGAAGTTTCCGGATCTCCTCACAGGGGTTGATCTCGGACCCGTAGGACATCTCTTCCTCGAACGCTTTCATCTCCGGCGTGACTTCTCCAGGGTCCGACAGAAGCGCTTCTTCCATCTGCCGCTCCGTCTCCGTCATCAGGGACGGAGCTTTTTTACGGACCACCTTCTCAAAAGCTGAATCATTGTAGGCGAGGCCGCGGACCGGTTTTCCTGTGGCGCAGAATGCGGTCCCGTACAGGGCACTGCTTGTGATCAGCGCATCCGATGCAAGGGTCATATCGGTCGCATGGGCTCCCTTGCTGATGAAGGCAAAGCGGTCAAGATAAGATAGTGGGAGATTGGCTGCCCTCTCAAGGAAGAGAGGTATGTTCGTCAGGATGCACCAGCCATCTTTCAGCTCCGACAGGATCCTGCGAAGGTCCATGTTCCGGAAGACTTCAAGTTCACCGGTGCCATTCGGCAGGCTCCCGGATCCCTGTACAAAAAGGATCTTCTTTCCTCTGATCTGCGGACAGACCGAATCGATCTTCTTTCTTGCCATCTCCTTATAGAAAGGCTGCGTCATGGACCAGGCAAGCGGCGTACATGCGCGAAGCTGCCTTGTCTCCGAGATCCGCTGGCCGCCCTTGTCAAGAAGCCCTTTCTCCGCGAAAGGAGACCCCATCACAATATGGGTGAAATTCGCCGAATAATCCTCAAGAACGGATGAAGACCCGGCGCCAAGGACATTCTTCAGAAGTTCTTCGTAGCCTGCTGCGATCAGGATCCGCTCTTCCTCAGTCCGGACATTCGCCGGGAGATGACCTTCCGAGCTGATCACTACGTCGCCCGGGCGGATGAACTTCTCTTCTTCCGTCCTGATTCCTTCCTGGTAGAACCTTCCGGTCCTGCTGATCTTGCCGGATATGAAGAAACGGTAATCCGTCTCCGGCTCCTTCCTTCTGATGTAATCTCTGAGAATTGCCATGTCCGGGCTGAACCCGCCGACCTCACCGCACAGAAAGGTAAGCTCTTTTGTCTTCATCCTTTCCCCTCCATATACTGGTTGATCAGTTTTGCGATCCGCTCGCTGCTGTGTCCGTCGCAGGCGGACATATACCGCTTCACGAATCCGTCATAGCTGCCGGACAGTTTATTCCATTCCTCTGAGCAGAGCCTTCTCTCGAGTTCTCTCTGTGTCTGGATCACGTCTCCCGGAAGGTCCTCCGGATATCTCAGATAGAAGCCGCGGTTATAGACCGCAAGATCGTAGCAGTAGAACAGGATCGGTTTCTTCAGCAGCGAATATTCAAAGATGACGGAGGAGTAATCCGTCACCATCAAGTCGGAGACGAACATCAGGTCATTCGTGGAGAAATCCCGGACCTCGAGGATATTCGGATACTGCTCATGGAGGATCGCTTCCGTCATGACCGGATGAGGCCGGATCACGAAGACCATATCCTCCGGGAGCTTCTTCGAGAAGGACGGAAAATCAAGCTCCGGCCGGAACTCATCTCTCTTCGCCTTCCCTGCGTCACGGAAAGTCGGTGCGTACAGGACGACCCTCTTTCCCTTCAGCTGAGGATACTTCTCATAGACAGCCTGCTTTACCTCTTCCTCATGTTTTCTGTCAAAGAAGAGATCCGTCCTCGGATCGCCCAGCGCCCTGACCTTCTCACGGCTGATGCCGAAGGAATCCGCATAGATCGTGCGGATCTCCTCACCGCTGACGCATACCAGGCTGTACTGGACATGGGTCGCCAGGTCTTTCTTCTGCGAGAGGTTGGTCCCATAGCGTCCGAACTTCTTGAAAGCTCCGCAGGCATGCCAGAGCTGGATGACCTTCTGCTCAGGCTGCAGCGGGAAATAGCGCAGATAGCGGACGTAATCGTCGGTCACGATGACCTTGCTCCGCATGACCTCCCACATCATCTTCAGCTGGTAGGTCCTCGGATGAGGCAGGCGGCGTGCCGCGATCACTTTCTTCCCATGCACATAAGGATAGAGCGCTGCCGCATTGCCCTCCAGCTTCCCGTCGTCGCGGATCGTGAAGAAGAGGACCTGGTTTTTCAGCGGCACATGGGAAGTGATCCACTCACGTCCGTGTGACAGCGCTGATCTCAGAAGTCTGCGCAGCCTGGTCGGCGCCCACATGCCCTCGAGACGCATCAGGGTCAGGGCCCTGTCCTGGGCAAATGCTTCATCCGTCAGTCCTCTGATCTCGCTGCTCTTCATAAGCCGGACGATCTGATCGCGGGTCTGATCGTCGTGGAAATCCTCCGGAAAGCTCTTCTCATCCCCGGAGTAGTAGACGATCTGGTTTCTCCCCACCAGAGCGTATCCCTTCGCCTTTATCTCAGGCAGCCGGCTGATCGGGGAATACTTTCCATGCTCCGTGAGCCGGTCAGCGAACCCGGACCGGAAGACCTTGTTGGCCAGAAGAAAATCGAAGTGGATACTGTCCTTCCCGTCCATTCCCGGAGCAGCGGGATCCAGCGCGTGGTCATTGAGATGGACCGGCTGAGGCGTCCCGAAACCATTATGATATACAACTTCGACGATATAATCTGCTCCCGAGCTCTTCTCCAGCGTCGATCTCAGCCAGCGCACGGTACTTACCTGGTAGCTGATCTTCGGACTGCAGAACATGATATACGGCGCATTGTTCTCACGGATCGCCGCCTTATGCAGTTCTTCCTCCGAGGAAGCATCGAGAAAGAACATATTGGGATGCAGGATCCCCGCCGATGCAGCCGCTTCCTTCATGGAAGAAGGAAGGAAGATCTTCAGGTGGACCAGATTCTGGAAAGAAAGGCTGGTGAGCACGTGAAGGAAACCTTCCTTTTCGGACTCGTCCCCATAGAGAACGGCGGTGCAGGCAGGATGCTCCCTGACCGTCTCCTCCTCATTGCCGATATCGGAAAGGTCCAGCTCGGCCCAGTTGTCATTGATGCTCAGATAGGATTTCAGCTCCATCCCTTTCAGGATGTCCGATATGGAATCCGTGACCTTCTTCTTCGCCACATCATCCATGTTCCAGTAGAAGACATAGAACTGATTGAGCAGGGTCTGGAGCTCCTTGCGGGAGAACTCACTCAGATACTGTCTCGCATCTTCATGTTTCTCAAGAAGAGACACAGCATCCGGACATTCCGGATACCGCTTCAGAAGCTCCTTCTCCTGGATCTCCCTCATAAGCCTGTGGGACTCCAGATAGTCCTCGACCCTTTCCGGCGTGATGGCCGTCGTGATCGACTGCTGCTCCCCGTTGTTCATCTTCCGGTAGTGGATGACGACCTGGTCCATGCCCGTGACCTTGCCGCAGACAGAGAGATACTTCATCAGGAAGACCCCATCCTCCGAATATGTGAGGGCCGGAAACTCCAGATGGTTTTCCCGGATCGGGGCAGCGCGCCAGAACTTGTTCCAGAGAGAGAATGTCCACAGAAGATGCCTGTCAAAGTGGTCGATCTCATCCAGCCTGATGATGTCGTTGATGTTGTATACCCTGGCATACCGGTACCCGTTATAGATATCGTAGCCTGCGATGACCAGGTCTGCCTTCTGCTCCATGGCTCTGTCATAGAAACTCTGCAGGCTGTCCGGCGCCGCCATGTCATCCGCGTCCAGGAAGTAGAAAAAGTCGCCCGTCGCAAGCTTCATACCCGCATTGCGTCCGCCGGCAGGCCCAAGATTCTCCTGCGTCACGTACTTCAGATTCGGGAACTGACGGCTGTAGTCCTCAAGGATCTTCTCCGTGCCGTCGGTGGAACTGCCGTTGATGACGATGACTTCGTAGTCCTCGCGCGGCATCGTCTGGTACATGATGCTGTCCAGCGTCTGCGGCAGATATCTCTCCGCATTGTATGCAGGTGTGATGACGGAAACCTTCATGATTTCTCTCCCTTTCTGCCCTTCAGTTTCTCAGCTATGAGCTGGAAGACCGTCTTCTCCTCATAGCTCTTCCTCATCTTGCGGTACCATGCAAGAGACTTCTTCGCCTCCTCATACGGCTTTGACTCCGAGTCGTAGCGGTACTTCCCGAAACCGGAAAGTCTGGCTGCAAGCTCTTCCCCGCTTGTCGTCGCGATCGCATGCACCGGCGGACAGATCTCGGCGGCATCGGCAAGATCGTCGAGCGGCTGTCTCTCCATCTCATCCGGGTAGGAAAATCCCGTCTTCTCCTCTTCCTCCGGTCTCCGGAAGACGGTCTTTATCCCTTCTTTTTCAAGAAATGCGAAGTAGCGGTCAGCTCTCTCCCGGTGATGTCTCAGCGGCTGCATCGGGTCCAGGTCCGCATAGAGGTCCTCCAGCTTCATGTCGCTGGTAATGTCCCTGCCCGGGACCCGGTTCAGCTCATGGTAGTCCGTCAGCTCTCTCACACGGGCATCCATCGGCATGAACAGTGTCGGCACGCCGCAGAGGACTGCGGAGACACCGCCGTGGAAACGGCTTCCGATATCAAAATCGATCTTCGGCATGAATCTCATCATGCTCACCGCATTGATGAAATAGAGCGCCCTGTCCTTCAGGAAATCCGGATGGTCCGGCATGTTGGGATACAGGATCCTTGCATTCGGATTGAACAGGAACGGCTTGCCGCCATAGATCAGCTCAAGGTCCGGAAGCAGCTGCGGAATATAGTAGTAGTCCGGATATTCCTCGCGGACCTTCATCAGGAATTTCTTCATCTCCCTGGGATTGCCGACTGCCCCCGTGATGCCGATCACCGAATCATGGGTAAGTGGCTTCTTCTCCCTGACCGGCAGCTTCCAGCCGAACATGAACATAGACGGGCATCCGATCAGGCTGACCTGGTTCTGGCCAAAGCCCAGCCGGTGCAGATAGTCCTCCGTGTACTCTCCCCTGACTCCTATACTCGCAGAGTGGTCCAGCAGCGCGCTCACAAATTCCTTCACGGTCCCGTCAAAGGAAAAGCCGTCCTTATAGGTCGGCTCATACTTGTCCTGAAGCCCGATTCCGACGACCGTGACCGGGATCTTCAGCTTCCGGACCACCGCCGTCCATGCCTTCAGGATGTGCTGAAAATCCTCGCGGAAAGCATTGGCAAAAGGAAGGACCAGATGATCATAGTCGCGGCTGATCGTCTCAGCCGTAACCTCCCCTTTCAGCAGCTGGCTGTCGCATACATATCCGAGCTCAGTTCCCGGCTGGAGCAGGCTTCTGACGACGCTGTACTGATAAAGCAGGTTGCCGCTGTTGTTCCCCACCAGGTTCTTCCGGATCACTTCGATCGGCGTATGGTACTCAAGCGGCGGAACATTGCATCTGACCAGATATCTCATCACCTACATACTCCTTCTGCGGCCATGCCGCATCCCTCTGTCATCTCTACGGCGCCAGCCGGTCTACCCCTTTATGCGCTCACTCGCTCTCGGCCACGGCTTCCTTCATCGCCCCGTCATGGGTCTTCAGCTCTTTTTTTGCAAGCTTCCATGCCTGCAGGATGACCTGGTCCATGTTGTAGTACGAATAAGTCCCGAGCCTTCCCGCAAATGTGACGTTCTTCTTCTCCTTTGCCAGTTCGAGATACTTTTCGTAGAGCTTGCTGTTGGCATCATCGTTGACAGGATAGTAAGGCTCCATGCCCGGCTTCCACTCCTCGGAGTACTCCCTGGAGATGACCGTCGTCGGGATATCCTGTCCTTCCAGGTCCTTCCCGTACTCGAACCACTTGTGCTCAATGATCCTGGTCCACGGAACTTCCGGTCCCGTGTAGTTGACCACGGCATTGCCCTGGAAGTTCGGCTTCAGAAGCCTCTCGGTCTCAAAGCGGACGGTCCGGTACTGCAGATGGCCGAACTGATAATCAAAATACTCATCGATCGGCCCGGTGTAGATGACCTTCCGGAACTTTCCCGGATACTTTGCCGCAAATGTTTTGTAGTCCATCCCTGTGAGGACGGGCACTCCCGACAGCATCGACTCGATGATCTGGGTGTAGCCTCCGACCGGAATACCCTGCCAGGGATCGTTGAAATAGTTGTTGTCGTAGGTAAACCGGAGCGGCAGCCTGCGGATGATGAAGGCAGGGAGCTCTGAGCATGGCCTTCCCCACTGCTTCTCCGTATAGTGCTTTACCAGTTTCTCATAGATATCGGTCCCGACCAGGGCGATCGCCTGCTCCTCAAGATTCTGAGGGATGAAGATTCCCTCATCGGTTACGATCGCGTTGTCAGGAAGCCCGGCCGCTTTCAGCAGATCTGCCGTAGCCGCACCTGCGCCGGCGGCCGCATCTGTGCCGGCGGCTGCAGCCGCTTCCGCTGCCCTGGCCGCCGCAAGCGCCTCCAGCTCGTCCGGCATCAGGATATGCTCCCCTGCCTTCCTTCTCTCTTCCAGCCTGCCTGCGATATATTCAGACTTCTGCTCATCGATCTTCGCCTGCGCCTCTTCCGGCGTGAACACTCCCCACATCTTCGAGAATGTATTCATGTTGAAAGGCAGATTGTAGAGCTCACTGCCGGTCCTTGCGACCGGTGAATTGACGAAACGGTTGAACTTGCAGTAGCGGTTGATATACCGCCAGATCCTCGCATCGGATGTATGGAAGATATGGGCGCCGTACCTGTGGACGTCGATGCCGTCTATCCGCTCTGTGTAGATGTTGCCGCCGATATGGTCTCTTCTGTCGATCACGACAGCGCTTTTTCCGGCCTTCTTCGCCTGGTCGGCGAACACGGACCCGAACAGGCCGGCCCCGACCACCAGATAATCAAATTTCTTCGTGGACTCGACGATCTCCCGGTCTTCCTTCTTCTTTCTCGCGTAGGAATAGACCTTGTCCTGCCGCTCCAGATAGGCACTGCAGACAACAGACGGGTCTCCCTGCATCACGACCTCACCATGGTCCAGCCAGAGCACATGGTCGCAGAGCTTCACGACGGAATTGATATCGTGGGAGACATAGAGAAGCGTGGTCCCCCCGGACAGCATCCGCTCCATGCGGGCATTGCATCTCTTGCGGAAGCTGGCATCGCCGACCGAAAGCACCTCATCGCAGATCAGGATCTCCGGGGCGACCATGGTCGCGACCGCAAAGCCCAGACGGGCCTTCATGCCGGAAGAATAATTCTTGATCGGAGAGTCCAGGAAGCGCTGAAGCTCCGCGAACTCGACGATCTCGTCAAAGTGTTCTTCCATGAACTTTCTCGAGTATCCGAGTACCGCCCCGTTCAGGAAGATGTTCTCCCTCGCAGTAAGCTCCTGGTCAAAGCCTGCTCCCAGCTCGATCATCGGAGCGATCCGGCCTCTCACCTTGATCGTTCCCTTGTAAGGCTTGAGGATGCCGGTGATCGCCTTGAGCAGAGTACTCTTGCCCGAGCCATTGGTACCGATGAGCCCCCAGGCCTCTCCCCGCTGCACATGAAGATCGACATCCTTCAGAGCAAGAAATTCCTGGAAGGTGAGCTCATGCTTGATCCTGCGGATCGTGAACTCCTTCAGGTTGTCAACCTTGATGTTGCCCAGATTGAACCTTATCGATAAGTGATCTACGTCTATGATATTCTGTGGCATATCTTTTCCTCTATAAAGCGCCGGCGGGCAGCCTCTCCGGTCCGGACGATGTACCTTCCTTCTGCCATTGCCCGCCCCGTCAGGCGTCAGCCATCACAGATACAGGATGAACTGGTCCTTCTTCTTCTGGAACACAAACACTCCGATGGCAAGCGCGGCAAAGCCCCACAGCCATCCGCCGATGATCAGCCTTATGCCGGGCATATTGCCCGCAAGGGTGATGTCACGGAACGATGCCACATAGTAGTACATCGGGTTCACGCTCTTGATGATCAGCTGAAGGAGATTCGGCAGATTCTCAAGCGGATAGAACAGAGGAGTCATGTACATCCATGCAGTGATGATCGCATGGTAGATATACTCCATGTCGTGGAACATGACCTGCAGGGCAGCCAGCAGAAATGAGACGCCCAGACTGAATACATACACCTGAAGGATGATCACCGGAAGGTAGACCAGTGTCCAGTGGAATGTTGTCCTGGTCGCGATCATGACGATGAAGAACGCCCCCAGTGAGAACACTGTATCGACCATCGTACTCGTCGCCTTCGAGAGGGTGAAGATATACTTCGGGATATAGGTCTTCTTGAGCAGAGCGGCATTGTTCGTCACAGACTTAAGACCGCTCTGGGTCGCATTTCTCATGAAGTCGAACAGGACACGTCCCGTCAGCAGGTAGACCGGGTAGTTCTCGATGTTCTTCTGGAACATCGAGGAAAAGACGACCGTAAGAACGATCATGATCAGCAGCGGGTTCAGGACACTCCACAGATAGCCCAGGACGCTGCGGCGGTACTTCAGCTTGATGTCACGCTTGACCAGCTCCTGCAGCAGGGCAGAATACTTATGAAAGGTATGAAACCGGACTTTCCACTTATTTCCCATCTATCATCAACCTCATCCCAGTTCTGCTTTCTCAAGCAGCCTGATATCGACCGTCACGACCGGGCAGGCCGACAGATCATCATCCGTCACGTCATTGCCGTAGCTCATCAGGGTGCCGGTCTTGGTCATATAGACCGCGGATGCCGCATCATGTCCCTGGGTAGACAGCCACATATCGACGCCCGGCTTCTTAAAGACATCGGCATATTCTTCGATCTCCGCCATGTCGAGGATCCTGATCTTGTCCTTCAGCACCCTCGTGTCGCCCTTCACTCCATAGTCTGCATTGCCGGACGGCGTGTACTCCATCTCGACAAGCGCATCCCGCTCGGCCTCGGTAAACTCGTCTCTCAGAACGCCCTCATTCAAAAACTCGCGGAGAGAACTGTCCGCCCAGCTCACATCCTTCCGGATGTTATGAAACTGCACATGCCGGTACGGGCTGGAAGCATAAGGAGATGTGCATATCATCAGAAGCTTCTTGTCCTCCTTCTTCAGCACAAGCCAGTGCTGGCCGGCAAATGAGATCGTGCTTCCCTTTCTTGCCCTCGGGAGAGTCTTCCTCTCCTCCTCCTGGCGCTGCTCCAGGTAGAGCGCATAGTACTTCTCCGCCTGACGGTCGCTGTCGAGAACATCCATCTTCTCAAAGTTGGCTGCCGCGGCCTTATACTGACCCGCAAGGCCTTCCAGAAGCGCAGCTCCGTAGCGCGGGACCCCCGCCCGGACAGCTGCCGTGATCAGAGCCGCCAGCAGAACGATCACAAGGATGATCACGCCGCGCTTTACCTGGAACTTCCGGTTCAGGGTCTTTGACTTCTTCTTTGCCTCGGCACGCTTCTCATCCGCATCCCGGTAGCCCTGAAGATTGCCGAACTCGCCGGCAGCCTTGTCATATTCATACTCATCGCCTGCCTCGGAAAGATGCAGGCACGCGCTCTGGTAATCGGCTTCCTTCTTTGCAGTCTTCGCTGCATGCAGCATCTGCCTGCACTTCTCCAGAAGCTCCTCCGCGCCCGGGCAGGCTTTCGCCTCCTCCAGCATCCGCTTCGCAGCCTCCAGATTCTGTACCCGGAAAGCCGGGGAGATCACGATCGGGTCCAGGTCCATCTTCGATCTGGCCCGGCGGACAAGAGCCTCATCCGACTCATAGATATTCAGATTCTGCTGATTCTTCCTGGTCTTCAGGTAATCACCGAACTTTATCTTACCCATATCAGCCAATTTCCTTCAGTATATCGATCGTATGCACCAGCCCTGTCTTCATATCGAAGTGTGCCGTCCAGCCCAGCCCCTGAAGCTTCCTGCTGTCGAGGCGCGCCTTGGTCGCTTTGGAATAGCCCGCCGCCTCGGTCGCATCCGGGATCTCGAAGACAACTTTCTTTCCCGCATAGTCCGCGATGATCTTCGCGAGGTCCTTCAGGGTGATGTCACAGCTCACATCAGCGATATTGTATGCCTCTCCGCATCCGCCCTTCAGCAGGACCGTCAGCAGGCCGGCGACCGCATCGCAGACATAAGTGTAGGAATAATACTGCGTCCCTGCGCTCTTAAGGACGATATCTTCGCCCTCGACTCCCTTGTGGATAAACTGGGAAAGAGCCTTGGTATCGGTCTTCAGGAGCGTCGGCCCGAACGATCTGGTGAACCTCGGGACCACGACATCAAGCTCCCTCTGCCGGATGTAAGCCTGACACAGCGCTTCGCCCGCCCTCTTGCTCTCCGGATAGCCGGCACGCATGGTATTGCAGTCGATGTAGCCGCAGTACTTCTCGTCAAACAGCTCCACATCCCCGCGGTTTTCCCCGTAGATCTCATTCGAGGAGGCAAATGCAAACCGCTTCGCTCTTACGTCTGCCGCGAAGCGGAGGAGATTGTTCAGCCCTATGATGTTGGTAAGGACCGTCCCGATCGGGTCCGTCGCATAGGCAACCGGATGTGTGTTGGACGCCGCATGAAAGATATAGTCGACACAGCGCATATCCATGCAAAGCCCTGCATTCCGGACTGCTTTCCTCAGATCCTCATCGTTATCGATGTCGCACTGGATGAAGGTAAAGCTGTCGTCATCCCAGTATTCCATGAAGCGCTGCTGTCCCTTTCCCTCGCTCCTTCCCAGGGCATAGATATGGCAGTTGAGCCTGTCCTCACGGTTCTTCTTCATCAGCACATGGATCAGCGTGCTTCCGATCATCCCGGTCGCACCGGAGATCATGATCGAAGAATCCTCGAGTTTCTCCCATGGAAGGTCCAGTGACGCCACATACGCCAGATCCTCCTGGAAAAGCTTGCTCTCCAGTAATCTCATCTCGAATACTCCATTCCGCAGCATGCTGCTGCCTGCCCCTGGCTTCGGACCCATACCCGGATCCGTTCCCGGACCTGTATCCGGATCCAAAGCCGGATCCGTTCCCGGACCTGTATCCGGATCCATAGCCGGATCCGTTCCCGGGCCTGTATACGGATCCATAGCCGGATCCGTTCCCGGGCCTGTATCCGGATCCGTTCCCGGACCTGTATCCGGATCCCCTGTCGTGCCGGAATGCTATCTTACTTCAGCCAGTTGTCTTTGTCCATCTTAAGATATGCCTTGAACAGCTCAAGGTCATCCTTGGTCGTCAGCTTGATATTCTTGTCGGAGCCGGCCGCGAAATACAGACGCTCGCCAAGCTCCACCATCATGGTATTCGTATAGGAAGAGCCTGCGATGCCGATGTTCTCCGCAAATGCCTTGTGGTATGCCCAGTCCAGCTTGCCGAATCTGTAGGCCTGCGGGGTCTGCACACGTCTCAGCGTCTCACGCGGGATATACTTCGTCGTCGAGATCTCGTCATCCTTTACGAAGATCTGCTCGTTGTAAGGCATGGAAGTGACGCCGTTGCCGTACTTCTGAGCCGTCTCAATGACATCCGAAAGGACGGATGCATCGACCAGTGGACGGATACCGTCATGGATAATCACGATATCCTCTTCCTTGCACTTGTCCTCAAGTCCGTAGACGCCGTTGCGGATCGACTCCTGGCCGGAATTGCCTCCGGACACGATCCACTTCAGCTTGTCGATCCCGAACTGCTTCGCATAAGCCCATACGACGTCATGCCATCCATCGATGCAGACCAGCTCGATTGCATCGATCATCGGATGCTTCTGAAAGCCTTCCAGGGTATAGATCAGAACCGGCTTATCGTATACATTAATGAACTGTTTCGGAATATCCTGGCCCATCCGGTGTCCGGATCCGCCCGCGATGATCAATGCTATATTCATAGCAAATATCCTCCCATCTGGTAAACATCTTATTATGAAACAGAAAAACGGAAATATTGAGACTATCGGTCATTCAGCATTCGAAACGGCTTCCAGGATGATCTGCGCCATATAATCGATCATCTCGTCTGTCATTCCCGGATATACGCCAACCCAGAACGTATTGTTCATGATGAAATCCGTCACTCTGAGATCACCTGCCACGCGATAAGCATCTGTTCCGCGAATCTGGTCAAAGCAGGGATGCTTGATGAGGTTGCCGGAAAAAAGAAGTCTGGTCTGGATATTCTTCGACTCAATGTAACGTGTGATCTTGTTTCGGTCAAGTCCGGAGTCCGGCCTTACAGAAACCAGGAACCCAAACCAGGAAGGTCTGGAATTCTCTGCCGGCTCTGGCAGGATCAGTTTGTCTGCAGCCGGTTCCAGCGCCTTGCGCAGGCGTTCCCAGTTGTGGCGTCTTCTTTCGATAAAGGACGGAAACTTCTTCAGCTGCTCAACACCGACAGCAGCCTGAAGATCTGTCACTTTCAGATTGTAGCCAAGATGACTGTATACATACTTATGGTCGTATCCTTTCGGAAGCTCGCCGTACTGACCGTCAAACCGGTGTCCGCAGAAGTTGTCGTGTCCGGATGGGCAGATGCAGTCGCGCCCCCAGTCACGGTAAGACAGGATCAGCCTGTTCAGCTTCGGATCGTTTGTATATACGGCGCCGCCTTCGCCCATCGTCATATGATGCGGCGGATAGAAAGACGAAGTCCCGATATCGCCCCAGGTACCGGTGTATCTGGTCTCTCCATCGATCGTATACTGAGATCCAAGGGCGTCACAATTATCCTCAACCAGCCAGAGATTATATTTATCACAGAACTCCTTAACCGCTCTGAGATCAAAAGGATTGCCAAGCGTGTGTGCGATCATGACAGCTTTCGTCTTCGGACTCAGTGCTTTCTCCAGCTGTGTGACATCGATATTGTACTGCGGCACAGTCACATCCACGAATACAGGCACTGCGCCATACTGAAGAACAGGCGCAACTGTAGTCGGAAATCCGCAGGCAACCGTGATAACTTCGTCGCCTTTCCTGATCTGCCGTTCTCCAAGTTCCGGAGCGGTCAGGACAGAGAAAGCAACCAGGTTGGCCGAAGATCCGGAATTGACCAGATGGGCGAATCTCACACCGATCCATTCTGCAAACTTCTTTTCGAATTCATCTGCGAATCGTCCCGTCGTCAGCCAGAAATCCAGCATGGCATCTGTCAGACTCTGCATCTCCTTTTCGTCGTATACACGGGATGCATAGCTTATCCGGCCGCCCGGACGGAAAGCTTCCTTCTTCTCCTTGAACTGATGATAATATTCTCCTACCAGAGCCTTGATCTCTTCACGTGCTTCTTGTTCACTGTTCCACTTAGAAGACATATCGTTATCCTTCCTGTTGTTGTTTATCGCCCAGGTGTGCTCCATGTATCCCTTTTACCGGAATACGCGTTATTATACCGGAAAGCAGCTCACTTGCTGCGGAATGCCCAGTATTTGTTGATAAGAAAGTTGACCGGAACACTGATCAGCAGATTCAGGATCGGGCCCAGAAATTCTGAGACGTGGAGCAGCTGTACCCACACAACCAGCAGAATACTGTTCAGAAACAGTCCGGTAAAAGAATATGAGATGTAAGTCTTGAGCAATGCCTTCCAGACGGATCTCTGTTCCCCTTCATGAAGTGTGAAGACAAAACGATTGTTCCAGTAGAACGACCATGCCACACTGATGATGAATGCCAGTATCTGGGCGATGAGATAATCCGCCTTCGGAAACCATGAGAGCTTCCTCATCAGAAGCAGGGCAACAACATACACTACATACGAGAGCACCGTATTCGTAAGTCCGACGATCCCGAACTTCACAAACTGCATAAAAGCCAAAAACTGCGAATCCTTCAGCTCTTTCCCGACAATCCTGAATAATAATGACAGCACACCATGTGCTATGGTATTGATCCATCCCCAGACAGCACCTGCCGCACGGTTTCCGCTTTTTGCTTTCGTCTGTCTGCTCTCTGCAGTCCGGCTATCCGTTCCGGATTCTCTACTATATTCTCTTTTTCTCATCCCTGTCCTGTTTTCCGCTTTATTCGTTCGTCTTTTCCTTAAGATCCGGCTCTTTCTGTCCTACTGCAGGCCTGCTCTTCTCTTCATCGAAATTGATTCGCTCTTCTTCGATGACCAGTGGTCTTCTCAGGATCCGCTGATTCATGCTGAGAATATACTCTCCCATGATTCCCAGAAACAGCAGAATGACAGAACCTATGAAAAACATTCCGATAAGCAGCGGCGCCATCCCTGCCTTGAACCTGTTCCAGTAGATCAGCTTCAGGACCAGGAACACGATCGCCAGGATGATACAGATCAGCGATGACCCGAACCCGATGAAGGTCGCAAGTCGGAGTCCACCCTTCGTATAAGTGGTGAAGCTGAGCATAGCGGCATCATACAGAGTCGAGAAATTATTATGAGTCTTTCCCGCCCTCCGCTTCGGCTGAGTATAAGGCAGAAACTTGATCTTATATCCAAGTTCTGCCACGATTCCGCGCAGGAAAGGAGTCGGATCGTTCAGATCCCTCATAATATTCACAAAGGAGCGGTCATACAGCGCAAAACCTGTGAAGTGTTCGATCTGCTGTACCTGGGACATCTTTTTGATCGTCTTATAGTAACATGAACGCAGAAAATAAAGGATCTTGCTCTCTTCGCTCTGCGTCTTCTGCATGACGATGATTTTGTTGCCCTTCTCCCACTCCTCAACCATCTGCGGAATCAGCGCAGGCGGATCCTGGAAGTCGCACACAAGGAGGATCGTACAGTCTCCGGTAGACTGCAGAACTCCATAGTACGGAGAATTGAACTGTCCAAAGTTCTTGGCATTGAAGATAGCCCTGATCTTATGATTCTCCGCGCAGATCTTTCTCAGAAGCGGCCTCGTGCCATCCTGTGAATCATTATCGATGAACAGAATCTCATAATCATACTGGGGGAGCTCCTCTTTGAAAAGCTTCACCAGAGTCTGGCTCATCGGAACGACATTCTCCTGTTCGTTATAACAGGGAACCACGACACTGATCTTTTTCATATCCGTTTCTCCGGCATATGCACCAGATGCATCTGCCTTGTCCTCCCTCTTCCCTTTCATATCTTTCCGGAGCTCAGGAACTCCTCAATCTGTCTGTCCATGCAGGCACGAACATCCCCGCCCGCAAGCCAGCACTTGCTCCACTCAACAGACTTCTCCACTGCCTGCTCCAGATTCCAGTGAGGTACCCACCCGAAAGTGCTCTTCAGCTTCGAGCAGTCGAGTTTCAGGAAATTCGCCTCGTGAGGTCCTCCGTCATAATGGCTCTCCCACTTCAAGTCATCCCCCCAGCACTTCACGAATACATCGACCAGCTTCCCGGTCTCAAAGCAGTCCCGGTCATCCGGTCCCACATTATACCAGCCAGCATACCTGGCATCCTGATACTGCATAGCAGCTATCATCAGGTATGCGTAAAGCGGTTCCAGCACATGCTGATACGGTCTGGTGGAGTACGGATTTCTCACCACAATCGTCTCCCCTGCGGAAGCGGCTCGCACACAGTCCGGGATGATCCTGTCCGGGGCAAAATCCCCTCCCCCGATCACATTTCCAGCTCTTGCAGTCGAGATTGCCGGTACAGGGATCCCTGCTGAAGGGTTGAAAAACGAGTTCTTATAAGAATGCGTGACCAGCTCGGAACAGGATTTGGAATTGGAGTAAGGATCGTATCCATCCAGTTCCTCGTTCTCCCTGTATCCCCAGGTCCATTCTTTGTTAAGATAGACCTTGTCTGTCGTGACATTCAGGAAAGACCGAACGGTATCGGAATGCCGAACACACTCAAGGATATTGACCGTCCCCATGACATTCGTCTCATAGGTGTAAGCCGGTTCTTTATAACTCAGGCGCACGATTGGCTGCGCCGCCAGATGAAGCACGATCTCCGGCTTTGCCTCATCGAATGCCTTCTTCAGCGACTCATAATCACGTATGTCGCCGATCACAGAATGAATGTCCTCAGCGATCTTCGCCGTCTCGAATAGAGATGGATCCGTTGGCGGCTTTAAAGCATAGCCAGTGACTTCTGCTCCCGCATTGCTCAGGATCCTGCACAGCCAGGATCCCTTGAAACCGGTATGCCCGGTGATGAAAACTCTCTTTCCCTGGTAGAAATCAAGTGAATATTCCATATGATCAGTCCCACACTTTCCAGGGAGCCTTGCCGGATACCCAGAGTTTCTGAAGATAATCCATCTCCCTCTTGGTGTCCATGCACTGCCAGAATCCCCTGTGATAATAACTCATCAGTTCCCCGTCTGCACACAGCTGATTCATAGGTTCCTTCTCAAGGACCGTCCTGTCATCCTTCAGATAATCAAACAGCTTACGGGTACAGACCATATAGCCGCCGTTGATCAGCGCCGAATCCTGGTTTTCTTTCTCCCTGAAAGACAGGATCTGATTATCCGGCCCGATCTCAAGAATTCCCTTCTGCTGGGCCAGACTGACGGTCGTCAGGGTCACAGCCTTACCGTGTGCTCTGTGGAACTCATACAGTCTCCGGATATCAACATCGGATACAGCATCCCCATATGTCAGGAAAAAATCATCTCCATCGATATACTTCTCAATTCGCTTGATCCTTCCGCCTGTCATAGTGTCCAGACCTGTATCTACGATCGTGACCTTCCACGGTTCCGATACATTGTTATGGACGATCATCTTGTTCCCTGCTGTGAAGTCAAATGTGATATCGCTGTTGTGAAGATAATAATCCGCAAACCATTCCTTGATCACATGCTGCTTGTATCCGGCACATATGATAAACTCATTAAAACCAAAGTAAGAATACTCCTTCATGATATGCCAGAGTATAGGTTTCTCCCCGATCTCGATCATCGGCTTCGGCTTCAGATGGCTTTCCTCACTGATCCTGGTGCCATAGCCGCCGGCAAGAATTACAACTTTCATAGTTTCCTCTTAGCCCCTGTATAATAATTACACTCCAGTCCGAATTATCTTCTGTCCCCACCTGCTGCTGATCACTCTGCCATCGTATTTTATATGCTCTGCTGCTTTTCTTCAATGATGTTGGGGTCAAAAGTACCTTTTGACCCCAACTAATGATGCGGATTGCTTCGTTGCTTCGCAACTCCCGCAATCCTATGACACCTCGCATTCCCGGAATTTGCATACGCAAATTCCTACATGCTCGGTGTCATGCGGGTCCCAAGGTCATAACCGCTTACGTGCAAGCACGACGCGGATTATGACCTTTTGACCCTAGCATCATTCAATGAGGTCAGCGATGATTCCGCTTTGCATCCACGATCTCCCGGATTCCGTCACGAAAAGAAATCTGAGGCTTCCACCCCGTATCTTTCTCCAGTTCAGAGATATCCGCACAGAGGTTCATAACACTGCTCTTCCCATAAGGGACTTCCCCGAATGTAAGAGGAATCTGAGGATCAACGATATCCCGCATCTCCATGATGTACTCTTTCAGCTGTTTCTTTTCTCCGCTTCCCAGGCAGTAGACCTTGATTCCAGTGCTCTTCTCGCCGATCAGCCAGAAAGCCCTTCCCGCATCGGAAGCGTGCAGATAGTCCCATAGCTGAATCCCTTCCGTGAACTTTGCATGTTCTCCATGGAGGAACTTGTCAATCGTTGAGACGATCATCGTGTTAGGCTTGTCATACTTCCCATAGACGCTGAAGATACGAACCCAAAGGCAGTCCATACCCAGCTTCTCCGCCTCATTGCGGACTAGTTTTCCTGCAGCATACTTTGCTATTCCATATGGCTGAACAGGATCAGCCGGAGAATCCGGCGAGATCTTCTCAAGGTTCAGACTGCCATATTCTGCCTGTGAACCTGCTCCGACAAACGTAGTGCAGCCGAGTGCTTTCGCAGAACGGATTGCTTCCAGAGAATAATGGATATTGTCCGCCTGGGCGATATTATCCGCATTGCGGTTTCCGGTCATGGTCCATGCAATATGGAAAAACGCATCACAGCAGTCCCCTAAAAGTTCCGGAAGCCTTCCATACTGATCCGCATCACACTCAATAACCCGAATCCTCGGATCTGCAGGCAACCGGTCCAGTTTTGCAGTCCCTCTTCTTACGACCGCATAGATCTTCTCTGTTTCCTTATGCTTTATCGCTTCCTCGATGATCGAAGAGCCAATCATACTGGTCGCACCTGTAATAATTATCTTCTTCATGATTCTCCAATCATCGGAATATACATATTCTGCTTCATCTCTTCTCTCGGAAGGAAAGGCGCCATATCTTCCAGCGTGGACGAGATCATAGTACCATCCTCCAGTTTCCGGGAAGAAACCTTGGGCTCCGTGATCTGCTTTGTGGAAAGCATCATCTCACAGATCGCCGGCCTGTTCTGTCCCAGCGCCCATTCAATGGAAGCGGCCATGTCCTCCCTCTGCTCACAGCGCCTGAACGCAAGTCCATACGCCGGAGCAAGGAGAGAAAGATCAGGAAAGCTGAGGTCTCCGCTCTCCGGTCCCACACCGATCAGCGGCTCATGGAAATAGTTGTGCTGGGTCATCCGGATGGAGTGGTATCCTCCATTATTCATGATGAAGATGACAACCGGGAGCCTGTTCTGGACGATCGTCTGCAGTTCCTGGATATTCATCTGGAAACTGCCTTCTCCTGTCACCAGGACCGTCTTCTTTCCGCCCCTTGCGACGCATACGCCGATCGCTGCAGGCAGTCCGTAGCCCATAGATGCGGTAGCCGGATTCGTGATAAAGCGCATCCCTTCGGTAATAACACTTGCCTGGCTGCCCGCAACCCTTGAGGTCCCGCAGCTTGCCACCAGGGCATCGTCTTTTCCCAGTCTGGATGACATCTCTTGATAGAATGCATAGATATTCGGCTTCGGATCCTGGTAGTGCCTTTCCTGGACGACCGGATAAGCCCGGCGCCATCTCTGGCACTGATCGATCCACTCCGTCTTCGGCGGAAGCGGCTGCGGAAGCGCATCCAGCAGCCTGTCGATCAGGAGCTTTACATCGCAGCACAGCTTCAGGTCCGGATGGATGGTGTCCTTCTCAAGTTCCTCCGCGTCAATATCGTTGACGATCGTATAAGCTGCCCTTGCATAATACTCGGACGCAAAACCAGTCTGGAAATAACTCAGGCGGCTTCCCAGCGACAGCAGAACATCACTGTTCTGTACCGCGAAATTACCTGCCCTCTCACCTGTCGTTCCTGTTCTGCCAGCGAACAGTCTGTGATCTGAAGCAATTGCATCCACGCTGCTCATCCCATCCACAACCGGAACATTCAGTCGCTCCGCCAGTTTCAGAAAATCCTCATGAGCGCCGGCAAGCCGTACACCGTTGCCGACATAGATGACCGGACGCTTTGCTTCCGCCAGCTTCCGGATGACAAACGCTATCGTCTCCGGCCGGAGGCACTCCGGAACTTTTTCCCCTTCCGGCTCATAGCCTTCGAGAGTATCGGTCTCCACGAATGCGCTCTGCATATCCAGCGGGATATCCAGCCAGCATGGACCCGGACGCCCTTCTCTGGCAAGATACAAAGCCTTCTCCAGACAATACCGGATCTTCTTCGGATCTTTCACCAGTTCACAGTACTTCGTCATGTTCCGGACCGATTCGATCACATCGAATTCCTGTACGCCCCTTGTACGCAGTTTCAGGCCGGATGCATATACGGTGGTAGCGTATCTTGCCTGCCCGGATAAGATCAGCATCGGAATGGAATCCATCCAGCCGCAGATGACTCCGGTGATCGCATTCGTTGCCCCGGGACCTGTTGTGACGCAGACGGCAGCTATTCTGTTATCGATTCTGGCATAAGCCTCTGCCGCCATCGCACACGCCTGCTCATGATGGTTGAATGTACAGTGGAGGTCCGTATTATGTCCAAGGGAATCATCGAGGTACATGGCGCCGCCCCCGGTGACCATGAATACGTCTGATATGTCATGCTGCACCAGGAAATCAGATATATAATCAGATACTCTCTGTTTCACGATCGTCTCCTTATCTTCTGTTATAGCGGATATATATAGGATTATATCATGGCATTATACAAAAATACCTACAGCTGCAAACGAAAAAAAGGATTGCATATTTGCAGAGACACAGGAAGGATATTATACTATTAGGTACTCTTTCATATATTATGATGTTGGGCGCAAAAGTACCTTTTGCCCCTAGCATCATATTATTACCATCTCGAGTATCCTTATTATGTGCACTTTATAAAGAAGGGAGAGGGTGATCCGGCGGATCTGCCCATACAGCAAAACACATGAAGACTGAAAAAGCCATGAGTTCCTTCAGCAGGAATCGAAGTCAGGGATTCTTATTCACATTATCTGCAATAGCTGATCAATTCCGGGAAGCTTTTGACAAAAAGCTCGTTATCTTTCTTGTAGTCGCCGGCATACTCATCCATGGTGAGATGGCTTTCAATAAGCTGACCTGGTTTGATGATGTAACCGCAACTGTTTATCAAGGTTTCTCGGTACAGACAGGTCTGCGGCACGGCAGGTGGTTTTATTCCATTCTTCTCAAATTATTAAAAACTTTTTTCCTTAATAACTCCATACCGGTCATTATCTGTCTGATCTCATTCTTCTTCATGGCATTATCCGCCTGCCTGATATTCTCTATGTTCCATATCAGCAGCAAGATCGAACGTGCGTTACTGGGAATCCTGTTTATTACCATCCCTACGGTCGCCGGCAACTTCGGATATATGTCAACAGCTGGTTATAATTTCTTCGGGATCTTCCTCTGCGTCCTGGCAGCTTTTATCCTCTCACTGGACCAGTGTCAGACCAGGAAAAGCACAGCCATAAAATATGTGCTCTCTATCCTGCTGGCGGCTTGTGCCATAGGCGAATATCAGTGTTATCTGGCGATGTATCTCAGCCTGCTGCTTCTGCTTCT
Organism: Lachnospiraceae bacterium UBA7729; assembly: GCA_002482005.1. Classification (GTDB taxonomy): domain Bacteria; phylum Bacillota; class Clostridia; order Lachnospirales; family Lachnospiraceae; genus Porcincola. The sequence goes on along the minus strand of DLFD01000094.1, from coordinate 529 downwards.
GATCCAGAAGTCGATACAGGAACAGATCTCCTTCCTGAATTTCATCAAGACGGGGATCCTTTATATCCTGACAGCGCTGAGTGCCTTGATCATCTATCTGGTTATGCTGAAAGCATCCCTTGCTGCAACCGGAATAAAACTTACAAATTACAGAAAGACCAATACTCTGGGCATCGTTTCGCCGGCTGAATATGCAAAAAGGGTTCTGGCCGCATACCGGGTCTTTTTCAAACCTTCAGAATTAGGATCCGGCAATGTTTTCCCTGCAGTATCCGAGAATTACTTCCTCATCCTTGTTATCGTAATCTGTCTTCTGACACTCTGTGCGATCGTACAGAGCATAAGATCCGGAAAGTTCGTTACTGCGTCAGAGATTGCGCTCGGAATGCTCCTGCTTCCGCTGGCGATCAGTTTTAATGTCGTGTTATATGGTGCATCGCCGGTACATTCCCTGCACATGTATCACGCACTTATCCTGTTTGTGACCCCGTTTGTTCTGTTTCATAACTGTTGTAGCTACCATGAACTG
>DLFD01000057.1:33514-41748 GCA_002482005.1 Lachnospiraceae bacterium UBA7729 | reverse complement strand
TGAAGATTTTGTGTGCGGTTTTGAAGGTACGGATCATATTTCCTGAGATTCCTTCTTGTTTTTCGGGATATGTGTGTTATAATTCAATATGTTATTCCTCAATAGCTCAATGGTAGAGCATTCGGCTGTTAACCGAAGGGTTGTAGGTTCGAGCCCTACTTGGGGAGTTTGTCCTTGACAGGATTCTGGCCCCTTGGTCAAGCGGTTAAGACACCGCCCTTTCACGGCGATAACATGGGTTCAAATCCCGTAGGGGTCACTGATAAGGCGTCATAGCCAAGCGGTAAGGCAAAGGTCTGCAACACCTCTATCACCAGTTCGATTCTGGTTGACGCCTCTTAAAACCTTCATCCGAATACAGTCGAATGAAGGTTTTTTTATTTTCTCAAATTAAACTTTCTGCAGATTGTCGTTTTCTATGCTATATTACATTTACAGACTATGCACATGTTTAATCATGATGTGGATAATCAACTGTGTGGTGCATTGCTGTTTTTTCCCGCAATTTGACGGTGGCGGACCGAAAGGAGTATGTACCATGGATAGACGGATCATGAAGACGAAAGCAGGTTTGAAAGATGCCCTCTGCAGGCTTCTTACGGAGAAACAGTTTGAAGAACTCACAGTTACTGAGATCTGTGAAGAGGCAAAGATTGGAAGACTTACCTTCTACAAGTACTATACTGACAAGAAAGATCTGCTGAAGGACAGTCTGCAGGATCTTGAAGACATGATCGAGGATAAGTATCTTCGGAGTTTATCCGATCTGAAGCTGCAGCCTGATGGGACGGGCAGTCATCTGTCAGGGCTGGAACATTTTCAGATACAGCTCGACCTTTTTATCGATGCCATGATCGATGTCATGACGGAGAAGGATTGTCTTCGAGCAAGGATGATGGTGAATTCAGGCATGCTTCAGGAGTTCTGCCAGTTTCTTGCCAGGTGTTTTGAGAAGATAGAGCGTCAGGATGAGACGGAGGATGATGATTCCGGACGAATTATGAGGATCCGGTCGAATTATCCGCTGCATCAGGTGAATGAATTCCTTGCCATGGGGATCTGGGGATTCCTTTTCGGAGATAAGATCGGGGAGGAGACGATCAGGTCCAGAGAAGATGTAAAGAAACTTGCCGGCGATCTGCTCCGGTGTGATATATTTATGCAGGAATATGCAGAACGGACGGAATAAGTCTTTTTGCTACATCAGGAGAATAGGATCATGAGAGATATCACACTTGGAAGCACTGGCATCTCTGTGCCGCAGAACGGATTCGGCGCACTGCCGATCCAGAGAGACTCAATAGAGATGGCAGCCATGCTGCTTCGGAAAGCGTGGGAAGGCGGGATCCGGTATTTCGATACTGCCAGAGATTACAGTGATTCAGAAGAGAAGATCGGCGTTGCTTTCGGACAGCCAGGCGGGGTCTTCGAGACGGACAGAGAGCATATCTTCATCGCTACGAAGACGCACGCATCTACTCCTGAAAAGTTCTGGGAAGATCTGAATACCTCCCTGAACAACATGAGATGTGGTTATATTGATGTCTATCAGTTCCATCAGATGACCACCTGCTGGAAGCCTGGGGACGGCAGCGGCATGTACGAATGCATGCAGGAAGCGAAGAAGCAGGGAAAGATACGCCATATTGGTGCGACGACCCATAAGATCGGCGTAGCGGAGGAGATTGCAGGATCTGGTTTTTATGAGACTCTTCAGTTTCCGTTCAGCTACATCGCATCCGGGAGGGACCTCAGACTCTACGACCTTGTAAAGAAGAACCATATGGGCTTCATCTGCATGAAGGGTCTTGCAGGAGGCCTGATCAACCATAGCGATGCAGCCATGGCATTCATGACGCAGTATGATAATGCACTCCCGATCTGGGGAATCCAGCGGGAATCCGAGCTCTACGAATGGCTCTCCTATATGAAGAAGACTCCTTCCATGACACCGGAGATCAAGGCCTATATCGGGAAGGAAAGGAAGGAACTTTCCGGAAACTTCTGCCGGGGATGCGGCTACTGCATGCCTTGCACAGTCGGCATTCAGATCAATCAGTGCAACCGTATGAGCCTGATGCTCCGCAGGGCGCCTTCGCAGAGCTGGCTGACTCCGCACTGGCAGGAGGAAATGAGCAAGATCGAGGACTGTGTCGGGTGCGGGGTCTGTACTACCCGCTGCCCTTATGAACTGGATATCCCGACCCTTCTCTGTGAGAATCTGGAAGACTACCGGAAGGTCCTGGCAGGGGAAGTCAAGGTACAGTAAGCGGGATGGGGCAGATGAAGAAGACAGAAGAGACCCGGCTGGCTGACCGGCAGGAAGAGATGATCAGTGAGGAAGAGAAGAAAAAGCTGGCGCTGAAAGTCATTGACCGCCTGAGGGAGGCATATCCTGATGCAGACTGCACCCTGGATTATGATGATGCCTGGAAGCTGCTTGTGAGTGTAAGACTTGCAGCACAGTGTACAGATGCCAGAGTCAATGTAGTTGTGAAGGACCTTTATGCGAAATATCCGAGTCCGGAAGCTCTTGCAGAAGCGGGACCGGATGAGATCGAGGAGATCGTCAGACCGTGCGGTCTCGGCAGAAGCAAGGCAAGGGACATCAGCGGCTGCATGCGTATGCTCGTTACGGAATATGGCGGGAAGGTACCGGATACGATGGAAGAGCTGCTGAAGCTTCCGGGGGTAGGCAGAAAGAGCGCCAATCTGGTCCTCGGGGATGTGTTCGGGAAACCTGCGATCGTCACGGATACCCACTGCATCAGGCTTTCCAACCGGATCGGTCTGGTCGATCACCTGAAAGAACCGAAGAAGGTGGAGATGGCTCTCTGGAAGATCATTCCGCCTGAGGAAGGTAACCTGCTTTGTCACAGACTGGTCCTTCATGGCAGGGAGGTCTGTACGGCAAGGACGGATCCGCACTGTGACCGCTGCTGCCTGGCAGATATCTGCAGAAGTGCCTTCACGTTCGGGAAGATGAGCGAAGAGAACAGGCCCTGACAGAAGAAAAAAACTGGCCGTCAGTCAGACGGTATGGTAATGGCAGCCTTTACGGGCTGCCATTCTTTTATCAGCCGATTAAGGGAGAAGGCGGCATTCGCTGGCGATGTGGAAGGAAGACGAACAGCGGTGCGCCCGAGGGTCTTCCCCTGATATCTGGAGAAAAGTCTGGCGCTGGTGGCGCCGTTGCAGAAGATCTGACGGATATCGGCAGTCTCAAGGATGAGAGAAAGATCGGCAGGGACCACATTCTTAATGGAACTGTCGCTGGATCCGATGATATCACACTGGAAGATCGTGTCCCACAGGGCGATGTGATTCTTATGAAGCAGGTTTTTCTTCTCCTCGATCGTCCCGGGGACCGGTGAGGAAGTAAGGGCAGCGATCACCTTCCAGAAGCGATTCTGAGGATGGCCGTAGAAGAAGCCGGCCTCGCGGCTTTTCACAGACGGAAAGGACCCCAGTATAAGGATTCTGCTCTCGCAGTCATACAGGGGTCCGAATGTATGCGTAAGTCTTGTGTATTCAGCCATCTGGATTCCTCCGGATGGGGTTCTGCTTCAGGCATTCATGATTTCCTACTGTCCTTGATCATGATCATAATGACCGAGATGATCGCCATGACCAGGCAGAGGATAGCCCATCCACTCATGTAATGATAGATCGGGCTGATGACGAATGCAAGTGCGGTAGCGACTCCGAAGAGCACAAGAGAGATAATGGATCCGGAATCATCCTCCGCATTCCTCATGGCGATACGGACGATGCTTCCTGCAAGGATCAGACCTGCGATGATGATTCCGATCATGCCGTTGAAGTGTCCGCTCGTAGTGAGCAGATTCCATGCTGCCTCAAAACCTGAAGTTACGAGGATGTACGCTGCAATCACGATCCCGACGATGCCTGCCCAAAGTTTGATTCCCTTCATGATAACCTCCTCGGAACAGATACATGTATAAACAACTCTGTTCTACAGTTACATAATAACATGAGACCTGAAAGGAAGCAATCAATTTTCAGTATACTTTGTAAACAGCAGGTAAATGTTCTGCAAGACCTCTGCTGTATCGGCGGATCATTCAGAAGAAACTGCTCTGATGCCTCAGCTGACAGGATCTTTCCGGATAAACTGGCTGCCCGGCCCACCTTCCGGGACCTCACATCCAAGCAGCTTGTAGAGAAGCCGGTAGAGCTCAGCAGCTTCCGAAGCGGTAAGACTTCCGATACACCTCGACATCCTGGTCGGTATATCCTGTGCTTTCTGCTTCAGAAGTGCACCTTCTTCTGTGAGCGTCACGATCAGGACACGCTCATCTTCCCTTGCCCTTTTCCTGGTAACCCAGCCCTTCTGCTCAAGTTTCTTCAGGAGAGGGGTAAGAGTGCCCGAATCAAGAAAGAGACATTCGCCGAGCTCTTTTACGGAGAGCCTTTTCCTTTCCCACATGACCATCATCGTAATGTACTGGGTGTAGGTAAGATCAAGTTCATCCAGGAATGGCTTGTATTTTTTCACGATCTCCCGGCTGCAGGCATAGAGCGGAAAACAGAGCTGGTTCTTCAGAAGGAGGGAATCGGCACACGACCCTCCCTCAGTCTGCGCTGCCGCAGATGGATGAATGGATTCACTCATATAGATATTCTCCCGGTTAGTACCAGATTTTTATTGATCCGTCAATTTTATTGCGCACAATTAATTGAATTGATTCTACTAAATATCGTCCTGACTGTCAACCAGAATCTCTGCTGAATGCTGACACCGGAATCTCTGCTGAATGCTGATACCAGAATCTCTGCCGAATGCTGACACCAGAATCTCTGATGAATGTTGACAGATACCCTCGGAGGGTATATAGTGAGAAGGTAACCAGATACCCCAGAAGGGTATATGACGCCAAGGAGGGATTGCTGATGGATAAGGCTGCTGAGAAGGAGAAGACAGCTTCTTCAGAGCCTGAATGCTGCTGCAGCGCAGGAAGGCATAAGGAACGTTCTCCGGAGGAGATCAAGTCTCTGGTCAACAGACTGTCCCGGATCGAAGGTCAGATCAGAGGGATCCGGAACATGGTCGAGAGCGGCGCATACTGTCCCGATATTCTGACTCAGTCGGCGGCGGTGACTGCGGCCATGAATTCATTTAACAAGGAGCTCCTTGCAAGTCATATCCGTACCTGTGTTGCGGAGGATATCCGCGCGGGAGAAGACGGAACGATCGATGAGCTGGTTAAGGTTCTTCAGAAACTGATGAGATGATCAGGAGGATAGGAAAGATGGCTGTAAAGACGATCAGAATTGACGGAATGATGTGCGGACACTGCGAGATGACTGTGAAGAAAGCCCTTGAGAAGCTGGACGGCGTTGAGAGCGCCGAAGTTTCCCATGAGAAGGGACAGGCAGTCGTATCTCTGAGCGGTGATGTCAGCGAGGAGACATTGAAGAATGCCGTTGAGGAGAAGGGCTACAGGGTAACAGGATTTGAGGCCTGAGAAACCGCTCATTCTGTGCCATTTACACCCAAAAGTGCCTGTGCTATACTTTTTCTTGGCTAAGAAAAAGCATGCACAGGCATTTTTTTACATACTTGGAAAGGGTGAGCATACATGAAGAATATTGTCATCACGATCGCCCGCTACTATGGAAGCGGCGGCAGAACGATCGGACAGATGCTGTCGAAGGACCTTGGGATCAATTATTACGACAAGGAGATCCTGAAGCTTGCATCGGAAGACTCGGGGATCAATGAAGCTCTGTTTGCCAAGGCAGACGAGAAGCTGAGGGGGACTCAGCTGTTCCGGATCATGAGAAAAGAGTATCATGGAGAGCTGATTCCGCCGGAGAGCAGAGATTTTCTGTCCAACCAGAACCTGTTCAACTATCAGGCAAAGGTCATCGAGCAGCTGGCATCCGAAGAGTCCTGCATCATCATCGGACGCTGTGCGGACTATATCCTCCGTGACAGGGACAACGTGATGAGCGTGTTCGTATATGCTTCCCCGGCTTACTGCCTGCAGCAGGCGAAGCTCCGCGGAGCTAACGGCGGACGCACGACCATGAAATATGTCGATGAAGTCAACAAGTACCGTGCTGATTACATCAAGTATTATACCGGGCGTGACTGGAATGATGTCCGCAATTACGATCTCTGCATCAACAGCGGAAAGATCGGATTTGAGGGAACTATGCAGGCAATCAAGGATTACATCAAAGTCCGTTTCCCGGAGTATGAGAATCCGAATCTATGATCAGACGATGAATTAATCATGGACAATAAGAAGGAAAAGTTCCATAAGGATTTGGAGAAGCCGTGGGCTGCATATACCCTTGCAGCCTGTTCGGCTGTCATCTTATTTGTATTCCTTTCGCATCTTTCAGCTGTCGGCCATGTGATTGCGAAGCTTTTCGGTTTCATCAAACCCGTTGTGATCGGTCTGGTCATCGCTTACGTGGCTGATCCGCTGGTCGTGTTCTTTGAACAGCGTGTTTTCCATAAAGTAAAAAGATACGCAATCAGAAGAGGGCTGAGCGTCTTCGTCACTTTCCTCTGCGTGGGAGTGTTCGTGGTGCTGATCCTGATCGCGCTGATCCCGCAGCTGATCGACAGTGTTAAGATGTTCATATCCAATCTGGATTCCTACAGTACGGCTTTCAGCAGCCTGATGGAAGATCTGAATGGATGGGCGTCTTCCCACAATATCGATATCTCGAAATATACATCTGTCGGCAATGATATCGTGAAGCTCATCACCAGCAATCTTCCGCAGAGCATGGACGGACTGCTGAACACGACGATCCATTATGGGAAAAATGTTTTCGAGGGCGTCATTGCTTTTATCATCGCGATCTATTTTCTGATGGACAAGACGAGGCTTCTGCTTGGTGCACACAGATTTTGGCGGGCAATCGTGAGCGATAATGGCTACCGGCGCAGCAACAACTTCCTGGGCAGGGTCAATGAGATCATGATTCGCTTCATCCTGTATGATCTGATGGACGGCATGATCATCGGTGTGGCCAATGCAGTATTCATGCTGATCGTCGGTTATCCTTACGTACCGCTGATCTCAGTTGTCGTCGGTGTCACAAACCTTGCGCCGACTTTCGGTCCGATCCTCGGAGCAGTGATCGGAGCAGGAATCCTGCTTCTGGTGAATCCCTGGTACGCGCTGGGCTTCCTGATCTTCACGATCGCGCTTCAGACGTTCGACGGTTATATCCTGAAGCCGAAGCTGTTCGGCAATACCCTGGGGGTTCCTTCTATCGGAGTACTGATCTCTATCATCGTGTTCGGAAGGATGCTCGGAACCGTGGGAGTGCTTCTGGCGATCCCGATCGCAGCTATCATCGATTACATCTACAAAGATGGCATTCTGCCCAAGCTTGAGTCGAGGAGACAGCGTAGAAATCAGAGAAACCAGAAAAAGGAAGCCGAAAAGGGAAAAGGACAGGAAGATCCTGGCAGATCATGATGCAAAAGCCTGCTGGCTCTGTGATGCCGCAGGCTTTAGTCCCATAGGATGACAAAAAAGTCTCCGCGGAAAGGCTGCAGCCCTCCGTGGAGACTTTTTCTGATGCTATGATTGTTTTGCCCTTCTCTGGAAGATTCTCAGCCTACGAACTTCGGACCAACATATCCGACAATGCCGTTCAGCTCGATCTTTGCCCAGCCTTCCTCAATTCCGTAGTAGGCAACGGTTTCGCCGCCGTAGCATTCGCCGATCACATTGTCACCGTAATCAGGATTGCTTCTGATGTAGCATGCGCTGACGATCGTTGCTTCCTGAGGCGCCGGAGTCTCAGGTGTTTCATACACCGGTTCTGCTGTCTCTTCCTGAGCGGTGCCGCTGTCGGAAACGCCGGAAGATACTGCCTTTTCCTCCCCGCTGTCAGAGACGGAAGATGAGGAGGAAGACTGCTGAACTGTTCCCGTATAATTGCCTGCAGACTTTCCTGTGTCGATATTGGTGACGGAAGAAGTATTGCCGCTTACAGAAGAAGATCCGCTTGCCAGAATCGTCGTCTTTTTTGCAGACGGAGCAGTGCTTTCTGCTGTCTCCTCCGGAAGGAGCTGGTCAAGGTCCGTGGTGCCGATCCCTGCCAGCGAGGTGGCTGCCTCGGTCTGCTTCCCGGCAGCCTTCTCTGTCTGCTTTTCAGTAGCTTTCGCTGTCTGCTTCTCGGTGACCTTTGCTGTCTCGGTCTGCTTCCCGGCAGCCTTGGCTGTCTCGGTCTGCTTC
>DLFD01000057.1:0-33444 GCA_002482005.1 Lachnospiraceae bacterium UBA7729 | reverse complement strand
GCTGTCTCGGTCTGCTTCCCGGTGACCTTGGCTGTCTCGGTCTGCCTCTCAGTTACTCTGGCAGTTTCCGGAGACTCGGTCTCGGTAACCCTTTCGGACATGATCGTTATGTCAGGCCCGGTTTCTGCCAGAGGGTCATTCTTGTCTTCACGTCTCTGCTTCAGAAGTGCGGTTACCATGACGATCACAACGATGATCAGAAGAATGGCGATGATCAGCACCAGATAGCGCAGATTGTCGGACAGCCATTCCCGGAATGCGCTGTCCTCTGAAGTCCTTTTCTTCTTTTTTTCACTCATTTGGATTATGAAACCTCCCCTGCTGATACGTAAAACACCCCTTATATAACGGTCATTCTAGACGATTTTCGGAATTCCTTCAAGCCCTGAGGAAACAGACAGGCGCAATCCGGAAGTTCTGAGTTTGATACTATATCGGCGGTGTGATAAGATGGGAGATACCTATTGGAAAATACAAAGATATGACAGGGGAGCAGCGATTATGATCGGAAAGAAAAAAGACGCCGGCAGGGATGTCGGACAGAATAATCTGTACGATGATGACCTGATCACGGAAGATGATATGAAGTATTATGATCCGGAGGACCTTTCCGAAGGATCTGACGGGGTACCCGGGGATGGCGGCTTTTATGACGATGGAGATCCTGATATCGACCGGGAGATCGACAGTGCGATGGCAAGGCGCGCCAGAAGAAGAAAGAAAGACCGCAGGGTACGGAATTTCTTTGTTGTATTGATCATAGCGGTCATTGCCGTGGCTGCCTGCTTTGCGTACGCCTGCATCCTGGTACCGCAGGACAGGGACCTGCCGTGGCCTTCATTCCTTGGAGAACGACCTTCCCGGATACCGCAGGTATTCTCATTCCTTGACAGAGATCCGTCGGACAACCCGGGGGCGGTAACGATCGTAAGCAGTGAGAAAGAGACGCAGGAAGCCACTCAGGCTATATCGGAGACTTCCGTACAGGCAGGATCCGGGACGGCAGTCCAGCCGGAGACGGAAGCAGCCCAGCCTGAGACCCAGGTGCAGACCCAGCCACAGACGGCAGCGTCGGATGCTCATGCGGATACGATGGCACAGGCTGATATTCTGGCGGCTCAGTATGATTATGATGGAGCCATCGCGCTCCTGCAGGGAATCCCGGACTATCAGACAGACCAGACGATCACGGATGCCATTGCCCAGTATCAGGCGGAGAAGGACAGCTGCGTCGCGGTCGACGTGACGGCGGTGCCGCACATCTTCTATCATTCTCTGGTGAATGATCCTTCCCTTGCGTTCAACCCGGATGTGATGGGACAGGGTCAGGCGGACGGCTTCAATGCCTGGATGGTGACGACGGATGAGTTCGACCAGGTGACACAGCGCCTGTATGATTCAGGCTATGTCTATGTGAGGCTGAGAGACCTCGTCGTGGAGACGAAAGACGCAGACGGCACGCCGCATTTTACTCCGAATCCGAATCTGATGCTGCCGGAGGGCAAGAAGGCCATCGTTCTTTCTGTGGATGATCTCAGCTACTATCATTCCTACGAGCCTGCCGGCTATCCGGACAAGCTTGTGCTGGACGATCAGGGGAATGTGAAGTGCCATATGGTCGATGCTTCCGGAAATGAATCTCTCGGGGACTATGACGTCGTTCCGAGGCTCAATACCTTTCTGGCGGAGCACCCGGACGGCTGCTATAAGGGAGCGCGCGGGCTGATCGCATTAACCGGCTATAACGGGATCTTCGGATACCGGACCGATACGGATTACGTGAAGAAGGAGCATCTGATGGAGGACCAGGCGGCATGGCTGGCTGCTCATCCGGATTTCAGCTTCGACCAGGAAGTTGCGGATGCGAAGAAGATCGCGGATGCTCTGAAGAGCGAAGGATGGGAGTTCGCCTCCCACACCTGGGGACATCTCTCCGTCACGGACAAGACGGCTGACGAACTGAAGACCGACAACGAGAAGTGGGTCGCTACCGTGCAGCCGATCGTCGGGCCGACCGATACCATCATCTTCGCTCATGGCAATGATATCGGCGACTGGGAAGGCTACAAGGAAGATAACGATAAGTACAGCTACTATAACAGCGCCGGATACCACTTCTACTGCAATGTCGACGGATCCGTTCCCAACTGGGTCCAGATCACCGAACGCTACGTAAGACAGGGCAGGATCGATGTGGACGGCTACCGGCTGTGGCTCTGTCTGAACGGGGAGGATACTTCCCTGAGCAGGCTGATCGATACGACCGGTATCTTCAACGACCAGAGACCGACGCCGGTCGTGGCGAATGGACAGTCATAAAGAATACGGGAAACAAGGGGACAGATAATATCAGGCCATTCTCTTTACTTCTTTCTCCTGAAGTACTGTGCGTTCCTCTTTTCTTCGCCTCTTGCCACTTTGACGAGCCCTGGGAAGTGGCGGTCGAACATGATCGCCGCAAGCACCATGGCCAGGACGCCTGCCTCTGCACTGTCGAAGATGAAGATCAGGATAGTGTAGAGGGTGGTGATGACGACTGCACCTACCGGAAGATAGCCGGTGGAGAAGACAACCAGCATGCCGACGGCGTCAGCGATGAGGCCGAGGACAGGGGAATAAAGGAAGATTCCCATGCAGGTGGTCGCGACTCCCTTTCCGCCTTTGAAGCGGTGCCAGATCGGCCAGTTGTGACCGACCGTGCAGCCAAGGACGGTGTAGAGCAGAAGGATATGACCTTTTCCCTGGAAGACGAGCATGGTCACAAGAACTGCAAAGATGGTCTTGAGGAGGTCGCCCGAAAGGACGAGAGCCCCGGCCTTGAAACCGAACTGTCTCATGACATTGGCCATGCCCGGATTGCCCGAACCGACCTCAAAAACATTCCTGCCTGTTTTTTTCCTGACGACCAGGTCGGCAGTCAGGATGTTTCCGAATGCATATCCGATCAGAAGACTGATGATTTTTTCCAGCATATGGCGGTACCTCTCTTATGGATGCTCAGTGAACTGCTCTGCAGGATCTGCTGCTTTGCGGAATGCGCGAAAGCCCTGCTCCTGGAAGATCACTGCTTCAGGACGACAACACGGACGAACAGCAGGGCGGCGATGGCGATCACACACACGGCCACCCAGGTGACGGCTTTCTTTCTGGAATCCGGCTCCTTGCCTTGAGCCCCGGCGCTGCCGGAAAACTTCTGCAGGACAGCGACTGCGGTATCCAGATCTTTCGGGAAGACCAGGATCTCGATCCCGACCGGGTCTCCGATCGCATACAAGTCGCGGATTCCGTCGCCCTTCTTTGCAGTAACACCTGCTTGTTTTAATGCATTGATCATGGCATCCGCATCGTCTTCGGTTGGCGCGTAAGCCAGATGGACCCGATTCATGTCGAGCTTAACATCATTCATCTTGGACATCGTATCTGCCTCTTTCCATATGATAGTGAATCCAGAACCAATATAGCCATTATAGCCATACAGGCTTTTCGGGACAAGCACGGAAGAGTTCAGCCTTGCCGGCGCAGGTGTTCTGTATCCGAGAGGATACACATATTCCAGGCAGGATATCTCCAGTGTCTGAGATAAATTGACAAACCGGAGGCATTGTCGCTTGCCCGCCAGAGGTTTACGGATGTATCCTTTACATCAGAATCAGATCATTCTGTTGTCCTCCAGTTCATGAAACAGAGGACAGAGAGTTTTTATCTTTTTCAGAATTGGAGGGAAAGAAATGGCTTACAATCCAGATTCGTTCGCCCATAAGGCTGAGCGTAAGGGCGTAGAGCTCCTTGTGGATGCTGCAGTCAAGCATACCAACAAGGACAGACAGAAGGCGATGATGCAGTTCATCGACCTTGCACAGAAGTTCATCGGAGACACATGGGATCCGAAGGCATACGACAGAATGCGTGAAGCGATCTCCACCACCGACAAGAAGTGGTACAAGTACATCAGCAGTCTGTTTGATGATGTCGATGAGAAGCAGATCAAGGCGCTGGCGCTGAATGTCGGCTATGAGGCAGGTATCCGCGGGTACAAGCAGACCCGCGCTATGTCCGAGAAGTACAACTGCAACGTTCCGTGGGTCATCCTGATGGATCCTACTTCAGCATGTAACCTGCACTGCACAGGGTGCTGGGCGGCTGAGTACGGTCATACTCTGGCGCTTACCTATGAGCAGCTTGAGAGCATCGTCAAGCAGGGCCGTGAGCTTGGAATCCATGCATATGTCATGACCGGCGGAGAGCCGATGATGCGCAAGAAGGATATCATCAGGCTTGCTGACGAGTTCCAGGACTGCTACTTCAACTTCTACACCAACGGGACCCTGATCGATGACGAGTTCTGTGAAGAGATGAAAAGAGTCGGCAACGTGTCTCCTAACATCTCCATCGAAGGTTTTGAAGATGCGAATGACGGACGTCGCGGCAATGGCGTCTTTGACAAGATCATGCATGCGATGGATATCATGAAGGAGCATAAGTGCCTGTTCGGAGCATCCATCTGCTATACCTCCGTCAACTACAAGGTTGTCACCTCTGACGAGTTCCTTGATATGCTGATCGGCAAGGGCTGCAAGATGATCTGGTACTTCCACTACATGCCGGTCGGATGCGGAGCTTCCACCAACCTTCTGCTTACCCCGGAGCAGCGTGAGTACATGATCAACAGAGTCCGCTGGATCCGCGGATACAATACCGGCAAGCCGATCATGGCGATCGACTTCCAGAACGACGGCGAGTACATCCACGGATGCATCGCAGGCGGCAAGTACTATCTGCACATCAATCCGAACGGTGATGTCGAGCCTTGCGTGTTCATCCATTACTCCACTGCAAACATCAAGGAGAAGACCCTTCTTGAGTGCCTGCAGCAGCCGCTCTTCATGCAGTACAGAAAGAATCAGCCGTTCAATAAAAACAGCCTGCAGCCATGCCCGATGCTTGAGAATCCGCAGTTCCTGCGCAAGATGGTCAGGGAATCCGGCGCCAAATCAACCGATATGCAGGCTCCGGAGGATGTCGATGCACTGTGCGGAAAGTGCGACGAGTACGCTGCTAAGTGGGCTCCGGTCGCTGAGAAGCACTGGGAAGCAAAGCATTTCACCAGATCTGACGGAAAGGAATCCGGCAGCGTGACTCTGGGCAAGTGATCCTGCCCTGAGCAAAGTTCAATATAGCAAAGACCTGGCCTTCGGGATATAACTTCCCGGGGGCCTTTTCTTATCGTATCCATGGACAGCCGTGTTTCCGGACAGGTCTCAGGACAAGCGGCTATCCGCGTATCTTCGTCAGGTCTGACGCAGGAATGACAAAGACACAGGAATGACAGAGAAAAGCGCCGGTCCGGAGAGCTGCTTTCCGGAGCCGGCGCCATCAGGCTGCCTGTCAGATATTCTGATCACTTGTTCTTGTAGAGAGACCCCATCCTGTTGAATGGGAAGTAGCAGAAGTAAGCTTTTCCGAGGATCTTCTTCTCAGGCACATATGCATAGGACAGGGCTTCTTCTTTGGTCGATGCAAGACCTTCCTGAAGTGCGACCGTCGGCCAGTAGCGTGCATCGTTGGAATTGTTGCGGTTATCGCCCAGCATCAGGTAGTGCCCTTCAGGCACCTGGAACGTGAAGCCATCGCTTTCGACCGTCCAGGTCCCGTTGATATAAGGTTCATCGATCTTCGTGCCATCGACATAGATGACGCCCTCCTTCAGCTCGACTGTCTCGCCGGGAAGTCCGATGACACGCTTGATATAATGTGTGTTCTTTCCCATCGCATCGTCGATCGGATACTGGAAGACGACAATGTCGCCGCGCTGCGGCTTTCGGTCGCCCCAGTAAGCAAACCTCGTCCCCAGGACTCTTGAATGGGTCATGATCGTCTTCTCCATAGAGCCGGACGGAACGGTTGCGTTGATGATGATCACATTGTCGATGAAGACGGCAAGGACCACAGCGATGGCGATGACTTCCACCCAGCTGAGGATCTCTCTGACAACGGAATTCTTCCCTTTTTCACCGGAGGCAGTTCCGGAATCTGCAATCTCTTTTTCCTTGGACATGATCTTGCTCCCCTTTCTGTTTTAAACAGTCTCAGTATATCACCCAGACCTTTCCTGATTCAACTTTGCAGTGCATATTACGGAAGCTTTGCAGTGCATCTTATGGAAATTTTTCTTAAGAAGTGCTTAAATATGGCCTGCATGGCTGATCTCTTTCCCCTGTGTGCTTGTTTTTGGACCTTGGGAATGATATAGTATGAAATACTTGAAAGCACAAGATCTCGGGAGCATAAGGGGGATATCTTATGAAGAACAATACAAAATCGATCCTGATTGCAGCAGCCGCAGTGCTTGCGGCAGCGGCGCTGACAGGGTGCGGTCAGGTCCGTACCGCAGCACCGCAGACCACAGCGCCTCAGACGTCCGCAGAGCCGATCGTCCAGGTGACCGAGAAAGTTACGGAAGCACCTCAGACTGAGAGCGAGACCCGGCCGCAGAAGCAGAGTGAGACTCAGCCGCAGAAGCAGAGCGAGACCCAGCCGCAGAAGCAGAGCGAGACTCAGCCGCAGAAGCAGAGCGAGACCCAGCCGCAGGCCCAGAGCGAGACTCAGCCGCAGACCCAGAGCGAGACTCAGGCACCTGCTCAGACGACAGGTCTTTCCAAGGAAGAGGAACAGGCTCAGGAGAGCGGGTTCACCGATTACAGAACGATGTGGGCGATGGATGATATCAACGTCCGTGAGACACCGACCACTGCAGAAGGCAACGACAATATCTTCTACAGCCTTGATCAGGGTCAGAGTGCGGAAGTTACCGGAGAGACTCCTAACTGGTATGTGATCTCCGTTCCGTATACGGATGAAGCGGGCAATACCCAGTATCAGAAGGGATACGTCTCCAAGCAGTTCCTTTCTGAATCGGAGGTACAGCCGAAGACCGATGAGGAGCGTGCGGCGGCAGCCGAGACAGCACAGCCTGCAGATACCGCGGCAGCCGCTGATACGACTCAGCAGTCAGCGCCGGCGGAAGCTGCTGATACAACGCAGCAGGAGCAGGCTGCTCCGGCAGCACCGGTGGATGGAACACCGAAGACGATGGCAGCGGATGCCAACATCCGTGCAGATGCATCCCAGACATCGGATGTAGTCGGTGTCGTCAGTGCAGGCGAGACGGTCACCGTGATCGGCGATGCCGATGGCTGGTATCAGGTTGATTATAATGGGGTACAGGGCTACGTAAACAAGAATCTTGTAGGCTGAGAGATATACTGAAAACCGGAGAGAAAGGCAGTCTGCCGCATTTCCGCCTGGCGCGGATCCGGCGGACTGCTTTTTTGTAAGGCTCGATTAAGGCTGCGAGCCACGAAGCGCCGCCCGTGCCTGCATGGAAAGCCCGGTTCCTGCCGGAAGGTTGCATGGCGAAATTGGCCGTGTTAAAATAACTTGGGATTGAGTGTAAAGATTCTATTGGGGGCTTGCGAAATTATATGGAAGAAAACAGTTTGATAAAGAGATCCAGGCCGGCACTGATCGGACTTACCTGCGCGCTCTTTGCTGCGGCAATGCTTTCCGGATGCGGGAGGGTCCGCACGGGTGTGAACGGATCTTCGGCGGAAAGTGAGACGCAGGAGGCTCAGAGTGAGACTGCCAGGACCGTGCGTGTCGTGATCGAAGAGGAATCTGAGTCCGAGACAGAACCTGAGACACAGAAGCTGATCACTTCGGTTGAATATACATCCAAGGACGGGACCGTGAAGATCACTCTGCCGGACAATACCTGGAAGGTGACCCAGGATGCGGATGAGATGAGAGCTTTCTCGTCCGGCAATGATGCAATGATCAATGTGGTCCATGCAAGTACGGAAGCGGCGATGAAGACTCTTTCCATGCACCAGACGAAGGAAGATCTGGAGGCTGCGCTTCTGCAGCAGTATAACGATCCGAACGCTTTCAGTGTGGAAAGCTATGAGAAGTCCACTATCGGTAATGTGAATGTCTACCGGTATGTCGTGAAGTACAATGCAGCTGCCAGGATGTGGGCTTACGCTGTGACTTATGGGATCCAGGCGCCTGATCAGGCATATATGATCACCGGAACCGTTACAGATGATAACCTGACTTTGCTGAAAGCAGTCGAGGAATCTGTTGACAGTTTCTCTGTCATCAAGGACGAGACGCTGAAGACGGTCACGGATAACCGTACGGGCGAGACGGAAGTCAGGACAACTCCCCAGACGACCGCTCAGACTACGGCGGCAGTTCCTGCCAGCGATGAGCTTTCCACGCTGACAGCTTATCAGCAGGGCAGCACGATGTATTCGAGCGATGTGGTGAATGTGCGTTCTGCGCCAGGTACTGACAGCGGAGTGATCCAGACGGTCGATATCGGCGGAAAGGTTACGGTAACGGGCGAGACCAGCGGATGGTACCAGGTCAGTGTGAATGGGGTCACCGGATATATCAGGAAGGATCTCCTGTCTGCAACACAGACAACGACGCCTTCTTCCAGTACGACGTCTGAGACCTCTGAACCAGAGACTACGGCTGCGGGAGGCAGTGCCGAGGCAGCTGAGATCGCGACTGCCACGAACTATTCAAACGCTTCCACGCTTTATGCTACGGATGGAGTCTATATCCGTTCAAATCCGGGAACAGATTCCGGAGTCGTCGGTTCCCTCGGGACCGGCAATGCGGTAACTGTTGTCGGTGAGACTGACAACTGGTATATCGTAGATACCGGCGCAGGCAGAGGCTACGTATCGAAAGCATACCTGTCGTCGACGGCGCCTGCTGCCGCTCCGTCTGATCAGACAGGGAACGGAACTGCTTCGGGGGGTACCTCGGGAACCGGAGGCACGCAGGATCCGGACGCGGGCGGCCAGACTGCTTCAGGCGGAGATGCACAGAACTCTGCAGGGGGCGGCACGGATTCTCAGAATACTGACACGCAGACTTCCGGGACGGCAACGATCTCCGGAACGGTAACGAATGCGTCAGCCAGCACTGTGACGGTAGCAGGAGATGACGGCAATACCTATACTATCTATACAGGAGATGCGGATATCACATCTGCCGACGGACTGCATTCCGGAGTAAGGATATCCGCTTCGGTCGACAATTCCCAGACAGCGGCGGACGGGACCAAGTATGCAACATCTGTTACGGGAGAGTGATCAGGGCATGACAGAGCCGGATCAGGGAGATCAGGAAGGAGACCAGATATGAGCAAACCTGTCAGAACGCCGGCAGTGGATGATCTGTGTGATGCGATACTGACATTGCAAACACGTGAGGAGACCTATAAGTTTCTGGAGGATGTCTGCACTGTGAATGAGCTCCAGGCGCTTTCCCAGAGGTTTGAAGTTGCAAAGATGCTGACGGAAGACAAGACTTATGCGGAGATCGCTGATGAGACCGGTGCCTCAACTGCAACGGTCAGCCGGGTGAACCGTTCCCTGGTGTACGGCGCGGACGGCTATGCGGTGGTCCTCAGACGCATGGGTGTGATCACGGACGAAGAACAGAAGTAAGGCAGATGGTTTTCTGAAAGGCAAACGGAAGAGAACTGTTACCGGCGGTGTAAGGCCGCCGGTTTCTTTTTCGGATTTCTGTATAAAGTGCCGGGGCCGGAAGATATTCCCGCCCCGGCATAAGAATGCAGGGCAGAAGGACCGGGAGGCAGGATTATGCGGAAGATGGAGTTCAAGATGGAGAGGGACAACCTGGTGAAGCCGGGTGACAAGGTCCATGTGACGGAAGGACAGCTTCCGGAGACATGGTACTACACCATAGAGCCTGCAGTTGCTATGAGTGCGAACTATGGGATGCGTGAACGCCTGAAAGTATTTGATGGTACGGTCGTTGAAGTGCGCACGGACGAGAGCGGATATACGGTCGTGTGTGAGTTTGACGAGTGACAGAAGGAGCGGAGGGAGTATATGAATATTGAACAGATGCTGAGCGGCCTGAATCCGCAGCAGCGGGAAGCGGTCACCGCACCTGACGGACCACTTCTGATCCTTGCGGGTGCAGGCTCCGGAAAGACCAGGGTCGTCACGTGCAGGATCGCCTACCTGATCGCGGAGAAGGGAGTGAAGCCCTGGAACATCTGCGCGATCACATTCACGAACAAGGCTGCGGGGGAGATGAGAGACCGTGTCAACAAGCTGGTCGGATTCGGTGCAGAGGCGATCAATGTTGCCACATTTCATTCCACCTGTGTCAGGATCCTCAGAAGATTCATCGACCGGATCGGCTATCAGAATAACTTCGTCATATATGATACGGATGACTCGAAGAGTGTTGTCAGGGAGATCTGCAAGGATCTTTCGGTGAACACGAAGATCTATAAGGAGAGAACGATCCTTGCAAGGATCTCCAGTGCAAAGAACGAGCTTGTCTATCCGGACCAGTTCCCGGAATGGGCGGGCAATGATCCGGAATCGGTACAGACTGCCCAGGTCTATGCGGAGTACCAGAAACGATTGAAGAGGAACAATGCCCTCGATTTTGACGACCTGATCGGGCTTACGGTCAAGCTGTTCCGTGTGGTTCCGGAGGTACTTGCCTACTATCAGGAAAAGTTCCGCTGTCTCCTTGTGGATGAGTATCAGGACACCAACAAGGCACAGTTCGTCCTGGTATCCCTGATCGCCCATAAGTATCATAATCTCTGTGTTGTAGGGGATGACGACCAGTCCATCTACCGTTTCCGCGGAGCCGATATCGGGAACATTCTGAACTTTGAAAAGATCTTCCCTGAGGCCAGGGTGATCCGCCTGGAGCAGAATTACCGTTCTACCCAGACGATCCTCGATGCGGCCAATGCGGTGATCGCCAACAATCAGGGCAGAAAGGAAAAGTCTCTCTGGACCGATAATGGGAAGGGAGGCAAGGTCATCCTGAAGCGTTTTGAGACGGCTTCTCAGGAAGCTTACTATATCGTGGAAGATATCGCCCGGCAGAAGAGGGAGGGAAACTTTGACTACAAAGAGAGCGCCATCCTATACAGGACCAACGCCCAGTCTCGTTCCCTCGAGGAACAGCTTCTCATGGAGAATGTTCCTTATACGATCATCGGCGGCGTGAACTTCTATGCCCGCAAGGAGATCAAGGACATTCTGGCTTATCTCCGTACCATAGCGAATGGTCAGGATGACCTTTCCGTCAGAAGGATCATCAACATCCCGAAGAGGGGGATCGGGGAGACGACGATCGCGAGGATCGCTTCGTACGCATCTTCCACCGGGACCAGTTTCTTTGACGCGGCGACTCAGGCGGCGGTCATCCCGGGACTTGCCAGGGGGTCTGCCAAGATCCTGGATTTCGTCTATTTCATCCAGAAGCTGAGAAGGGACTGTGCAGGGAAGGATGCTGCCGGTATCGTGAAGATGGTCGTCGACCGGACGGGCTATGTGAAGGAACTTGAGGCGGAACGGACAGATGAGGCGCTTGACCGGATCGGCAACATCGATGAGCTGATCAGCAAAGCGGCCGGTGCAGCGGGGGAGGACCCTTCTGGCAGCGCGGGGAGGAGCGTCACTGGCCTGGCAGCCCTGAATGCTTTTCTGGAGCAGGTTGCCCTTGTTGCTGATATCGACAGCTTTTCAGATGATGCGGACAGGGTGCCGCTGATGACGCTGCATTCTGCCAAGGGACTGGAATTCGACAACGTCTATATCGCCGGTATGGACGAGGGACTCTTTCCGGGCTACCGCTCCATCTCCTCCGGAGATTCAGCAGATATGGAGGAAGAGAGACGTCTCTGCTATGTCGGCATCACGAGGGCGAAGAAGCGGCTGACGCTGACGAGCGCCAAGGCAAGAATGCTCAGAGGGCAGACCGAATGGTATCGTGTCTCCCGCTTTGTTGATGAGATCCCGGAAGATCTGCTCGATGACAACCGCGTGAAGAGCCCGGTGAGAAGGGATGAAGCTGGAAAGACTTCCGCCTCCTTCCATATGCTGTCCAAGGCCCAGGAAGAGAGAAAGCGCGAGCACGAGGAATTCCTGGAGAAGCCGTTCTATATGAGAAGCAGGACGAAGGCTGCAGCGCAGTCGGCCGCAAGGCCTGCATTCGGCGTGGATATCCTGAAAGGCAGCGCCATGATGGGCAGTGCATCCCTTGCCTATGGTGTCGGCGACCGCGTACACCATATCAAGTTCGGCGACGGGACCGTGAAGGAGATCGCGGACGGCAAGCGTGATAAGCAGGTCACAGTTGAGTTTGATCAGTATGGGACCAAGAAGATGCTTGCAGGCTTCGCGAAGCTTCAGAAGATATGATGTGGCAAATGCATTCAAGGTGTGATATACTTTTTGCAACGAAAGGCAGCAGGCGCCGGATTGCCTGTGAGATGGGAATGCAAGAAAGGACGGGACCCTGAATATGAAGACAGATGAGTTACTGAAGGCGCTGAAAGACCGGGACAGTAAGAAGCATAAGAATGCTGTTCTCTGGGTCCTTGCAATTGTCGGTGCGGTTGCGGCGATCGCGGCGGTCGCTTATGCAGTCTATCGTTATCTGACTCCGGATTATCTGGAAGACTTTGATGACGACTTTGACGATGACTTCGATGATTTCTTCGATGATGAAGAGGAATCCTCGGACAAGAAGGAAGAGGAGAAGAAGGAAGCAGAGGAGAAGAAGGACGCAGAGGAGAAGAAGGACGCAGAGGAGAAGAAGGACGAGTGATCCGGACTTGTCTTCTGCCATGCAACGGGAAAGCGGATCATTGAGGAAGGGCTGTCGGCTTCGGCAGCCCTTTTTCTTCGCGGCGTAGCTGGATCGAGTAGGGGAGACGAAGTCGCCTCCTACTCGATCGATAGATAAGGAGCATCTGCCCATCAGGCGCGGACGGAAGCGGGAAGTCTCAGGACGGACCGGGTGTTTTCAGGAGGAGATTGCTTGAAAAAAGGAGATATATCAGAGGGAAATGTGCTTCGCACGGATTATCCTGCACGTGGGATCGTCCTGTCGGGCGACCGGGAGGTCAGGGTCAAGGATGCCCTTCCCGGCCAGAAGGTCCGCTACAGGATCACGAAGAAGAATTCTCACAGATGCGAAGCGATGCTTCTCGATGTACTGGAGCATTCCGGGCAGGAGATCGCGCCGGACTGTCCGCATTACGGACGCTGCGGCGGCTGCAGCTACAGGACTCTTTCCTATGAGGACCAGCTGAGACTGAAGGAGGGCCAGATCCTGAGACTTTTTCAGCCGGCTGTGAAGCAGGAAGGCGGTCAGGGAGCAGGTGAAGGGCTAAAGGATGATACCCGTCCATCCTGGTTTGAGGGACTGAAGGCCAGCCCCGATCACCCGGCCTACCGCAACAAGATGGAATTCTCATTCGGCGACATGGAGAAGGGCGGAGAACTGCAGCTTGGTCTGCATGCCAAGGGAAGCTTCTACGACATCATCACAGTGGACGGCTGCCGGATCGTGGATGAAGATTACCATCAGGTCCTGGACTGTGTGCTTGCCTGGGCAAGAGAGACAGGGCTTGGCCACTTCCACAGAGTTGCGCATACCGGATATTTCAGACACCTGCTGGTGAGAAGGGCAAGGGCGACCGGGGAGATCCTGGTCGATCTGGTGACGACCTCCCAGGCATCTCCGGACCTGGAGGTTCTGAAGGATCGTCTTCTCGGACTGAAGCTGAACGGAAAGATCGCCGGGATCCTGCATACAACGAATGACAGTGTCGCCGATGCGATCAACAATGGCGGGACAGAGATCCTCTGGGGAAGCGATGTGATCACGGAGAAGCTCCTCGGGCTGACTTTTCACATCACGCCATTCTCATTTTTCCAGACCAACTCGAGAGGGGCGGAGGTCCTTTACGACACGGTCCGTTCCTACATCGGGGAAACGAAGGATAAGGTCGTGTTTGATCTTTACAGCGGGACCGGGACGATCGCTCAGGTGCTGGCACCGGCAGCGGCTCATGTGACCGGCGTTGAGATCGTTCCGGAGGCCGTGCAGAGCGCAAGGGCAAGCGCAGAGCTGAACGGACTTGCAAACTGCTCCTTTCTAAGCGGCGACGTTCTGAAGGTCGTCGATGAGCTGGAGGAGAAGCCGGACATGATCGTTCTGGATCCGCCCAGGGAAGGGGTAAACCCGAAGGCGATGCCGAAGATCATCGGTTTCGGAGTGAAGAGGATCGTCTATATCGCCTGCAAGGCTACTTCTCTGGTGAGGGACCTGCAGCCTCTGCAGATGGCTGGCTACAGGGTACAGAAGCTCTGCGGCGTGGATCTGTTCCCTGGAACGGAGCACTTTGAAGTCGTGGCGCTCCTGGAGCGGGGATAACACGAATCGAGGCTAGATTATGATGAAAAGGATTCTTTTTATTGACAGCGGGAATATCTGCTGCAGCGTGATGGCACAGTATATGCTGCAGACTATGGTGGACAGCCTGGGGAGAAGCAGGGATTTCGTCATCGATTCTGCATCCACTTCGAGGCCAAGGCCCGATGCGGAGATCTATCCGGCGGCGAAAGAGAAGCTTACAGATATGAACGTTCCGGTCGGAGACCATATTGCCAGGCAGATGACCTGGGATGATTATGATCGCTTTGATTACCTGATCGGGATGGATGACAGGAATATCGATGATATCCGATATATAGTCGGGAGCGACCCGGACCATAAGATCTTCAGGCTCGCTTCGTTTGCGGGCTCTGACAAGGAGATCGAAGATCCCTGGTACACGGAGGATTTTGACGCCGCATACCAGGATATCCAGGAGGGACTGATGGGGCTGCTGAACAGGCTGTCCTGACGTCTCCTGAGACGGAAGAAATATCAGATGCAGGGGAGCATCCTGCACCTTGAAAAGGAGGAATAGCAATGGATTATCAGGAAAGATTCAGGATCTGGAAGGAGAAGCTTCCGGATGGCAGCCCGCTCCGCGCTCAGCTTTCTGAGATCGAGGGGGACGAAAAAGAGATCCGGGAACGCTTCATCCAGGACCTGAAGTTCGGGACTGCCGGACTTCGGGGAATCGTCGGAGCAGGGACCAACTGCATGAACGAGCTGACCGTGGGACGCGCGACTCAGGGAATCGCCAGCTACATCCGCATGCAGGGTGAGGAGGCGATGAAGAAGGGGGTCATCATCGCCCACGATCCGAGACACTTCTCAAAGGAATTCTCCGAACTGGCGGCAGGGATCCTGGCGGAAGCAGGGATCCGCGTATTCACATTTCCGGACCTTCGGCCTACTCCTGAGCTGGCTTTCCTGATCAGGAAACTGCATACGATCTCCGGGATCAATATCACCGCTTCCCACAATCCGAAGGAATATAACGGATACAAGGCTTACTGGGAAGACGGATGCCAGGTTAGTTCGACGATCGCCGATGGGATGATGAAGGAAATCGAGAAGGTCGACTACTTCACCGGAATCCGCAGAGGGGATGTAGAGGAACTGAAGAAGAGGGGTATGATCACTGTTCTCGGTCCGGAGTATGACCGCATGTATCTGGATGAGGTTGAAGGGCTCGCGATCCACAGCGGCGACGAGCTGGACCTCTCCATCCCGATAGTGTATACCCCGCTGAACGGCGCCGGATCTTTGCCATTCTCCACCATGATGGCGGATCGCGGATTTCAGAACTTCCATATCGTACCGGAGCAGAAGGACCCGGATCCGGACTTTTCGACGGTCGGCTATCCGAATCCGGAGGACCCGAAGGCTTTCCGTCTGTCGGAAGAGCTCGGGAAGAAGCTCGGGGCGGAGCTGCTGATGGCGACCGATCCGGATTCCGACCGTTTTGCGATCGAACTGCTTGCGGATGACGGGACCTATATCCCGCTGAACGGCAATCAGACCGGATACCTTCTTGTCAACTATATTCTGGAGGGACACAGGGACGCGGGGACTCTTCCGGAGAACGGTGCCATGGTCAAATCCATCGTCACATCGACGATGTCGACCGAGATCGCAAGGGCTTACGGCGTCAGGATGTTCGAGTCGCTGACCGGCTTCAAGAACATATGCGGACGGATCCCGGAGGTCGAGAAGATGGGTTATCGGTATCTGTTCGGCTATGAGGAATCGGTCGGCTACGCGGCATGCCCAAAGATCCGCGACAAGGACGGAATCTCAGCCGGGATGCTGGTGGCGGAGGCTGCCGCTTACTATAAAAAACAGGGCAGGACTCTCTGGCAGGAGCTGGAAGAGCTCTTCAGGCAGTATGGCTGGTATTCCGAGCTTGAGCCGAACATCATTCTGAAGGGCGTCGAAGGCGCCGAGCGGATCGGCCGCATGATGACCTGGCTGCGTGCAAACCTTCCGGCCGAGGTCGCAGGATACAAGGTCGATAAGGTGATCGACTACAAGGACGGCTTTGAGGATATCCCTCCGTCCAATGTTCTTCGCTTCTTCCTTGAGAACGGCAGCTGGTTTGCGGTGCGTCCATCCGGGACCGAGCCCAAGATCAAGTTCTATTTCTACACAAAGCAGGCATCGAAGGCGGAAGCCGATTCGGTGAACGGGAAGATCCGGGACGCAGTCCTTGATAAGATCGGAAGTGTCAGGTAAAAGATAAATTTCCCTGGAAACAGAGAAATAATTTGTTTTGCCAACATAATTATTAATTGGCAATAGTCAGAGCGCTTGCTTAATTTTTGTCGCAAACGCTCTTTTTTATGCTATTATCGGATCAATAAACTGCTTTTCCCGAAGGAGCTGAAATCGATGAGCAATACTCGCAGAAGAAAAAATATTTCCTATTACCCCAGGCAGAGAAAACAGCGAAACAGCCAGATCACAGCCGGACAGGGAATGCCGGGGCAGGGCAGAGGAAACAGGCGGGGAAAGGTGATCGCAGTTGTCGGAGCGGGAGGAAAAAGCACATATATTGATAAAAATTCTCGGAAACTGGTGCGCGAAGGCAGGACAGTAGCGGTCACGACCACAACACATATCTACAATCCCTGTGTGGTATACGGACTTCATTCTGACTGGGACGGAGATGAGAAAAAACCTGTCATCCGTCTCGGGGGAGTCGATTATTATGGGATCCCCCGGGAGGATGGAAAGCTGTCTCCGGTGAGTCCGGAAGCTTTCCGCGATCTCTGCCGAAGATATGATTATGTTTTTGCTGAAGCAGACGGAAGTCACGGGATGCCTGCCAAGATCCCGTTCGGCAATGAGCCTGTGATCCCGAAAGAGGCTGACAGTGTTGTTGTAGTCATGGGGAGGGCAGCAGTCGGCCGGTCTCCGCTGGCAGTCTGCCAGCATTACAGGCAGGTGTACGACCGGTGGATCCCGGAAAATACACTTCTGACGGAGGACCACCTGAGGGAGATCGCCCTGAACTACTATATAAGGCCGATCCGGGCGACTCACCCTGAGGTGAAGATGAGCTATGTCCTGAGTGATCTCTATCGGTTCGGGGACGGCGGAGATGTGGCGGATGTAACATTTGTCCTGATGGCATCCGGCTTCGGACGCAGGTATTCGTGCGTGAAGAACAAACTTCTGGAAGAATACAGTGGGGAGAAGCTGTTTCAGTACGCCCTCAACAGCATGATCCTGGCGGCAAAGATCCTGAGGCAGTATCATCTGAACCTGAACATCGATGTGGTGACGAGATATCCGGAGATCATGGACTTTACCGCATCCAAGCATCTTCCGAACCTGAAAGCCTTTTACAACGGACAGGCGAAGGAAGGGATCACTTCCTCCATCCGGATCGGGACGAGAGCGGCGCTTGCGGCAAGGACACAGGCGGTCGTCTTCTTCGCTGCGGATATGCCGTTCCTGGCGCCGGAGGAGACCGCGCGGTTCGTGCGGGAATTCATCTGTTCGGGGAAGACATACGGCTGCATGGCGTACCGCAATGAGAAAGAAGTGACGAAGACAGTCCCCGGAGCGTTCCGCCTGACCCGGTACGGCGTCGCGGGAGACATCCTGTCCATACGGGGAGACCACGGAGCGATGAAGATCATCCGGAAAAGGCCGTGGGATACGTACCTGTACTACATAGAGAGAAGATTTGTGGAAGATATCGACTATCAGCTGTGAGAAGCATGCAAAAAGCCCGCCACTGGCGGCCTTTTTGCGTACTTTGATACCAGCTGCCGGGGAGGGCAGGAGCTGAGCAGGAGGCGCACAGACGTCTTCCTGGCTCATCTTCAGCCCTTCCCGGCACGATGATGTCAGCTTACTTCCTGCGGGTCAGCTTCGGTGGAAGTGAATTCAAACTTCTTCACGTCGAAGAGGCCGCGGTCGGTGATCTTGATGTCCGGGATGACGATCAGGGACATGAAGCACAGGGTCATGATCGGCTCGACATCATGGCTCACACCGAGCGTATCGTACGCAGTGTCATGGAGGACTTTCAGAGCTGCGGCAACTTCTTCGCCGCTCCTGTCGCTCATCAGGCCTGCGATCGGAAGAGGCAGAGAAGCCAGAACTTTGCCGTCCTTCACAAGGACGAAGCCGCCTTCCTGGTCGATGAGAGCACGGATCGCGGCATCCATCTCTTCATTGGAGACACCGACGCAGATGATGTTGTGGGAATCATGGGCGACAGAAAGGGCGACGGCACCCTTCCTGATCCCATAGCCTCTGAGCAGACCCAGGCCGATCTTTCCGGTGTTGTGATGGCGTTCCAGGACGGCGATCTTGGCGACATCCTTATCCGGCTCGAAGACAAAGTCTCCTTCCTTGCTCAGCCTGACATGGATATCTGCCTCCCTGGTCCTTATCCCTCCTGGGATGATCTCGATCGTCTTCACATAGTCGCTCTTCAGGTGCATCTTCAGGTCATCGATCTTAAACGGCTTTACATGCATGGAGCCTCTGACCGAGAAGATCGGGGCCTTCTCGTATTCGAGCAGGTACTTCCCAGCCTCTGCGACTTTGCTTCCTTCGATGAAGACGGTCTTCACGCCGAAATCTTTCAGATTGTCAAAGAGGACGATGTCGGCGCGCCTGCCAGGGGCGATGGCGCCGCGGTCTTCGAGCTTATAGCACTCGGCTGCATTCAGGGTTGCCATGCAGATCGCCATGACAGGATCGATGCCGGCCTTTACCAGTTTTCTCAGATGGCTGTCAATGTGCCCTTCCGACAGGATCGTCTTCGGCTGCCGGTCATCCGAACAGAGGATGCATCTGCGGTAGTTGTAAGGCGTCACGCCTGGGATCAGGTTCTCAAGATCATGGCAGGCGGAACCATCCCTCAGCTGGACGTACATGCCGCGCTCCAGCCTGTCCTCCATCTCTTTTACCGTCGTGCACTCATGGTCTGTCCTGACTCCGGCGGCCGCATAGGCATTCAGTCCGGCGCCGTCAAGTCCCGGACTGTGACCGTCGATCACCTTGTGCATGGACAGGGCGACGAGAAGCTTGTTCAGATCATCGTCATTCTTGTTCAGGATTCCCGGAACGTTCATGAATTCCCCAAGACCCGGTACATGTCTGTCCTGCATAGGCCACTGCATGTCAAATGCATTGACGACAGCCCCTGAATCCTCGAAGGGAGTCGCCGGGACACAGCTCGGGATCATGTAGCGGACGGAGAGCTCCGTCTTGGCTGCAGCGCGGATCATGTAATTCAGACCCTCAAGCCCGTATACATTAACGATCTCATGCGGGTCGGCGATGACGGTCGTCGTTCCATGCGGGACGACCATGCGGCCGAATTCCTCCGGGGAAGTGTAGGTGGATTCGATGTGGATATGACCATCGATCAGACCTGGCGCCGCGTAAGCGCCTTTTGCATCGTATTCTTCCTGGCCTCTGTAATCGTCTCCGAAACCGACGATCAGTCCGTCAGTGATCGCTATGGAATCCGGCCGGACCGTTCCCGTAAAGACATCAACGACTTTGCAGTTGTAGATGACCAGATCGGCGGGGATCCTGTGCATTGCCGCATCGATCACGCGGCTGAGAGTTCTCTTATCCATATGTTCCATAAAGCCTGTGCCTCCTTCTTGTAATATTACGGCTTTTTTGCAAAGTCCGGGTCCTGGGAAGATGCCGGAGAGCGGATCTGCCGCCTGGCCTTCGGAACTTTCCGGAAGCTGCGCCGCATTCTTTGCATAGATTATAGCATAACAGAACAAAACTTGTTTATACAGAATCAGCCATGCATTTGTTGCAAATGATTCTAGCGGGTGCTAAAATATTGTCAAGAGATTTTACAAATTTTCAGCAATGTGGACGTAGAAACTGTGAAAACTGAACAAAGAATCATATTTACATTTCCAACCACCACGGATGCAATGTTTCTGGAGCATGTGTGCAGGACGGAAGATCTTCCAGGCAGGATGATCCCCGTTCCCACCAGCATCAGCGCGGGCTGCGGCCTTTCCTGGAGCGCTCCGCCTGAGGCAAGGGAAGCGATCAGTGCGGCTGCAGAGAAAAACAAGATCAGAATAGAAGGAATCTATGAGAGGGTTCTGTAAGTGTAAGGATGAAGGAATCCGGACCTTTATGACGCATCAGGATTCCGTATAGACAAGCCGAGGGCGGCAGAAGCAGGTGGATCCTCGGCTTTTTCGTATTCAGGGTTACAGAATCCGTCAAGTGTTTATCAGAGATCAGACAGAGGAGGCATTGCTATGATCCTGTTTCAGAACGGTACTTTGGTCTATCCGGAAGGTTCAAGGAGCGCGGACCTTCTCGCGGACGGGGAGAAGATCGTGAAGATCGCCCCGCACATCACGCCGCCAGAGGGGTGTGAGATCGTGGACTGTACCGGAAAACTCGTATTTCCAGGATTCATCGACGCTCATACACACTTTGACCTGCATGTGGCAGGGACGGTCACGATCGACGATTTCAATTCCGGAACGAAGGCTGAGGTGGCCGGAGGCACGACTTCGATCATCGATTTCGGGACTGCCTATCCGGGCGAGACACTGAACGAAGGACTCGATAACTGGTTTCAGAAGGCTTCTGTGGGCTGCAGCTGCGACTACGGTTTCCACCAGACCATCACGGAGTGGAACGATCAGATCTCGGCAGAAGTTCAGGATATGATCGACCGCGGAGCTTCGACGTTCAAGATCTATATGACCTATGATACCCAGATCGACGACAGCACGATCCTGAAGGTCCTGAAGAGGCTGAAGGAATGCGGCACCACGACAGGATGCCACTGCGAGAACAGCGGCCTGATCGATGCCCTCCGTGAAGAATACGCTTCCGATGAGCGGAAGGGTAAGGTCAGTTCCCATTACCTGACCAGGCCGGCCGCAGCAGAGGCAGAGGCGATCGGGCGCTACTGTCACCTTGCGGAAGTGGCGGACGAGCCGGTCATCGATGTGCATCTGACCTGCGCGGAAGGCCTGGAGGAGATCCGGGCGGCAAGGCGCCGCGGCCAGAAGGTCTACGTGGAGACCTGTCCGCAGTATCTGGTCATGGACGACAGCCTGTATGATAACGGCGACTTTGACGAAGCGGCAAGGTATGTATGTGCTCCGCCGCTGAGAAAGAGATCGGACCAGGAAGCCCTCTGGAAGGCCATGGCGGACGGTGAGATCCAGACCGTCTCCACGGACCACTGCAGCTTCACGGTGGAGCAGAAGAGACTCGGCAAGGATGACTTCCGGAAGATCCCGGGCGGAATGCCGGGTGCGGAGACGAGGCCGGCCGTCATCTATTCGGAAGGCGTTGCGAAGGGCCGCATCACCAAGGAGAAAATGTGTGAGCTTCTTGCTGAGAACCCCGCAAGGCTCTATGGCCTCTACCCGAGGAAGGGCGTCCTGAGGGAAGGCTCCGATGCCGACATCGTGGTCCTGGACCCGGCTGCCGAAAGAACTGTCACCGTGAAGACGCAGGTCTCGAAGTGTGACTATGCACCGCTGGAAGGCATGAAGCTTCAGGGAGCGATCGGGAAGGTCTATCTGAGAGGCGAGCTGGTCGCGGAAGACGGCAAGGTCGTGAAGGAAAACCGCGGACAGTACCTGAAGAGGGGACTGCCGGAGTTCTGGCTTTGATTACGGCTGGTGCGAAGCACCAGAGAAGCCCGAACCTGGAGGGAGAATTGCAGGAGCTGCGTAGCATCTCGTGCGCGGTGCGCGAGACGCTTACTTTGTACGCAGAAGCACAACGAAATCAAAGATTTCTGTGCTTCTAGTGTGCGTCCGCGGTGCGTGCGCGATTCAGCAGCGAAGCAAGCCGTGCGTCAAAGCGTGTGACAAAAGGGACTTTTGGCACACGCATCATGGATACGGGGAGGAAAAAATATCATGGATCTGCATCTGACAGAGGAGGAAGCAAAGCGGGTTCTGGAGATCAAGCGTGATCTCCACATGCATCCGGAGCTTTCCCATGAGGAATTTGAGACAACCAGGAAGATCAGAGAAGTTCTGTCAGGGCTTCCGGGAATCGAGATCCTGGAGCTGCCGGACACTTCGGCCGTGAAGACCGGTGTCGTCGCAAGACTTGTCGGCGGAAAACCGGGGGCAGAGGCAGGGCTGAGAGCTGATATCGATGCACTGCCTCAGACTGAGGCTTACGAGAGCCCATGGAAGTCGACCTGTCCGGGAAAGATGCATGGCTGCGGCCACGACTTCCATACGGCATCGCTGCTCGGGGCGGCGATGATCCTGTCCAGAAACCGGGACGAGGTTCCGGGGACCGTCGACTTCCTGTTTCAGGAGGCGGAAGAGACGACAGACGGCTGCAAACAGATGGTCGATGCAGGCCTTTTTGATATCATCCATCCGAGATATTTTTTTGCGATGCACAACCGGCCGGAAGTAAAGACCGGCCAGGTCGTCATCCAGACAGGCGGACTCATGAGCGCGAAGACCAACTTCGTGATCACGATCCACGGCAAGGGAGGGCATGGAGCCATGCCGCATCTCTGCATCGACCCGATCGTCTGCGCGGCAGCTGTGATCCAGTCGCTTCAGACGATCGTATCGAGGAACGTCGATCCGATGGAGAACGCCATCCTGACGATCGGCTCCATCAACGGAGGCTCGGTCGAGAATCTGATCGTGGACAGCGTCCGCATGACCGGCTGCGTCAGATCTTTGAGCCAGAAGACCAAGGATATGGAGGTCAGCCGTCTCGAGGAGATCGTCTTTAGCACTGCGAAGGCTTACCAGTGCACGGCGGAGATCGAGTACAGGGAGGTCCTCCCGGTTGCTTACAACTCGCCGGAGATGACGGAGATCGCCCATAAGGCAGCGGCGGCGGTCGTAGGAGAAGAGAACTGTGTTCATGCGACTCCGACTCTGGCAAGCGAAGACTTCGCGGTCATCATGGATAAGGTCCCGTCTTACCTCTACTGGGTCGGTTCCGGGACGGAGGGCGAGCCGCTCTACGCATGGCATAACCCGATGTTCCACGCCAATGATGGCGGACTGCCGGTGGGAGCGGCCGTCTATGCAAGCTCAGCCGTGACTGCAAATACACTTTGAGCCTGCATCTGTGTTACCCGGATTGGAAATTTCACTTTATAACAAACGCAATTGGACCTTGCCGGCTATCCTGGAAGGTCCCGGGACAGCCGGAAGAGAAAATAATAAACAGGAGGATATGTAATATGCTGTCACTTGATGAAAGAGGAAAGCAGTGCCCGATCCCGATCGTGGAGACCAAGAAAGCAATCGAGCCGCTTGGTGTCGGAGAAGTCATAGAGACGATCGTCGACAATGAGATCTCTGCCCAGAATCTGAAGAAGTTTGCGGACCAGAGAAAGTATGCTTACGAGATGGAGAAGGTCTCGAATACGGAATACAGGGTCCATATGACCGTTACCGAGGCTGCGAAAGAACTTCTGAGCAAGGGGAAGACTTCTTTTGATGAGAATGATTATCAGGCATGCGATCTTCCTGCAGCAGCTGTCTCTAAGGACTATATCGTTGTGATCTCCTCTGATCATATGGGAGAGCCGGAGGAAGAGCTTGGCAGAGTCCTTCTGAAGGGCTTTATCTATGCACTGTCCAAGAAAGACGAAGTCCCGAAGAAGATCATCTTCTATAACGGCGGAGCAAAGCTGACCTGCGAAGGCTCCGAGTCTCTGGAGGACCTGAAAGAGCTTGAAAAGTCCGGCGCTGAGATCGTCACCTGCGGCACCTGCCTGAAATTCCAGCATCTGGAAGACAGACTCCGGATCGGCGGAGTGACCAATATGTATGAGATCACGGAAGCACTGACTACGGCAGCAAGAGTCGTGAAGCCCTGCTGACAAGTCCGCCGGCCAGGGAAGGGTTTGATCTGTCTGCAGGCGTAAGCATCTGCAGAAACTGTCAGTCAGATATTCTGTCTGACTGACGCAGAGCCTGAGAAAACACAAGCATATGCTGAGAGAAAGATAAAGTTATGGAAAACATAGAGTTCTGCAAGGGCGGCGGGTGCACTGCCAAGCTTGGTCCGGATATCCTGGAACGGGTGCTCAGCCGCCTGCCGAAGCAGAAAAGGGATCCTGACCTCCTGGTTGGATTCGAGACGAATGATGACGCAGCAGTCTATCGCGTCAGCGAGGACAAGGCGATCGTCCAGACACTGGATTTCTTTCCTCCGATGGTGGATGATCCGTATCTTTTCGGACAGATCGCCGCAGCGAATGCCATGTCCGATGTGTGGGCCATGGGAGGACATCCGGTGACGGCTCTCAATATCGTCTGTTTCCCCCAGAGCTGGGACCTCAATATCCTCGGGAAGATCATGCAGGGCGGAGCAGAGAAAGTGGCGGAAGCAGGGGCTTCCCTCTGCGGAGGCCATTCCATCAATGATAACGATGTGAAGTATGGTCTTTCCGTCACCGGGATCATCGATCCCGGGAAGGTCCTGACGAACGTAGGGGCGCAGGCAGGCGACCGCCTGATCCTGACAAAACCGCTCGGGACCGGGATCGTCTGTACAGCCGGAAGAGTGAAGGCGGCGGACCCGGCAAGCATGGATGAAGCGATCCGGTCCATGACGACCCTCAACAGATATGCCGCGGAAGTCCTTTCGAAGTATGAAGTCCATGCGTGTACGGACGTGACAGGCTTCTCTCTTCTCGGACACCTGTCCGAGATGCTTGGGCTCAAAAAAAGAGAATCGGGTCCGGAGCCCCCGGATCAGTCGGAACATGTGCCGGCGGCGGCATCTGGATCCGCCGACCGGACTCTGCGTGGCCGCTTCGGGGCTGTGGTACACACGAGTGCGGTCCCGTACTTCCGCAGAGTGCCGGAATTTGTAGAGGAAGACTTCTTCATCACCGCCAACGGACAGCGCAACCGTAATCATCTTGGCAGTCTGGTGGAATTCCGCAAGGCTTCCTTCTGGCAGGAGGAGCTGCTTTTTGACCCGCAGACTTCCGGCGGACTGCTTGCCGCGGTCCCGAACAAGGTCGCGGATGAAGTGCTGGCAGATATGAAAGCGCTTGGACTTCCCTGCAATCTGATCGGGGAAGTGACGGATCAGGAAGATCATATCGTTGTCACTTCCTGACAGAGAAACAGAAGGTATCAGGTATTGATGACGGAACATCCGGCTGGTTCTGCGCCGGCCGGACGTGTGAAAATACGGAAAGAAAGCTGGGCTGGCGCGGCAGCCGGCCCGATGTGTGAAAATACGGAAAGAAAGCTGGGCTGGCGCGGCAGCCGGCCCGTGAGGTTATATATGGTTACAGATCAGCTTGTGATCGTGAGAGGCGGCGGAGACATTGCGACGGGAACGATCAGGGCGCTGAGAAGAGCAGGCTTCCCGGTCCTGGTCCTGGAGTCGGACCATCCGAGCGCCATCCGCAGAACAGTCGCCTTGTCGGAGGCAGTCTACGAGGGCAGCGCGACGGTCGAGGACATCACCGTGACGCTCGCTCACAATCTGGATGAGGCGGAATACCTGCTTTTTCAGGATGGGATCGCCATGATGGTCGACCCGGACGGCAATGCGATCCGTGATATTCTTCACAATGAGGAGGCCTATGCCGACTGGGACACTGGTCTGACGACCCTGCAGGGCGGCGGACGTCATCTTTTCCTTATCTGTGTGGTCGATGCCATCCTGGCCAAGAAGAATCTTGGTACCAGGAAGGACATGGCGCCTCTTGTCATAGCGCTGGGCCCGGGATTTACGGCCGGTCTCGACTGCGATGTGGTCATCGAGACCATGCGCGGCCACAATCTGGGACGTGCCATCACGGAAGGGAGCGCTCTGGCCAATACCGGGACGCCAGGTATGATCGCGGGACATGCGGCAGACCGTGTCATCCACAGCCCGGCGGCAGGGACCATCAGAGTCCATTCTCAGATCGGGGATATCGTCGAGGAGGGCCAGGTGATCGCGGAGGTCTTTCCGGCGGCTGTTCCGGTCAGAGCCGCTTTCACAGGGCTTCTCCGGGGGATGATCCGGGATGGCTATATGGTTCCGGAGGGTTTCAAGATCGCCGATATCGATCCGCGTGTATCGGAGCATGACAATTGCTTCCGGATCTCGGACAAGGCAAGAGCGATCGGCGGGGCTGTTCTGACAGAGCTGATCCACTTTGCAGCAGCAAAGGATATCGAAGAGCAGGGGGAAGCCTGAGCAGACAGACCCTGTCGGAAAGGAGGCAGCCATGATCTATCTTGATAACGCGGCAACATCATATTACCGTCCGGCATGCGTGCGGGAAGCAGTATCGAAGGCTATCGATGCGTTCGGCAACCCTTCGAGGGGAGCATATGACGCATCTCTTTCAGCGGACCGCTGCCTCTTTGAGACAAGGCTGCAGCTGGCACAGATGTTCGGCGCGGATGGCCCTGACTGTGTTTCGTTCACGATGAACGCTACCCAGGCTCTGAATGAGGCGATCTTCGGACAGGGACTCGGGCCGGGAGACCATCTGATCGTCAGCCTTGCGGAGCACAACTCCGTGCTGAGGCCGGCATACCGTCTGAAGGCCAGAGGGGTGAATGTCCGCTTGGCCGGGCTGAAAAGAAACGGGACGTTTGACATCGATGATTATCGAAGAATCCTGATGAAGATCCGGGGAGACGCTTCCGGGCGGACATGCACAGCCGGAGTGTCTGCCGACAAGGCTGAACCGAGGATCATCACGGCACTTGCCCATGGCAGCAATGTGACCGGCAATGTCATCGACCTCGGAGCGGTCAGCCGGCTCTGCCGGGAGTACGGAAGCCTCCTGATCGTCGATGCAGCCCAGACGGCGGGGATCCTTCCCATCGATATGGAGAAGGATGGGATCGATATCCTGTGCATATCCGGGCACAAAGGTCTGATGGGACCGCAGGGGACAGGTGCGATCATCGTCAGGCGCGGCGTTTTCGTCGATCCCATCATGGTCGGAGGCTCCGGCATTAAGACATTTCTGGAGACTATGCCGGAGGATATGCCTGCTCATCTGGAAGCCGGGACCCAGAACGCTCATTCGATTGCCGGACTGCACGCGGCGCTGATATACTCAGACGGAAAGAGGGAAGAGTGGCGCAGATCTGAGATGAGGCTGAAGCAGCAGTTTCTTGAAGGAATAGAAGCAATCAATACGGAAGACAAACTGTGTTATTCGGAAGACAGAAGAAGGGGGCCGGATGGTTTCAGCGAAGCGATACGGCTCTACGGAGACCCATATGCAGAAGAAAGCCTGCCGACCGTGTCATTTAATGTAAGGGGATTCGATGCGGGAGACATCGCTGACCAGCTCTGGCGCGGCAGAGAGATCGCGGTCCGGGCGGGCGGCCACTGTGCACCGCTGATCCACCGTTTCTTCGGAACGGAGAACAGAGGAATCGTGAGAGCATCGTTCTCACACTATAATACGGAAGACCAGATTACAATACTCATCGATGAACTTCGATGCATTGTGCGGGAGGTGTAAGACTATGGAGGTTGTCGGTAAGAGCATGAAGCGTGTCGATGCCTACGGAAAGGTGACCGGCGAGGCGAAGTACGCGAACGATCTGTGTCCGAAAGACGCCCTGATCGGGCATGTTGTCCATGCGGCGATCGCCAACGGAGAAGTCGTCTCGATCGATATAAGCGAGGCGGAGAAGGTCCCGGGCGTCGTGAAGATCGTTACCTGTTTCGATGTGCCGGATATCCAGTTCCCGACCGCGGGCCATCCATGGAGCGTCGAGGAAGCCCATCAGGATATCGCGGACCGGAAGCTTCTGACCCGGCGCGTCCGTCTCTACGGAGATGAGATCGCGGCGATCGTCGGCGTCGACAATGTCGCCTGCGAGAGAGCGGAGAGGCTGCTGAAGATCGAGTACAAGGAATATCCGACCTTCACAGAGCCGGAGGATGCCTTAAAGCCGGACGCGACCCCGCTCCATCCGGATCTGAGACCGACCAACCTGCTGGTACACACTTCGTTCAAATCGAAGGATTTCGATTATGAGAAGGCGAAAGAAGAGGCCATAAAGAAGTATGGGGCAGCCCATGTGCATGAAGTTGAGGGCGAGTATCAGACGCCGCGCATCTCCCACTGCCATCTGGAGCCATGCACCAGCTGGGCTTATGTCGACGTGAACGGCAAGGTGACCGTCACTGCATCCACCCAGATCCCGCATATTATGCGCCGTGTCATCGCCCAGGCGCTTGGCTGGCCGGTCGGCAGAGTCCGTGTGATCAAGCCTTATATCGGCGGCGGCTTCGGCAACAAGCAGGATATCCTCTATGAACCGCTGAATGCTTATCTTTCGATCGTCTGCGGCGGACGTCCTGTCTCGATGGATATGAGCAGGGAGGAATGCATCTCCCAGACCAGAACAAGACATGCGATCCATGCAAAGACCAGAGCTCTTTACACGACGGACGGGAAGCTGCTCGCCCGCGAGATCGACGCCCTGGCGAACAAGGGAGCCTATGCCTCCCATGGCCATGCGGTCGCGGCAGGTTCCATGGGGGTGTACCGGAATCTTTACCACGATGAATACGGCAGCCGGGCGGACATCTCCACGGTCTATACCAACTGTGCCCCAGGAGGCGCGATGCGTGCCTACGGTGTTCCACAGGCGGTATGGTTCGCGGACTGCCAGGTTGACGATATCTGTCATAAGGAGGGTTTCGACCCTCTGAGGTTCCGCATGGACAATTGTGTCGGAGCTGGCTTCTCCGATCCGGCCAATGGCATCACCTATTATTCTTACTCTATGAAGGAGTGCATGAAGAAAGGCGCCGAGTACATCCACTGGGATGAGAAGCGCAAGGCTTACGCAGACCAGACCGGCCCGATCCGCCATGGCGTCGGCATGTCGATCTTCCTCTACAAGGTCGGCGTGTACCCAATCTCCCTTGAGACTTCCAGCGCCCGCATGGTCCTCAATCAGGACGGATCGATCCAGGTCGAACTTGGAGCGACCGAGATCGGCCAGGGAGCCGATACCGTCTTCACCCAGATGGCGGCGGAGACTACCGGAATCACACCGGACAGGGTCTATATCGTATCCACGCAGGACACCGACCTTGCTCCCTTTGACACTGGATCCTATGCTTCGCGTCAGTCCTTTGTCACGGGCAAAGCCGTCAAGAAGTGCGCACTGGAGCTGAGGAACAGGATCCTGGATTACGCGTCTTATATGCTGAAGCTTCCGGTCAGCGAGCTGATGATCCATGACAATAACATCTGCGAGCGGATCCCGCTCGATGGCGCGGAAGTTCAGACCGACCTATCCGCAGGCAACGGCTACGGCTACATCCCGGATGGCTCGAGGGATGAGAACGGTGTTTACAGAGACTGGCTCGGCGCCGATATGAAGAAGTGGGATATCGACGATCTTCCATCCGGAAAGTGGTCGATCCTCCGCGACACCGGCAAGATCTTCGCGAGGCCCGGCAAAGTCCTCCTTTCCCTGAAGGACCTGGCCGAGACCGCATTTTATTCGCTTGACCGCTCCGAGCACATCACCGCAGAGGTGACCAATCACTGCAAGGAGAACACATTCGCTTCCGGATGCACATTTGCAGACATCACGGTCGATATGCGCTACGGCAAAGTGAGGATCGATCACCTTGTCAATGTGCATGATTCGGGAACTCTTCTGAACCCGCAGCTGGCGGAAGCTCAGGTACACGGCGGCATGGCGATGGGAATCGGCTACGCCCTGACTGAGGAGCTGCTCTACAACGAGAAGGGCAGACCGCTCAACAACAACCTGCTCGACTTCAAGATCCCGACCGCGATGGATGTGCCGGACCTCAAGGCAATCTTCCTTGAGATGGACGACCCGATGGGACCTTACGGCAACAAGGCTCTCGGCGAGCCGCCGATCATCTCGGTCGCACCGGCTATCCGCAATGCGATCCTGAACGCGACCGGTGTCTCCATGGACCGGATCCCGATGACCCAGCAGAGACTTGTGGCGGCGTTCAGGGAACACGGTCTGATCTGAGCCTCCGCCTGGTGCAGGGCGGCGCGGCGCACATGTCCGGAAAGGGTGCGGAGAGCCGCTCGCGGCGGATGAAAACTGGCTGAAAGATCGGGTATCTTACAGAAAGGCGGATACAGCTATGTATGATATTGAGAAATTCTACGAGGCGAAGTCGGCCGGGGACGCGGTCGCTCATCTGGCCGCGGATCCGAATGCGATGGTCATCTCGGGCGGCACCGATGTGCTGGTCAAGCTTCGCGCGGGCAAGGGCGCTGGCTGTGACCTCGTCAGCATCCACGAGATCCCGGAGCTTCATGGCGTGGACCGGACGACGGACGGGACGATCGTGATCGGGCCGGCGACGTGCTTTACGGACATCACGAATGATCCGATCATCAGGGAGAGTCTTCCTTATCTGGGCGAGGCTGTCGACACGGTCGGCGGACCTCAGATCCGCAGCATGGGAACCATAGGCGGAAATCTCTGCAACGGCGCGACATCGGCAGATTCCGCGGCGACCATGCAGACTCTGAACGCAAGGCTGGTCCTTCAGGGACCGGACGGCTCGAGGGAAGTGCCGGTCACGGAATTCTACACAGGTCCGGGACGCACCGTCCGGAAGAGGGAGGAGGTCCTGATCGCGATCCTGGTGAAGCCGGAAGACTATATCGGATGGTCTGGCTGCTACATCAAGTACGGCAAGAGAAAATCCATGGAGATCGCAACTCTCGGATGCTGCGTGAGAGTGAAGCTGGAAGCGGACCCTGGAGCAGAAAAAGCAGCAGGCGTCTCGTCGTCTGAAGAGGCATCCGGCTCCGGTTTTCTTCCGGGCGCGGGCTATGTTCTCGGCGACGTTTGCATCGGGTACGCGGTCGCGGCCCCGACCCCGACCCGCTGCAGGAACACCGAAAAGCTGCTGACCGGTATGAAAGCAGATGATCCGAAGATCTATGATCTGATCGCGGAGCATGTTCTGGAAGAAGTAAGTCCGAGAGACTCCTGGAGAGCTTCCAGGGATTTCCGTATCCAGCTGATCAAAGAGATGGCCAGGAGAGCCCTGGAGCAGGCAATCCTGCGCGGGACCGGGAAAGGAACCCCTGGCGCGTCCTATTTCTCGCCGGTAGAGCTCGATGAGATGGGAGAGGCCGGAGGACAGGTCTGGGAGGCAGAGCATCCGGAAGAAAAGGAGATGCCAGTCTACAAGAAGGACGGAGAGGTCCTGA
This sequence comes from Lachnospiraceae bacterium UBA7729, assembly GCA_002482005.1. GTDB lineage: Bacteria > Bacillota > Clostridia > Lachnospirales > Lachnospiraceae > Porcincola. Next base: position 1,958 of record DLFD01000057.1, on the reverse strand, counting down.
ACGGGCAGACCGGCCAGGTGATCAGAGATACAGATAAGAAAGGCGGTGACCAGTAATGCTTGCGATCGTACATATGACCGTTAACGGCGTGGAGCAGGAGCTTGCCGTCGATCCGAGAGAGAGTCTTCTTGAGACTCTCAGGAACCGTCTGAACCTTACCAGTGTCAAGAAAGGCTGCGGCGTCGGCGAATGCGGCGCATGCACCGTCATGGTGGACGGGACCTGCGTGGATTCCTGTCTGTATCTGACCATGTGGGCAGAGGGAAAACACATCCTGACCGTCGAAGGACTCAAGGGCAGGAGCGGGGAACTGAACCCTGTCCAGCAGGCCTTCATCGATGAGGCGGCTGTTCAGTGCGGATTCTGTACGCCGGGCCTGATCATGACAGGCGTGGAGCTGGTGGATTCCGGAAGAAGATACACCAGAGAAGAACTCCGGAAGCTCATATCCGGACACCTGTGCAGATGCACGGGATATGAGAACATTCTGAATGCCCTGGAGAAGGTCGTCGGCTATCCGAAGACAGAAGAAAAGGGCTGAGAAGCCAAAGAGACGTCAAGGAGAAAGGAACTGATCTGACATGAATCTGCTTCTGCTTGTGGCTGTGATCATCACTCTGATGAACGTCCGGATCGATTATGCCGGGGCGTACCGGGACCACATGAGCCACAGGCGGACCACCTGCGTGAACGGGATCTTTGTGATGCTGGTCCTTCTGTCGCACCTTTCCATGTACTACACGGAGGGACCATGGGACGGGGTCTACTATCAGCTGAATGCCTGGCACCTTCAGCTGATCGTGGCCCCCTTCTTTTTCTATTCCGGATTCGGGATCATGTACTCGCTGGACCATAAGGAAGACTATATCAGGTCCTTTCCGAAGAGAATCCTGAGGGTCCTGCTGTCACTGGATGTCAGCGTTCTGATCTACCTGGCAGTGAGGATCCTGAGGGGAAAGACATTTCCGGTAAGCCAGGTCCTGCTGGCGCTGATCGGCTACAAGGCAGTCGGAAACAGCAACTGGTATATGTTCGCGATCCTTTCCATGTACCTGATCACTTTCCTGTCCATGCTGATCTTCCGGAAACACAGTCTTCTGGTCGCCGGGTCGGTATTTTTGCTGACCCTGTGCTACACCTTTTTCATGATCAGGTCAGGAAACAGTTCGGTTTTCTATGATACGATCTTCTGCTATCCGATGGGGATGCTGTATGCCCTGACGCCCATGGGAAGAGCAGGGGAGGGGGAAATGAAAAACGCCGGGACTTCTGAGGATGCGGGATCTGCTGGCGCAGCAGGAGAAGGCGGCAGGGAAAAACTGCCTGCCGGAGCCGGCCGGATCGCTCTCAGGACCCTGCAGACGGGGCTGCCGGTCCTGCTCCTTCTGGCGATCCGTTTCGTCCGGCATCATCCGGTCCACTGGCTGCTTGCAAAGGAAGTGACGGCGGTGCTGTTCGTGGCGGCTCTCGTGACTCTCACCACATTCATCCGGATCGACAACAAGGTCCTTTTCTGGCTGGGCAGGCATGTTTTTGAGATCTACATCATGCAGAGACTGCCCATGGGGCTTCTGAAACCGATCATGAAAGTGTCCCGGCCTCTCTACCTTTTCCTCTGCGTGGCATCTGTGATCGCGATCGCCGCCGTCTATCAGAGATTTCTGAAGCGGCTGTCCGTCAGGCTGAGGCTGACGGGTTTCATCTCCTGAAGCCGCGGAGCATGAACTTACCTTTCCTGCATTCATATTACGGTTTTCCTCAGGGACCACGATATTCGATCCTGCTATCCGCCAGCACATATGATATGATGATGTTGGGGTCAAAAGTCCCTTTTGCCCCCAACTGATGATGCGGATTGCTTCGCAGCTGAATCGCGCGCGCACCGCGCACGAGATGCTTCGCTGCTCTCGCAATCCTATAACACTTCGCACTCTTGGAATTTGCAATTGCAAATTCCT
>DLFD01000029.1 GCA_002482005.1 Lachnospiraceae bacterium UBA7729 | reverse complement strand
GTTGGGGGCAAAAGGTACTTTTGCCCCCAACATCATGATATTTCCGTACTGGGGAAACCGGGACGTCTTACAGTCTCACTACTCTCTCACCGGAAGATCTGGCCGTCTTTCTGTGAGAGATGATGAAGACGATCCTGTCTTCGGACGCCCGGGCAAGCGCCTCGTCGATCCGCTTTTCCGTCAGGGAATCAAGACTGGCTGTACTCTCATCGAAGATCAGAATCTCCGGGTCCGGGGCGATCGCCCGGGCGATCTGAAGAAGCATCTTCTGTCCCTGTGACAGTCCGGCTTTCCTGATATCCGTGTCAAGTCCGTCCGGCAGCTTCTGCAGCTCATCGATCAATCCGCAGAGCCCTATGCCGCGGAGCGCCATCTCTTCCGTCACCGCGGGGTCCTTCATCGTTACCTGGTCGAGCACCGTCCCCGGAAGCGGGATGAAATCCTGCTGGACGTAGCCGAAGATCTCTCTTTTCTGTTCATCGGAGACTTTTCGTATGCTGACCCCTCCGATCGTCACATCGCCCGAAAGCGGAGTCAGAAGGCCGGTCAGCAGCCCGATCAGCGTCGTCTTGCCGGCCCCTGTCCTCCCCATGAGTACGATCCTCTCTCCTCTTCCGACCGTCATACTGAAGTCACGGATAACCTCCGGTCCGTCCTCATAAGCGTAAGTCACGCTGTCAAATACAATGCTGCCTTTCCTCTCTGCCCGGGAAAGTATCCTGGTCTTAGGCGTTTCCTCCGGAATATTCAGGAACTCATCGATCCTCCGGATCCCGGATATCCCTTTCTGGATGTTCTGGAATTCCATCCCCAGGGAATTGATCGGATCGAAGAGTCTGGTAATAAGGTCGATCGAAGCAGCTGCAGCACCGGCCGAGATCGTGACAGATCCAAGGCTCAGCCGTCCGGATGCCATGACGGCGATCAGAGTGATCACCGCTGCCCGGATCATCTGGACCAGGGGCGAATAGGATGCGTCGAAGAAATAGATGGATGCATTCGTCCGGTAGTTCTCCTCCAGCTTTTTATGATAGCGCTCCTGCATCCAGCTTTCCCGGTGGAAGAGCTTGACCGTTCTTGCCATCCCCACGGAATCGGTCAAAACTTCATTCATCTCCCCCATCTGCCCAAGATTCTTCTCCTGTGCCTTCAGGGTAAGCTTCTGGAACAGTCTTGTGAGGAGAAACACGACCGGCACGATCACAGCAACGATCAGGCCGATCTTCCAGGAGAACAGGAGCATGGAGACGATGATCCCGACGATCTTGAACAGATCTGTGATCAGAGACGCTACGCCATCCGACACCAGCGTTCCGACATTATCCACGTCATTGACGAACCTTCCTGCAGCTTCCCCGTCGCCTTCTCTTGAAATATGTGCGACCGATATCCTGTTCAGCTTTCCCATCAGGTCCGAGCGTACCTTGTGAATGTACTTTTCGCCAAGAGCAGTGAGGAACCATCCTTTTCCGAACTCTGCGGCCAGCCCCGATATGGATGCAGCAAGATACAGGACAGCCAGCAGAAAAAGCACGTCCTTCTTCCCCGGGACCAGGCTGTCATCGATCACATGCCTCAGGATCTGGGGCGGGAGCAGGGCAAGAAGGACCGATGCCGCCATGCACAGAATGAGAAAGACGGTCTGAAGCGGGTGTTTTCCGATCACGTACCGGATTTCTTCCAGTGCGTGCGAAGGCTTATTCTGCCTTGCCATCTTTCTCACCTCCCTCGCTCATTCTGATATCTTCCGGTGAAGGCTCCTCACCGGGAACGGTTTCTGTGTTCCTTCCCGTCTCTGCCATCTGAGCCATAAAATCCGCGCGGTACTCTTTCGATTCCTGCATCAGGCTCTCATGGTTTCCGACTCTCACGAATCCCCCGTCTTCGATCATCAGGACCAGGTCCGCTTCTTCAAAGATCTTCATCCTGTGGGACGTGATGATCAGGAGGCTGCCTTTGTAATGTTCGCGCAGTTTCCCGATCATGGCCGCCTCGGTGGCGCCATCCACATTGGCGAATGGATCGTCAAGGATGATCACCGGAGTCCTCGCATAGAGAGTCCTCGCAAGCGAGATCCTTGCCCTCTGTCCTCCCGACAGCGTCTTCCCTTCCGACCCGGTCATGGAGGAAAGTCCCTCCGTCATCGTCTTCAGGTCTTCGTCAAAGCAGACGTCCCCGATCACTTCCCGGATCCTGGCTGTATCCTCAGTTCTTCCGAGAAGAATATTGTCCTTCAGCGAAAGATCGAAAAGCTGCGGATCATGTCCCATAAAGGAGATCTTCTCCGCCCTTTCCTTCTGCGTCAGGATCCCCAGGTCACGGCCGCAGATCCGGATGACGCCTTTGTAACCATGAAGGCCGGCGATCGCCTGTGCCAGCAGGCTCTTGCCAGATGCCACGGCTCCTGTGATCCCGATGATCTGTCCTCTGCTTCCTGCAAATGAGACAGGCGATATCAGGTCTTTCTTTCCGTCTGCGGATACGGTCACCTCTCTGCAGAGCAGAACGATCGAAGTCTCCCGTTCCCTTTCATGCAGAAAATCTTCTCCGGATCTTCCTGCGGCAGCAGTCATCCTGTCCGCAGCTTTCGCTGCCATAAGCCCTGCTTCGCCATGCCCTTCTGCCGCATAAAGGCGGCCGGTCTTCCAGACGGAGCTCTTTTCTTCTTCCTCCTCATCATCCTCTGTCCATTCTGTCAGATAAGGCTTCACCCGCATCCAGGATACCCTGGCCTTCTGACAGGTATTGAACAGTTTGGAGACCTTTGCCACCTTCAGGGCAAAAGCAAGATAGATGGTCAGATAGGCCGTGAAAGTTCCAACTGTCCATGCCTGTGACAGGACCAGCCGCCCTCCGAAGAAGATGACGGCAAGAGAACCGCAGAGGGCGACCGCGTTATAAAGCGGCTGCATGGAATTCTCCAGGATCCCTGCCCCGGTCTCTGCCTTCTCAAGCCGGAAAAGCTCCTGCTCATACGCATCGGCGACCCTGCCGGAAGAGCCGGTCACCCGGTAGAGCATGCTGTTCTTTACGGCATCAAGGCTTTTCTCTGCCACATCTGCACTGATCTCCCTGGACCTTCGGTTATATTTCTCCACGTATTTCTTCAGAAATCTTGCCGCAAGGAGGGCGATCGGGACCGGAAGGCAGGAAAGGACCGTGCAGGGTATGCTGTAGTGCAGCATCACCAGATAGTAAGTGACCAGGAGCACGCCTGTATCAAACACCTCCGTCGTAACCTTGCGCATCCCTTCCACCGTCCGGTCGACATCTCCCAGCGCCCGGGTCATCACTTCTCCGGAATTCTCACTGCAGAGGGATGAAAGATCTTCGTGGACCATATGGTTATAGACCATCATTCTCATGGTAATATCCGCGGCATTAGCAAAGCGCCGGACATAATATCTCTTTGCAAGCCGCAGCAGCTGCACCGCGAGCACAGTGAAAAAAAAGGTCAGAGCCGCATATGCGATATCTGCTCCGGATCCTTTTGCGTTGTCCGCGATCGCATCGACCAGCTTCCCCTGCCTGACTGCGCACAGAGACTGGCCCATATTAAAAAGCGTCCCGCTCGCTGCGACGATCAGGAGGGTCTTCCACTCCCTCCTGAAATAGCCGGATATACGGTCGGGACGTCTGATCGGTCTTACAAAAACCTGCTTTTCTGCTTTACCGCTGTTCAACACTGCTCACCTTACGTCTTCTCAAAATCGAGGAGATACCTCTCATAGGCATTGATGACTGTTGTGCTCCCGACCTGCCTTGTCCGCTCAAAGTTATGGACATAGCTCTTGTGGACATGGCCATGGACCATGTAGGCAGGCTTATAGCGAGACATCAGATCATTGAAGCATTGAAATCCCTGATGCGGAAGATCTTCCTCGTCGCCGACGCCCTTTGCCGGGGCATGTGTGAGGAGGATATCGATCCCGCGGTGCATCATCAGGCTGAACCGCATCTTCCTCACCCTGGCCTTCATCTCCTTCTCGGTATACATATAATTGCTGTCGTTATAGCGCATGCTGCCGCCGAGGCCCATGATACGGACCCCCTTGTAGACATAGATCTTGTCATCGATACAGATGCAGCCCTCCGGCGGCCGGCGATCGTACTTTGTGTCATGGTTGCCGTGCACATACAGAAGAGGCACATTCGTAAATGTTTCAAGGAAGGACAGATACTCCGGCGGGAGATCTCCCGCCGACAGGATCAGGTCGATCCCTTTCAGCTTTGTCTCGTCATAGTAGTCCCAGTAAGCCTTACACGGTTCATCCGCAACCATAAGGATCCTCATGTCTGCTTCTCTACTTTCCGTTTTTCCTGTTTTCACGCGCAGAGCCTGGTCTTGAGGGCTCCGCGTGTCAGATTCATGTTTCCGGTGCTGCCTTGTCTCCGCCATCCATCGTCTTCGGAACCGCCTCTGCTGCTTCTTTTGCCGATTCCTCCGGCGTCAGGGTAACCTTCTCCACAACCTGAACAGGTGTATGGACCGCAGTCGCTGCAGCCGCCGATTCCGGAGTGATGATCTGCTGCATGGCGATCCTGCCGCGGGCTTCCTTGTTGACAGCCTCAAGTCCCGGGATGCTCCCGACGATCCCCTGCATCAGGTAGTTCATGGTGATGATCTCGTCTGCAGGCAGGGCTCCGGTATCCGTGCCGATCTCTCTTCCGTCCTGAAGGAACAGCTTCCCCATGAACGGGTTCAGCTGCCACTCCTCGTCTGCCAGCTGCCTCCTCATCGCCTCGGCAAACTTTCTGACGCCCCTCGGCAGATTATTCGAGAAGACAAGGTCGACGATCCCGCTGGAGATTCCCCACCAGTAGTTCACTGCGGACTTTGTCTTAACATCACCGGAGTTGTCCCAGCTGCCGTTCAGGATGTCGCCGATCATGCGCTCGTAGAACCTGCCCCAGTTCCAGATCGGAGCTGCCAGGTTGATCACCTTTCCGTCCTTCTTGATGAAGAGACCATACTCCTTCCCCTGCTGCCCCGGCCGGATCATGTCGTTGCCGGATACAACGGAGATGTCTTCCCTTATAAGAAGGTCATCCAGATGCTCCCTGTCCTTCAGGCTGTCCCAGTGAAGATAGACCTTCGCCCTCGGGTTGGTCATCTGTGTCCCAAGTGCGAATGCATTGATCTCCGCCATAGTCCCGTAGATCGGGAAGTTTGCACGGTAGGCGATCCTGCCGTTCTCCGTCATCGCACCGGCGATCATTCCTGCCAGGTACTTTGCCTCGAACATCCTGCCGTAATAGGTACGGATGGTGGGATGGGGCTGGCCGACCGAACAGTTCAGGATCTTCACGTAAGGATGCTCCAGGGCTGCCTTCAGACTGGCCGCAAGGAACTTCTGGTTGGCGGTGAAGATGACGTCATATCCCTCATGGATAATATCGTCAAGAAGCTGGTAGATGTCCCTCTCATCATCCTGCAGGAAGAATGCGGAAGTCTCGATCCTGTCCCCGAAGACATCCTGGACATGCATCCTTCCGAGTTCATGGCCATAGGTCCAGCCGGACTCGCTCATCCTTCTGTCATGGACATATGCGATCCGCAGTGTCTTTCCTCCGAGCGGGTGAAGGATCTTCGTCAGCACAGAGCTGCCCGCCTGCGCATCCGGCTTCAGGACCAGAGAATCTTCGGTGCTCTCTCCGAGAGAGAGGATCTCCCGGAAGATCATATCCGTATCCTTTACCTTCTCGGCATGGGTCTTGTTCAGGATATCCCCGTAGGAATACAGGGAGAGGTAGAAAAGCAGGGCATCTCCCGCAGTGATCTTAAGTCTTTTTCCTCCCTTTGCCTTGAAGATCCCATAGAATTCCGTGTACAGGGACCGGAAATTCTCCTTGTCCCTGTCCGTCCACTTCTCTCCCGTCTTCTTGCCGAGTGCAAGTGAAAGCTTCGGGAAGCTTCCCGGCTGGGTAAACCAGATATAGTTGATCTGGCTGTCCTTATAGAAATCCAGAAACTCATAGTAGATCCTGTTCTCCGGCTCATCAGACGGATAAGGGATCTCCCTTGTGACAGTACCCTCTATGGAATCCGCTCCGAAAAACTTCAGGACACTGACCCTCTTGTTCCCTTCCAGAACATAGAACTTGTTCATGAACTCATAAGCAATGATGGGATCGCCGATCCCCTGTTTCATGTGATAGTTCACGACACCGTCCCATTTTCGCGCGAATTCCGAGTATTCCGGCATCAGAGGCATGAAATTGTTCGCGAAGGCGTGCTGCCTTCCTTCCGTCTTGGTCCCCACGATCTGGTCGAGCGGAATGTTCACCAGGCCCAGATTCTCCTCCGTCTTCATCCCTGCCGAAGTGAGGATGGAATCAAGGGCAGGAAGATAAGGATACTCACCGCGGCTGAGCGCCTTCCGGTAAGCGGACCTTCCCAGCCTTACGGCCTTCTTGTATTCATCAGACGGCATAGTTCTCCTCCATGATATCTCATCTGTCTCTTCTGTCTCGCCTGCAGGGATGTTCCTATGCAGGCCTTGCGCTGTCGCCTGTTTTCCGCCAGTGCCTCACATATTCTCCAGCAACATACGGATCGCCTTGATGAACTCTTCCGTATTCAGCTTCTGAGGGTTCTCAAGAGTCGTTATCCTCGCAAGGTCCCCAGTCATCTTACCGGATTCGATGGTGGAAAGGGTAGCCTTCTCAAGCTTGTCTGCAAAGCTGGAAAGAGCCTCTGTCCCATCGAGCTGTCCACGCTTTCTGAGCGCCCCCGTCCATGCAAAGATTGTGGCAACCGGATTCGTGGAAGTCTCCTCTCCCTTCAGGTATTTGTAGTAATGTCTCTGAACGGTTCCATGGGCTGCCTCATACTCATACTTTCCGTCTGGGTTGACCAGGACTGAAGTCATCATGGCCAGGGAACCGAAAGCAGAAGAAAGCATATCGCTCATGACGTCGCCGTCGTAGTTCTTGCAGGCCCAGATGATGCCTCCCTGGCTCTTCATGATACGGGCGACCGCGTCATCGATCAGGGTATAGAAGTATGCGATGCCTGCCTTCTCAAACTTCTCCTTATACTCATTGTCAAAGACGGTCTGAAAGATCTCCTTGAAGCGTCCGTCATACTGCTTGGATATGGTATCCTTGGAAGCAAACCACAGGTCTTCCTTTGCATCCAGTGCATAGGAAAAGCAGCTGCGCGCAAAACTTGTGATCGACTTGTCCAGGTTATGCATCCCCTGGACCACGCCCGGTCCCTGAAACTCATGGATCAGCTTTCTCGTCTCATGACCATTCTCATCGGTGAATACCAGCTCGGCTCTGCCCGGTCCCGGAACGACCATCTCCACATTCCTGTAGACATCCCCGTAGGCATGGCGGGCGATCGTGATCGGCTTCTTCCAGGTCCTGACATTCGGCTCGATCCCTTTCACCGTGATCGGTCTGCGGAAGACTGTCCCGTCCATGATCGCACGTATGGTCCCGTTCGGACTTCTGTACATCTTCTTCAGATGATACTCATCCATACGGGCAGCATTCGGTGTGATCGTCGCACACTTGACGGCAACTCCGTACTTCAGGGCAGCATTCGCTGCGTCCACCGTCACCTGGTCATCGGTCTCGTCCCTGTGCTTCAGCCCCAGATCATAATATTCCGTCCTGAGGTCGATGAAAGGAAGAAGGAGTTCCTCCTTGATCATCTTCCAGAGAATACGTGTCATCTCATCGCCATCCATCTCAACAAGCGGTGTCTTCATCGGGATTCTGTTCATCATTCGGTCTCCTCCTCTTCAAGGTCTTCTGCATACGGCCTTGCCCTACATATTAGCATATCCACAGGGATGTGAAAAGCGCCTCCCGGAGATCCGGAAGGCGCTGTGGATCCAGCTATGAGATTCAGTCTGTCTCGCTCAGCACTTCCTTGTTCTGCACAAGGTAGGAGATGAGCGACACGATCGTAAGTACCAGGGCGATCCACTTGAAGATCTGTCCCAGCGTGTTGAAGAATCCGCCGAGGTTGGCTACCATCAGGATGACCATTACCATCTGGGAAGCAGTCTTGAACTTGCCCCAGTAGTTGGCGGCAATGACTTTGCCCTTCTCGACCGCGATCAGGCGGAACCCGGAGATGATGAACTCGCGGGCGATGATCACGATGACGATCCAGCTCTCGATCCTGCCAAGGTCTACAAGGCAGATCATGGCAGAGCAGACAAGAAGCTTATCCGCAAGCGGGTCCATGAACTTTCCGAAGACGGTCACGTAATCATACTTCCTCGCAATATAGCCATCCGCGGTATCCGTAAGGCTTGCAGCGATAAAGATGATCGTCGCGACGATATCCCCCGCTCTTCCGCCTACCGCCAGAAGAAAGATCACGAAGACCGGGATCAGGAACATCCTCAGGACCGTCAGCTGGTTCGGAAGGTTCGGTCCCGGGACCCACTTTCCTTTCTTCTTTTCAACGGTCTTCTTTTCAGCTGTCTTCTTTGCAGTATCTGTCTTTACAGGTCTTTTTTTCTCAGAAGATTTTGTATTCTCACTCATACCAGTTCTCCTGTCACATCATAATCCGATGCGGCACTGATCTTCACCTTCGCGAAATCACCCGTCATCAGATTCTCATCCGTATTGATGAAGATGTAGCCATCCACATCCGGTGCATCGCCATAGCTTCTGGCAACATATACATTCTCCCCGGAAGCCTTTCCCTCGATCATGCACTCGACTTCTTTTCCGATCATCCTCTGAAGAAGGTCGGAAGAGATCTCCTGCTGAAGCTCCATCAGCTCATCTCTCCGGTCAAGCTTGGTCTCCTCATCGATCTGTCCGTCCATCGCCGCAGCAGGCGTTCCTTCCTCCTGGGAGTAGGTGAACACGCCGAGCCGGTTGAACTCCATCTCATTGATGAAACGGCAGAGCTCCTCATGCTGCTCCCGGGTCTCACCCGGGAATCCTGTGATCAGGGTCGTCCTGAGCACGATATCCGGAACTTCCTCACGAAGATGCCCGATGATACGGCGAAGATCCTCATTGCTGGTCCGGCGGCCCATCCTGCGGAGAATCTCATCATCTGCATGCTGGATCGGAAGGTCGAGATAATGGACGAATTTCTTCTCCGTCTTCATACACTGGACCAGGTCCTCATAGATCTCTTCCGGATAGCAGTATAGAACACGGATCCACCGGATCCCGCGGATCTCTGCCAGTCTGTGGACCAGCTCATGCAGGCACTTTTTCCCGTAGATGTCCGTCCCGTACAGGGTCGTCTCCTCGGCTACCAGGATCAGTTCCTTCACACCCTTCTCCGCAAGACTTTCCGCCTCCCGGACCAGACTCTCCATCGGTACGGAGCGGTAGCGCCCTCTCACCATCGGGATCGCGCAGTACGTGCAGCGCTTGCTGCACCCTTCTGCGATCTTCAGGTAAGCATAATGGCCTCCTGTTGTCAGGATCCTCTCCGCATCACGAAGCGGCAGTGTGTTGACGTCCGGAAGCACCGTATCCTGTCTGCCGGAGAGCGCATCGCGCACAACTCCCGAGATCTGGTCGATCCCTCCGGTCCCGACGCATGCGTCGACCTCAGGAAGCGTCTCCCGGATCTCTTTCTCATAGCGCTGAGCCATGCAGCCGGCAACGATCAGAGCCTTGCAGCGGCCGGTCTCCTTCTGCTTTGCCATCTCAAGGATGGTATCGATCGACTCCTGCTTTGCATCATTGATGAAGCAGCAGGAATTGATGATGATCACATCCGCCGCGGTCTCATCATCGGTGGCTTCAAAGCCATCCAGATGAAGCACCCCCAGCATCTTTTCCGAATCCACCCGGTTCTTGTCGCACCCCAGTGAGATGAGCAGGATCTTAGGCGTATCCGTCATTCCTCTTTTTCTCCCCCCGGAGCGGTCTCTCCCGGATGTTCCTCCTCGTAGAGCCTCTCAGCTTCTTCATCGGACGGAAGGAAAGCCTGGATCTCCTTGTCCATGTCTTCGCGGATCTCATTCTCATCCTCGATATCCGTGTCCTCGCGGACGATCCTGATATCGCCGTCCCAGAGCTCCTGCACAGCGTTGGAGAGCGGCTTGTGGGTCATCTCCTCCGGAAGGCTGCTTTTGTGGTCAATGATCTGGCGCGCCCGCTTCGCGGTAGCCATGACGACCGAATAACGGTTGTTGACGACCGGGGTATCCTCGTCGCTGTCCTTGTTGATCAGTTCCATCAGTTCCGTGTAAGACGGATGTAACATAGATTCTGACTCCTTTCAGATAGAACAGACGGACCGCCATTGCGGCCTTATCTGTATGGCTTGCTGTATATACAACTCCGCCGGGGTCCAGGCAGTCCTGAAGGCGCCCGGACCCTCTGGCAGTTTGTAAACATAATGGATGCTTCAGGTCTTCTCTGTCTTATGAGAAGCTTTCCAGCTCTTCCCGGATCCTGCCGAGAAAGGCAAGGTTCTGGTTCGTCCTCAGATGCTGCGCCTGGATCAGACTGTGCAGCCTTTCTGCACACTCGTCCGCGTTCTCGTTCACGATCACGTAATCGTACTGATCGATTCTCCTGATCTCCTCATAAGCCTGCTTCAGTCTTCCCGATATAACTTCCGCCGTCTCAGTTCCCCGGCCCGAAAGTCTTGCCTTCAGAGTCTCCGCAGACGGGGGGAGCATGTAGATCAGCACAGCTTCCGGTGACATCTTCCGGATGTTCAGTGCCCCCTGGACTTCGATCTCAAGAATGACATCCTTGCCCTCTTTCAGCTTGTCCTCAACATACTTCTTCGGCGTTCCGTAGTAGTGGTCCACGTAGCGGGCGTACTCGAGAAACTCTGCCTTCCCGATCATCGACTCAAACTGCTTCTTCGTCAGGAAGTAATAATCTTTCCCGTTGACTTCCCCTTCCCTCGGCAGCCGCGTCGTTGCCGACACCGAGTAGGCATAATTGTCGTGGTCCGCCATCATCTTCTTCAGGACCGTGCCTTTTCCGACACCGGAAAATCCTGACAGAACGATCAGACTTCCTTTTTCCGTCATTCTTACTCCCCCGCTGCTGCCATACGCTTTCCGATCGTGTCCGGACCTAAGGCAGAGAGAACAATGCGCTCACCCTCACAGACAAGCACTGCCTTGGTCTTCCTTCCAGCCGTTGCATCGACGACGCGCTGCTGTTCTTTCCCCTGCTGGACCAGCCGCTTCACAGGAGCCGCATCCGGGCTCACGATCGCGATGACCTTGTCGGCGTTCACCAGATTTCCGAACCCAACATTGATAAAAAGACTATTCAATATTCTGAACCTGCTCCCTGATCTTTTCAATATCGGTCTTCAAGCTGATCCCGATATCCGCCGTCACCAGATCGTTTGCCTTCGAGAGGATCGTATTCGCCTCCCGGTTCATCTCCTGGGCGATGAAGTCAAGCTTCCTTCCGACATCTCCGCCCTTCTCAAGTTCTGCCTTCATGGAGGAAATGTGGCTCTTCAGTCTCACGGTCTCCTCGTCTGTAGCGAGCTTGTCCGCATACAGCACGACTTCTGCCGCGATCCGGCTCTGATCTACCTGGTCATCGGCGAGGATCTCCGCGATCTTGGCTGTGATCCTTTCCTTATATTCGCTGATGATCTCCGGATATCTTTCCTGGATCTGGTCCACAAGTCCCGCCATCTCATCCAGTTTCCCGATAAGGTCCTTCTTCAGATTCCCGCCTTCGACGGTCCTCGCAGCGACCAGCATCTCCAGCGCCCTGTCGAGTGCATCCCGAAGGACCGCCCAGACAGCCTCCTCATCCATCGAATTCTCGGTGAGGGTGAAGATCCCGTTCAGATTGCCCAGCCTTGAGACAGTCAGATCGTTCTTAAGCCCGAAACGCTTCTCAAGCTCTGCATAGGCATCCACATATTCCTGTGCCAGGTGCTCGTTCAGCTGAAGTTCATAATCAGCTTCCCCGATCACGTCGCATGTGATGAAGACATCGACTTTGCCTCTGCCGAGATACTTCTTGAGTTCAGAGCGGACCGACGTCTCCAGATAAGAATATTCCTTCGGCATCCTCACGCTCGCATCGAGGTATCTGTGGTTGACCGTCTTGACTTCAACCGTGAATTTCAAAAGGTCGTTCGTGCTCTCCGCACGGCCGAACCCTGTCATACTTCTGATCATGGTCCCCATGTCCTTCCTGTACTTAGACATCAAATCATTATAAAGCACCGAAGAATGCAAAGTCAACGAAGATGTTGAGAGGCTTCAAACTTCGTCGCGTGTTTGTATCACACGACTACGTGAAATTGTTATAATGCGCTCCTCCCACGAGTCGCCCTGCGCACCCGAAGGGTGGAAGTCACGGGAATCCGCGCGACGAAGTTTTGAAAAGATGTAGAGGATTGCAATCCATGGTATGATAAAGAACACACGGAAAAACACTATCGGTCAGGGCATTCGCGGGAGCATGTATGACATCAGTCAGGCGTTCCCAAAAGTGACGGCCGTTTCATGGGAGGTTTCCTGATATGGCGTTAGATGGTATCACAGTCGCGAATCTGACAGAAGAACTGAACACTGCCCTCGCGGACGGGCACATCTCCAAGATCGGTCAGCCGGAGCCGGACGAGATCCTGCTCACGGTCAAGACAAAAGGAGGGCTGAGAAGGGTCCTGCTTTCCGCAAGCGCTTCCCTTCCTCTCTTATATATGACGGACAAAAACAAGGTCAGCCCCATGACCGCCCCGAATTTCTGTATGCTCCTTCGGAAGCACATTGGTTCCGGACATATCCTGTCCGTGACACAGCCTTCCCTGGAAAGGATCGTCCGCTTCGAGATCGAACACTACGATGAACTGGGCGACCTCAGGAAAAAGTACCTGGTCCTGGAGCTGATGGGCAAGTATTCCAACCTGATCTTCTGCGACGATGAGGATAATATCCTGGACTCCATTAAGCATATCTCCGCATCGACTTCCTCCGTCCGAGAAGTCCTTCCGGGCAGAAAATATTTCATCCCTGACACCCGGCACAAGCTGGACCCGAAGGAAACGTTCCAGGAAGAATTCCTGGGGAATGTATTCGTGAAACCGATGTCTCTTTCCAAGGCGCTCTACACAACTTATACAGGGATCAGTCCGGTGATCGCCGAAGAACTCTGTCACAGGGCATCTGTGGAGTCTGACCAGAGCGCGAAAGAGATACCGGAAGCTGCACAGCTTCACATCTACAGGATCTTTGATGAACTGATGGAGGACGTGAAAGCCGGTAAGTTCGAGCCGCAGATCATCTATGACGAGGATGATGACCCGGTCGAGTTCTCCTCCGTCCATCTCACCATGTACGACGACTATAAGGTAAAGAAGTTTGAGACAGTATCTTCTCTTCTGGAGACTTACTATGCCGAGAAAAACTCCGCTGCAAGGATCCGCCAGAAGTCTTCCGACCTCCGCCATGTGGTCACGACGATTCTTGACCGCGAGACCAAGAAGCTGCAGCTTCAGAGAAAACAGCTGAAGGATACCGAAAATCGTGAGAAGTTCAGGATCTACGGCGAACTTCTTCACACCTACGGCTACTATGCAGAGCCTGGGGCAGACAGCATCGTTGTGCCCAACTATTACGACGGCGGCAGGGAGCTGAAGATCCCGCTCGACAAAACCATGACCGCATCCGAGAACGCCCAGCGCTATTTCGACAAGTACAGCAAACAGAAAAGGACCGCGGAGGCGCTCCTGCAGCAGACCGCGCAGACAGAAGCCGAGGTGCAGCAGCTGCAGGCGATCAGCACCTTCCTGGACCATGCCGAGACAGAGGCCGACCTTGCCCAGATCCGCGAAGAGCTTGAGAATTCCGAATATGTGAAGAAGAAATCAGTTTCCCGGAAGAAAGGCGCCGCAAGGCAGCAGAAGTCCCATCCTTACCATTATCGTACGGAGGATGGCTATGACATCTACATAGGCAAGAACAATATCCAGAACGATGAGCTTACCTTCCGCTTCGCCTCCGGAGGAGACTGGTGGTTCCACAGCAAGAAGATCCCGGGCTCCCATGTTATCGTGAAGTCGCACGGCCAGGAAGAGCTTCCGGACCACATCTTCGAGCTCGCTGCTGATGCCGCAGCATACTATTCCCAGGGCCGCGGGGCTGATAAAGTCGAGATCGACTATGTGAAGAAGAAAGAAGTGAAGAAGCCAGGCGGCGCCAAGCCAGGCTTCGTCGTCTACTACACGAACTACTCCATGGTGGCCCGCCCGGACATCAGCAGACTTACCCTGGTCGAGTGACCGGGAAGCTGGCAGATTTTCGCCGGCATGCAATCCCGGAAAAATCTTCCTGGGACTACGCCGAAGAAATCTTGCTTTTTCCATAAAACGGAAGGATATCCGGCAATCCATCCGAATAGTAATTTTCAGCAAGGATTTACTGGCGTGTATTCTCTGAAAAAGCGAGGAATACATGCTGCGATTATTTCGCAGCATATATTCCTCAGAATGTTACTTATAGTATTCAAAGCTCAGCTCGTACAGCTTGACGGTGTCTCCGTCCACGATCCCGAGCTTCTCAAGTTCTTTGAGGATGCCGCTGTCTTTCAGGAAGTTCTGGAAGAAACGGAATCCCTTCTCAGATTCCAGGTTGGTATAGCCCAGCATCTTGTCGACCTTTGGTCCCTCTACATGGAAAAGATGCGGATCCTTCTCGTCCCTCCAGCATGTGTAGGAGAGATTGTTTCCAGGGATATGCTCCTCCGGGAAGTATTCCTGTGCATATACCCGGGTCCCCTTCGGTATCTTCTCCAGCATCGAGTTCACATAGTAGGTCAGTTCTTTCAGACCTTGTCCGGTAACTGCCGAGATCGGGAACACCTCGATTCCTTTGGGTCCGAACTCGTCCTTCAGTCTCTTCACCGGATCTTCCCAGCCGCTTCCGTCTGGGTTCTTCCCGTCTTCCGGCTCCACGATGGAATCGATCTTGTTTGCCGCTATGACCTGTGGCTTTTCGCCGAGTGCAACGTCATAGGCAGCAAGCTCCTGATCGATCCTGTAGATATCCTCGACCGGATCTCTCCCCTCCGCGGAAGCTGCGTCAACCACATGGATCAGTACCTTGCAGCGGTCGATATGGCGAAGGAACTCATGCCCGAGTCCTGCTCCTTCGCTTGCTCCTTCGATCAGTCCCGGGATGTCAGCGGCAACAAATCCCTTGCCGTCCCCAAGGTCAACGACTCCCAGCTCGGGCTGCAGGGTCGTGAAATGGTAATTGGCGATCTTTGGTTTTGCATTGGAGATGTGAGAAAGCAGAGTCGACTTGCCTACGTTCGGGTATCCGATCAGGCCCACATCCGCGATCGTCTTCAGCTCCAGGCGTACTTCCAGCTCCCTGGCTTCCTGGCCAGGCTGCGCATACTCCGGGACCTGCATCGTCGAAGTGGCATAGTGCATGTTGCCATTGCCGCCGCGGCCTCCCTTCAGGACGACCTGCCTGCGGTTGTCCCCGGACATATCCGCTATGACCTCGCCGGTCTCTGCAAGCCGCACCACTGTTCCCGCCGGGACTCTCAGAACAAGGTCCTGCCCATCCCTGCCATGGCAGCGCTTCTTGCCTCCCGGCTCCCCATCAGTTGCGGAAAACTTGCGGCGATGCCGGTAATCCAGCAGCGTGTTCAGCCCGTCATCTACCTCAAAGATAACATCTCCGCCCCTTCCGCCGTCGCCGCCGTCCGGCCCGCCGGCAGCCACAAACTTCTCGCGCCGGAAACTGACATGGCCGTCGCCGCCCTTTCCGGAACGGATCACGATCTTTGCTCTGTCTGCAAACATAGTTTCTCCTTATCAGAAGACTGCCGCCGGCAGCCTTTCCCTTTTTACGAAAAAAGAAGGGATTGCGTTCGCAACCCCTTCCGGAAAATCAGTCTCGAAAACCGATCCGCTTGAAATATCTGCTCAGACAAGAGATCTCTCTCAAGCCTCAGCCTTCTCCTCAGCAGCAACGATCGAAACCTGCTTTCTGAACTTGCCAAGTCTTGAGAACCTGACTACGCCGTCTGCCTTGGCATACAGTGTATCATCCTTGCCGATCCCAACGTTCTCACCCGGATGAATATGGGTTCCGCGCTGTCTGTAAAGGATATTTCCAGCCTTGACGAACTGTCCGTCTGCTCTCTTCGCACCAAGTCTCTTGGACTCAGAGTCACGTCCGTTCTTGGTAGAACCGACTCCCTTTTTATGAGCGAAGAACTGAAGGTTCATGTTCAGCATCTTTAATTCACCTCCCGGAATGAGAAGCCCGCTTACGCTTTTACTTCTCGGATTTTAACCCGGATATAGTCCGGATAGTTCTCAGCAATCTGTGAAAGCCCGAGCTGCAGCGCCCTCATCAGGACCTGCGCATCTCTGTCTTCCCCATCGCTGAGCATAAATTTCAGGTAACCGCCATCCGGATCCTGATCTTCGGTATAATGGGCTCCAGTCAGACATCCGACCGCGTTCGCCGTATTAATCGTCAGCACAGATACCGCGCTGCAGACAATATCGTAGCCATACTCGCCCGCGCCTGCGTGACCCTTTGACTCGAAGCCAAGGACCTTATCTCCCGATCTGTAGAGTTCCACATGGATCATGTTTTGTCATTCTCCTGTCTGCAGAGATCTCCGCTGACCGCAGGAGACGATTATGCGTTGATCTTCTCGATCTTAACCTGAGTGAAATACTGTCTGTGGCCGTTCTTCTTGTGGTATCCGGTCTTTCTCTTGTACTTTGCTACAAGAACCTTCCTGGCTCTTGCAGTCTTTACAACAGAAGCCGTAACCGTTGCAGAAGCAACATCTGCGCCTGCCTTAAGACCATCGTCCGTGCTTACGGCCAGGACCTGATCAAAAGTAACAGTCTCTCCGTCAGCAGCTCCGAGCTTCTCAACTCTGATCTCTTCGCCTTCGGAAACCTTGTACTGCTTTCCACCAGTTGCAATAATTGCGTACATTCAGGGCACCTCCCCTTTCTCAGAACTCGCCGAATGTGGCGTCGCCCGCCATAGGATACATATATATATCGAAGATCAGCAGGCGCACTTATGCCTCTCCGTGCGGCATACGAATGATATTATACGCAGGCCGAAGACCGCTGTCAACACCTGATTTCATTTTCTCAGCTGACCTTTCTCAGCTGATTTCATTTCTTCAGCTGATTTCATTTCCTTACTTCATCTGCTCAGGCAGCGGAACTTCCACTTTCCGCCGGGTCATCTCAACGAGTCCTAAGGCTGTACGGTCGATGACCGCTACCCGCATGGGGTCTGCGGCGGTCGCCATCCTCAGCTCGTGCATCAGAGTCTCGTAGTCTGCATCCTCTTCCATGTTGATGAAGTCGACCAGGATCATTCCCGAAAGGCTGCGCAGACGGATCTGTCTCGCGACCTCCCTCGCTGCCTCCAGGTTGACTGCCAGCGCTGCCTTCTCCTTGTCCTTTCCCTTGACCGAGCGGGCTGAGTTCACGTCGATCGCGACAAGCGCTTCCGTCTGCTCGATGACGAGGTTGGCTCCGCTCTTCAGGTTCACTTTCTTCGTCAGGGCATGGCTCAGTTCCCGCGTCAGGGAGAACACATTGTGCATGGAGATCATATCATCCTGATAGAGTCTCAGTTTCTCCGCCATTGCCGCCGGCAGATAGCCGGCAAGTCTGTCATACAGTTCCCTGTCGTCC
The DNA here is from genome assembly GCA_002482005.1 of Lachnospiraceae bacterium UBA7729. Classification (GTDB taxonomy): domain Bacteria; phylum Bacillota; class Clostridia; order Lachnospirales; family Lachnospiraceae; genus Porcincola. Next base: position 26,983 of record DLFD01000029.1, on the reverse strand, counting down.
GTCAGGATCTGATCGACCTTATCCATCGGCAGGGAATCCGTCCGCTTCAGCCAGCGGTCCGGCTGCCGGAAAAGCACCGTACATGCCGTCCGGTAAGGCGCTGTCAGCAGGATATGCTGCATCGCCGCCGAAAGCTCATCAAGTTCCTTCCGGATACGGCTGTCCGGCGCATGCTCCGCATTCGTTCTTACGATGATTCCGCATTCCCCGAGGATCTGGTCCAGCTTCCGGAATATCTCATCGGTAAACAGATGGTCCTTCAGATCTTTCCTGCGCTCATCCGCGATCTTCCTGGAGATTCCGAGACCGGTGCCGCATCTCTGCAGGACAAGATACCTCCCGTTCAGCTGAAGCTTCGTGGTGAGGGACATATCCTTCTGCCCGAACGCTTCCCGGCTGATCTGAACGACCAGCTCATCCCCCTGCTGCACCCTCTTCGAAGGTCCCTTCCGGGTATAGGTCGGATCGGCCATCTCCTCAAAAGGCAGATAGCCCTTCAGGTCCTTCGCGATCCGTACAAAACAGGCGCCTGTCGCGGCCGAAACCTGTTCTACACGGCCGATCACGATATCGCCAGGCTTCAGGCCATCTTCCGGCTGGTCAGCGCGTATCTCCACCGCCTTCCCGTCCGCGCCAAGAAGATAGGACATGATCTTATTCTGACTTTTCTCGATCAGGTATTTCATGAGATTATCTTTCCGAGGCCGATCAGGGGCACAAAGTTATGGCCACCTGCTGCCGTCTTCGCCTCTTCGGCATCCCCGGCTACCGTATCCGCGAAGACTTCGTCGCGGTTGATGCGGAAGCGGAACGGGTCCGGATGCTCCGGATCTTCATAGCCATACTGCTTCGCGAATGTCTCCATGACAAGCTCCGGCCGGATGTTTGCGGCGGAACCTGCAGACAGAGCCAGGAAGATATCTCCGCTCCGGACAATGTCCAGGCTGTCCCCTGCTTCATTCTCATGGCTGCCTGACGCTGCAGAATCATCTTCCGCCGCATCAGCGTCATCCGCGATCCCCTTCACCGTAAAGGGTTCCGGGTCCACGACCGCCTGGTAGATCAGCGGCGCGATGTTGATCTCCTTTACTGTCTTCTTGCCCTTCTTGACAGCCATGATCTCCGTCTGTGCGATGAATCTTGAAAAATTCTCTTTCCAGCCTTCCGGAAATTCATGCCCCTCCCGGAAGTTCAGCGTGTAGTCCGCCCTTGCGACAAGCGTCATACCCTTGCTGCCTTTACCGACCGGCACCTCCCTGGCATCCAGGATATGGATCCCTTCCGGGGATGCCCCATTCAGTCTCCTGACCAGCTCCACACTGGGATAGGGCCGGTTGAGATCGACATCGACATACTCCGAGTCGCTTGTCATGCCTACCCCGAGCGGAAATGCATAGGACATCACCATATGCGGGCTGTAGCCTTCCGAGAAGGTCACATCGATGCCCGTCCTTCTGAGAATCTTCTGGAAGCTCCTCATCATGTCAAGATGCCCGATGTACTTCATGAGACCCTGCTTACTGTACCTGATCCGGTATCTCATGCCTTCGCCCCCTCTTCTGCCTCAGCCCTGGCGGCTTCTCTGAAAGCCTCGTATTCTGCGGTCCTGGCTTCCTTCTCCGCCTCGAACTGAGCCTTCTTCTCAGCTTTGATCTTCTCCTGGGCCTTCGCCCATTCCTGATAGTGATTCTTTCTCGGGACCGGCTTTCCATCCGCCATATCATAGCAGATCCCGCAGCCATACTTCATGGCTCCGCACGCGTTGCAGTTCTCTCTGCAGTTCGGGGTCACCGTGCCGTCATGCGTCGCCCTGTGCCACTCGTCAAGCAGAAACTTCTTCGTGACGCCGCAGTCGATGAAGTCCCACGGGAAGAGCTCATCCTCCCGCCTCTGCCGCTTCGTATAGAAGGCCAGGTTCAGGCCGGTGTCAGACATGGCAGCCGTCCATCTGGACCAGTCCCAGTACTCGGACCAGGCGTCAAACAGCGCACCATGTCGGTAAGCCGACTCTATGGTCTTCGCGACACGGCGGTCGCCGCGTGCAAACAGTCCCTCGAGGACCGTCACGTAAGCTTCATGCCAGTTGTACCGGATGGACTTGTGGTTCTTCATCTCCCTGACCTCATGGTTCACGGTCGAGGCGAAGCCAAGATAGTCGCCCGGGTCGTACATGACCGCCCATTGGAACGGCGTGAACGGCTTCGGCACAAAGAACGAAGTCGAGATGGAGATCGTACACTTGCCGCTGCGGGCCTCCTTCGGAATCTCATAGTAGACATCCGCGATCTTCTGCGCCAGATGGGCGATATCCTTCCGGTCCTCCTCCGTCTCGGTCGGCTGTCCGAGCATAAAGTAAAGCTTGACCTTGTTCCAGCCGCCCCTGAATGCCTCTCCGGCTCCGTGCAGGATATCCTCCTCGGTCAGACCCTTGTTGATGACGTCGCGCAGTCTCTGGCTCCCCGCCTCCGGTGCAAATGTGAGCGAGCTTTTGTTCACGTCCTGCACTTTGCTCATGACGTCCAGGCTGAACGCATCGATGCGGAGGGAAGGAAGGGCGATGTTCACCTGCTTTTTCCCGAACTCATCGATCAGGTAAGTGACCAGCTCCTGCAGACACGGATAGTCGCTGGAGGACAGACTGGACAAAGTGATCTCATCCTGGCCGCTGAGCTCCAGCAGCCTCTCAGCCTGCTTCTTCAGCACGTCGACATCCTTGACGCGGTTCGGCCGGTAGATCATGCCTGCCTGACAGAAACGGCATCCTCTGATGCAGCCCCTCATGATCTCGAGGACCACCCGGTCCTGGGTGACGCGCATATAGGGAACCAGCGGCCTGTCGATATACGGAGCCGTCGAGAGATCTGCTTCCGCCTGCTTCCTTATTCTCTTCGGAAGCTCCGGATGCTCCGGGTCCGGCGTAAATGTCTTCAGCGTCCCGTCCTCGTTATAAGCCGGGGTATAGAACATAGGGACATAGATTCCTTCGATCTGAGCCGCCCTGAGCAGGAACTCTCTCCTGGTCGCCCCCGCCTTTTTACACCGCTTATAGAGATCAAGCAGCTGATCGTAGACCGTCTCCCCCTCTCCGATATAGAACATGTCAAAGAAATCCGCGATCGGCTCCGGGTTGTAGGCACACGGTCCGCCTCCGATGACGATCGGCATCTCCCCCAGCTTCGCCTCCTGAAGGCTATCGCCCGAGGACGCAGCCGCTCCCTTGTTCTCATAAAGTCTGTCTTCCGCATGCAGCGGCATCCCCGTCAGATCGATGAGCTGCAGCACGTTCGTGTAGCAGAGCTCATACTGCAGGGTGATCCCCAGGAAATCAAACTCCCTGACCGGGTCCTGCGACTCCAGTGCAAACAGCGGGATATGCTTCTCCCTCATGATCCTGTCGAGATCGACCCACGGCGAATAGACTCTCTCGCACCAGGTGTCCTCTCTCCTGTTGAACATGGAATAGAGAATCTGGATCCCGAGGTGGGACATTCCGATCTCGTAGACATCCGGGAATGCCATTGCAAACCGGATATCGATCTTTGTCTTGTCTTTCTTTACTGTATTCAGCTCATTGCCAAGGTATCGCTCCGGCTTCTCGATGGAAAGCAGGATATCCTCGTCAAGTGCAGTCCTGTAAACCTTGCTCATGTCTCTTCCTTTTCCTATTATCCTGTACGCGGTCATCTTCTCCCGCCAGGCTGGTCCTGACCGGCCCATCCGATCACGTGGCCGATCATGCGCTATGCCCGCTCCCAGTACATCGGGAGGCCCCCGTAATATGAAACTGATCTATTCAGTATACCATCTTAAGGCAGAACGAAACAACCTGTAAGGGAAGACCTCGCATCGTCCGTCAGGTCAGTTCCGGGTCCTGCCTTCATGTCTCAACCCGTGATATAATCATCTTACTCTTACAGCAATCCGTGCGTCAGAGCGTGTTACAAAAGGGATGTTGGCACACGCATCATAGAATGTTGGGGGGGGGCAAAAGTACCTTCTGACCCTGGCATCATAGAATGAGGAGGATCTCTATGTCTGAATTGGAACGTGTCACGCCGGAAGCGGCCGGGATCCGGTCGGAGGCGATCGAAGAATTTCTGAAAAAGGAGAAGGAAGCCGGAGTCGAACTGCACAGCTTCATGATCGTGCGTCACGGCAAGGTTGCCGCCGAAGGATGGGCAGCTCCTTACAGGAAAGAGCTGCGCCACCCGATGTACTCTTTCTCAAAGACACTGACGGCGGCCGCCGTCGGGTTTGCGGTCCAGGAAGGGATCCTGAGCATCGATGAGAAGCTGGTCGATCTCTTCCCGGAGTACTGTCCGCCTGATATCGATGAGAATCTGAAAAATGCTGATATCCGGAGCCTTCTTACTATGAGCTGCGGCCACAAGGTGGAGATGAACAAGACCGAGGCGGAACGTTATGAGGGAAACTGGATCCGCGCATTTCTTGCACACCCCTTCCGGTTTTCGCCTGGCGAGGTCTTCCAGTACAACACCTGGGGGACCGATCTCCTTTCCGCCGTCATCCAGAAGAAGACGGGGCGCAGGCTTACGGAATATCTGAAACCAAGACTCTTTGACCCGCTTGGGATCACCGACGCCGAGTGCGTGTCCAGGAAGATGGGCGACGATTTCACAAAGACCGTGGAAGGCGGCGGCTGGGGCATGAAGCTTACCACGGACGACATGGCAAAGTTCATCTTGTTTCTTGAGCAGGACGGAGTCTGGGAAGGGAAGAGACTTCTGAGCCATGAATGGATCGCCCAGATGACTTCCAGACAGATCGATACGGATAATCCTTACTATAATAACGGTCATACCCGGTCCAACTGGCTGGCCGGATACGGTTTCCAGAACTGGCAGTGCAACGTTCCGGGCTTCCCGGGAGTCTGGCGGGCAGACGGAGCTTTCGGCCAGTTCGGCATCGCGGTCCCGCAGAAAGATGCAGTCATCCTGCTTACCGCCTGCGCGCTTGATACCGAAGCGGAGCTGAACATCGCATTCATGACCCTCCTGCCAGCCATGTCGGACGGTCCGCTGCCAGAAGACCCGAAAGCCTGCTCTTCTCTGAGGAGCTATTCCGGCAGCTGGACTCTTCCCACTCTGTGGGGCATCCGTGCTCCGTACCTTCAGGAGGTTTACGGCAATATCCGGTTCAAGGCTGACTCTTACGGGAATCCATCCGTCGAAGACTTTATCGGAGGTCCCGGCTACTTTGAGAAGGATGGCCTTTCCGTCAAAGCGGTAACCTTCCGCTTCGAGGATAACACCGCCCTTCTGGACTTCGAGCTGAACAAGAAAGCCGATAATGCGGCGCCAGCCTTCCAGTTTGACCCATTCAGCCCGGCCGGACGGACCCTTCCGAAGGGCAATGAACATCTGATCTGCCATGACGATGATCCGGCTGACGCCGTAACCGAGACGCTTGCCGTCGGCATGGACGGAAGATTCCGCATGAGTCATCTGACCAGATACGATGCTGCGGCTTCCGGCGCCTTCACGAGCCCGTCATCCTTCGAGATCCTGGTGCGCAACCCGGAGACCATCGAACCCGTCCGCATCCGTGCGACCTTCTTCCGCGGCATGCTGAACCTCGAGGCGATCGGCTGCATCCCGGAAGAGAACAATATGACCCTGAGGGATGTCTCCGGAATGCATTTCACGTCATAATACCGAAAAACAGGCCATTCCCCATACAGACATGCACGGGGAATGGCCTGCAGCACAGTCGATACAGAAAGCCCCTCAGGAAGGGATTCCTTACAGGACCTCGCTGACCCACTTTGCGACTTCTTCTTCGGACGGCTTTCCGTTCAGAAGGGCAGCCGGAAGGATCCTTGCTGCTCCCTTTACATTCTTCGGGAAGTCCTTGTCGACTCCTGCCGCCTTGGTCCCGCCGGATGTGCAGAACGGAATAACGGTCTTGCCAGCCAGATCCAGGCTGTCAAGGAATGTGTAGACGATCTTCGGAGTGATGCCCCACCAGATCGGGAAGCCTACAAAGATCGTATCATACCGGTCCGGATTCTCAACTTTGCCTGCAATCGCCGGACGGGAAGTCTCATCATGCATCTCCTGATTGGAACGTGCGGAACGGTCGGTCCAGTCAAGGTCAGCATCCGTATACGGAGTCTCCGGAGCGATCTCGAACAGGTCTGCGTCTGCAGCCCTGGCGATCTTTTCAGCGACATCCTTTGTTGCCCCGCCGGTCGTGAAGTAAGCAACCAGGGTCTTTGTCGGTTCCTTCTCCGGCTCGGCCAGGCTCTTCTCCCACAGTCCATGAAGATTACAGTATTCATATACAGACACTGGTCTGTCGCCATCCGCAACAAGGAACTCAGCCTTCGGCTCATCCTCCGGAGTGAGGTAACGGATCTGTCCGCCCTTCTCGGTCTCCAGATAGATAAACTGGATGTAGTGCATCTCGGTCATAGGATGGATGGTCGATCCGACCTGTACACAGACCTTGCTGCCTTCCACAGTCACGACCGGAACATGCTTCTCGGTCGCCGCATCCGTCGAGTTCGCGGCCAGTTCGGTCATCGGCTCCCCGCAGCACTTCGGAGTACACATCGTCTTTTCGCCGATAAACATCACAAAGTTTCCGCATCCATCACAGCGATAAAAAAGTGTCTTTCCCATACTCTCACACCTTTCCGGAATTCATATCCATATTGCCATGCAGTTCCTGTGGTTTCATACCCGTCCTGGTCCTGCAGCTTCTCCTCCGCCCTGCAGCCTCAGACAGGACCAGATACTTTTTTCAGTATAGCATGAAAATGTTCTTCCCGGCAGATTTTCTCATCCGGGGCATGCTGCATCCATGATCTATCTCTTCTCAGCGGTCTCTTCCTTCCAGATGGAACTGGACCCGGTTCATGACCATCTCCAGGGCGACATGGTTCTGTCCGCCCTCCGGGATGATGACGTCCGCATACCGCTTGGACGGCTCCACGAATGCCTCATGCATCGGCTTTACCGTCTCCAGGTATTGATGAATGACGCTGTCCAGGCTTCTGCCTCTCTCCTTGACGTCGCGCAGGATCCTGCGCAGGATCCTTACATCCGCATCGGCGTCCACGTAGAGCTTGATATCCATAAGGTCCCGCAGCTCTTTCGAATGGAAGATCAGGATTCCTTCGACGATGATGACCCTGGTCGGCCTCACGATCAGCGTCTGTTCCGACCGGTCATAGATCGTATAGTCGTAGACCGGGCTTTCGATCGTCTCTCCCTTCTTCAGCCTGTCCAGATCATGGATCATGAGTTCCGTGTCAAATGCATCCGGATGATCGTAGTTCAGTCTCACCCTCTCATCATAGGTCAGGTCATGTCTTGCCCTGTAATAATTGTCGTGGTAAAGCACCGTCACATCGCTGCCGAACCGTTCCACGATCCTGCGGGTGATCGTAGTCTTGCCGCTTCCGGTCCCGCCTGCGATCCCGATGACGATGATATCCTTCTGATCGATCTTTTCTTCTGCCATAGCCGCTCCCCGAACATCTATCCCATGATACTGGTCAGATCAACTTCCTTATAAGCGCTGCCATCGATATCCTTCAGGGTGAAGATTCCATCCTGGAGTATCGCATATCCCGGCCTGCTCCCGCCCTTCGGGATCGCGACCGAGCCCGGGTTCAGGATCCAGTGTGTTCCCACAATGTCCGCCCTCGGCACATGCGTATGTCCGTGAAGGAGGATATCCCCGTCCTTCATCGGGGGAAGGTTGTTTTCATTGTAGATATGCCCGTGGGTCGCATAGATCATCTGCTCCCCGAGCGGCAGCAGGCAGTAGTCCGCCATGACCGGGAATTCCAGCACCATCTGGTCGACCTCAGCCTCACAGTTGCCGCGGACGCAGTAGATCTCCTCCTTCAGCGGGTTGAGCATGGCGATGACATCCTTGGGGGCATAATCCTTCGGAAGATCATTTCTGGGACCATGATACAGGATATCGCCCAGAAGCAGCATCCGCGGAGCCTCTTCCCGCTCCCCTGCCTCAAGAAGTTTTCTGCAGTAATATGCCGAACCATGGATGTCCGACGCGATCAGCAATCTCATATGTTCTCCTCCTTCAAAGCTGGTTCCTTCGACCGTACATCTTCGCCAGTCCGCCTTCCGACGTCTCGCGGAACCTTCTGTTGATACTCTTCCCGGTCTCGTACATGGTCCTGACCGCGATATCAAAGGAGATCCTCTGGGTGTCGGACAGGAAGAACGACAGGTTGGCGCAGTTCATCGCCTCCATGGCAGCCACGGCGTTCCGCTCGATGCAGGGAACCTGGACCAGTCCCAGGATCGGATCACAGGTCAGGCCCAGATGGTGTTCCAGCGCGATCTCCGCCGCATACTGGATCTGATTGGTCGAAAGGCCGAACAGATAATCCAGTCCGGCGGCAGCCATGGCGCAGGCCGATCCGATCTCCGCCTGGCACCCGCACTCGGCGCCCGAGATAGAGGCATTGTGCTTGATCAGATTGCCGATCAGACCCGCTACCGCCAGTCCGTCGACCATATTCTCATCCGTCAGGTTTCTGGTTTCCTGAAGATAGCAGAATGTCGCAGGGACCACACCGCAGGCCCCGCAGGTCGGCGCCGTTACGACGGTCCCGCAGTCAGCATTCTGCTCCGCTGTCGCGTACGCATAGGCAGAGATCTTCCTGCATTCCTCCGTCTGAATATGCGGATGCTCCATCCGGAAATTGTAAAGTATCTTCGCCTTCCGCTCTACCTTCAGCGGTCCCGGCAGATATCCCTCCGCCGACAGGCCTGCACGGATCGTCTCCTTCATCTGTTTCCAGACGCCCATCAAAAAATCCCTGAGTCCGCCATCCTCCGTGAGGAAGACATATTCCGCAAGGTCCAGGGTCCGGAAGCGGCAGAACTCTTCCACTTCCGCATATGAATTTTCCGGATACACTTCTTTTTCCTGAGGTACTTCTCTTCCCTCTATCCGGATATCGCCTCCCCCTATGGAGATCGCCCTCATCCTGTCCAGTACCTTTCCTTCCTTCATCGCAAGAAAGTCCATCGTATTGGGGTGTGTGACGCCCTCAGGCATCTCACTCGCAAAGATGATCTCGGACTTGTCCGGTCCGCCAAGCACCTCATTCAGCACCCGGTCCGTCCCGTGTCCTCTTCCTGTCTTGCTGAGGGATCCGTACAGGATAACACGGTAGCCATCTGCATCCGGATGCTCTTCCCTGAAGATCTTCGCAGCCCTCTCAGGCCCCATGGTATGGGAACTGGACGGTCCCTTTCCGATCTTGTAGATCTCCCTGATCGACTGCATCAAACCACTCCTCCTATGAATATCTTTCCGCTGCCGGCAGACGCCTGCTGTCAGCCTGCGCCAGCCATGGATCCAATCTGTACTGATGATGCGTGTGTCAAAAGTCCCTTTTGTCACATGCTCTGACGCACGGATTGCCTGTATCTGGGCTCACCTGCTATTATTCCCACAGAACACAAGGCAGCCGGTCCGGATTACTGGTCTGCCTTGATTGTAACACGAATAGGTGCGCCTGCACATGCCAAAGACTTCCCTGTGTCTGCTTCGGACGTCAGCCAACTCGGCATCACAGATACCGNNTCCCCGCTTTGTATTCCTGAAAACACAAAGAACCCCCATGGTCGTCTCCGCCGGAAGCGGTTCTCACAGCTTCCGGTGTCCGATCATGGGGGTTTTCATCCCATAGGTTTCGCGATTATTTCAGCATGCCCTTTTCAAGCGCGAGGGTAACGGTCGTGCGGTCGCAGACCTCTGTCGGTCCCCAGTACTGGATAGCGCCCGGGAAGGTATAGCAGGTATTCTCTGCCCATTCCTTTCTGTGTGCCTCGAAATACCTGAATGGAGCGCCGTCAAGTTCCACAAGAGCCTTGCGGATGACCGGCTTGTCCTGTCCGTTCCTTCTCTCCATGTTCATCATCTTGGTGATCGGCATACCGCCTGCAGTCCACTGCTCAGCAGGCTTCTCAAGTCCGGAGACCTTGGACAGATATCCGGTGAAGCCATACTGGATCAGCATGAATGCGTTGTAGCCAAGGCTGTAGCAGTAGTCAGCATCGAAGTTGGACGGGAACGCGCATCTTCCTTCGTATCCGAAGAAGTGATGCTGAGTGCTGAACTTGCCGTTATAGGTGCCGGCCTTACGTCTCTCTTCCAGCTTGTTCCTGACAAGCTCCGCGAAGAGCTTCTCGGACTCGATGAGAGAAACCTGAACGTTGCCGTGCGGATCTCTCTCAAGGAACAGCTGCTGCTGAATGCCCTGCGGAAGGATCTCGAATACGGCGAAGGACTCTTTGGTCAGACCCTTCCTGATGAAGTCATACTTAGCGTCCCAGGTCGGAAGCGCATTGAACCTGGCGGTATTCTCGCCTGCGAGCAGCTCGTTGATCTCGCCGATCAGCTTTCCGAATTCCGGAACGAACTCGACGATGCCTTCCGGGATGATCGCAACACCGAAGTTGTCTCCCTTTGCGGCTCTTGCACATACCGAGTCAGCGATCTGATCAGCGATCTGGCTCAGGGACATCTTCTTTGCCGCAACTTCCTCACCGATCAGGCAGATGTTCGGCTGGGTCTCGAGTGCGCACTCCAGCGCCACATGAGAAGCGCTGCGGCCCATGACCTTGATGAAGTGCCAGTACTTCTTTGCGGAGTTGGCATCACGCTCGATGTTTCCGATCAGTTCGGAATAAGTCTTGACAGCGGTATCGAAACCGAAGGAGCAGTCGATATCGTCATTCTTCAGGTCGCCGTCGATGGTCTTAGGGCATCCGATGACCTGTACGCCGGTATGATGAGCAGCAAAGTACTCAGCAAGTACTGCAGCGTTGGTGTTGGAATCGTCGCCGCCGATGATGACGACTGCGGTAAGTCCATGCTTCCTGCAGGTCTCGACAGAAGCCTCAAACTGCTCTTCCGTCTCTATCTTGGTCCTGCCGGAACCGATGATATCGAATCCGCCGGTGTTTCTGTAAGCATCGATGAATGCATCATCGAACTCAACGAACTTATCCTCGACAAGCCCGCTCGGGCCGCCCTTAAAGCCAAGAAGGACATTGTCCTTGCTGGTCGCCTTCAGAGCATCGTACAGTCCGCAGATGACGTTGTGTCCGCCAGGTGCCTGTCCGCCGGAAAGGATGACGCCGACAACCTGCTTCCTGGCCGGAGCGGTATTCTGACCCTTCTGGAAGGTGATCTCCTTCTTGCCGTAGGTGTTCGGGAACAGAGCCTTGATCTTCTCCTGGTCCGCTACGCTCTGAGTCTCCTCGCCTTCCCTGACACAGATGTCGGCGATGCCGCCTCTGAGCATTCCCGGAAGCTTCGGCTGATACTCATATCTTGCTTTCTGAAGTGGTGAAATCTGCATAATAGTATCCTCTTCTCTTCATTAGAAAATGTTAAAAAGTTAACAGTTCCGATCTGCCTCAGATTATAGCATGTACGGAGAACAGGGTCAAAAAACCTGGCCATATTCTCCATGTGCATCCGCAGATACATTGGCCGGTCAGAAATCAAACTTTCCATCGAACCATGCATCCAGCTGGTCGATCGGTACTCTGACCTGCTGCATGGTATCACGGTCACGGATGGTGACTGCATGGTCGGTCTCGGAATCAAAGTCATAAGTGATGCAGAACGGAGTTCCGATCTCATCCTGTCTTCTGTAGCGCTTTCCGATCGCTCCGCGGTCATCATACTCGCAGTTGTACTTCTTTGCGAGATGGTCTCTCAGTTTCTGGGCCGGATCAGCAAGCTTCTTGCTCAGCGGGAGCACACCGATCTTGACCGGAGCCAGCGCAGGATGGAAGTGAAGGACGGTCCTGACATCGTTTTTCTCTGCATCCAGGACTTCCTCATCGTATGCGGAGCACAGGAACGCAAGTACGACACGGTCAGCGCCGAGCGACGGCTCGATGACGTACGGCAGATACTTCTTGCCGCTCTTCTCGTCGAAGTAAGTCATATCCTGGCCGGACACTTCCTGATGACGTCCCAGGTCATAATCGGTCCTGTCTGCGATGCCCCAGAGCTCGCCCCAGCCGAACGGGAACAGGAACTCGATATCTGTCGTGCCCTTGGAATAGAATGCCAGCTCAGCCTTGTCATGATCGCGGAGGCGAAGCTCATCTTCCGGAATCCCGAGGGAAAGGAGCCAGTTCTTGCAGAAGGTCCTCCAGTAATCGAACCACTCAAGATCGGTGCCCGGTTCGCAGAAGAATTCCATCTCCATCTGCTCGAACTCACGTGTACGGAAGGTGAAGTTGCCCGGGGTGATCTCGTTGCGGAAGGACTTTCCGATCTGGCCGATCCCGAATGGGATCTTCTTTCTGGAAGTTCTCTGGACATTCTTGAAGTTGACGAAGATACCCTGTGCGGTCTCCGGGCGAAGATAGACAACGTTCTTCGCATCCTCGGTGACACCCTGGAAAGTCCTGAACATCAGATTGAACTGACGGATATCCGTGAAGTTGTGCTTGCCGCAGGACGGGCACGGGATCTGATGCTCTTCGATGAACGTCTTCATCTCAGACTGGCTCATGGCGTCAACACTCTTCGGAAGGGTGATGCCCTCCTTCTTGCAGAAATCCTCGATCAGCTGGTCGGCGCGGAAACGCTCATGGCATTCCCTGCAGTCCATCAGAGGATCGGAAAATCCGCCGATATGTCCGGAAGCGACCCAGGTCTGGGTGTTCATAAGGATCGCGCAGTCAACGCCGACGTTGTACTCGCTCTCCTGTACGAACTTCTGCCACCATGCCCTCTTGACGTTGTTCTTCAGCTCAACGCCAAGATTGCCGTAATCCCAGGTGTTTGCGAGGCCGCCGTAGATCTCGGAACCCGGATACACGAATCCTCTGTTCTTGGCAAGGGCGACGATCTTGTCCATCGTTTTTTCCATTCTTTTATGCTCCTTTATGTTGTTGGCTCGGAATCTGCCTCATAGATAATGAAGAAATCCGATTCCTTCTGGGAAGAAAGATCAGCGTCGACTGCCTCCGTGTCCTCCGTCTCATAGTAGACCGCACTGGAAGGCAGGACCAGCCCTGTCTCCCTCTGCTTCTTCTCCTCCGCCTCCGGCTTCGGGGATGCCACATGGGAATTGACGATCTCGGCATTCTCGCTGATATAGCGGATCTGACCCGGAACCTGAACGACATGGTCCGTATCCGCGACGGCTATGCTGTACTCCTTGTGGGAAAGAGCCTCTTCTGACGGGACGCTATCCGATGCGGACCTGCCCTTCACCTCCAGGAAAGTATCCGGAAATGTGAGTCCGCTCATCTGCGCATTCAGGATGGAACCATTGAAGAAGGTCACCTCGTTATAAGAAGCGAAATCTTCCGGCGTCTGATAGGACATGACCAGATAGACCTTCCCGTTCTCCGCCGAATATGCCGGAACGCTGATGGAATCGACGCCATGTTCCGTATTATAGATCCGGACAGAACGGGCGATCAGGTCCTGAAGCTCGTCCGCGTCATAGTAACTCTCATCAAGGGTTTCGAAGATCGTCTCTGTGACGCTCCCGCTGAGAGAGATCTGAAGGGACGTCTGGTCCGGAGTCCACTTGTCCCAGTCGTCAACTCCGACGATCTGATCAAGTGTGTCGCAGCCAGTCACTGTCAGTGTTATGCACAGCGCAGCCGCGCCAAGTAAAACGCCCCTGAGTTTCATCCACAGACTCCTCCCGCATAGTCCTTTGCATTATACCTTGCAGGAATGCAATTTTCAACAACTACGGCGCAGTCGCTGAAGTTCATTTGAAAGTTCATCTGAAAGTTCATCCGGCTCATTTCAGCTGGGACGGATCGTACCCAAGGTTCCTGAGCAGGGACGGGTTGTCGCGCCAGTCCCTGCGCACCTTCACGAAAAGCTTGAGGGAGACCTGGGCGCCGAGCATTTCCTCGATGGCAAGTCTGGCGCCGGTGCCGATCCTCTTCAGCATCGCTCCGCCTTTTCCGATGATGATCCCTTTGTGGGAATCCTTCTCCGTGATAATGGCCGCCTCGATGTCCCAGATCGTATCCGGGTCCTCGTAGACTTTCTCCGGGTTCTTCTGCGGAGCGGTCCTCTGCCTTTCCTTCATGGACAGGATCTGGACAGCGATCCCATGAGGGACTTCGTCCTTCAGGCAGCGCAGAGCTTTCTCGCGGATCATCTCCGAAGCGATCTGGCGCATGGTCTGATCAGTGACTTCCTCTTCATCAAAGTACTTTGGGCCTTCCGGGAGCCTGCGGAAGATCTCTTCAAGGACCGAATCCGTGTTCACGCTCCTCAGGGCTGACACCGGAATGATCTCGTCGAAAGGATACAGTCTGCGGTACCTGTCCATAAAGCCTGGCAGATCCTTCTTATCTACGGTATCGATCTTGTTCATGACAAGGATGACCGGTTTCCCGGTCGTCTTCAGCTTCCCAGCGATATAGCGCTCTCCTTCTCCGGAGAAGTCACTCGGTTCCACGAGCCATAGGACCAGGTCCGCCTCCGTCAGAGTCTCCAGGGCAACATCGTCCATATACTCGCCAAGCTTGTTCTTGGCTTTGTGGATGCCAGGAGTGTCCAGAAAGATGATCTGTCCCTCATCCGAAGTGTAGATCGTGCGGATCTGGTTTCTGGTCGTCTGCGGCTTGCCCGAGGTGATCGCGATCTTCTGCCCGATCAGATGGTTCATCAGGGTGGACTTGCCGACATTCGGACTTCCAACGATCGCAACAAAACCCGAACGGAACTTCTTACCTGCCATATATCTCCTTCTCAGGAACTTCCTGATAACTTCCTGATAATATCTTCTTTTTTGCCAAAATAGCGCCTGTCTTCGTTACGATGTCACCGTCTCCAGGATCTCCAAAGACTTGAACTTCCGGTCGATCAGCTTTCCCCGGATCCTGTCCTGTGTCTTCGAGATCTCCTCCAGCACCTGTTCCGATACCTTGAATGCAAACAGCTTCTGGAGCGGGGATGTGATCATGTACCAGAATGCATACCGGCATCCTTCCGACAGGGATCCGTCCTTCACAACATCCTGCGGGAACTCCCCTCCCTGGACCATCAGCCTTACCTCATACGCATAACGCGCAGTCTTTTTGTCGAGCCGGGGATTCTCCAAGGCTGTCAGCGCAGCATACAGGAGGTTCAGCATATCCTTTCCGTCCATGTTTTCCTGCGCATAATACGCAGCAAACTCCATGAAATAGAATCCGTAGTAAGCCCCCTCGAAATCTGTCTTCAGTTCGTCAAAATAATTCGATATGTCTGCTCCCACCAGAGTGTAGGCGCTCTTTCCCTCATACAGATGAAAGGTTCCGAAGGAAAAAGGCACCGTGCTGGCCAGCATCGGACTGCTGGGCTTTCGTGCCGATCTAGCGAACGCCGTGATCTTGCCCCTCTCCTTTGTCAGAAGGACGAGCCGGCGGTCATAGTCGCCCGCCGGCGCCGCAAGCAGCACCATTCCTGTGAGATCGATCCCGCTCATAGTGTACTGGTTTCTTTGAATACATCCTTCTCGCTGTCGATCTTCGTCTCGGATCCGATGACGCAGACAGCATCCTCGCTCAGTGCCTGTTCGATCAGCGGTGCAAGTGCCCTGATGTCCTCAGGCTGCGCAGAGAGGATCTCCTCTCTCTCCTTCTGCATCCTCTCGAACGTCGTTCCGGTGATGAAGGCATTCATGGACCTTGTTCCGGCCATCCTCGGGGTCAGCGGCGTATCTCTCTCGGAGATCGCACCGATGACGAACTTGGTCATATCTCTCTGGCTCGCCTGGAAGTTCCGGATGTATTCCGGGATCCCCTGGTAGACCTTCAGGGTATTCTTCAGATGCGGATCCCGGTAAGAATAGAATACCGCAGTCCCGCTTCTGGAAAAGGATCCTCCGCAGCCGTATGCCCCTCCGACAACTCTCAGGTTCTGCCACAGATAGTCGTAGTTCATCATGATCTTCAGGATGCTGAGGACACCGGTCGCCTTTTCCGCCGGGAAACGCCCTCCGACCGAGACGTACTGGATCTTGGACGCGGTCCGGAAGCCCTCGTTCTTCTTCTCCATCGTATAAGGATCGAGCCACATAAGCGGATGTCCGCTCTCATCCTTATCTCCGTCCGCAGATGCTGCCTTACCGCATCCATCCGGATTCTTCTCCCGGATCTGCTCCAGCAGCTTCTTCAGGCTCCCGATGATCTGGTCCGTATGGGATGCATCACCGGTATAGCTCACGATCATGCGGTCCGTGGTCACGAATCTGCGGACCAGCTCCTTCATCTTCTCCTTCAGTTCTTCAAACTTCTCGTCGAAGTGCTCTTCGCAGTCGCAGACGGTCCTGTAGAGCTCGATGCCTCCGATGCCATCATTGAAGACACCGTTTGCAGCGAAGTAGGAAAGGACTCTCTGGGCGGAGGTCGAATGTCCTGCGGAGATCAGCTGGGCATTCACTCTGGACTTCAGCTTCTGCAGGATCTCATGGACCCTCTTCTTATCATCAAACTTTGACGTCAGCAGGATCTCGCCGGCAATACCGATCGCGAAATCGATCTGTTCCGGAAGGGTCAGGATCTGGATGCCGAGCGCAGCCTTGATCTTCTGCACGTCATTATCGTCCCCGAACATGGACACACCCGGATTGACGCCGCCGGTCTTTCTTCCGATCTCGGTTGCCAGATCACGATAGCTGTAGTGTTCTGTATCCACATCCCCGAGGATGCTCTTGAGGATTCCAAGATAGGGCAGTTCCTCCTGACGCAGTCCGTGAAGATCGAACAGAACAGTCAGATAAGCGATGCCATTGGTCTGGTAGTCATGACGGACCAGACGGATGCCGTCCCGGCTCTCATCGATGTTGGACAGCGGCCTTGCGCTCTTTCCGAGATCCTCCCTCTGCAGGACCGGGATCTTCTCCAGCTCCTCCTGGGTGGACGGAGTCTCCTGGAAAGTTCTCAGTTCCTTCGTCTTTTCGATCAGCTTTCCGATCTCCTCATCAGACAGAGAAGCCTTGAAAGCAGAGAGCTTCTTCCGGATCTCCTCATCGACTTCTGCCGCCATGCCGCGCTCCGGCTTCATGGTCACGTATGTTGTGTGCGGATTGGAGATCAGATGATCGCGGATCAGCTGCTCATACCAGCCTGTTCCGATCTTCTCTCTCAGATACCGGAAGACCTTCTGCTGCTTCAGATAATCGAACGGCTTGTCCTCATCGTAGAGCCAGCTGTCCATCACATCGATCGAATAGATCAGTCCCTTCGGGAATCCGCCGTAATCTGCTTCCCGGTAGCGGAATTCCATGGAGTTCACGGAGGCCTCGATCTCCTTCGGGTTCAGGCCTTCATCCGCGATCTTCGTCAGGGTCCTGCGGATGATCTCCTCAAACTTTTCCGCGTCTTCCGCTTCCGCATTCTTTGCTACGATGGAGAATACCGGCTGGCGGGTGGAAGAATCGTAGGATCCATACACATCCATGCCGATGCCGGCATCGATCAGGGCAGTCTTCAGCGGAGCGCCCGGAGCCTCAAGGAGGACATCCTCCAGGACATCCATGGCAGCCGCCAGGGTCGTATCCGTTGCCTCCCCGACGACGGTATTGCAGGTCAGATAGGTATGCTTCTCAAGCGGCTCTTCCTCTCCGACCGGATAGGATCCGATGATCTTCTTCGGCGTCTCGAAAGGCTTCTGAAGCGCGATCTTCGAATCTACCTTCACAGATGTGTCAAAGTGGGACAGGTACTCGCGGTCCAGATATTCCAGGCGCTCCGTGAAATCCATCTTCCCGTACAGATAGATGTAGGAATTGGACGGATGATAGTATGTCCTGTGGAAGTTCAGGAAATCCTCGTATGTGAGATCCGGGATGTGCTCCGGGTCTCCGCCCGAATCCACACCGTAGGTGGTATCCGGAAACAGGGAGTTCATGACCATGCGCTCGACCACATCGTCGGGGGAGGAATAGGCTCCCTTCATCTCATTGTAGACGACGCCGTTGTAGACGATCGGATCTTCCTTGTCCTCGATCTGAAAGCTCCAGCCTTCCTGCCGGAAAATATTCTCATTCCGGTAGATGTTCGGATAGAAGACAGCATCCAGATAGACATCCATCAGATTGGCAAAGTCCTTGTCATTCGTCGATGCTACCGGGAACATGGTCTTGTCCGGATAAGTCATCGCATTCAGGAATGTGTTCATGGAACCCTTCACCAGTTCCACAAACGGGTCCTTGGACGGATACTTCCTGCTTCCGCAGAGAACAGTGTGTTCGATGATGTGGGCTTCTCCGCAGGAATCCTTCGGTACGGTCCGGAAGATGATGTTGAAGACCTTGTTGTCGTCGTCGTTTTCGATGAGCAGGACTCTTGCGCCGCTCCTTCTGTGCCTCAGAAGATAGGCGGCAGATCCGATATCTGTCAGCTCTTCCCTTCTGATCAATTCATAGGTTTCCGGAATCTTGAAACTCATAAAGCTGGTATTTCCTCCTTTTTTCACTTAATCTGTTATCGGAATATCACTGATAGCGTCTTCCTCTTGCCCTTGCTCTTGCCATCTTGTCGCTCAGCCTTCTCTTCTTCCTTGCCGCCCGCGAAAACAGGACCAGAGCCCCGATCACCAGGACCATCAGGATCACGAGGAGACACTGCAGAAAGAATGCATCCGGCAGGATCAGGATCACCGGATCTGCAGCCGGATCGAAGATCCAGTAATTGTTCCGGAAGAAGATCTGGTGAAATGTGACAAAGACCTTGTTCCAGTCCAGGCAGGCGAGGATCCCCAGCGCTGCCGGTATGGCCAGGATCAGGGTCCCTGCTGCCCTCAGGTAACGGTAATGAAGACTGTGATGATGGACGATGATGCTGACGACCGTCAGGATCCCCGTGACCAGACAGATCGCCTGGACCGCGTCGAAGATCCGCTTGCAGTCCGCGAAGTGGATCCTTCCGTGCTCTGACATGGAAAAGTCCGGAAGGACCAGCGGTCCCCGGTTCCAGATCTGCATGTAAGAGACCATGGCATCATAATTTCTCCTGATCACATCGGCCGATCTTCCTGATGCTTTCTCCAGGTTCATGAAGGGAATGTCGATGTAGTAGAGAGGCTTCATATAAAGCACAAAGACGACCGCAAAGCTGATCAGGAAAAGTGTGATGACGATCGTCCAGAACAGTCCCGGCCAGAAATACGACCTTCTCCTCTCTTTTTCATATTTCAAATCTGTTCACCTCTGTCTTTTGCTGTCTATTAACGATGAAGTCTGTTCACCTCTGTCTTTTGCTGTCTTTTAACGATGAAGTCTGTTCCGCCCGTCGTTGCGCCTGCATACAGCGCCAGCGATATAGCCGTCCCGCTGATGATGCCTCCGAACACGGCGATCAGCAGCGTATCGTAAGTGATCGTACGCTCTCTTTACATAACTGCTGCCTCGCCCCGGGCCAGCCCACGCCCGGAAAAACAGCCAATTTATTATATCAGAAGCATCCACCGGGAACAATATACGGATCTTCCCTGACGATACCATGTACGGATCTTCCCTGACGATACCATGTACAGATTTGCCCTGACGATACCTTGTACGGGTTTACATTGACGATACCATGTACGGGTTTACCTTGACGATACCATGATATCCAGTCCAAGCAGGTTGGCAAGAAAGATTGCCTTCCCGAGTTCCGCAGTCGGCTTGCCCCTCTCCAGATCCGAGATGAAGCTGACAGAAAAACCGGTGTCAATTCCCGGCTTCGTTTCCGTCATGATTCCTTCTGCCATTCCGTATGATAATGGGTCCCGTCCGGTGTATCCACTCTTTCGTAGGTATGGGCGCCGAAATAATCTCTCTGTGCCTGGATCAGGTTTGCCGGGAGCAGACTGCTCCGGAGGGAATCATAGTAGGATACCGCGGCTGAGAGCGCCGGCGCCGGGATCCCCAGAAGGACTGCTTCCGAGACGACTCTTCTGAGGCCGCGCTGCGCTTTCCCGAACGCTTCCCGGAAGAAATCATCCAGCAGAAGATTCTCAAGCTCCGGATTCCGGTCGAAAGCCTTACGAATCTCGCCCAGAAAGCGGCTCCTGATGATGCAGCCTCCTCTCCACATGAGCGCGATGCTGCCATGGTCCAGCTTCCATCCCATCTCCTTTTCAGCCGCCTTCAGAAGAGAAAAGCCCTGGGCGTAAGAACAGATCTTGGCAGCATAGAGGGCATCTTCCAGATCGGAAAGCCACCTGTCTCTGTCGTCATTCTGAACCTGCATCTCCCCGGCAGGCGCCTCCGCGGCATAGCTCTCTCCGGCAGGCGCCCCCGCGGCTTGGCCATCTCCGGCAGGCGCCTTCGCAGCTTCTCCATCTCCGGCAGACGCCTCCGCAGCCTTGCCATCCCCCGCGGCTTCCAGACTCTGCTGCTCCTTTGGCCCTTCCAGGACTACCGAAGCATGGACCCGCTCTTCTTTGCAGGCGCTCATATACCTGGCGTAGACGGACTCTGTGATGAGCGTGAGCGGGACCCCGATATCCAGAGCAGACTGGGAAGCCCATTTTCCCGTCCCTTTCTGACCAGCCTTGTCAAGGATCTTCTCCACAAGCGGCTGTCCGTCTGCATCGTCCTTCTTCAGGATATCAGCTGTGATGGAGATAAGGTAGCTGTCCAGTTTTCCCTGGTTCCAGCGTTCGAAGACATCGGCAGCCTCATGGTCCGAAAGACCCAGACACTTTTTCATGAACCACCAGGTCTCGCAGATGAGCTCCATGTCCCCGTACTCGATCCCATTGTGGACCATCTTCACATAGTGGCCGGCGCCGCCGTCCGAAGTCCATCCGCAGCATGGGTCCCCGTCGCACCTTGCGGCTATGGAAGTAAAGATTGGCTTTACCCTCTCCCAGGCTTTCCTGCTTCCGCCCGGCATCAGGGACGGACCTCTCCGGGCGCCTGTCTCGCCGCCGGAGACTCCCATGCCGACAAAAAGCACACCTTGCTTCTCGCACTCAGCCACCCTGCGCTCTGTATCTTTCCAGAATGAATTGCCGCCGTCAACGATGATGTCTCCCTCCTGAAGAAGCGGCAGCAGATTCCCGGTCACCTGGTCAACCGGCTCTCCTGCCTTGATCATCATCATGACGACCCTCGGAGTTTTCAGGGAATCGACCAGTTCCTTCAGGGAGTGGGCCGCATAGAACTTTTTCCCTCTGTTCCCGGCTGCGAACTTGTCGCAGATTCCTTCCCGGACATCATAGACGCTGACCATGAATCCGTGTTCCTCGAGATTGAGAGCAAGATTCGAGCCCATCACAGCCATCCCGATCATGGCGATATCTGATTTCCGATTGGTCATATCTATTCCTCCTGCCTTATCTTCTGACCGCTGAGCTGCCCGCCCAGATCCGTCTCAGCACATCTTCATCCTCAGGCTCCACATAGTCCGTGAGGACCGTCACCGCCATGGCTCCGGCCGCCCATCCAAGATGGAGACAAGTCTCCAGATCGTAGCCCTGAAGCATTCCGTACAGGAATCCGGAAGCGAATCCGTCGCCTCCGCCGATCCTGTCCATGACGTCGATCCGTCTCACCGGAGCCTTCTGCCACTCTCCGCCTGAGTATACGATCGCTCCCCAGAGATTCTCGCAGGCGGAAAGCTCTTTCCGGACCGTCGTAGTGATCACCTTAGCCCCAGGATAAGTCTTTCTCAGATCATCAACCAGTTTTTCAAATGTTTCTGGCCTCTCCGGATCAAGTGCGGAGGACTGCGGGAGCCCATTCTCATCCATCAGCTGGAAGTTCATCAGGATATCTGCTTCCGCCGCGAGCTTCCTGAAGATCTGACCGAGTTCCTTCTCTCTTCCTTTCCAGAAAGAGGCTCTGTAGTTCATGTCAAATGAAACTCTCGTACCGTATCTCTTCGCTGTCTTCACCAGCTCCAGACAGAAGTCCCCTGTCTCCGGGGAGAGCGCCGCGATCAGGCCTGACAGATGAAGGATCCTCACTCCGTCCCTGCCGAACAGACGGTCCAGGTCGAAGTCATCGGCAGATAATGTCCTTCCGACCTCGCCTGCACGATCGTTGCAGACCTGAGCCCCGCGGACTCCGAACCCGCTCTCCGTGAAGTTGATCTGATGACGATACCCCCAGGGACCGCCCTGTTCCCGCTCCGGGCCTTCATATCCGATATGTCTGCCCGAAAGCTCCGACTTTATGAAGGATGAGATCGGACTTCCCTTCACGAAAGCAGTGAGCACTTCCGTGTTCAGGCCAAGGGACGCAGAGACGCTGAGCACATTGGACTCGGCGCTGGTCGCCTGCATGGTAAGATGATGACTCCTTGACAGCTGCTGCCGCAGGTCGGGAGCCAGCCTGAGACCCATGCTGGTCGGCGCGACCAGGTCATAGCGGGCTTCATCCTTCTTTTTCAGAAAATCTTCCAATTGAATGCTCCTTTCAGCTCTGTCACGTGGATCATTCCCTTTCTAGTACGGCGATTGCTCCGAGAGGGCCATAACAGCAGCAGATTCATGCCCACTGCCTGACCCATTCTGCCATCTTCTTTGCGAATGTGCGGTGTCCGTCTTCCGACAGATGGATTCCATCGTAAGCCAGATCAAGCCCCCAGCCGGTTGTGTCGACATACTTCCAGCCATCCAGGTCCGCGATGAACCGATAGCCGGAGTACAGCTCCTGCATGCTCTTCTCCAAGATCTCAGGGATACGGATCATGGGCGGAGCGATGATTGCGATCATCGGGCTGCATTTGACATCAAGGTCTTTTCCCGCATCTGGATCAGCAGAAAAATTGCACAGGAAAGTTTCTATATCTCTGCAGAAACGCTCCATCTCCCGGACGATCCCGTCCGGATCACGCCCCAGACAGCCCAGCATATCATTTGTTCCAAGCATGACCGCAAAAAGATCGATCGGCGACACCTGCTGCAGCTTTTTCTTCAGATAAGACATCGCATAGCCGCCGGAAGGAATCTCCCTTCCGTTCATGCCGTCTGCGATGACATGGACAGAATCCCCCAGCTCTTTCTGCAGAAGATCGGGCCAGCGGGCATCCTCCGGATATCTTCCCCCGAATGGGTCCCGGGGATCAAAACCATAGGTATTTGAATCACCGTAAAGATAAAGTTTCATACGTGACTGCTTCCTCATGATCAAAGGCATGTACAATATCAAAGTACTTCAGGTTCCCCGGAAAGACCCGTTCCTTCCAGCCGTAATGGTTCTTCTGACATATCGCATTCCTTCTTGTCGTGCCGCCTGAAAGCATCCCAGTATCCTTGCTTCATGTCTCATCCATCGCTACGTAGAACTTTCCGTCTTTGTCGATCTTGAGTCTCAGTGTCCTGATGTACTTCTCGTAGAAGCGTCTCATCTCCGCTTCGCCTGCCGTGATGTAGGCGTCCGAATAGATCTGCCTGGTGAGCTCCCATCCATCCTCCCCGACGATGTTCGGCAGGTACCGCTCAAGCACCTTCTTCAGCACGATCTTCTGCAGGTCGCCGGCATTCTCCTTGTAGAAGTCATCCATGGCGCAGTGAAAGATCGACCGGCTGGAAAGAGCTTCCTTGATCGCATTTCCGCACTTCGAATACTCGTACATGACGAGAAAGCGGGCATCCGGCAGGGAGGAAATGAGCCCCCAGAAGTCCGAATCGCTTGAGCAGAGGATGAAGGAGTCCACCTCATCGCGGTAGTAGGCGGCGGAGACGCCGACCGCCATCTGGATGTCGACCAGCGACTTGGCGTCCGTGACACGCGGCACCTCGACATGCTGGACCGGGATCGAGATCATGCGGCCGATATAGTCCCAGGCGATCGTCGTGTGATAATCGTCAAAGAGGATGATCTTCTGGACCAGCTTCATGTCTTCCGGATTCAGGTTCCTCAGAACGCCGTACAGCTTGTACGGATCCGCATTCTCACAGTCGACGACCATGACGACGCTCGAAGATCCATGAATAAAGTCATAGATGTTCTGCTTGGTATCGTCCGAAGCATCACGGTACTTGTAGCCTTCGTAGAACTCCTCGCCATGCTGCTCGTAGAGCACCTTCAGGAACTTGGCATCCGAGTAGAGCAGATAACCGCAGTCGACCGGCTGCCAGTAGAGATACATCTGGAATGGATAGAGCAGCTTGTTTGCCCGGTACTTATTGTATTCCTCAATCAGCACCTGCTCCTTCTGGCAGTGAGGGATCACGAAGAGCGACCGGATGTAGTCGAATTTCACGGATTCCGGGAAAAGACTCCTGCAGTCGTCGATATGCTCCTCCAGAAGCTTCGTGAGGCGGACCATATACTTGTCTGCCCGGAAGTTCGGCTGAACGACCGGAACGCCCCATCGTGCAAGAGCCGCCAGTTCCTTCTGGTCAAAATAGTCCATCCGGTCCAGATTCGAAAGGTTGTAGACCATCTCATTGTCGATGTTCAGGAAATGGTTCATCAGGATCGTCCTGGCTTTGCTCAGATAGCGGATGATCGTTGCACTTCTGTCTCCCCGAAGCTTTTCCAGCAGGTCAGAATAGTGGTGACTGTAATACTTCTCCAGGTGCCCATCATCCACACCGAGCATGTAGGCAGTGATCGCGGCTACTTCTGCTCTGCTGACGGTCTTGATCGTCTTCTCTTCCCCCGTCTCGCTGTCCTGGACCGTGATCTCCTCGTTCGGAAGGACCAGAGTCTTCAGATCCTCCAGGGTATAATGTTTATCCGCCATATCCGCTCCTTCCAGCTGGTATAGTTCTATCGTTCTTCCGATCTCTGGTCCGTCTCAGGCTTCGGGTCTGATCTCAGGCTTCGGGTCTGATCTCTGATCTGTCTCAGGCTTCGCGTCTCAGGCACTGCGTATCAGGCACCGCGTATCAGGCACCGCGTATCAGGCACCGCGTATCAGGCACCGTTACTGTACTCAGTTTGTCCTGACCAGCGAATAGATGTCGTCCAGCGGCTGGTCCGACTGCATAAGGTCAAAGATCTCTCCTCCGTTGCGGCTCTTCTCAAGCGAGAGCATCATGCTGATATTCTCTTTCTCGAGATCGCTGAGCCATGAATCATCAAAATCTTCCGGCGCAACATCTCCGACATACCAAGACTGTGAATCGAAATAGTTCTGCAGCCACTGAGACTGGAAACGCCTGCCATGACGGGCATAGATCTCATTTCTCGCAAAGCAGAGCTGCTTTGGAGACCAGTTCTGGAAATCCTCCTCATAAAGTATTCTTGTGGAAGAATCCGGGATCAGATAGCCCTGGGGAACCCCGGAGGTGACAGTGGGCTGCGTCTGCTGTGCCTGCTGCGCCTGCTGTGCCTGCTGCGCCTGCTGTGCCTGCTGCGTCTGCTGTGTCTGCTGTGTCTGAGCAGGAGCCGGCGTACTGCCGTCATAGGTGAGCGTCATTGTCCCCCACCATGTAGAGAAAGTGGTGATCCGTCCGTTATCGTCATAACGGATGTTGTACGAAACGGCATCCGGATCCGCATTGCCTGTAAAGTCTTCAAAATATCCTTTGTTCGATCTCGTGAATGTGCTGTACACCTCGCACAGGCTGCCGTCATCCGACAGAAGCCGTCCCTGCTGATCGTAATGAAAATCCGTCTCAGAGTTTCCGGAACCTGCATAGTAGATCTCAGAAGTCATCCTTCCCTGCTTATCGAACGTATAGGCGCAGTTGAACGTATTCTCATCAGACTCAAGTCCGACATAAGAGATAGAACCATTCTCCCTTTCGATGGAGAAAGAGGAACGGTTTCCCTGCGGATCGAGGAAAGTGATCTCATTGCAGTCACTGTTTCTGACATATGTGGACGCTGCGATCGTCCTCTCGAATGCATATGTTCCTCCGATGTCGTCTGCCATGTTGGTGAGTCCCAGCAGGACGGACGGATTTCTCTTGAGGTCCACTCCCGTCAAGAGGCCAATCGCCATCTCCCAGAAGCTCTCTCCTTCCAAATTCTCAATATAAAGAGTCCCGTCCTGCTCATAATAGCGGATCGTTCCGGTTCCCCTGCCATCCGCAATATAGCCGGTCGGAAGAACATATGCCCCCGACGAAGCGCCGGCAGCGGCCGATGCACCCTGAGCCTGCGATGTATCCGCTGCATAGGCAGACATCTGGCCGGTCCCTGTGAATACTGTCTCTGCCGCAAGTACCACGGTCAGAAGGACCGGGATAACAGCGGTGACCCGAAAAACATTTCCGAACTTATGCATGTAATTTTCCTCCAATCATCAGATCTTCTCTGCGAGTCTTAAGCGGAATGATCCAGTATGATCCAGTATGATCCAATTTCCCCTATTCTGTCCAGCTGCGATGCTTCCCTTTCCAATGCCGATGGAAATTATGAATTTTTCTTTCTTTCATGTCAAAAGGCTCTTACCAGGAAAATACATCTCCAGGACTGCTGAAAATCAGTCAAAGTCAAAGATATTCAGCCCGGTATTCCCGATATCATCTGTCCTTCTGCCGACTGTTCCATCCAAAGCAGTAAGGAAGATCTCGGCCGTTCCGCTGATCCTGACTTCCTTCAGATGACCGCCGACACAGTTCTGTTTCGAATCTGCACAAGTGATATGGATATGCAGATACGGCTTGCTATCCTGCTCCGTAACATTCCCGATCAGGGAAGTGATCTCAAGCGGCTCATGAAACTCTTTGCAGAGAAACTCCTGCTTTTCTACATCGTACAGACCAACTTTCAGATAATCGGCAGCGCCGAGACCTTCGATGTGCGCCAGACGGATCTTCTCCTCAGCAGCGAGATTTTCAATACAGGAGACTACCTCCTCTCCCCTGTCAACACGAAGCACATATGTATTCCCAAACCTGCGATATTCCATGATCAATCCTCCTCCAAGAGTTTCATGTTATGTTGTCTATTATCACCTATTTCGAGAAACCTCCGTGAGAAGATTATAGCATCTTGCTCAAACAATTTGTTTAAAATCATCTTTATGATTGCCCCATCGTCAGGCATAGCCAACTCTCCATCGGCCAGCCATTCTCCATCGGCTAGCCA
>DLFD01000072.1 GCA_002482005.1 Lachnospiraceae bacterium UBA7729 | reverse complement strand
TGAGAAACTGATAAGTAAAGGATATCTCTTCCTGTTTTGAATCTCCCATAGAGGAATAAACAATACCAGTTTGGTACTTATAATCCTTAAAATCATCTGGATTTACATAACTCTGAATATAATCTCTGATTATCTCATTCGTATCGATATATGTAATAAATTTTTTAAGCAAGTCCATGCCAGTCTGCCAATGGCAATTTATCAGTCTATTGGCGATGGTTCGAAATTCCAGAGAAATGATTTTCAGTTGCTTTTTGTCAATATTCATCGTATCTTACTCCACAAAATGGACAGTAACTTCCACAGATCTTATACATTGCTTTGGTTTTAGCCTTTCGATTGCAACATGGGTAAAGCGTTATGTCCATGTTTTCAATTCCATTTCTAATAGGATATTCTTCTCGATGCGATGGTTTTTTCCCTGCTTTGAATGAAACTATTGAGTGTCGGGTCTTTCTTTCTAGTTTTTTGAATTCATCATAGATCCTATCCATGGCGTAATTCTCTGTCTTTTTTAAAGCCAGTTCTATAACATCCTTAGTGAAATAGGTCTCACTCTTTAACCCACAGCAAGGACACCATATCTCTATTACATCTTCAGCCTCAATATCTTCTGTGCGCAATTTAAAAAATTCACCGCACAAAGGACATTGCATCAAAACAAAACCATCTTCATCTGACGGTATCGATATAACACCTATTGGCTCACTCATAATAATCCTCAAAAGAAGTCAAATTCATCCACCGCAAATGCAATGTCGATCTGGAATTCTTCGCGCTGCAACTGCAATCCGTTCTCATCAGCGATGACGAGGTAGTATGTTTCCGTATTGCTGTACTTCAGCGATTTCAGATTGAAGCTGCACCGGAAGGTACGCTCCTGACCATTGTCGCTGGTCTTGTCCGCAATGATCTTCTGGACATCGCTGATGATCTTTCCACTGCTGTCTGTGAAATAAAGCTGATAAGTCGCTGCCTCCCGGTTGCCGCCCACGGCGTCCTTCTGATAGAAGTTAAGGGAGAAGATCATGTTGCTGATCTTCCGGTTGGCAGAAAGCAGGCTGATCTCCACAGGCTTCGTGTCGTACTTGCTCTTGTTCTTCTTATATTCTTTCGACTGGTTCCGCAGGAAGTGGTACTCGATTACCGGTACGACCATCTCCTGCAAGCTGATGCCGCCATGCACGAAGTTCAAACCGGCTCCGGTCATCTTGATGCGAATATTCTCTCTCGGCGCAAAACCGCTGTACTCTGTGTTGCCCTCAAGGAACTTGACCTTTTGCAGATAATCCGGATCGGAATCCTTCATCATGATGGCAAAGCGCCTCCCATATTCAACGATCCTGTCAATAAACCCGGTCTTGTCCACCTTGTCATCCTCATTGAGGGGACTGTAGGTATACAGGAAGCCGTGGTCAGCCGTGATCAGGATATTTGCGCCGCCCCATTCATTGGCGATGATGCGGACCATATTCTTGATCTCCTCAATCGCTGTATCACAGGCGCTGAAGATGGAGCTTTCCAGATGACCGGCCTCATCGATAGTATCGTGGTAGATGTAGACCACGTTCATGCCCTTGATGAGCGCCTGCCGGTCGACACGCTTCATACCAATGATGTCCTTATACTTGAGGGCTACACTGGCTTTGTCTGCTGCCTTCAGGAGCTTATCGCGATTATTGGCCTCCGTGGATTGTCCATCCGCCAGTACCGCCAGTCGATCAGTTTTACCGGTCCGAAGTTCAACGGAAAGTGCTTTGTGCGGCAGCAGCGCGGCCATACCAAACTTCGTAATGGTCGGAAACACTGCCTGCATGGACTTCAGGTCCACCTTGGCCTGCGTCTCCCGCTGCAGCTGCTCTGCGAGAGTAGCCGCCACTTCATACCGTAAGGCATCGGAGATAATCACATACACCTTGCTGTCGGAAGCCGCCACTTTCTGGCGATAGAAATCCGTCTGCTGCGGCACTTCCAGCACCCGGCCATACTCACGCAAATTGTCTG
Organism: Lachnospiraceae bacterium UBA7729; assembly: GCA_002482005.1. Lineage (GTDB taxonomy): Bacteria > Bacillota > Clostridia > Lachnospirales > Lachnospiraceae > Porcincola. Next base: position 27,509 of record DLFD01000072.1, on the reverse strand, counting down.
CGCAGGCATCCGACCAGTTGTTGCCAAGCTGGCCGAGGAACCAGGTAGTATAGAGCCCTTCGACCTTCTCCATCACGTGGGTGAACAGGTCGGACAGCTCCTCGTGGTAATTTTTCAGGCTCTCGGAATAGCTCTTATGGAACTCTCGGTAGTAGGTGTCCATGATGTAATATTCCGTAGTGTATTCCTTCCACACTTTCGCGGGCTCCACGGTATGGAACCCAGCGGAGTGCTCCTTGAAGAAGGCCTGCATCTTCGCTACCTGCAGGATGCCTTCATAATAGTTCTTCACATCGTCGTACCAGACGCATGTACGGCGCTTCTCCACGGTCTGGGTGATTGTGTCCACGTCGATGATATGGTCGCTGATCTCGGTCATCAACTTCACGAGGATGACCTCGTTGACGCACGGGAAGACCTCGGTCTCCACCAGATCGGCCACCTGCAGCTTCATGAACCGCTGGGGCAGCTTCAGCTCACCTTCCACGTGCTCGGCGATGGCATAGATGTCCCCTGCGTCCTCACTGTGCATCCAGTCGGACACGAAATCGTAGCAATACGCCTGATGCGCGGAGGAGATGAACATCTGTAATCCCGCAAGGAATTCCTGACGCATCGTCCGGGTAGAAGCCGTCAGCAGAATATGCGTGGCCAGCTGCGCGAGATCGGAATCCATATCTTGGTATCCGGTGCCCTGCGCCACCATGCGCCAGAAAGCCTCGTTGATGCCGTAGTTCACGAACTCCTGATAAACGGCGTTGTTGTCCTTCTGAAGGCCGCCCTGTAACACAGCCTTGATGATGGAGTTCGGCTTGGCATCCTTCAGACCTGCCAGCGCCGCCATAATAGCCATCTGCAGCTGGGCAGGCGTGGCAGGAGTGACCGGCTGTGCGGACACCTTGTTCCGTCTGGCCTGCGCATTAAAGAACTTCCGGTACTGCTTGAAGCCACGCCGGAGCGCAGGCGTCTGCGGAATGCCCATCTCGTCCATCCACATGGAGACAAGATCGGCACGGAATTCTTCTCCGTACAGCTCCACGTCCAGCAGCCAGTTATCCTCGTCGGACTCGTAAGCGAAAGGCCGATATACCAGATAGTTGCTGGTGGGATCGTCCACGGCCAGCAGCTTCTTCACATAGAAGTTGTTGGTCCCAGTGAGCGCGACCACCTTGGCCCCGTTGACCGTAATCTCGTCCAACTTGTCCACGAACTCCTGATCCTCGTCGATCCAGACGACGATTCGGCGCTTGTAGAACTCCGGCAGCGGTGCCGCAAACCGTCGATTCAAGTCCTGTATGATTTTTTCTGAATCCATATTTGCAGCCTCCTCCTAACCATGCTTTTCAACCACGGCTTTTAAAACCTGTTCTGATGGTAATACTGTAGAAATATCGCTAATATCACCAATGTCCAGCTCAATATGGTCTTCTCCGTTTCCGGGAGTGAACACAAATCTTCCTTCTTGCTGATAGGCGTATCTATTCCTTTTCCAATAAGCAATATTCCACATGCCCTGTAGTAAAGAAATGATCAGATTTCCACCGTCAATAGATGGATCATAATACTGGGCTGCGCCAAAATGTGCTTCATATCCCTTGTCCTTAGCAGTACTGATGACGCGTCGAATAAACTCTTCACTATCTTGGATAAGCAACGCTGTATCTCCGAAAGAAAGCATTTTAACTCTCTGCTCCTCAGTAAACTGGAACGACTGCACTGATGGATATATTCCGAACATACAGAATACAAAATCTTCGGAATTACCTGTCGCTATCAATTCGTCGCTCAATTTAATCGTTTCTCCAGTCTCAGGAATATGAATATAGCCTTCGTTAACATGCAACATCGCTTCAAACTCATCCCCGATGTCTGCGTCACCAGTTTCTTGCTCAAGGTCCCGATAGTACTTCAGGGTCTTTGCATAGAGCTTGCCGCGTTGCAAAGATAGAATCCGATCTGCGTTTTGAAATTTAATCAAGGGAGTCCCTTTAACTTCTATCTTTTTCACTTCCACAGCAACCTCTCACTTTATCTTTGCCAGCACATCCTTAAAGATTTCGTAGTTGTGCTTCACGCCATCATCCAAGTCGATCTTGATCATTTGGTCGGCAAGGTGATGGATTTTTTCTTCGTAGACCCGGATTTCCTCGGCCTGCGCCTGCAACGTGGCCAGCTGCTTGGACAGCTTCACACGCTCAGAAGTGGAAGCGCCGTTGATGCGCTGCTCCAGATCGGCGATGGCTGTGCGATACCGGGACTGCTGCTCATGGACATAGTCCGTGCGAATACGGGCAATAGTATCCGGCTGATAACGGTGCATGTAGATCAGGCACTTGAAGCCATTCTTCTTACCGCTGTCGAAGAGCCAGTAGATCGGACGTTTCTGGTACATCTTTAGGTGATCCGCGTAGAAGTCATTGATGAAGTAGTTGCGGATCACATCGCGTGACGATCCTTTACCGCCGAGAGCATCTGCGATGTAACGCAGGTTTTCTTCAAGCGTCTGTTTTCCATAGACCACCTCTACAAATTTTACAAAGCGACCAACGATATCATCCTCAAAGTATTCATCGTCACAGATCGGGATAATGGCATCCTTGTCCGCATGATACTTTGTGTAATGTGAAGGATTCCAGTCTCCACCAACATACGCTAAGCCAAAGCTGTCAAGCGAATAACGTCCAAACATACAGCCAACTGCATAGGAAATGAGACTCTTAATGTCTCTCTGTAGGTCAGCCTTCCTTATTGCTATATCGCGGTCAGGAACCACTGGTGAAACCTCTCCATCAAGGCCATAAACTGCAACGAAGATAGCATTCAACTCATTCTCGTTTCTTTGAATCTGGTGAAACCACTGAGAAGTGTTCGCTTCCCACTCAGAAAAAGCCTCTCTGATAAGAGCATGTGCTTTTGCAGCTCTTACTAAAGGATGGCATTCGAAGTTCAAAGACAACTCGTATGAATCCCACTCTGCTTTAGATATGTCTATATTCTCTTTGACAAGGGATTCCACTTTAAGCTTATATTCGCCAACATCCAATCGAGGCAGTGATAACACATACGTGTTGCCCATATTAATGGTAGGATTGAGCAACTGAAGATACTCTGTAGCAACATTAGTGTTTAGGAAGCCCAGTGTGCAATAATCCAACATAAAATCATCGTTGAAAATGGTTGGAGCTCCCGAATCATAATGTGCTTCAGGAACCTTGACTCTGAAGGCTGTTTTTGCGGATGTAATCAATGTCCAGCATATTCCTGTCTTACCCGCAAAATCCTGATTATACAATCCGCCGTGAGATGCATATTCATTTTTAGCCTCATCAGACCAATCGACAACCACTTCATGGTTCCCGTACCATCTACGAAAATCTCCACCCTTTACATATAATTGCCACCGACCATAATCACTGACTTCCCACCACATTCTGGTGTACTTCTCATTCCCGTGGGTTTTATTTCTTCCACCTGAATAGAACACATCTGAAATCCGGCCTCTTGAGAAATTTGATATGAAGCGGTCACTAACCCAGTAAGCAATTGGCCATCCGGGGATGTTCCTATAGCTTGCTTGTTTTGCGCAAAAAGCTCCTTTATTCTCAACAAACCACTTTTCCTTTGTCTCGACAGAATCAACCGCACCTTGCTTCTCGAAAAGCTTACGGTATGTCCCAAGGTAGTTTTCTACATGGTTTTTACAAACAACAAAAGATGTCGTTCCAAAGTCAGAGCCAAAAACACCTCTACCGAAATGAACCATTTGCACCAATGTTGTTGTATCTACAATCATATGGCGAAGCTTCTCATAACTTGCAATAAACATCCAGACAGGTATGTTTATCATCGCCATAAAACCATTAGCAGAGCACATAGATATGGTTTTTTCCATAAAGACCGTGCTCATATCTGATTTGGTCTCTGGATAAAAATCCTTAACATAACTAAAGAGTTTTGGCCCCATCCCACTCATTCCCATATAGGGAGGGTTGGTAACAACCACATCGTATGTTTGCGTCAACGCTATGGCCTGCTCGATTAATTGAGGAACCTCCGTTGCAACAATTGAATACCAGAGGTTGAATGTGTCCGTTTCTTTATTACGTTCAGAATTATCCCAGTCCTCTTGCAGCCCAAGATAATCTCGGGGTTCCAGTTGGATTATTGATCCATACTCTTTTGCATCAACAAAAGCGTTTATCAAGTAATCCAACGTTTCTCTGTTATCAGCAGAAATTCGGAACCCGTCTTTCGCATGAACATAATCGTCACGCAAAGCTGTTGTTTCATGAATTGCATACACATGCGGCTGAACTTTCCGGGTGAAGAAGCGTCGGTCATACTGACGTGCCTTCATCATTACGGCAAAGTAGGACAACTGGGCAGCACGATCGTCGATATCCAGCCCCCACAGGTTGTTCTCCACGATCTTGACAGCTGCTTCACGTGCGGTATATCCGTAGTCCTCATAAATACGGACAAGTACATCAAAGAGAACACAAAGTATATGGCCCGAACCCATGCAGGGATCTATAACACGGATCTCTTCCGGTTTCAGGGTAGCATATTCCTTCCGGATGGCAGCAAGCTGTGCCTGCACCTCTGGCTCTTGCTCAGCCTCGTCCAGATAATACTTCCATTCAGATTTCAGGGTATCGTTGGGATGGCCCTCCAACCACAGGCGACCGAGACTGTTCTCGACCATGTAATGGACAATCCAGTCCGGCGTGAATTGTTGTGTCGCTGCAGGGATAGTTTCTTTTGTGATCTTGATGTTCTTCTTCAGGTCAGCAAAGACCTTGTCCTTCGGCTCGGTGTTGTAATACTGATACAGCCAGCCGATGATCTGTACCTGATCGGTCCAATCCTCCTCCGGGATGGTGGTAACCATCTGCTCGATCACGCTTCCCTCACGCAGCAGGTAATCCGGTAGCAGCAGCTCGGTGTAGTCCTCGATCCGCTGGAACATTCCCGGCAGGATGCTGTTCAGAGCATTGCACTGAACGATCAGCAGATACTTGAACAGCTCCTCGCTCTTGTTGGCGCTTTCCAGTTCATAGACCTTGTTCATGTCCAGACCGTCCAGCTCCAGATGGATGGCCTCGGCAAGAATCTGCGGCTTGAACTCCCCGGCGTCATTGGTGAACACGCGGATGTGGGAGGGCAGATAGCCATTGACCTCCATGAAGCGCAGAGCGGCAAAACGGTTAAACCACGTGTAGGCCACTTCTTCCATGACCTGCTCGTAGCCCTTAGTCTTAATGTTGCGGATCAGCGCCTGACGCTGCCGTTTCTCGGCCTGCGACAGCAGATGGCCGTTCACGCTCTCGGCATTCGGGTCACCGGCATCCTTCGCGGTGATTCCATATATCATGGCACGCTGGGAGACACGCTCGATCAGCTCACGCCTTGCCCAGACTGCATATTTCTTGATTGCATTCTTATCCATAATGCCCTCCGTTAGTTCAGCTTGATGCCGTCGCATCCTTTCAACAGCTGCTTCATGTTGGTACGAATCTTCTCAACGTAGGCGTCGATTTCTTCTTCGGACTTCAGGGTCTTCGCAGGGAACATTGCCTGCCGGTGGATGGCCTTGATGACTTCTTTCTTCGGAACGGGAGGTGTGCTTCCACCGCCACCAACCGGAGGCGTCACAGGCTTCACCGGTGGATTCACGATAGCTTCGATCCGGCTGACAGTGTCATCCTTGTACTGCCAGATTGGCGGCACCAGACCATCCAGCAGGGCCAATGTCTGGTAGGATGCGATCTTCTGTTTCTGCTGGATAAAGTAGTTATCCGCCGTATTGGAGATGTTTCTGGCCGCGCTGTTATCTCCAGCCAGCGTATGGATTTCCGCCATGCACTGACGGACGATCTCCAAGAGTTCCTCACGTTTGGCATCCAGCATCTTGCCGTGAGAGGCCTTCACCTTCGCCATGAGGTCGTTCAGCTCCGGAATGCGGTCATACCGGAACTTGCCTCCAGTGGGCATCATGGTAATCAGGCGGATCTGGTTGAGCGCCTGATGGGCCTCGTCATCCTTGGCGATGTAGTCGCGGTCGACGGCAAGATCCCGCTCGTACTGCACGGCAGCATCAAACAAAGTGACGCGGGTCTTGAAGAACTCCTCGACTTCCTGCAGCTCGTCGCGCATATCGTAAAGGGTATCCTCACGGTCGATGACCCGCTGGATCAGCGCCGTGTTGTCCTTCTGCTGGGAAAGGACATCCTTAATCAGCGCGATGGCCTGCTTGACCTTGCCCTGATCCGGATACTTGTGGCCATCGTAGCGGGCATCCAGCTTGGTGTAATGGTCCAGCTCGCCGGTGAACTTCTCCACGATGTGAGCGATCAGGCCGTCCTCATCCTCCGGCACATCCATCTCATCGAAGAAGTCACGCAGGAAATCACGAACCTCTCGGATCTTCTGGATAGAAACAACCTGCCGCTTGGAGATAGAGGTCTTGCCGATCTCGCTCTTCTTGCGGAGCATATCCGGGAGCTTCTGATCGCTGGGCTGGATCGTCGCCCCGCCATACTTGATGGTGACCTTCTGGTCATAGATCAGCATAGCCACGACCGCCGCGATATCGATCTCGCGCCAGCCATAGGGTTTCTTCTGGAACCGATCCTGCAGGTCGGACATGGTGGTCGGGAGATTCTGGTTGAACTGGATCTCCAGATATTTCTCTACCTTGGCGGCGGCGTCACGGTTGGGCTCGGTTCCCGGAATATACTGCTCCTCGCCGTGGAGAATCTTGTAAATGTCGGCGTCGGTCTCCGCGAACTTTGTGATTAGGCCGAGGTCACTGTACACGTGGGCAACGAGATACTCCAGAGCCTGGTCGATCTTGCTCTTGGCATCGCCACTCTTGATTTCGATGTGTTCGCCGTCCACATAGAACTCTGCGTCCGCGATGGCCTTCTTCAGGTCATCGGCAGCGGTCAGCTCATACTTTCCGGCCTCGTCCTGCTGATCACGGATGATGTCCTGCACGGACTTGGGCAGCTGCGCCACGTTACGCTGCTTCACGTACTTGCGGATCTTCATGGCGCTTTCGAGAGACTCGTAATACGGATTCTCCGCCAACACCACGATGGCCTGCCCGGAGGACTCCGCCATCAGCCGCAGCTCGTTCTTCTCGGTGGGATCGGTAGCCACAGTCAGGACGCGCAGCATCATGCCACCGGTCAGCGCGCCGACTGCCTGCCCGTCCACCATCTGGTCGAAGGCAAAGTCATACTTGCCGTAGCGGAACTTCTTTGTGGTATAGATGTCCGCAAAAATCATCTGCGCGATGCGGCCCACGATGTCTGCCGTCGCCACAGGGGTATTCTTAATTTCACGCTGGATGTCCTGTTCCTCGTCGGTCAGGAAGTTGTATGTATCACCGGTGCGCCCAATGTAGTTCTGGCTCATCAGACGGTCCAGAGAGCCGCGCACCTGCTCGCGCATGGTGATCTTGTCCAGCCGGATGTCGTCCGCCATCAGGATGACGATGTTATCCAGATTGGCCTTCACATCGTCCACGTAGCGGACCAGGTACAGGAGCTTAAGCACGTCCACGTCCTGCGGTTCGATACCGTTGCCGTCGATGGCGGCACGTTCGCAGCGCTCGATCACGCGCCGGATAGAGCTGTCGAGGAAGGTGTGGACAGTATCATAGAAGAGGTAAAACGGAGCCAGCGCATACTCGTCCTTGTCCTCGATCTTTTGGGCAGCCTCTTGGAAACCGGATAGCATGGAACGCTCACCGCCGGAGAGATGCTTGCCGGAGTTACCGTGCTTACGGATCTCGGCAAAGACCTTCTGCATGAGGATGAACTGATACGGTACGAACGGGAAGTTCTTAGTGAACTCGCCTGCGCCGGTATAACCCTTAATGTCCAGAATGGCATCGGTGAAGGAGAACAGATTCCGCAGCACGGAGTCATTGGCGGCATACACCTGCTCCAGATCGTGCTCGGCTTCGTCTGTCTTCAGAAGGATACGCTTCTGGATAACCTCATCTGCAGAAGAGGAAGACAGGGACAGGCGGGTCTTGAAGCGGGCTTGAATGCGGGAGAACTCATTCTCGCGGGCTTTGATGATCTCGTCGATGGCTTCCTGCCCGGTGCAGACCACCCAGACCTTTCCGCCGCACTCGCTCCCGATCTTCTCCACGAGGGACTGCAGGTTGATCAGCAGGTCTGTGTCACCGCCGACGTACTGGCCGACCTCATCGATCATGAACAGAAGCCGGAAGTCACGAGGCTGCGCGTCCACATACTCTTTGATCTCAGAAACGAGCTGGGCGATGGAGGTCTCCACGGTCTCGGTGCCATTGAACCAGTTGCTGGCGGCCTGCTCACTCATGCCGAGCACTTCCTGCAGGGTGGCGACAATGTCATCCTCAAAGAAGGCGTAGGCATCGCGGGACTCCAACCAGGACGCGCCGTTCTTCTCCTCGAACACGCGCCGGAATTCCTCGGTCTTGCCCTTCTTGGCAATGAACTGTTCCAGCTTGGCGACCTTCAGGTTTTCACCATAAAAGCCGAGGTAGTTATAGAACATCTTGGCAAAGACGCGCAGCACGGCGGTCTTATCCTTGTTGATGGAGCCCTCGATATCGATGTTGAACAGGATCGTGTCCGTCCGGCCCTTCGTGGCCCGGTCGATCAGCATGAAGGTGGCCGGATCGTCGGCAAACTTTGCCCTGAACCGCTCCACGGTCTTGACGCCCTGAACCTCTTTGTTCTCCAGCAGGTAGGACAGCATTTTCAGGAAGTGAGATTTACCACTTCCGAAGAAGCCGGAGATCCAAACGCCGATATCGGCGGTGGTCTCGTTGAAAGACTCGATGTAGTTGTTGAAGAAGGTTATGAAGTGCTTCTTCAGTTCTCTGGTGATGACATACTCGTTCAGTTCCTGCACGAGCACGCTGCTCTCATCCTGATCGACCTTAACGACACCGTTGATCTTACGGTTGATGTCGTCTTTGAACATCGATTGAATTCTCATGTCGCGGCTCCTTCCTTATATAACATTGAACGCCCTGTAGTACGGATTCGGCGTCAGCTTATCAAACAGTTTCACATAGCGGCCATCAAAGGTACCCGGATACATCACCAGCACGGGTACATCCGAGAAATACGGCTGCATGGCATCCAGCAGGGCATGGACCCGGATGAACGGGAATGCCTCTCCTACGCCGGTGATCAGGATCACATCTCCTGGTTCGTGTGGTTCATACTGCATTTTGTTGATGAATGCTGTATTATTCGCCATGCGCTTCATCTGGTCCAGCACAAACTGCTTTCCCTTCTTCTCTTCCTGCTGGGCTACCCTGTCTGTAATCCTCTTGTCATCACAGATAGAGAGAAACACCTTGTACAGGTTATATTCGATGAGATGGCAGTCGAGACTTTGATCTATCATCAGTTTCTCCGTGAAGTGCCGAACGGCCATCTCCTCTTTTGGATCGTAGCAGAAGATCCGGATATTCACTTCATTGCTCAGGCCTTTTCCTTCCAAAAACTCTGGTTCCTGAATCAGAGCTCGGAGGCTGTCAAGCCGCTCCATTAAATTGCTCATGCTCCTGACCTCCTTAACTCAGGCAGTTAAAGGCCGGAAGTGCAATCTCCTGCCCCGATGCCCGTATCGCATTTTCCAACAGCGGACTGATCAGCACTGGATTCAGGCGATCTGAAGTCAGGCTGTCAAGATATTCATTTTCCACGAGAACTTTTGCCAGTACCTGCTTCACCTTAGTCACTGTACTATCGCTCCAGGTTGCCACCCAATCGTCCTGCTCCTGCAGGCGCATGATATAGGTGTTCAAGTCTATCTTACTGAAAGAGGTGTCCAAATTTCTGTACTTTGACCCTATTACAGTGATCATAAAATCCCAGACAAGCCGGTACTGCTTCATCATCGCGTAGAGACAGACCTGCTTGGACACGTCACTTGGCTGTGAAGCCATCGCCTGCACAAGCGAATCATCCTCCATTGCATCCAATCTCCGCAGACAGGCAGAAGCCATTTTCCGAACCGACTTCTCCGTAGGATATTGGAACAGATTCTCTTTCACGATCCGGTCAGTCACTTCATCTTTATTCAAGCCTTCGCAGACCAGCTTTGCCGTCGTGCGCATCTCGTAGAACAGAAATTGTTCCCGTGTGATAGCTGCATTGTACGGGCTGGCCTCCCGAAGTGCCGCTTTATCTTTTCCGGGCATATATCGTAAACCTCCTTCGAGGATATGCAATCAAAGCAAGACCAACAGGGAATGTCAATCTCACTGATCATCAATCATTTCCATAATGTCACATACATCGCAATGTAAAGCCGTACAGATTTTTTCAATGATCTCAGTATTCACATTTTCGTTTTTACCTAGTTTTGTAATGGATGTCGCACTGATGCCCGCAGCTTTCTGCAGATCCTTCTTTTTCATATCTTTGTCTATCAGTAACTTCCATAATTTCTTATAACTGATGGTCATGAACCAACCTCCGATTTTCTATTACGAGAGCGCAGTTTCCCCAACTTAACTAATATATCACGAAAATCGCAGCTTTTCAATTGTAATTCACGCGATGACACGATTTTATAACGGCATCTGCTCATATACTCACCATCAAGGCTAAATAGTTTCAAAATGGTTTCAAAATGATCTCAACAATCAAAAAGGCCCGTCATCTGACGAGCCCCCTCTTCCTGGATTATTGTTTGTCTGGTATATTCGTTTTTATGAGTTCAGCTAATTTTTCTTCATTAAACTGAGGTATCGCTTCTATTGTTCCATCAAACAATGCCTCATATACTTTTTTATCAGCACGAAGCTGGTACTTATCCAAGGACTTGATTATGGTAGAGCCTTCTGGCGTCTTAAGCATGAAGCTTATTTCATCGTTACGTAGTATGTCTTCCTTTAGCAGTCTGGATTCATGCGTTGTAATAATAAGCTGTGTATCCCTGGCAGGTGCCATCTCGAGAAATAGTTTGATAATCTTTGCAGTCATTGCAGGATGCAAGCACCTATCAATCTCATCAATAACATAAATTCGGTCACTGGATACTTTAAAGAGAATCTCAATTAAATCAAGAAGCCGAGCAGTTCCATCCGATTCCTCTTGAAGACTGAAGTAGGTATTCTCTGATTCGTGGCTAAATTCTATGGTTCGAATCGAAATAACATCGTTATCATCAATCTCAAAAGTATAAAATTCCTTATATGCCCGTGCAACAATTGAAGGGTTCTCTCCAGATCCTGTCTTTTTTACCTTCGCATTTTCTTTTTCCAGATTTGAAATAATTTTATTGTACAACGACTCCGGAATTTTTCTTTTTACCACCTCTAACGGTACGTCCACAATCTTTAAATCGTTAATTCCCGTTCCCAGTGCATTTAGGAGTTTTGCAATCTCTTCCAGATTCGAATCTCTGAAATATGGATACCCGGTCAAGATACCCTCAGGTACACTAATATTAAGTTTAAAGACGAACCAAAAGAAAATGTCGCTCAGTACACCCAGTTCTGGGTTGTCTACAAACATCTTTCCCTTACTACGATTAATGATGTTAAGAAATAAGTTTTCATGATCTGCCGCACTGTCTTCACCATAAGACATCAATTTGGCGATGGCATCTTTATTCTTGAAATAATTTCCGACTTCAAAGCTCTCGTCTGCTGTATTTCTTTTATATAGATACTTTGTCAAGCCGGACGGTGTTAATTCATAAAGCCACTCTTCTGTTATACTGCCGCTATTTAAGACAGCAGAAAAGCCAAAACAAAATCTCTTGTCTTTACATATCAGTTCTATTTCAAAATTAGATGGTGCAATACGGTTTTCTTCTTTTAAACGATAGTACTTATTCGAGAAACCTATTGGAAAACCATCCTCGATCATACTCTGAACAAATCTCAGTGCTTCGACAAGGTTTGACTTTCCTGAGGCATTCGCCCCAAATATAGCCTCACATTTAACGAGTTTTAATCTTCGATTGGTATATAAACGATCTGAGTTCTTTCGAGTCTTTCCTGCTTCGAGAGAAAGCTCTTCCATACCATCAAAAGACAGGAAGTTCGATACAGCAAATCTGATCAGCATGTTCCGCATCTCCTTTCTCTCCTGATACTTGTTGTAATATACCTTCTAAAAACGATTTTGTCAACTTATACCTTGACCGTTTCTCGAATTTATGGTATTTGCATTTCATTTAAACCGACGTTATCGTTTTCCGTGCAACGAACGCTTGACTATGTCTTAGGCACGTGCTATATTATCAGTCAGATTAGCACCCATCTCCAGCGAGTGCTAAAACCAATTTAGAAAGTGAGGGACTCAAGTGATCAGTACTTCTGAAAGACAGACCGACATTATCAAACTTATTTCTCAGTTGGACATCTCTCCAACAATGTATAAAAACGCTGATGACAAATATCATGCTCTGGCAGCTTTTCTTGAAGACTGCGGTATTGATGCTGACATGTACCCCCATGGATCATTTGCCTTTGGAACGGTGGTTCGCCCCTCTGCGAAGGACCCCGATGCCGCTTATGATCTTGACTTTATCTGTCAGCTCCGAATGAGCCGTGATCAAATATCCCCGAGCGAACTGCGCAAAAGAATCGAAGATGCTCTTGAAAGCAGTGATCGATACTCAGGCAAACTTACTGTATATGAAGAGTGTTTCACAATAGAGTACGCTGACATCAATGGGATTAAATTCACGATTGATATCGTCCCTGCAACAGATGAAAGTCTACAGCGCAAACAAGAGCTGATGAGGAAATCCAACCGTCCAGATCTTCTGTATACCGCCATCGCAATTCCCAAGCATAACGGAGAACGTAATTACAGTTGGCTGACGAATAATCCAAAGGGATTCCGTCAATGGTTCGATGACATCAACAAGCCCTTCCTCTCCTTTAACCGTGAATACCGGCGGCAGGAAATCTTTAAATCTAATCGCATGGTTTTCGATTCGGTTGATGATATTCCGGTGGGCTTAGAGCGGTCATCTATGCAAAGAGTCATTCAGATCCTGAAATATCATCGCGATGTTTATTACTTGAATCTTCGGAGAGAGGACAGCGATGACCTAAAACCGATTTCGGCTATTATTAATACGCTTGTGGCAGCTATTTCAGAATCTGCCAATCCTCAATCAGGTATATTTGAACTACTTACATATGTCCTTGGCGAGTTAAACATATATGCCCAGCATCAAACATTAGGCACTGAAGATTTTGCAAGGAGATATGGTTCAAGATCCATCATTAGTCGTTCTTCAAACGATCGTAAATGGGTGATACAGAACCCCGCCGATCCTGAAGATAATCTTGCTGATAAGTGGAATAAGGATTCTGAGATTCCCAAATTGTTTTTCACTTGGATTGCTGCCTGCACAAAGGATTTGGTCAACTCCTTGTCCCTACCAGATCCGCAGTTTAGATCCGCCATGGATAATGCCTTTGGTCAAACTGCAGTGCAAAAAAGCTGGGGTGAAAAATACCGTTCCGCCATCCCGGCTGCAAAGCCTATTGTAACACAGCCAAAACCATACAGACGATGATTATGACGCTGACTACTGCAACAGAGCAGATATCTGCTCTATTAAAAGCCTACCCTGATCTAACGGTCGAGAAGTCGGATCCCGATGAGGTTCGTCTTCTCGGCAACATTCATATTTTTCGAACAGCCCTGGGTTTTACATTAGACAGTTACTATGATATCGAAATAAGAATACCTATTGATTCGCCCAAACTCCCAACCGTAATAGATATGGGGAATGCCATTGAACAAAGTTATCCTCATCGTTATACCAACGGGGAACTATGTCTTGAAACAGATACTGCTGTTAAGCTGAGGTTCATTAACGGCTTTAATCTGCTGCAATGGATGGATGAATATGTGGAACCGTATTACTTTACATATGAATACTTCATGCGTTTTGGATCCTATCCTTTTGGTGAACGGCCACACGGTCCAGAAGGTGTCATCAGTACATATCAGGAGTTATTCCATGAGGAAGATCTTGGCAAGACATTTATCTTGATGATGTACTGTGCAGATGAATCATATCGGGGTCATATACACTGTCCATGTGGCAGTGGTAAAAAGCTGAGACATTGTCATGGTCAATACCTTTTCCCTCTTATGACAAATCCTGCTATTAAAGAAATAATACGGTCAGATGTTGAACCGATCAGAAAGGCGATAATAGAAAATGCTTCAAGAAACAATCGACAAGAGACAGAATTCCGCTGAAATGCTCAAGTGTCAGTTTGCAGCAAGACATTATTATAATACGGCCGAAAACTTCAGTACCGCTGCATTTATCTGCTCTATAGTTTCACTTTTATTCATTTTTGCACCTGAAGGTACTTCATCGTCTTATTCTGCTGCTATTCTTCTGGTTCCATTGGTCTTTGATGCTTCTTCTTTAATATGTTACTGGCGAATGGGTGCCTATGTCTCTTCTGCTGCACTCCTTCGAAACTATTTCGATGAAAAAGTTCTTGGAATCAAAACCTCCACATATACCGACAGTGCTATCCGTAAAGTCAAATCCCTGATTATCGATGCTGTAGAAAATAATAATGAGGCGTGTGAAGAACAAATATCTAATACCGGAAGAGATAACCCTCCCGGGGTAAAAAACTGGTATGAATTTTCACATCAATATGATGACTCCGAAGTCATTTTTGAATGCCAGAAACAGAATTGTTGGTGGAATAATAAGCTTTGTCACCGGCGTTTGGTCTTGTATGCGATTATTCTGATTTCAGGAATCCTTTTAGGATCCTTTTTGGGGTTTAGCCTTCGCGTGTCTATTCTACGCATTATCGCTTGCTTACTCAGTGCTATCATAACATTCACAGATAGACTCTGTGAAAATATAAAATATATTCTGCTTTCCATGAAAATCGATTATCGTCGCGAGACGCTTGAGATTTCAAAGGATCAAGCTCTCATATCTTCATTGCAAGAGCTTATTTCACAAAGACGTGAATTAAGAGTCGTTGAAATCAATCGTATTCATAGAAAGCATAGCAAGGCATTATCGGAGCGATACGAACAGATCACTAAAGAGCCCTAACAAACTGGCAAGCTGGGCATCTGTATATACAGATGCTCCGTTCCGCCAAACCAGGCCTCCGGCCAGATTTTCGAAACCGGCTTGTTGGGGACATCCCCAATCCCCGTATGATTGCCAACTTCGTTGTCAGGCTGAGTATCGTTTCATTCCGCTGGTCACAACCACATATAATAAAAAAGACAGGGCAAGGCAGATCCGGAATCCATCCATTTCTGCCCTGCCCTTCTCATCACTACTGTTACAATTCTTTCCGCTGCTGTCTGGCGGCTTCTCGCTCTTTCTTCAGGTCATCGCCGTAGAACTGCTCCACGTTCTGTCTGGCCTTCAGCAGCTCCTGCAGTTCCCGTTTTGCTTCCCGGTAACCTTTGTAAGCTTCTTTCTTCTGAACGATCAGCTGCGCGTATTCCTGCCGGAGCTCTTTGATCGTTGGCAGTTTGGTTCCTCCGGCTGCATTGAACGCTTCCTTTGCTGCCTTGTGAATTGTGATCTCTGCCCGGTGCTCTTCGAAGAACTTTTTGCTGTAGCCGGACTTCCGGTAGGCTTCGTAAACATCCCTGGTCTTTGCATAGTTCTGGATGTGTTTCTGCAGAGCCAGGTTCGCAGCCATCTGTGATTCCGCTGCTTTGATCTTACTGCTTAAATCATTGAAACGGGCAACAGCTGCATCGGTCTTTTCATATAAATCTTTAAAGCTCTCGATGTGCTTCTCCCGCATATACAGGAAGGTCTCCGACATCTGTTTCAGGTTATAAACCTTCGCCCAGCGCTCATAGCCGGCTCCCTTCCCCTGCTGCATCCGCTGCTGGATGTCGATCAGCAGATTGAAGCGAGGCTTTTCATGAGCCTGGCTGCTCCGGCTTCTGCTATGGATCACCTTTCCGGCAATCCGGTCACGGATATCGTTTTCCTTGTACCCTTCTCCCAGGGACCGAAGCCGGATGAACCGTTTCTGTCCGGATCCTTTGACCGAGATCTGCTTTCCCCGCTTGATCTCATACCCTGCCACCTCAAGCTGATGTAGAAAATCTTCAAAGTCCTTCGGCTTTTCGGAGAGGATCCTGTCGATCTCGTCGCAGATATGATTTCGCAGTTTTGGCCGCTTCGGGTAGTCTGTCCGCTTCACCCGCTCACGGTACGGCTTCGGTTCAATAACGGACAATCCGTGCTCCAGGCAGATCCGGTCGCTGACTTTCTGCAGGGCCATGTTGGAGCGATGGAAATCGCGGAACTTCCTCCTGCAGTCCAGGGAAGTGGAATTGAAAATGATGTGGTTATGAATGTGGGCCCGGTCGGTATGCGTAGCAACGATGAAGGCGTGCCTGCCTTTGGTAAATGCCAAAGCCAGCTCATAGCCGACACGGTTTGCTTCCTCGGCAGTGATCTCTCCGGGTTTGAAGGACTGCCGGATCTGATAGGCGATCACATCGCCCCTCTGATCACGTCCTGTAAACTGCCGGTACTGCCGTTTGGAAAGCAGGAACTCTTCGTCACAGGTCATGGGATCGCATTCATAGGCAGTGACCAGATTCCCCTTTTCCGTCTTCTCCGGATTCTGCGCGTAATCCGTCCTGGCCTCCAGACACTGCGCCAGCGTCTTCCCTTTATTCACATGCATTGCGATCAGTCTGGTCGCCGCCATCCTCTCACCGCCCTTCCTCTTTGCCAAAAAAGACCGGCAGCCCTGCAGAAAGATCTCCACAGAACCGCCGGTATTATCATTTACTTCTCTCTACAGTTTTCAGGAGTGCAGGAACACTGCCAGATGGTGATTCCAGCTTTCCAGTGTGACGATCACAAAGCTTGCCCCGAACAAAACCAGAAAGCAGGCTCCCTCCATCAATGCAAGGAGAAAGGTCTGGCTCCAAAGCTGTTTCACAACCGTGTAGACGCCGCATCCGAAGATCAGAAGCATCAGCGGCCCGATCAGATAGCTGGAAAGCTTCGTTGCCGTATTCAGTACAAAGTGCAGGATGCCGATCAGCAGCATCAGGGGAAGTATCATGATTTTTGCAAATTTCCGTATCACTCTCATCGCCGTTTCCTCCTTCTGGCTTCATTGTAGTCTTACATGGTGAAACCGGCAACGATGTCGGCACCGGTCACCAGATCGTGGAGAGCCTTGTCAACAGTTCTTTCCCGATTCTCCAGAACTCATCAAATCTCTCTTTCAGGTCCCGGACATCTTCTTCGTAAATGCTCCCGGTCTGATGCGCTTTTTTCGCATACTGGTTCAGGTTATTGCTGCACTGGCGGAGCAGGTGAACCAGTTCCTTCACATCGGTAAGATCCAGGTTCACGCAGTATCCGTCCAGTGCCATCTTTCGGATATAGGCGCTCATGTTCGAAATGCCAAGTTCCTCCATTTTCATCCGGATTCGTTCCTTGTCGGAAGGGGATACCCGGAGGATCAGGATCTCATCTCTTTTCTCTGTCACAGCGCCACCGCCTCTCTGGGCCTGTTGTGATGAGGCTCTCCGGCGGCCTGCTCCATCTTTTCTTTCAGCTGCGCCAGCACCGAGGGCTTCCCATAGGCAGCTTTGGTCTCTGCGACTTCCGCTACGTCAGAAAGATCCTCTCCGGCAACCGGCACATCCCGCTCATCCATATTCAGGGCTGCGTCAAGCTCTGCGAGTCTGGCGCTCTTTTCCTTGAGTTCCTCTTCCTGCGGGAAAGGTTTTCCGGATTCTTCCTTTGCCGCCGCCTGCTGCTGATACAAATTGTCCAGTGTGTCCTGTACTTTCTGCATCCGGTCCGGCATGGCCGCAAGGCAGTTATCCAGGCGAGTGATATTTCCCCTGGCATCCGTCCCCAGAGTAGCTCGGTGACTCATGCTGCCCTTCAGGATGATTTCGAAATCTTTCCGGAAGCTGTCATAGGTGAGTTCCATGGCAAAGCCCCGGTAACTGCCGATAGGAACGGCTGCATCACTGCCTTTGTATTCTTTGCAGGCGGCAAGGATCGCCTCGCCTGCTGCTTCTTTGTCTGTAAATTTCCTTCCCTTCACCTCCATTCCGACAAAATCCTCTTTGGGCAAAGGATGTACTTCCACGGTTTTCAGGTCCCTCTGGAATCCTGCGATATACCCCTTGTTTCGTTCGATCTCTGCCGGGAAATATTTCAGCAGCTTATCCTCCAGCCGGTACTGCTTGCTCTGGTGGTCTGCTTTCAGCACTTTCAGTCTTGCCACATCCACATCTAGATCCATCTTTTCCCGGATCAGCGGATTGCCCGCGCACAGCGCTTTGATCTCCGCATAGGAAAGGGCCTGCTCATCCACATCGTCACAGGAACGTACCGGCGATTTACTGGTCATGATCTGGCTGATGAATTTCTGCTTGTTCTCCAGTGTCTGATAGAGGTAAGCATCGAAGGTTCCCTCCGTCACATACTGGAAGACTTTGACTTCCGGGTTCTGGTTTCCCTGCCGGATGATACGTCCGTTTCTCTGCGTCATATCCGCAGGCCGCCAGCCCACATCCAGATGGTGGACTGCAATCAGGCGGTCCTGGACATTCGTGCCGGCTCCCATCTTCTGGGTACTGCCAAGGAGGACACGCACCTGCCCGGTGCGGACCTTGGCAAACAGCTCTTTCTTCTTTGTCTCTGTGTCAGCATCATGGATAAATGCGATCTCTGCTGCCGGGACACCGGATGCCATCAGTTTACTCTTGATATCGTCATAGACGTTGAAGGTTCCATCATTTTTCGGTGTGGAAAGATCACAGAACACCAGCTGTGTCAGCTTACGGTCTTTGCCGTCCTCCCAGATCTTGAGCACATTGTTCACACAGGCATTGAGCTTGCTGCCCGGATCGTCCGGGAGAAGCGGGTTCATGAGTCTCTGGTCGAGGCCGATCTTCCTGCCGTCGGAGGTGATCTTCAGCATGTTGTCCACGGACGGATCCACGCTACCGCTGTGCACCCTGGCCGCCCGCTCGGAAAGTGAAGCTACCATGTCCTTCTGAATCTCGGAAGGCTGCACCACCACCGTTTCAAACTTTGCATCGGGAACCGGCAGATCCAGCTGATCACTGGTCTTGATATCTGCCACTTCCTTAAACATGGACATGAGCTCCGGCAGGTTAAAGAACTTGGCAAAGCGTGTCCTGGCACGGTAGCCGGTTCCTTCCGGAGCCAGTTCAATGGCCGTTGTCGTTTCTCCGAAGGTGGAAGCCCAGCAGTCAAAGTGTGAAAGCCCCTTCTGCTGCAGCGTCCCGTACTGAAGATACCGCATGACCGTGTAAAGCTCCGTCATGGAATTGCTGACCGGTGTGCCGGTAGCGAACACGACACCCCTGCCGCCGGTAATCTCATCCATATACCGGCATTTCATAAACATATCCGAGGATTTCTGTGCCTCTGAGGTGGACAGCCCTGCCACATTCCGCATCTTCGTGTAAAGAAACAGGTTTTTGAAGGCGTGGCTCTCATCCACATACAGCCGATCTACACCCAGCTGCTCAAAGGTGATCACATCGTCCTTCTTTCCCACATTCAGGAGCTTGTCGAGCCTGGTCTGCAGGGATTTTCTGGTTTTCTCCATCTGCTTGATGGAAAAGTTCTCCCCGTGACTGTATTTCAGCTCACTGATGGCTTCCGTGATCTCATCGATCTGTTCCCGGAGAAGCCGTTCCTGCCGCTGCGCGGAAATCGGGATCTTCTCAAACTGCGAGTGTCCAATGATCACAGCGTCATAATCGCCGGTGGCGATCCTGGCACAGAACTTCTTCCGGTTTTTGGTCTCGAAATCACGCTTGCTGGCTACCAGCAGCTTGGCACTGGGATAGAGCCGCAGGAATTCATTCGCCCACTGGAGTGTCAGATGGTTCGGCACCACAAAGAGCGCTTTCTGTGATAAGCCCAGGCGTTTGCTCTCCATAGCGGAGGCTGCCATCTCAAAGGTTTTGCCTGCACCGACTTCATGGGCCAGCAAGGTATTCCCGCCATAAAGCACATGTGCGATCGCGCCCAGCTGATGCTCCCGGAGTTTGATATCCGGGTTCATTCCCACGAAATGGATGTGAGATCCATCGTATTCGCGGGGACGGGTGGAATTGAAAAGCTCATTATATTTCTGTACCAACTGCTCCCGGCGCTGCGGATCTTTCCACACCCAGTCCCGGAAGGCATCCTTGATGGCCTGCTGCTTCTGCTGGGCAAGAGTCGTTTCCTTTTTGTTCAGGACACGGCGCTTCTTTCCTTCCGCATCCTCCACCGTATCGTAGATCCGGATATCCTTCAGGTTCAGCGTTTCCTCCAGGATCTTATAAGCATTGGCCCGGTCGGTGCCGTAGGTCACGTAAGCAGCCACATCATTGTAGCTGGGATTGGTCTTGCCGTTGATCCGCCACTCTGCGGTATAAGGGGAATATTTCACCTCGATGGATCTCCGCAGATAATAGGGCATCTCAAAGGTCTCCTGCATGAACTGCTGGATGATATCCGTATCCAGCCAGGTTGCTCCCAGCCGCACATCGATCTCCGTGGCATCCAGGTCTTTGGGCTGGGCCTGCTCCAGCGCTGTGACATTTATCTGGAAGAAGGGATCACTCTCCGCAGCGATCCTCGCCAGCTTCAGCTTGTGCCGGACTTCACCGGACAGATATTCATCCGCTGTCTGCCAGCCCTTGTCGATCTCGACTTCTGCCATAGGATCTTTGAAAATGACTCCCTGCAGCTCCGCAATGATCTCACGGTACTCTCCAGGTGTACCAAGAAGCTCCGCCATATAGGGAAGATCCACCCGGCCTTTCTCCCCGATGGAAATAGCCAGGGCTTCACTGGGTGTGTCCACACTGGTGACCTTCCGCTCCGGACGTATGGTTCGTTTCGTGAACATATCCGCCTTGCTCTCCAGCTCGCCGTCTTCATTGATATTCTCCAGTGAGCAGAGCAGGTAATAGGAAGAGTCCTCGGCAAATGCCTGGGCATTGGCACGGTTATTGATGATACCGTACTCCGCTGTAAATGCGTCGTAAGCTGTGTTCAGTTCCCGCTGTTTTGCCGCGATATCCTCCTCCGGATAATCGTTCATCTGATAGTCGATCAGTTCATTCACGATCTGCCGAAGGGCGACCAGTCCCTTGATCCGGCCCTTCATCTTTTCGTTCAGGTCTACGGGACGCATGACCGAGTTCTCCCGGAAGAAGACCTCTCCAGATACCACCGTATAGGAGAAGTTTTTCACATTCGGGTCCGCCGGAATCGAGTCTGGCACATCTCCGAAGTCCTGCTCCGTAATCGCCTGCGGTGCGTAGCTGCCCCGGATATGGGAAACCGCCTCTTTCAGCTGTTCGGAGAGCTCCACTCCGGGAACAGGGAGCACCGTGCATTCCTGCTTTCCATACTGGGTGCTCTCTGTCGTCAGCTGCCCCAGAACCATCTCCGGGTGATCGACAAAATAGCTGTTCAGTGTCAGTCCCTCCGGCGTTTGTCCGAGGTGTACCCAGTCCGGTTCGATATCGATAGGATGATCCCGCTTTTGCAGGAAGATGATATCTGACACGACATCTGTCCCGGCATTGGCACGGAAAGCATTGTTCGGCAGACGGATAGCACCCAGAAGCTCCGCCCTCTGCGAAAGGTACTTCCTTACCTCCGGTGACTGCTGGTCCATGGTGTAGCGGCTGGTCACAAAGGCCACGATGCCGCCGGGGCGCACCTGATCCAGTGCTTTGGCAAAGAAGTAGTTATGAATGGAAAAGCCCAGCCGATCATAGGGCTTGTCGCTGACTTTGTAATTCCCGAAAGGAACATTGCCGACAGCAAGATCGTAAAAATCCCTGCGGTCGGTCGTCTCAAAACCTGCCACTGTGATCTCGGCTTCCGGATAGAGTTTCTGCGCGATCCTGCCCGTAATGGAGTCGAGTTCCACGCCGTACAGGCGGCTGTCCTGCATCGCCTCCGGCAGCATCCCGAAGAAATTGCCGATACCCATGGCAGGCTCCAGAATATTTCCGGATTTGAAGCCCATCTGTCCAAGGGCATCATAGATAGCCCGGATGACCGTCGGGCTGGTATAGTGGGCATTCAGGGTAGAAGCCCTCGCCATTTCATACTCCTGCTCCGGAAGCAGGGCCTTCAGCTGTGCATACTCTTTTGCCCAGTTGTCCTTATTGGGATCAAAGGCCTCCGCAAGACCTCCCCAGCCGACATACCGGGAGAGGATTTCCTGCTCTTCCGGTGTAGCGTTGCGGTTTTCAGCTTCAAGTGAGAAAAGTGTCTCGATGGCTTCAATGTTCCGGGCAAACTTTTCCTTCGGACCACCCTCGCCGAGATGATCATCGGTGATGTGGAAATTGATGCCGGGAAGATCTTCCGTAAGGGTTTCTGTGGTAACTTCCTCCTGCGTTTGCTCGGCCTCTGTACCAGAAAGATCCACTTCTTGAGTACTCTCCTCCGTGACACCCATTTGATCATTCTGTCCGGCATCCCGGGATGCTCCCAGCTCCGTTTCCTCTTGTTTACGGGTGAAGTCTTCTATCGACGGAAAAGCATGTGCCGGAGATGGCAGAGGAACCTCGCCAAAGCCTGCATAATCCTCCTGCAGGCGGTCATACTCTGCCTGTTCCTGTTCGGACAGGTATCTGCCGTCCCGAAACAAAGCATCAAGCATCTTTTCCGCTTCCGGCCAGCGGATCCTGCGCTCCACATCGTGCTCATAGTTCCGGATCAGCATTCCCCTGGCGCTGTAATCGACAAATCCCCGGGAGCCATCTGAAAACGTCCAGCTTCTGCCGCCCAGTCCATACTCATCCTTCAGATAATCCGCACGTTTCTTCGGATCGTGCTCACTGGCATAGAGGGTCTGGATCCGCATCTTGCCATTGGCAAAGCCGGAACCGTTCTGCAGTACCCTGTTTACCTCTTCATCGGAAATGGAAAAGGCGGAGGGCCTTTCGCTCTCCGCCATCTCAGCTGCTGTATCAATTCTCTGAATCTGTTCCGTTTCTGAAGGAATCAGATCCGTAAAGCTTAACTGGTGATAAGTTCCGCTGTCACGATCTCCTCCGCCTGTGCTTTCAGACTGTTCATATGCTGCGTCCAGGCCATCGGATCGGTCTTCTTGTCCGGAGCCGGATCCTTCTGCAGAAACTGCATCGTCAGCTGATCCATCCGCGCGGTGGCTGTCCGCTGAATCTCCCAGAGATGCGGATACAGCTTCTCCGACAGAATCAGGTCGTTTAACAGCATCGGATTGTTCTCCTCCAGGAAGGCTCTCCGCATCCTCCCGTATTTCCCGAGAGGCTGAACTTCTGCCGTCTCCATCTGAATGTCCGGGATCAGATAATCTCCCTTCTGTGTGTACGTTACTTCCTTCATCATGGCTTTCTCTCCCTTCTGTTATCGTTCCTGACACAGCCTGCACTGTTTCAGGTTCTCTTTTGTATTCTTCTTCCAGTAACTGCTGCGCTGCCTTCGTGCGCTCATAGTTCCTTGTAGTGACTTCAATCTCCCGGAAGATCTGTGCGGACAGGCTGCTGACTGCTGTCCCCAGCGTATTGGCTGCCTGCCGGGTATTGAAATCAAAGATGTCCCGGAAATCCTCGTGTTCGAAATAGCTGTCCGGATCATCCGTGCACCGGCTGTACAGGCAGTAAGCGATGCTGGTTGCCGCTGCCCTCCGGAACGCCACTCCGGTTTCAAAACCATCATAGCCTGCCAGGTAACTATCCTCAACGATGTCGAGGATCTGTCGGCTGTAGTTGTCCCAGTAATCTGCGGCAAGCCGTTCCGCCGCCGCATAGATCATGGATTCCAGGGACTGCCCCTGCCGGCTGACTTCAAAAGCCTGCTCCAGGGCCTGCATGATGGGTTCCCTGTACTCCTCCTTCATTTCCCACAGCTGCACCGGACGGGAGTTTTTCCGCTCCCCGGTATCCGATACATCAAAGACATACCGCAACCTTGGCCGGTCACCTCTGGTATCGATCAGGGCGATCCCTTTCGATCCGCGCCGGACGTATCTTCGCATGGTATCATTCCAAAGATCATATTCCGCGCAGGCTGTCGCATCCGGGCGCTGGGCAAAGATCATCAACTGTTCGTGATAGGGGTATTTATAAAGCCGAGCTGCAGTCCGAAGGAACGCTGTCCACTGCTCCCGGCTCCCTGTAATCTGTCTTGCCGCGTCCTCCGCCATCTGCGCGTAGAACTGCATTTTATTTGCCATGAATCTCCTCCGTTATCCTTCTGTCAGCTTCTTAAATTGCCTGTCAGACATATGCCGAAGCTTCTCAAGAAGCTGCTCTGTCATTTCTCTCAGCTCTGTTTCATCTGCCTGCAGGGTCTTCTGCATTTCCATAAGCGCTTTCTGTAGTCCTGCCTTTGTACCGTCCCCGTAAAGCAGGACAAGCATCTCTTCATCCTTTGTCAGCTTCATACGATATTCCTTTCTTCCGGCCTGCGGGGTCTTTCCGGATGGTCGATCTGCGGCGGCTCAGCCTTCAGCTGTTCCAGCACGGAAGGGCGCTTCTCCTCAGTTTCCCTGATCCGGTCCGCCTTGCCGTTATTGATAATGCCGTCGATCATCCCGTAGTCATCCTCCATGGCCATCTCCGCATTCTTCAGGTAATTCTCGGGTTTCAGGAACTCGGGAAGTTCCTTGAAACCAATGGAATCCACGTAATGGCAGGATACAATGCCGTTCTGGCGGATTGCTACGATGTCGCTGACCGAAAGGCTGTGACCCCGGAAGTCCTCCGGGTGATCGATATTGAATTTCGTGTACATTTCCTCCAGCATGGTGCCCAGGTCCTTGTAGGGCAAAAGGGGAGCTGTGTAAACGACTTCATAGTGGTCAATGTTCGGCTGTTTTCCCTGTCTGGCCAGACCGTTCAGGGATTCAAACCGCTCATAAGCCGTCACTTCCGGCTGGTCATAGCTCAGCTGCAGGATTGCATAGGTATCTGTTTCACTGGTGAGGAATGCTTCCATGCGTTCTTCACTGCTGCCTGTTCCGTTGATCTCATCCCATTTCTGAATCTTCATGTTCTGCCTCCGTCTTGATAAATGTTCCGCCTGCTGCAGCGTCTTTGATCTGCTGCTGTCTCCGCGCCTCATTGTAAGGAGGGCGGATATTGACACACCGCTTGGGAACTACATACGTCACAGAGCGGTGTGGCCCTTTTTCTTTCAGCCGGAACTGATCCGGATACTTCTTTGCCAGTTCCTTCAGTTTGTTGGCGATCCTCTGGTCATGGGTGTAGACACTGGCGATATCCAGCTCGTTGTCCCAGAGAATAATGGTTTCCTGCTCAGCCAGTGTCAGACGGTTCCTTCTGTTCATTTCCCGCCGCCTTTCCCGAAATCCATCCGGAACTTTGCCCTCCCGTCCGGTTCTGTTTCAAGAAGGAGCGTTGTATCATAGGTCTTCCCGGTCCGCCTGGATTTACAGCCGCTAAGCCGGATCTTCCCGGAAGAAAGGAGCTTTTCTGCTGTCCCTTTGGTCAGCTTCTTTCCGATACTGTCAAAGAAGGCATTGTCCTTCCAGAGGGCAAACCGGCAGTCCCGGTTATCACAGAACCACCCCTTTCTACGCTCTATCACCTCTCGTCCGCAGTGCGGGCATCTCCCGATCACGCTGCGTGAAGGGAGAAGGACATCCGCTTCCTTTACCGCCTCATAGGTTTTTACCAGAGAGCCGATCAAGCCCGTAATCTCCTCCATAAAGCTTTCCGAAGAATAATCTCCCTTCTCGATGCGGAGCAGCTTTTCCTCCCAGTCCGCTGTCATGGAGGGGGACTGGATCTGCTCCGGCATCACGGTGATCAGTGCTGTTCCTTTCTGGGTGGCACAAAGGTATTTCGTCTTCTTATCCCCGCGCCGTTCCACGAAGCCTTTCTGTACCAGCTTCTCGATCGTCGCCGCCCGGGTGGCCGGTGTCCCGATGCCTTTGCGCTCGACTTCCTCCGGGAACTCATCCGCACTGGCTGTTTCCATAGCCTGCAGCAAAGTGTCCTCCGTAAAATGCCGGGGAGGATTGGTCTTTCCTTCGTGAATCTCTGTTTTTGAGAGCGGGAGTATTTCACCGGTTTTTATTTCCGGAAGAGATGCCGGCTCTTTCTCTTTACTCCTTGCCGGCCGGATCCTGCTCTCAGCATCTTTCCATCCTGCTTTAAGAATGGTTTTCCCTTTCGCTGTAAAAGGTGCGCCAGCGCAATCAAAGGTCACGGTAGTCTCCGCATACTTATGGACTTCTCCGACTGATGCGATCAGGCGGGCTGCAATAAGCCGCAGGATCGCCTGCTCACCGGAAGGGAGTCCGGACAAATCTTCCTTTGGCATGGTCTTTGTGGGGATAATGGCATGATGGTCGGACACCTTGCTGCTGTTAATAACCTGC
The DNA here is from genome assembly GCA_002482005.1 of Lachnospiraceae bacterium UBA7729. Classification (GTDB taxonomy): domain Bacteria; phylum Bacillota; class Clostridia; order Lachnospirales; family Lachnospiraceae; genus Porcincola. The sequence continues at coordinate 1,072 of DLFD01000072.1, read as the reverse complement.
CCCGGAGTTACCGGCAGTTCTTCCCTGATCCCATAAGCCGCTGCAACCTCCTTTACAAGCCCCGGAACCAGAGCAGCCATATCATCCGTCAGATACCGGCTGTCTGTTCTTGGATACGTGACCAGCTTCTTTTCATACAGGCTCTGGGTATAGTCCAGGGTCTGCTGGGCGGTGAACCCGAGGATCCGGTTAGCATCCCTCTGCAGGCTGGTCAGGTCATACAGGGAAGGCGGCTTTTCTGTTTTCTCCTTACGTTCTGCCTTCTTCACGATTGCAGATCCCGCATGCTCACAGAGGCCCGCAAGCCTGGCAGCCTCATCCTGCTCCGAAAAGCGCTCGCTCTCTGCAGTCATTCCATCCATGCTGATCCGTACCGTGAAGAACGGCTCCGATTTGAAGGCATCTATGGCTGCATCCCGCATCACGACCATGGCCAGGGTCGGCGTCATCACTCTCCCGACCGCCAGGGTCTGCCCGTACAGGCATGAAAAAAGCCGGGTGGCGTTCATTCCGACGATCCAGTCGGCACGCTCCCGGCAAAGGGCTGCTTCATATAAGTTGTCATACTCATTGGATGGCCTCAGGTCTGCAAATCCCTCCCGGATTGCTGCATCCTCCATGGAAGAGATCCACAGCCGGCGGAATGGCTTCCTGCATCCGCACTTGTGATAAACGAGCCGGTAGATAAGCTCCCCTTCCCGCCCTGAGTCGGTACACTCCGCGATCTCTTCTACATCCTCCCGATTCATCAGCTGCTTGACAATAGCAAACTGCTTTCTGGTTGAGGCAGAAACCTCGTACTTCCATTTCTTCGGAAAGATAGGAAGGTCTTCATATCTCCATTTGCTGTACTTCTCATCATAGGTTTCCGGTTCGGCCAGTTCCACCAGATGCCCTACGCACCAGCTGACCAGCCAGCCATTCCCCTCCAGATATCCATCACATCGTTTTGCAGCACCAAGCACCTTTGCGATCGCCTGGGCGACAGATGGCTTCTCCGCCAGGGCCAAACGATATCCCATAAATCTCCGCCAGGGCCAAACGATATCCCATAAATATTACCCAATCTTTC
>DLFD01000038.1:2373-15387 GCA_002482005.1 Lachnospiraceae bacterium UBA7729 | reverse complement strand
AGATTGGGTAATATTTATGACAACTCTTGAACTTGAGAAGATGGCGGTCAAGGTCCGCGAGGGCATTGTCACTGCCGTACATGGTGCAAAAGCAGGGCATCCGGGCGGATCGCTTTCCGCGGCAGATGTCTTTACCTATCTCTACTTTGAGGAGATGAACATCGATCCGAAGAACCCGAAGAAACCGGACCGTGACAGATTCGTACTCTCCAAGGGCCATACGGCGCCTGGACTTTACAGCGCACTGGCTAACAGGGGATACTTCCCGGTCGAGGACCTGCCGACCCTGAGACATCTGGGATCTTATCTGCAGGGCCATCCGTGCATGCAGGATACTCCTGGCGTTGACATGAGTTCAGGCTCTCTTGGCCAGGGAATCTCCGCGGCAGTCGGAATGGCGCTTTCCGCTAAGATGTCAGGCGACAGCTACAGAGTATACACTCTGCTCGGGGATGGCGAGTGCGAGGAGGGTCAGGTCTGGGAAGCTTCCATGTTCGCGGGCTTCCATAAGCTCGATAATCTCTGCGTGATCGTCGACAACAACAACCTGCAGATCGATGGCGCGATCGATGAGGTCTGCTCCCCGTATCCGCTCGACAAGAAGTTCGAGGCATTCAACTTCCATGTGATCAGAGTTGCAGACGGCAACGATATGGATCAGCTCCGTGCAGCATTCCAGGAAGCACGAGAGACCAAGGGGGCGCCATCCGCTATCATCATGAAGACCGTCAAGGGCAAGGGCGTATCCTACATGGAGAACTCGGTAGGCTGGCATGGAAAGGCTCCGAATGATGAGCAGTACGCAGTTGCTATGGAAGATCTGAAGAAAGTTGAGGAAGAGTTATGCCGGAAGTAAAGAAGATCGCAACCAGAGAGAGCTACGGCAATGCGCTTGTCGAGCTCGGCAAGAAGCATGATAACCTGGTCGTGCTGGACGCAGACCTTGCGGGAGCTACGAAGACCGGGATCTTTAAGAAGGCTTTCCCGGAGCGCCATATCGACTGCGGTATCGCCGAGGCTGATATGATGGGTATCGCTGCGGGACTTGCAACAACAGGAAAGGTACCGTTCGCGTCCACATTTGCAATGTTTGCTGCAGGACGTGCCTTTGAGCAGGTCCGCAACTCCATCGGTTATCCGCATCTGAATGTCAAGATCGGTGCTACCCACGCAGGAATCTCTGTCGGTGAGGATGGCGCTACCCATCAGTGCCTGGAAGATATCGCCCTGATGAGAATGATCCCGGGTATGACCATCATCAACCCGAGTGATGATATCGAGGCGAAGGCAGCAGTTGAGGCTGCTTACGAGCATGAGGGTCCGGTCTACCTGAGATTCGGCCGTCTGGCAGTTCCGGTCATCAATGACAGACCGGATTACAAGTTCGAGCTTGGCAAGGGTGTCCTTCTTCGCGAAGGCAAGGATGTCACGATCCTGGCAACCGGACTTGAGGTGAATTCCGCTCTGGAAGCGGCTGAGAAACTTGCAGCAGACGGAATCTCTGCCGAGGTCATCAACATCCACACCATCAAGCCGCTGGATGAGGAGATCATCCTGAAGAGCGCCGCAAAGACCGGAAAGGTCGTCACCGCTGAGGAAGCATTCGTGGCAGGCGGACTCGGCGGTGCTGTCGCAGAGCTGCTCGGCGAGAAGCTGCCGACAAAGATGATGAGAATCGGCATCCATGACCAGTTCGGCGAGTCTGGCCCGGCAGTCGAGCTCCTTCACAAGTATCAGCTCGATGGCGAAGGCGTCTACGCACAGGTTAAGGCGTTTGTCAGCTGAGATCGTCTGCGCACAGGTCAAAGCATATGTCAGCTGAGATCATCTACGCACGGATCATGGCGTTTGTCGGCTGAGACCGTCTGGAAGGACGCAGAAATCTCTGATGAAAGAAAGGCAGCGGCATCCTGGCTGCTGCCTTTTCAGGTAGAGGCAATGAAATTCTGCTTGCGCTGCAGAGAGAGGGAGGAAGAAACTTATGATAGCACTTGGCTGTGACCATGGCGGATATGCGCTGATGCAGGAAGTGAAGAAGCATCTTGATGAGAGAAAGGTTGCCTATAAGGACTGCGGGACCTTCAGCGAGGAAGCCTGTGATTATCCTGTCTATGCGAAGAAAGTTGTAAAGTGCATTCTGGACGGAGAATGCGAGAACGGCATCCTGATCTGCGGCACCGGCATCGGGATCTCGATCACCGCCAACCGCTTCAAGGGGATCCGTGCGGCACTGTGCGGCGACTGCTTCTCGGCAGCAGCCTGCAGACAGCACAACGACGCCAACATCCTTGCTATGGGCGGAAGAGTAACAGGACCGGGACTGGCGTGCAGGATCGTAGACGCTTTCCTGGATACCCCGTTCTCAGAGGCAGAGAGACATAAGAGAAGAATCGCTGAGATCGACGAAGCCTGACCGGAAGATGATTCGGAAGGTAAGCCTGATCAGATAAAAGCGAAGGAAGAGTGGAGTTTTGACTCTTCCCTCGCTTTTTTTCTGTTCGTTTGGAGTACGTGATACGTGGGGTACTGGAGAAGCACCGACCAGTTCATGCTGGCAGAGAGCGCGGCGCCGGAGACGATCCCATCACTGTCCCTGCAGCTGGTAGCTCCACGCTGCCTGGATCTCCGTCGCCAGATCGCCCCAGGCCCAGCTCTTTGAACTGTTTTCAAGATTGTTCGGGTCGTTCAGGATAAAGTTCCCATCCGCATCCATCCCGGTCAGGACCATGAAATGTCCGACAGCCGAGAATTTCCCGACACCGACGTTGATCAGGACCGGACAACCCTGGTTCAGTGTCGCTGCGATGCTTCCTTCGTCCACACTGATGCTCTGGCAGGTGATCGGGTCGTTCGGAAATGCATCTGTCACCAGACTCCACGAGGTGCCCTGGCCATCCACCCAGTACCCCTTGTCAATCGCATACTGGCACATGGCCGGAACCGTATAGGAAGTGTCTTTCGTGAGTCCCAGCCCGATCATCGTCATACAGGTCGGCGCGCAGCCGGTCAGTCCCGCAGGTCCGCCGCCGTACCAGTTATATCCCCAGCGGTAGTCCCACTGCATCAGAAGAGGGATCCTCGCCGATCTTTCTTCCTCTGTATATTCAAAGGTATCCGGAGACTTGACATCGTGACCATATTCGTACAGAAAATGGATCACGTTGGGGTTCCCTTCTGCGTGGTCGATGACATAGGGCATGAAACGGCCTGCCATGTTAGTCCTGACCCAGTCGTATTCGTCAAGGGTCCCTTCCACGGTAAGCGGACTCGAGGAACCGAGGACGGTGAGGCCGCCGTTGTAGTCGGCATCGCCCAGAACCGGAGAAGAATTCTTCTGGTTGGAATCGGTATCTTGTGTGGAAACTTCATCAGCAGTTCCGGCTGTCTGCAGCTTTCCGGCATTCTGCGAGCCAGTGCCGCTCGAAAGACTGCCTCCGACTCCAACCAGCACTTCATCGGCTGCCTGTGCACTGATGCAGTCATGGCTGCAGAAAGCAGCCTGCCCGCCAAGCATGCATGACAATATAAGGAAAGAATAGAATCTTGTTTTTTTCATAAGGATCTCCGTCATGGTATGATGGACTAAGATATTGCGATACGCTGCGGTACATATGTTCATGCTCCTTCCGGAACTTGTGCCGCACGATGCCATTCTAACACGAAGAGAAGGATTTGTATGCGTGAAAGAGAAGCGGTACTGATAAGAGAGAAGGATTTGTATGCGTGAAAGAGAAACGGTACTGATCACGGGCGGCTCCGGCGGGATGGGAGCCGAGTTTGCGAAGATCTTCGCAAAGGAAGGCTTTCATGTTGTCCTTGCTGCCCGATCGGAAGATAAGATGAAGGCGCTGGCGGAGAAACTGAACCAGAAGTATGGAAATTCGTGTGCAAATTCGGTTGCTGCAGTGTCTGCATGTGCTTCCGGACAAGGGGCAGTGTCCGAACGTGCTTCCGGACAGGGGACAGTGTCCGTACAGGATTCTGAATACAGAGTGAGACCGGATCCGCAGACCGAAGGGAAGGGAGATCTCTGTGTGGAATACATCCCTGCTGATCTGTCCCGGCCAGGCGGGGCGGAGGCTCTCTGGGCGGAGGTACAGCGCCGCGGCCTGAAGGTGGATCAGCTGGTCAACAATGCCGGGGCCGGTAAAGCAGGCCGTGTGGTAGATGCGGCCCCTGAGGTCATGGAGGGGCTGATCACCCTGAACGTCACTTCCCTGACGGTCCTGTGCCGCATGGCCGGGGCTGCCATGGCGGAAAGAGGTTACGGGAAGATCCTGAACATCTCCTCGACGGCGGGAATGTTCCCGGATCCTTATTTCAATGTATATGGTCCCTCCAAGGCATATGTCCTTGCACTCACGGAGGCTATGAAGGGGGAGCTGAAGGGAACCGGGGTCACGGTCACGGCACTCTGCCCGGGGCCGGTCAGGACGAACTGGGCGAAGAACGCCGGCAAAGCCTATCCTGCCATGGCAGCAGATCCGGCCAGGGTAGCGCGGATCGGCTTTGAAGCCATGCAGAAGGGAAGGCTGTGCGCAGTTCCCGGGATTTTCACGAAGACAGGGACCTTTTTTCTGACCAGATGTCTGCCCAGAAGCGCAAGGGTGGGAATCGGCGCTATGTGGCAGCGTGCGATGATCCGCAAGGACGAAAAGAAGCGCGGCAGCATACGATGATCCGCAAGGACGAAAAGAAGCGCGGCAGCAGGTCATGATCCGCAAGGACGAAAAGAAGCGCGGCAGCGTGCGATGATCCGCGAAAGCAGCCGAAAAGTTTTCGGAAACCGCCGATTGTTATGAAGAACAGCTGCCTGGACTCAATCCACACTTTACAAATGTTTCCGGCTTTATTATGATTAACCGCGAAGGTTTCAGTATCCGGCATTGCAGAGGCAGGAAACTCGAATTCAGCAAAAGCATATGAGAGAGAGGGAATTCTCCGGGGAAAGAAAAGACGCCGGGAATCCCTGCAGATATGTCCGGATGCGGAGGAGTATGATCACACAGAAATGGAGAGACGCTATGAGTGAAGGCAGAAAACCGTATTCTGAGATGAGCACAGAGGAGCTGGAAGCGCTTGAGAAGAAGCTCAAAGCCGAGTACAAGAAGATGCAGGGCATGGGGCTCGAGCTGAACATGTCGAGAGGAAAGCCTTGTGTGGAACAGCTTGACCTGTCCATGGGCATGATGGATGTCCTGAGCTCCGAGAGTGATCTTCGCTGCGAGGACGGAACCGACTGCCGGAACTACGGCGTCCTGGGAGGCATCCCGGAAGCGCGTGAACTGATCGGAGACATGATGGAAGTTCCGTATGATCACCTGATCATCTACGGCAACTCTTCTCTGAACGTCATGTATGACCAGATCTCCCGTTCCTATTCCCACGGAGTCATGGGAAGCACGCCCTGGTGCAAGCTGGATAAAGTCAAATTCCTGTGCGTGGTACCAGGATACGACAGACATTTCCGCATCACCGAGTACTTCGGCATCGAGAATGTACCGGTACCGATGCTCGAGACCGGCCCGGACATGGATATGGTAGAGGAGCTTGTCGCTGGCGACGAGTCCATCAAAGGAATCTGGTGCGTCCCGAAGTACTCTAACCCGACCGGAAATTCCTACTCCGATGAGACGGTCCGCCGCTTCGCACGTCTGCGTCCGGCTGCAAAGGACTTCCGCATCTACTGGGATAACGCATACACCATTCACCATCTGTACGACCACGATCAGGACCATCTGATCGAGATCCTTGCAGAGTGCAAGAGAGCCGGCAATCCGGACCTGGTCTACAAGTTTGCTTCCACCTCCAAGGTCTGCTTCCCGGGCTCCGGCGTCGCAGCCATGGCGGCTTCTCTCAACAACCTTGAGGATATCAGACGCCAGCTGAAGGTCCAGACCATCGGTCACGACAAGGTCAACCAGCTGCGTCACGTCCGTTTCTTCCATGACATCCACGGCATGGTCGAGCATATGAGAAAGCATGCCGACATCCTTCGTCCGAAGTTTGAGGCAGTTGAAGAAATCCTTGACGAAGAGCTTAGCGGGCTCGGGATCGCAAAGTGGACCAAGCCGAAGGGAGGATATTTCATCTCCTTCGATACGATGGAAGGCTGCGCGAAGGAAGTGGTCCGCAAATGTGCCAAGGCCGGTGTTGTCCTGACTCCGGCTGGCGCTACCTGGCCGGGGGGAGTGGATCCGCACGATACCAACATTCGTATCGCACCGTCCTTCCCGCCGCTGAATGATCTGAAGACGGCTACCAGGCTGCTCAGCCTGGCGACCAAGTATGCGGCATGCCAGAAGCTTCTTGAGGAAAGAAGAGCTGCTGGTCCGGCTGAAGTACAGTAACAGGGATCTGAATGACGCAAGTGCCAGGGGGGACTTTTGTCACACACATCATCTGTATCAGAAAAAAACAAGAAGGTTTTTCAACTTCTGACACAAAAAAGTTTCGATTAGTATTTACAATCAGAAAATATTGGTGTATAGTACGGAAAAGGTCGCAAAGAAGCGCATCCAAGCGTTTCTTTGCGACCTTTTTATCTGTGCTGGCGACGAGCCGAAGAGCCGCCTGCATGCTGGCATGCGGGAAGGCATCGGGCCGACGCACAGATAGCATATAGTTCAGGAGGAGTCATATGTTTACTGCGAAGAATGATCTGCCCAGGTCGCCGCTTTATGACGAAAGCTTTGAGCATGATGCCTGCGGCATAGGATGCTGTGTGAATATCAAAGGAAAGAAGAGCCGGGAGGCGGTCGATCATGCGCTGACGATCGTTGAACATCTGGAGCACCGTGCCGGCAAGGACGCCGAGGGCAAGACCGGCGACGGTGTCGGGATCCTGACCCAGATTCCCCATAAGTTCTTCAAAAAAGTGTGCGGACCCCTCGGGATCGGGATCGGCGACGAGAGAGAGTACGGCGTCGGCATGTTCTTCTTCCCGCAGAATGAGTTTGACAAAAGCCGTGCCAGGAAGATGTTCGAGACCATCGCAGCCAAGGAAGGACTGAAGTTTCTCGGCTGGAGAAAAGTTCCGATTGCGCCGCAGGTCCTGGGCCACAGGGCTCTCTCCTGCATGCCGGATATCTGTCAGGCATTCATCGAGAAGCCGAAGAACGTATCGAAAGGGCTCGATTTCGACAGAAGACTCTATGTTGTCAGAAGACTTTTCGAGCAGAGCTCCGAGACAACCTACGTTCTGTCGCTGTCCTCCCGCACCATCGTCTACAAGGGCATGTTCCTGGTAGGACAGCTGCGCACATTTTTCCCGGACCTGCAGGATGAGGACTTCGAGTCGGCGATCACCATCGTCCACTCCAGATTCTCAACCAACACGAATCCTTCCTGGGAGAGGGCCCATCCTTACCGCTTCATCGTCCACAACGGTGAGATCAACACCATAAAGGGCAATGTCGACAAGATGGCAGCCCGTGAGGAGAACATGGCTTCCCCGTATCTGGAAGACCAGATGGGCAAGGTCCTTCCGGTCATCAATGAGAATGGCTCCGATTCCGCTATGCTCGACAACACGCTGGAGTTCCTTGTCATGAGCGGCATGCCTCTTCCGCTGGCTGTCATGATCACCATCCCGGAACCATGGGACAACAACTCTGCCATGAGCCAGAGAAGAAAAGATTTCTATCAGTATTACGCAACCATGATGGAGCCGTGGGACGGCCCGGCTTCGATCATATTCACGGATGGCGATCTGATGGGAGCAGTCCTCGACCGCAACGGTCTGCGCCCGTCCCGCTACATGATCACGGATGACGATACCCTGATCCTTTCCTCAGAAGTGGGTGTTCTGCCGATCCCTCCGGAGAAGATCGTGGTCAAGGAACGACTGCATCCGGGCAAGATGCTGCTGGTCGATACGGTTGCCGGCAGAGTTATCGACGATGACGAGCTGAAGAAGCATTACGCCTGTTCCAAGCCTTACGGCGAGTGGCTGGATTCCCATATGGTCAGGCTGAAGGACCTGAGGATCCCGAACAAGAGGGTCCCGAGATACGATCATAATACACTGCAGAAGATGCAGAAAGCTTTCGGCTACACCTACGAACAGGTGAAGACTTCGATCCTTCCGATGGCACTCTCCGGATCGGAACCGATCGATGCGATGGGTGTCGATACCCCGCTGCCGGTCCTGGCAAAGACCTATCATCCGCTGTTTGACTACTTCAAGCAGCTGTTCGCCCAGGTCACCAATCCGCCGATCGATGCGATCCGCGAGAAGATCGTCACATCGACAACTGTCTATCTGGGCAAGTCCGGCAACCTCCTCGAGGAGAAGCCGGAGAACTGCGAGATGCTGAAGGTCGATAATCCGATCCTGACGGACACCGATCTGATGAAGATCCGCGCCATGAAGACGCCTGGCTTCAAGGTAGAGACCATCCCGATGATCTACTACAAGAACACCAGCCTGCAGAAGGCGATCGAGCGCATGAACATCGACGTCGACCGTGCTTTCCGCGAAAATGCGAACATCCTTATCCTTTCCGACCGCGGGGTTGACGAGACCCACGTTGCGATCCCGTCCCTCCTGGCTGTGGCTGCGGTCAACCATCATCTGGTCGTGACCAAGAAGAGGACTTCCGTATCACTGGTCCTCGAGAGCGCGGAGCCGAGGGAAGTTCATCACTTTGCAGCTCTGATGGGATTCGGAGCAACTGCCATCAACCCTTATCTGGCCCAGGAAACCGTATGGGAGCTGGTGAATAACCATATGCTGGACAAGGATCCTTATGCAGCCGTCGAAGATTACGACAAGGCTGTCCTGAACGGGATCGTCAAGATCGCATCCAAGATGGGGATCTCCACGATCCAGTCGTATTCCGGATCAAAGATCTTCGAAGCGATTGGGATCGACAAGAGTGTCATTGATACCTATTTCCCGGGAGTCGTCTGCAGGGTAGGCGGCATCACGCTGGGGGATATCGAGAAGTCGGTGGACGAGCTCCATTCGGCAGTCTTCGATCCGCTGGAGATCGAGACGGATGAGACCCTGAACTCTCCGGGCGACCACCAGATGAGATCGGGCGGGGACGACCATCTCTACAACCCGGCGACCATCCATACGCTCCAGATGGCGGCATGGAACAATGATTACAGGATGTTCAAGGTCTACTCGGGTCTGGTGGAAGACGAAGATTCCGTCAAGACTCTGAGAGGACTTCTGGACTTCAACTGGGCGAAGAAACCGGTCCCGCTTGAAGAGGTTGAGCCTGCGGAATCGATCGTCAGAAGGTTCAAGACCGGTGCCATGTCCTTCGGAGCGATCTCCGAGGAAGCACACGAGGCCATGGCCATCGCCATGAATCACCTGCACGGCAAGTCCAATACCGGCGAGGGCGGCGAGGATTCCTCCCGTTTCCATGTCGGTCCGGACGGGCTCGATAAAAACTCCGCGATCAAGCAGGTCGCTTCCGGACGTTTCGGCGTCACCTCCGAGTACCTGATGAGCGCTAACGAGATCCAGATCAAGATGGCGCAGGGCGCAAAGCCTGGCGAAGGCGGACATCTTCCGGGAGCCAAGGTCTATCCGTGGGTTGCCAAGGTCAGACATTCGACTCCAGGCGTCTCTCTGATCTCTCCGCCGCCGCATCACGATATCTACTCCATCGAGGACCTGGCCCAGCTGATCTATGATCTTAAGAATGCGAATCGCACAGCCGACATCAACGTGAAGCTTGTCTCCGAGGCAGGCGTGGGCACGGTCGCAGCCGGCGTAGCCAAAGCAGGAGCGCAGGTGATCCTCATATCCGGGTATGACGGAGGTTCCGGAGCTGCTCCGAGATCGTCCATCCACAATGCTGGACTGCCCTGGGAACTTGGCCTTTCAGAGACTCACCAGACCTTGATCCAGAATGGGCTGCGCTCGAGAGTAAGGCTTGAGACCGACGGCAAACTGATGACCGGACGCGATGTCGCGATCGCGGCTATCCTGGGAGCCGAGGAGTTTGGTTTCGGAACTGCTGCGCTGATCACTCTCGGCTGCATCATGATGCGTGTCTGCAACAAGGATACCTGCCCGATGGGCGTTGCGACCCAGAATCCGGAGCTGAGGAAGAGATTCCGCGGCAAGCCGGAATACATCGAGCACTTTATGATGTTTGTGGCAGAGGAACTACGCGAGTACATGTCGAAGCTGGGCGTGCGTACCGTCGACGAGCTGGTCGGACGATATGACCTGCTGAAGGTCAGGGACAATCTTCCGGAGCAGTGGAGAAAGGTCGATCTGTCCACGATCCTTGACAATCCATACGACGCAAGAAAGATGAAGGTCACATTCGACCCGAAGAAAGTCTATGACTTCCGTCTGCAGAATACGCTGGACCTGAAGGTCCTGCTGAAGAAACTCGGACCGGCGCTTGAGAAGGGCGAGAAGGCAGGCATCAGCCTGACTGTCAGCAACACCGACCGGACCTTCGGGACTATCTTCGGATCCGAAATCACGAAGCGATACGGCAGCACCCTGCCGGACGATACCTACCACATCACCTGCCAGGGAGCCGGAGGACAGAGCTTTGGAGCATTTATCCCGAAGGGACTTACCCTGGAGCTGGAGGGCGACTCCAACGACTACTTCGGAAAGGGACTTTCCGGAGGCGAGCTGATCGTCTATCCGCCGAGGACATCGAAGTTCCGCCAGGATACCAATATTGTTATCGGCAATGTAGCTCTCTACGGCGCTACTTCCGGATCTGCCTATATCTGCGGTACCGCAGGCGAGCGCTTCTGCGTCCGTAATTCCGGTGCGTCGGCTGTCGTTGAAGGCTGCGGCGACCATGGCTGTGAGTACATGACAGGAGGCAAAGCGCTGATTCTCGGAGCCGTCGGAAAGAACTTCGCGGCCGGCATGTCGGGCGGAGTCGCGTACGTGCTCGATGAGGACAACGACCTCTACACCAAGATCAACAAGTCCATGGTCTCTTCGAAGGAGATCACGTCCAAGTATGACGTCATGGACATGAAGGAGATGCTGGAGGCCCATGTGAAGGCAACCGGCTCAAAGAAGGGCAGGGAGATCCTGGACCACTTCGAGGACTACCTTCCGAAGTTCAAGAAGATCATCCCGCACGACTACGAGCAGATGCTTGGACTGATCGCCAGGGCAGAGGAAAGAGGGCTGTCGCCGGAGCAGGCGCAGGCCGAGGCATTCTATATGAAGCAGGGACAGGCGTCCTGAGATCAGGGCATCTGTGTGTCAGGGGCGAAGGCATGAGAGCCGCACCCGCATCGAGCCGTCAGGCGAGATGGGACAAGGCGAGCAAGCCTTATCAGATGGAAAGGACGAGAATATGGGAAAGCCTACGGGATTTCTGGAATATGACAGGGTAGATTCGAAGGCGGAAGATCCGAAGGTGCGCGTGAAGAACTGGAATGAGTTCCATGAGCATCTTTCCCTGGAGGAGCAGCAGAAGCAGGGAGCGCGCTGCATGGACTGCGGCGTTCCGTTCTGCCAGGCCGGCATGACGCTGGCCGGCATGACGAGCGGCTGCCCTCTCCACAATCTGTGTCCGGAGTGGAATGATCTGGTCTACCACGGAAACTGGGAGGAAGCTTACTTAAGACTTCACAAGACCAACAATTTCCCGGAGTTTACGTCACGTGTATGTCCGGCTCTCTGCGAGAAGGCATGCACATGCGGCGTATGGGATGACCCGGTAGCAACCAGAGACAATGAATATGCCATTATTGAATATGCGTATGCACATGGCTATGCCGGTCCGAAGCCTCCGAAGGTGAGGACCGGCAAGAAGGTCGCGATCATCGGGTCCGGCCCAAGCGGACTTGCCTGCGCAGACATGCTGAACCACAGAGGACATCTGGTCACTGTCTACGAGCGCGATGACCGTGTGGGCGGACTCCTGATGTACGGAATCCCCAACATGAAGCTGGAGAAGCACATCATCGACCGGAAGATCGAAGTGATGAAAGCAGAGGGAGTCACATTTGTGACCGGAGTGGATGTAGGCAAGGACGTGAAGCCCAAAGATCTGCTGAAGAAGTACGATGTAGTCATCCTGGCAGTCGGGTCCAAGAACGCACGCGATCTGAAAGGTCCGGGACGTGACGCAAAGGGAATCTATTTTGCTGTGGACTTCCTGAAACAGAATACGAAGAGTCTTCTTGATTCAGATTTTGCGGATGGGAAGTATGTCGAGACCAAGGGTAAAGATGTGATCATCGTCGGCGGCGGTGATACCGGCAATGACTGCACCGGTACTGCGATCCGGCATGGCTGCAAGTCGGTGACCTCGATCGAGATGATGCCGAAGGCACCGGACACACGTGCGGCATCGAATCCATGGCCGGAGTGGCCGAGGATCAGCAAGACTGATTATGGCCAGGAGGAGGCAATCGCCCTCTTCGGGCATGACCCGCGTGTCTATGAGACCACGGTCAAGGAATTCCTGAAGGACAAGGATGGCAATCTGCGCGCGGTCAAGACCGTGAAACTCAAGTTCGGCAAGGACCCGGCAACCGGAAGAAGGACAATGACCGAGGTGCCGGGCTCCGAGAAAGAGCTTCCGTGCGACGTCCTCGTCATCGCGGCAGGCTTCCTCGGACCGGAGAAGTATGTGACCGATGCGTTCGGAGTTGATACGACCGAACGGTCGAATGTGAAGACGGAGGCAGGAAAGTATCAGACTTCCGTAGAAAAAGTCTTCACATGCGGCGACTGCCACACCGGCCAGTCCCTGGTCGTCAAGGCGATCCGTCAGGGCAGGGAGTGCGCGCAGGCAGTGGACAAGAGTCTGATGGGGTACACGAATCTCAGAGTGCAGTAAAGGATACAGGCAGAATCTGGCAGTGATATACATGCAGGGCCTGACGGCAAGGAACAAGGGTTAGCCTGGCAGCGGTATACAGGTCAGACTTGACGGCGAAGATACAAGAAGCCGGCTAAGGAAGATGACTTTTCCTGTTATCTCCTTAGCCGGCTTTTCTCTATCTTAGTTCGTATTGATCAGTCTTGATTCGGCCCAGGCGAAGGAACCGCAG
>DLFD01000038.1:0-2298 GCA_002482005.1 Lachnospiraceae bacterium UBA7729 | reverse complement strand
GGCCAGCGGCCCAGGCGAAGGAAACGCAGGAAACCTTGAATTTCCTTCGCTGTCGAACAGCCATGGCCAGCGGCCGAGGCGAAGGAAATGCAGGAAACCTTGAATTTTCTTCGCTGTCGAGCAGCCATGGCCAGCGGCCCAGGCGAAGGAACCGCAGGAAATCTTGAATTTTCTTCGCTGTCGCGCAGCCGTGGCCAGCGGCCCAGGCGAAGGAAACGCAGGAAACCTTGATAATCTGTCGGCTTTTATCTGTTTTCAGCGTTCTCTTACGACCTGGAATGTCAGGAATTTCAGATAGTAGGATTCGTTGTCGCCCCATAGGATCGGGTGGTCCGGTGCCTGGGTGCGGAACTCGATCTGGCGCAGGCGCCGGTGTGCGCCGTGGGCTGCCTCTTTCAGGGTCTTCCGGAAGAGGTCCTCCTCCATAAAGTGGGAGCAGGAGCAGGTTGCCAGGAAGCCTCCGTCCCTGACCAGCCGCAAGCCGCGCAGGTTGATCTCACGGTAGCCCTTGATGGCATTCTTTGTCATCTGGCGGGACTTGGTGAAGGCAGGCGGATCCAGGATCACGACGTCATACTGCTTTCCGGCTTCTTCCAGCTTTGGCAGCAGGTCGAAGATATCAGCAGTGAGATAGCAGATGCCGCAAGCTGCACAGGTATCCGATCCTTCAGCAGGCTGGATATTGTTCCGGACTGCTGAACTGCTTTCCGCCTGAACAGGGCATACAGGACTTTCAGCATCTGCAGAGCCAGCTGCCTCCTCCATCGTCAGTTCCTTCGGATTCAGTCCATTCAGTCTTGCGTTATCCATCGCCTGGCGGATCGCCAGCTCAGAAGCATCGACTGACAGAACAGCCCCGGCGCCTGCAAGTGCGCAGTTGAGCCCGAAGGAGCCGGTGTGAGTGAAGCAGTCGAGGACACTCGGTTTATTAAGTCTCCTTACGATCTCTGCGACCGCCGCTCTGTTGTTTTTCTGGTCCAGGAAGAATCCAGTCTTCTGACCGTCTTTCACATCGACGATATACTTCACGCCGTTCTCCACGATCGGGACGTTCGTGTCGAACTCTGGGCCGATGAAACCCTTCGTCCGCTCGAGCCCTTCCAGGGTCCGGACCTTTGCGTCGCTTCGCTCATAGATCCCGCGGATCTTTATACCATCCTCCTGAAGGACATCGACAAGCGCTTTCAGGATCAGGATCTTATAGCGCTCGGTTCCGAGAGCAAGTGATTCCACGACCAGTACATCGCTGAACTTGTCCACAGTCAGCCCCGGCAGAAAGTCCGCTTCTCCGAAAATGATTCTGCAGGAGTCTGTGTCGATGACTGCTTTTCGATAAGCCCACGCATCACGTACCCTGGCCTTGAGGAAGACAGGCGTGATCCCATCCTTCTCATAACGGGCAAGCATGCGCACGCGGATCCTGGAGAGGGTATTGATGAAACCGTACCCGAGGAGGTAGCCATCAAAGTCACAGACCTTCAGAATATCCCCATTTCGATAAGTGCCTTCGACCTTATCGACCTCATTGTCATAGACCCATTCGCCGCCGGCCTTGAGCGAGCGCCCAGCGCCCTTTTTCAGATATAGACATGCATCTGCAGCCAGATCCTGATCATCTGCAGGATAAGACTGTGTATCAAACCATTCATATAATGTCATCAGATCTTCTCGCTTTCTGTATCCTGGCACCCGTTTTTCGACATCTGTATTTTGCAGACCGGATATGAAACAGCATCTGACCAGCCGCATCTGACCAGCCGCATCTGACCAGCCGCATCTGACCAGCCGCATCATCCCGGTCAACGCACACTGGTCATTATACACTAGGACTGGCATGGAAATGTGAGAATTGGTCAACCAACTCGGCATCACAGATACCGAGCATGGGGTAGTCCCGGTATTGGGTCGAGCCGGCATGTGGCCGGCCGGTAATTATCCGGCATAAGCATACATGCCCTTGCCCGGATACAGCAGACTCGCACAGCTGCCATGACAGTCTGTGTGGTGGTCCGCCAGTTAAGGGGCGGTTATCCTGGCCGGTTGCCTGCCAGGAGCACGATTCTGTGCATAACTCTCTTCTGGTTACGTTCCTGTCTCGTTTTCTCCCGGGCGCTTTTCATACCCGGAAAGCCATAGCCCATCCGCTCAGGCCGCTATCTTCTTCTCCTTCTCTTTCCTCTGCAACATTCGGCCACGCGCAAGGATATTTTCCGCAGCATTATGGTCTCTTACATGATGAGTCCCACACTCGGGACATGTCCATTCCTCCACATATAGGTCCAGGTGATTCTCTCCACT
>DLFD01000024.1 GCA_002482005.1 Lachnospiraceae bacterium UBA7729 | reverse complement strand
AAAAATGATTGACCCATTTTTCTTATAAAACGGTACAATGAGCCCGGAAGACACGGTTCTGCATCTTGATGAGGAGTGAAGCCGTGAAGACGGATCCTGCAAGTGAGAGAAGGTCAGGAAGCTGCGGCTGCACCGCGTGAAAGTGCGGGAAAGGTCAGGAAGCTGCGGCTGCGTCGCTTGTAAGTGCGGGAAAGCATGGGCTGATCAGGAGCAAGGTGAGTTTATGAAGAGAAATGTATCTGTGGAGGAAATATCGGACGGACGTTTGTACCGCTCCGATGATCTGGTGAAGGTTGGGACTAATGGCTGCCAGGGCTGCTGTGACTGCTGCAGGATGGATGCCCTGATCGTGCTGGATCCATGGGATGTATATATGCTGCAGAAGGGAACGGGGCTTCCCTTCGAGAAGATGCTGAACAGTATGGTGAAACTGGATGTGATCGATGGCCTGATCCAGCCGGTCCTGAATATGGCCGGCGGCGTCTGTCCCTGTCTGGGAGCTGACGGACGGTGTGAGATCCACGAATTCCGGCCCGGGATCTGCCGGCTCTATCCGCTTGGCAGAAGCTGGGAGAACGGGGATTTCTCTTACATCCTTCAGGTGAATGAATGTACCCACTGCACAGGAAGCAAAGTCAAAGTGAAAAAATGGCTCGGGGTCCCGAACCTGCCTCGGTATGAGGATTACTGCAGGGAGTGGCACCATTTCCTGAAGAAGGCGCAGGCTCTCTGTGACCAGGAAGACACCGGAAACGCGAAAGAAAGCGCGCCGGGCCAGACAGCCGCAGCGTCCCGGAGAAAAGGGGACCATGCTGCAAACATGAGAAAGATCGTGTGTATGCAGATCCTTCAGAAGTGTTATCTGGCTGGCTTTGACACGGAGAAAGATTTCTACCCGCAGTTTGAAGAGCAGCAAAAAGCGGCTTCACTCAGCCTTGGCATCTCTGAACCTGCAGGATCGCGGGAAGCGGGGGGCTTGTATGCCGGGGGGAATAGATGATAATATTGCTCAAGTCTATTTTCTGACAGGAGAAAAACGGACCATCATATGAAGACAGAAGAAAAAAGAAAGAAGGAAGCAAGGCCCACAGCTGGAAAGATGGACCTCGGTGAGATCATCCGCTACCTGATCATGGGCGGTCTTACGACTGTCGTGAGCTGGGGGAGCTATGCTCTGTTCGCGAAGGTCTGCGGGTGGAGCATTACCGCGGCAAACATTGTGTCATGGATCTGCGCAGTTGTGTTTGCCTATCTGACGAATAAAGTCTGGGTCTTTCATTCTTACAGCTGGAAGCCGGCATTTATCCTGAAGGAAGCGGCCCTGTTCATCTCAGCAAGACTTATCACCGGCGTCATTGAGATGGCTGGAGTCCCGCTGCTCGTCCGGCTCGGGATGGACCAGAAGATTCTGGGCGTCAAGGGCATGATGGCCAAGGTCGTGGTCAGCGTCCTGGTCGTGATCCTGAATTATGTGTTCTCAAAGCTCATCATCTTTCGGAAGAAGAGGGGATAAGGAATGATCAGAGGATATGAAGGCGCGGCGGTGAGGCCGGCGGTGAGGCCGGCGGTGCCGCTTTATGAAGATAAGCCGTCTCTTTCCGTAGTGCTTCCGGCTTACAATGAGGAAGCGATGCTTCCGAAGGCTGCCGGGGTCCTGGCCGGGATCCTTGCGAAAGAGAAGATCGATTACGAACTGATCTTCGTGGACGATGGTTCCAGGGACCTGACATGGAGTGAGATCCTGACAGCACACCAGCAGAACGAAAGAGTACATGGAGTCCATTTTTCCAGAAACTTCGGAAAGGAAGCCGCGATCTTTGCGGGACTTGCTGCAGCAAAAGGCGACTGCGCCGCTGTGATGGACTGTGACCTGCAGCATCCGCCGGAGACGCTGGTGCAGATGTACAGACTCTGGCAGAAGGGCTACGAGGTCGTCGAAGGTGTGAAGAGAAGCCGCGGCAAAGAGAGCGGAGCCCACAGGGCGGCAGCCGGGCTTTTCTATAAGATCATGTCCAAAGCGACGAAGATCGATATGTCCAGAGCTTCGGACTTCAAACTCCTCGACAGAAGAGCGGTGGACACTCTGCTGGACATGCCGGAGCAGAATGCATTCTTCCGCGCAATGAGCTCATGGATCGGGTTCCGGCAGACCCAGGTGGAATTCGATGTGAAGGAGAGGGAAGCAGGTGTATCGAAGTGGTCGACGCGAAAGCTGGTCCGGTATGCGGTGAGCAATATCGCCGGCTATTCTGCGGCGCCGATGCAGCTTGTCACCTGGGCGGGGATCTGCGTCCTGATCTTCGCGATCATCCTCGGCATTCAGACTCTTGTCCGCTATTTTACGGGGCATGCGGCGACCGGGTTTACGACGGTCATCCTTCTGATCCTGCTTATCGGCAGCATTATCATGATCTCTCTCGGGATCATCGGCTACTACATCGCACGGATCTATGAAGAAGTCAAGAGAAGGCCAAGATATATCGTCTCAAGAACAGTCTGAGCTTTGAACAGCCTGTCCGAATTCAAAAAAATTCCGGGTTTTTCACTTTTTGACAATAACAGCATGACGGCAGACTTATAAGATTTTTTATCGAACATCAATAAAAAATCACTTGTATAATCATAGACTATGCTGATACGACAAACATTTTTTGGGAAAAATCCAAAATTAGAAGAATTTGTTGTTTACTTCAGCACTTTAACGTGCTATCATCCCAAATAAGCGCAAGGGAGCGTCATTGAGACCGAAAGTTTTTCGAAATTCTCTATGCGCTATTTTGTTACATAAAGTATAAGGAGGAGTGGAATATGAACAAGGCAAGAGCTTTTGTTGCAGCAGCAGCTGCTTCTGCCATGGCGCTCGGCGCCGTACCGGCAGTCCCTGCCATGACCGCACTTGCGGATGATGCGGCGAATGATCTGAGCATCATGATGGAGACCCCGGTCGAGTCCCTGGACCCGCAGCAGGCTACCGACGGTACCTCATTCGAGGTGATCGCCGATTACACCGACGGTCTGATGCAGATGGACGCTGACGGACAGCCGGTGAACGCACTGGCAGAAAGCTACGAAACATCCGATGATGGTCTTACCTGGACCTTCAAGCTGAGGGATGCAAAGTGGTCGAATGGCGATCCGGTCACCGCGAATGACTTCGTCTTCGGCTGGCAGAGAGCAGTCGATCCGGATGTTGCATCTGAGTATGCATACATGCTGAGCGATATCGGCCAGGTCAAGAATGCGGCCGAGATCATCGCCGGTGAGAAGGACAAGTCCGAGCTGGGAGTCACCGCAGTCGATGACAAGACCCTCAAGGTCGAGCTGAACGCTCCTGTTTCCTATTTCCTGTCCCTGATGTACTTCCCGACCTACTATCCGGTCAACGAGAAGTTCTTCGAGAGCTGCGCGGACACCTTCGGAACCTCTCCGGAGACCGTACTTTCCAACGGCGCATTTGTTCTCGACTCCTATGAGCCGGCAGCAACCGAGTTCCATCTGACCAAGAACCCGGATTACTACGATGCAGACCGCGTCAAGCTTTCTGGACTTGATTATCAGGTCATCCAGGATTCCCAGCAGGCTCTGATGTCCTATCAGGCAGGCGACCTTGATACCACCCTTGTCAACGGCGACCAGGTCGATCAGGTCAAGGATGATCCGGCATTTCGGGCGATCGGTGCCGGCTATCTCTGGTATGTATCTCCGAACATGGCTAAGGTTCCGGAACTTGCGAATGAGAACATCCGCAAGGCTCTGACCTTCGCGATCGACAGAACTGCCATCGCTGAGGATGTCCTTAAGGATGGTTCTCTTCCGACCTTCACAGCGGTCCCGCCGCAGTTCGCAACCGGTCCGGACGGATCCGATTTCTCCGGAGACCAGGACAAGTTCAAGGATGTCTGCGATTCCGATCCGGCCAAGGCAGCAGAGTTCTGGCAGAAGGGACTTGAAGAGCTCGGAATCGACAGCCTCGATCTCGAGATGGTCGTAGACGCAGACGATGCTCCGCAGAAGGTCGCTACCGTCCTTCAGGAACAGTGGCAGACCAATCTTCCGGGCCTGACCGTCACCCTGACCGTCGAGCCGAAGAAGCAGAGAGTCCAGGATATGCAGGACGGCAACTTCCAGCTTGGTCTTACCAGATGGGGCCCGGACTACGCAGACCCGATGACCTATCTCGGAATGTGGGTAACCGATAACTCCAACAACTATGGTCTCTGGTCCAACAGCGACTATGATTCCATCATCGAGGAGTGCACCACCGGCGATCTTGCTACCGATGCAGAGGGACGCTGGGCAAAGCTTTACGATGCTGAGCAGATCGTCATGAACGAGGCGGTCATCTTCCCGCTGTACACTCAGTCGAACGCTGAGATGATCTCCCCGGCAGTCACCGGCATCGAGTATCATCCGGTCGCTCTGAACCGTGTCTACAAGGATGCTGAAAAGGCAGCTGAATAATTCCATCCTGGAATCGTATCCGCCGAAAGGCATTGCCCGGAGGCGGGTGCGGAGAAAGGGACTTACAAGATAAGCTTAGCAAAGAGGTCGCCGGACAGGCAGCTGTCCTGACGGCCTTGCCTTATCTTAGCAGAAAAGCTGACAACGTAAAGCGGAGTGTACACTCTGCAAGCACATCCCGGAGCGTAAAACATTACCGCAGGGATGCGGGAGGAGAGGTAATTGTGAAGAAATACATCGGCAAGCGTGTTCTGACCTCCATCTTCACGCTTCTTGTAATACTTCTTGTATTGTTCATCCTGATGCAGCTGATGCCAGGATCCCCATTCAATGATGAAAAACTGAACGATACTCAGAGGGCGACCCTGTATGCAAAGTACGGTCTGGACCAGCCTGTCGTCGTACAGTTCTTTAAGTATGTGAAAAATATGCTCACGGGCGACTTCGGCGTGAGCTACAACATATCCAAGAACACTCCGATCTCCCAGCTTATCGCGACCAGACTTCCGATCTCCATCCGGATCGGCGGCATGGCTGTCGGGCTTGGCGCACTGGTCGGACTGGTCCTCGGTCTGATCGCAGCGCTGAACCATGATACTATCTGGGACACGATCTGCACCATCATCTCGGTCATCGGTGTCTCGGTGCCGTCTTATGTGTTCGCGCTGATCCTGTCTTATCAGTTCGGCTTCAAACTGAAGTGGTTCCCGATGCTCTACTCGGCCAAGCAGGCCATGGCTTCCAGCTGGCTGCCGTCCATCTCGCTCTCCATGTTCACGATGGCTACGATCGCGAGATTCACGCGTACCGAGATGATGGAAGTCCTGGATTCCGATTACATGCTTCTGGCAGAGTCCAAGGGACTTTCGGGCAGAAAACTGATCTTTTCACATGCCCTGAGGAACGCCCTGATCCCGATCATCACGGTCCTTGCGCCGCTGATCGTCGATCTGATGACCGGCTCTTTGGTCGTCGAGAAGATCTTCGCGATCCCGGGTGTCGGCTCGCTCCTTGTCAACGCGATCCAGTCGAATGACTATAACGTCGTCATCTCCCTGGCCTTCATCTATTCCGCCATGTATATCGCCATCATGCTTGTCGTCGATATCCTCTACGGCGTAATCGATCCGAGGATCAGGCTTGCAAAGGAGGGAAGCTGATATGTCAAAGGCAAAAACGCAGGCAGTACAGACATTCACTCCCCAGAAGCCTTACACTCCTGTGGATTCGGATTTCGTTCTGAAGAGCGATGCCGCGATCGAAGTGGACCGCAACTTCGCCTCCCAGTCCGTATGGAAGGACGTTACCACACGCTTCAGGAGAAAGAAGAGCGGAGTCGTCGGACTCTGGATCGTCTTCATCATCATCTTCTTCGCGATCATCGGACCTCATATGAACGGCTATGACTATTCCGCCCAGGACCTGAAGAGCAAGAACCTCGCTCCCCGCGTCCCGGGCATCGAGAGGATGGGGATCTTCAACGGAGACGAGAAGATGTCCACCTCGACCGGAACGAAGACGACCAATCTTTATGAGGAAGAAGGCCTCGACGATACTTATTACTGGTTTGGTTCCGACCGGTATGGACGTGACATCTGGACCCGTACCTGGCAGGGAGCGCGTGTCTCTCTGATCATCGCCGTTGCCGCCACCATCATCGACATGGTCATCGGTATGTCCTACGGCCTGATCTCCGGCTACTTCGGCGGCAAAGTCGACATGGTCATGCAGCGTATCCTGGAGATCATGAACGGTATTCCGAGGCTGGTCATCGTCACCCTGCTTCTGCTGATCCTGAAGCCGGGCATGCTGACCATCATCTTCGCCCTGATGCTGACCGAGTGGGTGGGCATGAGCCGTATCGCACGCGCGGAGATGCTCAAGCTGAAGGAACAGGAATTCGTGCTGGCATCAAAGACACTCGGCGCAAGACCATTTCACATCATCTTTGCGGAGATCCTTCCGAACATCATCGGACCGATCATCACACAGGTCATGTTCTCGATCCCGACGGCAATCTTCACGGAGGCATTCCTCTCCTTCGTCGGACTCGGCATTCCTGTACCGCAGTGCTCTCTGGGCTCCCTGATCTCGGATGGCTACAACAGCTTCACCACCCATCCTTATCAGATCGTGGCGCCGATCGTCGTTATGGCGCTCCTGATGCTCAGCTTCAACCTGATCGGCGACGGCCTCAGGGAGGCGCTTGACCCGAAGATGAAGGAGATGTAAATGGATATACGCGAAAAGATTCTTGACATAAAAGGTCTCGACATCAGCTTCAGGACGACTGCCGGCTATGTCCACGCGATCCGCGGCATCGATCTTGAGCTTCACAAGGGGGAGACGGTCGCGATCGTCGGCGAGTCCGGTTCCGGCAAGTCCGTCACCATGAGGGCCGCCATGGGCATCCTGGCAAAGAATGCCGTGGTCAACTCCGGCACCATCAGCTTTGCCTATCGTCATGACGACGGGACGGAAGAGAAAGTCGAGATCCTTACCAAAGATAAGAAATGGATCAGGACCCACATCAACGGCAAGCGTATGGCCATGGTCTTCCAGGACCCGATGACCTCCCTCGACCCGACCATGAACATCGGAAACCAGATCATGGAAGGCATGATCTGGCACTTCCACATGCCGAAGGAAGAGGCTCATGCAAGGGCTGTCAGGCTTCTCCAGGAAGTCGGTATCACGGATGCAGAAGCCAGAATGAAGAACTATCCGCACCAGCTCTCCGGAGGTATGCGGCAGAGGGTCGTCATAGCGATCGCCTTGTCCTGCAATCCGGATCTTCTGATCTGCGATGAGCCTACCACCGCTCTGGATGTCACCATACAGGCAAAGATCCTGGAGCTGATCTCGAGGATCCAGAAGGAGAGAGGCATCTCTGTCATCTACATCACCCATGACCTGGGCGTTGTGGCAAAGATCGCCGATTACGTCAACGTAATGTATGCAGGGAAGATCGTCGAGAAAGGCACCATCAACGAGATCTTCTATGAGCCGAAGCATCCTTATACATGGGGACTTCTGTCCGCAATGCCGGACCTGGATACGGACGACGCCCGTCTGTACACCATCCCGGGGTCGCCGCCAAACCTGCTTCACGAGAAACAGGGAGACGCATTTGCACCAAGAAACAAGTATGCTCTGGTCGTGGACGACAAGGCACAGCCGCCGATGTTCAGGATATCGGAGACCCACTATGCCGCAACCTGGCTGCTTGACGAAAGGGCCCCGAAGGTAGAGATGCCGCCGGAACTGAAGGCAAGGCTTGAGAGGATGAGGAAGAGTGCAGGAATCAGCGCTCCAGGCAGCGCCGGAGCAGCTCCCGCGAAGACTTCCTCCGAACGTTCCGGGAGCGGAAAGGCTGCAGGAGCGGAAGAAAGGAGCGGAGACTGATGGCAAGGACAAGTGATATGCCGCTCCTGAAAGTAGAGGGGCTGAAGCAGTATTTCAAGGTCAGCAGGACCTTCACGGTCAAGGCTGTCGATGATGTGAGTTTTGAGATCTATCCGGGCGAGACCTACGGCCTGGTCGGAGAATCCGGGTCCGGCAAGTCAACGATCGGACGTGCGATCATCCGCCTGTACGATCCGACTGCGGGAAAGATCACGTTCAAGGGAGAGGACATCAGCGGGAGCCTGAACTACAAAAGCACCCATATGCTGAGGACTCAGATGCAGATGATCTTCCAGGATCCCATGGCTTCCCTGAATCCCAGAAAGAAGGTTGAGGATATCATAGGCGAAGGCCTGGACATCAACCATATGTACGGGAGCAGGGCAGAGAGAGCGGAGAAGATCAAAGCTATCCTGAAGAAGGTAGGCCTGGCTCCGGAGCATGCGGGAAGATATCCTCACCAGTTTTCCGGCGGACAGAGACAGCGTGTCGGTATCGCAAGAGCGCTGATCATGAACCCAAGTCTGATCATCGCCGATGAATGTATCTCCGCTCTGGACGTATCGATCCAGGCCCAGGTCGTCAACCTGATGAAGGACATTCAGGACGAGACAGGTACCGCTTATCTCTTCATCGCCCACGATCTGTCCATGGTCAAGTATATCTCCGACAGGATCGGTGTCCTTCATCTCGGACACCTGCTGGAGACCGGGACGACAGATGAGATCTTCGCGCATCCGATCCATCCTTATACCAGATCGCTGCTTTCGGCGATCCCGTCCCCGAATCCGATCGTCGAAAAAAAGAGGGTGGCTGAGACCTACGACTACGCTGCCTCCGGGATCGACTATAACAAGGGAACCAGCCATCATGTGGAGGGAACCCACTTCGTCAGGTGCACCGACGAGGAGTATGACCGCTTTCTGAAGGCAGCAGAAGAGAAAGCAGTCTGAGCAGAAAAGAACAGATTGGCAGAGAGCGTTCCGGAATCCTCCGGGACGCTCTTTTTCAGGGGCAGATTCCCGGCCCCAGGGGGCTGTTTTCCGGAACTTTTCCTGCTTACATAGATTTTTCATGATTTTTTCATTGTATCCAATTGACCAAACTGTTATAATACCTCAATGCGTTTAGCTTCTATATATTCTATATGATGTTGGGGTCGAATAGA
>DLFD01000018.1 GCA_002482005.1 Lachnospiraceae bacterium UBA7729 | reverse complement strand
GATATTTTATTTACGTTCTACTAGTGTATGAAATGTACAATTCTGTTTCTTATTCGACATAGATCTGGCAGGACTTCATGGCCTCCAAAGCTGCCTCATGGCTTTCCGGAGTGACTCCGGCACAGCACTTTTCCTCAACCACGATGGGTACTTCCGGCAAGAATGCCTTGATCATGAGCGCATTCGATATTACACAGATATCTGTGCAGAGGCCGATCACCGTTACCTGATCAATATCCTCCTGAGATGCAAGATATTCTCCAAGTTTCCTGCTTCCGAATGTCGGCTTGTCAAAGACCGTTTTTGCATAAGGACGAAGCTCCGGAATGATCTCCCACCCCTCTGTACCTCTGATGCAATGCTTTACGGGGAGATTCTTTCCTTCCTGGGTATCCAGGTAATTCTCTTCATGTGTGTCTCTGGTAAAGATGACGATCTCTCCATCTGCTTCTGCCTGCTCTACCCGGGCAAGGACTGCCGGCACGATCGAGACTGCTTCGCTGGTTCCAAGCGCTCCATCTACAAAATCTTTCTGCATATCTACAACAATAAGATAGTTCTTCTTCATGATGCCTGACCTCCCAGCAAAGTACATTTCCGGTACATGATGTACTGCTCCGTCGATGTGAAATGAATCCCGCCCAGCCAAGTACCTTCGCGCCATCATCCGCGTCCTTCTTCGCAATCAGGTATAATCCAAGAAATGGCATGGCGATAATATCCGCTCATACCTCTGTCACTCCCTCTCCGAGTTTTCGCTTCTGATCCCATTATATCCGAAGAAGGCTCGCTGGTCCCGCCTCCGGCGTCAAATGTTTCATAATCAAACTCCACAGAAGATATTTTACGGATATTTTTTTTCGAGAAGCCCCTCGGGGGGATACCATTTTACCCTGTTCTTTTTAATGGCTGCCTTTTTCACATTTTCTCAGGCAAATTCCCTTGTGATATTCGATAGCCATTTTCTACTGCGATAGTAATGAACCGCGTACGGAAGCTTGGCGAATTCATCCGTACACAGAATCGTGTAGACAATGATCGGGGGCAGTTTCCATACGAAAGCCGCCAGCAGGCCGACCGGTACCATGTAGCACCACATACAGAAGATATCCATGATCAGGCCGACTTTCGTCTTGCCTCCGCAGCGGAATATGGACGCGATCAGAACGGTGTTGAGCAGCTGGCCGAACTGATAGACCGAGTTGATGAAAAGCATGATCCTCAGATAGCCTGCGGCTCTTGCCGTCAGGTTCGATGCTGCCAGGACGATCGGGCTGATTGCAAGCAAAAAGGCGCCTTCGATCACGCTTACAATAATGCAGGCGCGGACGATCTCGGAAGCCTCCTCCTTTGCCTCCGGCAGCCTGCCGGAACCGATCGTATTGCCAAGAATGATGGCTGCAGCCGAAGAGATTCCGTAGCCAAAGGTCGTAATCAGATTGCGGACTACGGTGACGACCGAGTTGGCAGCGACTATATCTGCGTTCAGATGCCCCATGATGACGGTTGTCATGTTGGAGGCAAGTCCCCAGATCACATCCTCGATGAAGGCGGGAAGGCAGTAGAGAATGAAATCGTGCACCAGTTCCCGCGGAATCGCGAAGATATCCCGAAGGCTGTGAGTGATGATCTTCTGCCTGCAGAAATCGAAGATGCAGACCCCCAGCTCCACCCCTCTGGCAGCGGACGTCGCGATGGCCGCCCCCCGGATTCCCAGAGCCGGAAGTCCGAACAGGCCGAAGATCAGAACTGCGTTCAGGCCGATATTGACGACCAGAGCGATGATGGAGATCACCATGGGAAGACGTACACGTCCGCAGCTTTTCATGACTGCCAGATAAGGCTGCGTGATTCCGCTGAAGAAGTAGGACAGAGCCACGAAGCGCAGATAATCTTTCCCCGCATCGACGAGCCCGGGCATACTTGTCCACAGCCGGATCAGTCTCCCCGGTGCGATCAGGGCAAACAGGCAGAAGAATGTGGAAACCGTCATGGAGACGATCAGTCCGATTCCCAGAATCTTCCCGATCGTCCTTCTGTCTCCCTTGCCCCAGTACTGGGCAGCAAGAATGATCAGGGCGGATGCCACCCCGAAGTAGACCATATTCAGGATAAACTGCACCTGCCCTGCCAAAGATGCCGCAGACAGAACCGTCTGGTTCACCCTGCCCAGCATGACCACATCTGCCAGTGAGACCGAAGTCGTGATCAGATTCTGTATCACGATCGGAATGACAAGGACAAAAAGACTATGCAGGAAATGCCTGCGGAAGCTGAAAAATCTCATACTGATACTGCCCCTGCGGAACCTTATTCTTCGTACTGGTTGGAATTCCAGACGCAATCGACGATCCTGGAGACAGAGCGCTTCAGGTCTTTCAGATCCAGCCTTCCTTCCTCCAGAGCCTTCCTCTCATCCTCATGATCTGCCAGGCAGCCGGGCATCACGACATCGTTGCCGGCACGCATGCAGCCGGAAGCCGTACAGTCAGGTCCCTGCATGGTCGTAGTCCAGTCGGTCATGATCAGTCCCTTGTATCCCCACTCGTCTCTCACAACCTTGGTGCAGAGATCATAATTGTTGGCGGCATGGATCCCATTGACCTTGTTGTAGCTGGTCATGAGTGCCATCGGATGGGAATATCTGACCGCGATCTCGAATCCCTTGATGTAGATCTCGCGCAGTGCCCTTTCCGTGAGGATCGAGTCGCTGTGCATCCGGTTGTCTTCCTGATTGTTGCAGGCAAAGTGCTTGATCGTAGTCCCGCAGCCGTGGACAGACTGGACTCCCTCCGTCATGGCACATGCCATCATTCCGGACAGGAACGGATCCTCGGAGTAATACTCGAAGTTTCTCCCGCACAGCGGATTTCTGTGGATGCACATGCCCGGAGCGAGCCAGAGCGTGACATCAAACTCGTTCATCTCCTCAGCCACCAGCCTGCCAAGCTCCCTGACAAGAGAAAGATCCCAGGAGTTCGCGATGCAAGTGCCGACCGGAATAGCCGTGCAGTACTGATAATAGATATCTCCGGTCATCTCTTTCTTATTCTTCTCCAGAAAGCCATCTTCCATGGACATGCTGATCGGCTGCCGCATCGGCACCCCGTCGATAACTTCATATTTCTTCGTCAGTCTGAGGCCGGCGGGACCATCCGCCAGAACGATATCGGTAAGCCCCAGTTCTTCGGCGGCTGTGCTTGTCTGCGCGGCAGACCCGGGAACGCGCGATCCTGCGGAGCCCAGTTCCGGGTCGGACGTCTGTCCCTTGGCCACGTCTCCTGTGGAAAGTTCGATCAGCTGATCGACCGTCAGTTTTTCAATGAAGTCCCGTGCCTGCTGCGAAGCGGCCTCATATCCGCCCCCATAGACATGCGTCCTGGTCTGCACATCGCCGGCATCCAGTCTGATCGTTATTAGACTTTCGTCCTGCTGCCAGGCTGTTCTTCTCTCCTGAATCTTTTCACGATCCGCGATCAGCTCGTCAAACTGCTCCTGCTTTCTGCAAATGTTTTCCGTAATCTCCGTGACAAGCTCCTGGTCCAGCACCAGCCTTGCGAAAACAGCTGAATGGTTCAGATCGTCTCCCATGAAAAGGCCATAGATTCCCTTCTCCAGGATATACTGATGACCCGCCTCGTCATAGGAGGAAAGCGCCTCCAGCGGGAATTCAACCTTCAGCCTCTCCTCTTCTCCGCTGCTCAGAAGCCTTGTCTTTGCGAAACCGACCAGACGGCGGTATTCTTTATCCAGCCTTCCCTGCGGGCAGGAAGCGTAGATCTGGATGACCTGCCTGCCGGCTGCCTTTCCGGTGTTCTTCACAAGAACTTCCACTGAAATCCCGCGCTTTGTCTTTTCAACTCCGGCCACATGCTGCTCAAACTGTGTATAGGACATGCCGTATCCGAAGGGATAGCGGACCGGAACATCAAAGGTATCGAAATACCGGTACCCCACATAGATGCCTTCCCTGTAATATTCCTTATCCACATTCCCGTTCATGTGGGAAAATGTTTCTGCGTTCGGATAGTCCTCATACCTGACCGGCCAGCTGTCTGTCAGGCGGGCGGATGGATCGACCCTGCCCGAGAGAACGTCCGCAAATGCATTTCCGGCCTCCATTCCGGGCTGCTGCATATAGATGATGGAATCGATATGTCCATACTTCTCCGTAAATGACAGATCGATCAGTCCTCCGATATTGAGTACAAGGACCACGTGTTCATAGTTTTCGTTGAGGAAGTCGAGATTCCGGGTCTCATCGTCCGTCAGATACCAGTCACCCTTTTCCATGTGGCGGTCCGCGCCTTCTCCTGCATTGCGTGCGATCACATAAATTGCAGTGTCCGTATCCATCTTCTGCTCAATAGCGAGTGCCGGGATCACAAAGGGCGTCGTCGAGTACGCGTAGAAGAAGCCCAGACCGTCCTTGTCTCCGCCGGCCTTCTCAATCTTATCCCAGATTGCGTCCCTCCAGGCCAGGCGAGCTTTCTGATACACTCCCTCATACCGGCTAAGCCAGTCCTCAGTCGTAATCTCATAGCCCACATTCTTCAGTCCCTGCCAGACATTCACCGTCTCGCGCACGTTAACGTCTCCGGATCCTGTTCCTCCCTTGACGGTTACCACCGCTCCCGCTCCGTACAGGGCCACCTTCCTGCCCGGGGCCAGCGGAAGAAGTCCTCCCCGGTTTTCAAGAAGAACCATACCATCCGCGGCAGCCTTTCTGGAAATCTGCCTGTGCGCTGTCT
The DNA here is from genome assembly GCA_002482005.1 of Lachnospiraceae bacterium UBA7729. GTDB lineage: Bacteria > Bacillota > Clostridia > Lachnospirales > Lachnospiraceae > Porcincola. The sequence continues at coordinate 7,758 of DLFD01000018.1, read as the reverse complement.
CATAAAGGCGCACCTCCTGCGACCGTGTACCCACCAGCCTCTTTGCTTTTACCTTCATGTGATCTCTCCTTTTTTGTTTCTTCAATTATTCTTCTATAATACCCGCATACTACCTGTCCGTCAGGAAAGGACCGGCTCTTGCAGGTCATACTGATAACGTCCATGCGGACCTGCAATGAGTGTGTCCCGGATTGTAGTGTTACTACGAGTATATCTCACCTGCAGGCCACACTACTAGCGGAATATAAGAATTTGTTCCGTGGCGTTGGGGATTCTGATGGCTTATGGAACAAACATTCCGATTCAGCATTTTACAACTATAAGAAAAGAGAATTAACAGGAGGATATGAATATGAAAAGCTATTTTGACAACGTAATAAAAGAAGTACCTGCTTACATGCATGAGATCTATCCGAATAAGAAGGATACTGCTGTCATCACGATCGATATGATCGAAAGCCATCTGGCAGATGGTCCAGACTGCCCGGCACCTTCTCCCAGAGGAAGGGAAATCATCTCCGACTGCAGGATTTCCCCCGCAGAATCTCTCAATAATAACTTTTTGTGGTTCCTTATCTCGCCAGGTATGCGGCCAGCTCCTGGAAATCCTCTTTTGCCTCCCGGAAGTATGGCAGCATGGCATAACAATGAATCATCCCAGGCCGTTCCCTGATTGTGCAGGAAATTCCATACTTTCTGCAGGCCTTGAGAAAATTGTTCTTTGCCCCATATAGCACTTCATCCTGACTATATACGAAATGTATATCCTTCACTCCGGAGAAGTCTCCCTTAGAGATATGGATCATATACTCCGGTACATCCTTCTCTCCATGCCGCTCGAATTTTTCTACCTTTTCCATGAATGCGTAGTCGACCATCATATCCTTGTCATTGTTGCGCATCATGATCCTGCGTTCTTCCTCATTCCAAGGAACCTCTCCTGGAGATACCGCAACGATGTGCCTGGGCATCGGGAGTTTTTTCGTCTGTGTATTGTTATAGGCTGCAATCCCAAGAGCAAGAGCCCCGCCAGATGAAAAACCGCAGGTACTGACATTGCCTCCTCCATATAGGTCAATCATCTGATGGTAGCAGGCAAATGCCATCTCATAAGTCTCTGTGATACAGTGATCGGTGCACAGCGGGTAATCCGGAAACCAAATATCACAACCCGTTAACTTCATCAACCGGACCAGGACATCAACATCGCCCTTGTCAGGTCCGATCATCATTCCTCCTCCGAAGAAATAGAGAATCGCCCTCTCAGCTCTTTTTTCATTTCCTTGTACAATCAGGCAAGGATATCCCAGCACGTCCTCTTTCCGGTAATATGCCCTATGGTCCTTTGGCATATAAAATCCGCGGGACTTGTTCATATTCCGGACTTCGCTCAAGAACTTTTCCTCCGGCAGCGAGTATTTCTTCTTCATGCCGGATGCTCTTATAGCAAGATTTAATGCCTTTGCTCCAAAACTCATCTTTCCTCCATCTCAAGCTGGTCTTCCAGCTCTTTCACTTCTGATCTGTTCCGGTATTCAGATAACACATCAGAAAAAAGAATACGCAAAAAAGTATAAAACTTCATTGTTTTTCAGCACCGTCTTTTCTATAAAACTCAAAATCACACCGTTCTCCGCCTTTGCCAAGTGTCTGCGTCCTTCGGAAGCCGACCTTTCTGAGATTACTGTAGGTGATATCATCGCTGTCGCAAAAATAGCTGCATACTTCCGGATAACCGGCAATATCGCAGCAATCTTTCCAAAGACACGTGTGCATATCCAGCTTGAACCCATCAGGCGTTTTCACTGATTCACAGTTCCACCAGTCAGACTTGTCCGTATAGGACATATACGCTTTCCGGAAGATCCAGAAAAAGCCGGGTATTTTTTCAAGCTTTGCATATTTCTCATGCATAGCAGGACCGGAAATTTCTTCAATGTACTTCTTCATGATCTGATCTGCCGGATACCCGTCTTCCTTTAACGCAGCATATATGGCAACCCGGGGTAAAATCGAATTGACAGCCAGTTTTTTTCTGCTCTCAGACTCGCCATCCATCTTTGCAGAAAAATCCTGCCATCTCAAAACAGCTTTATCGTATACGGTCTCTGCATCCTCTTTGGGCAATTCACTCATTAGCAATGCCATGCAATCGTCCCAGGTCTTTTTCTGCTGTTTATTCATAGACTACCTCCAACAAAGTTCATATTTCCGGGGCCATGGATCAGCAGCAACGCCTTTTCCCCTTCTTTTCCGTATTCATGAAAAATCATGTTATCTTAGCTCCCCTGGGTTCTTCCTTTTCAATTCCTCCACAGGTATTCTGTCCGGATATTTCCCGGAGACCAGAATGTCTCTCAGATACCTGTTATCCAGGATCATGTCATCCCGGATCAGGCTCCAGTCTGCTTTCTTCCTGAAAAAAACTTTGAAGATCAGAAAGTTCATGATTGGTCCGAGCACCGGTGTCGTCATGCCGAATTCTTCTGTATGAGAGAAATGAATCCCTTCTTCCGTCCGATTCGCCTCAAATGTGATGAACGCCGTTTTTGCATCACTCTGGAATACAATTCGGAAATGATTCTTATCTTTCTCGCTCTCCGTGATCCTGCCGGTCACATCGTAGTCCAGCCCCATAACAATTTCATGGAAACGGATCCGGTCTCCCTTTTTATATCCGCCGTCATACAGATTACAGTCCAGGTGATAAGGACTCCACTTCACGAATTCCTGCTCAAAGTTATCAAGCCACGCCTGAATCTTTTCGTACGGTGCAGGGATGTCCACCTGCTCATTCAATGTAATCATCCGTTATTTCGTCCTTCTAAGATTTCTGATTCAGTGGTGTCACGTTGCTTATATTTATTAGATAAAGCTAACTTTATAATATCACCTTGCCGCGAATCTTTCCATAAAAATTCCTGGTCAACCAACTCGGCATCACAGATACCGAGCATCCCCGCTTTGTATTCCTGAATGAATATTCATGATGCGTGTGTGGACTATATAGAGCGCGGCAACACATTAGACGCCGCAGCGCCTGCGGCTTTTGCAAGAAAACTTATGAATGGGAAATAAAAATGCAGACAAATTGCACATTTTTCTGAATGAGCCGAGAAACAAAATGTACGGAATATAAAAATTCGCAAAAAGATGCGAAAACCTCTTGAAAATAATGTGAGGTCGTGCTCTACTATAAATTAGATACGACTAACTAATATTGATTTTGTATACAGGTTAGCCATTGCTAACATAAATGAAAAGGATGGCGTTATTATGAAGTCTTCAGAAGAGTATAAACGGCTTTCTGTGAGTGAATTTACGAAGGCCGCAAAGAACTATGAAAACGACAAGGCAGGCATTTACAAAATGTGCCGCAAGGACTACCCGCCTATTCTTGCGGAAATCAGGAATAAGCCGTTTGAGACACTGCTGGATGCTGGCTGCGGCACCGCGCCGATGATTTCTCTTCTTTCGGAAGAATATCCGAATGCGCATTTTACAGGGCTTGACCTGACGCCCGAGATGATAAAACAGGCGAAGGCCAAAAACCTGCAAAACACGGAGTTTGTGGTGGGCGACTGCGAGAATATGCCCTTTGAGGATGATAGTTTTGACATTGTGATCAACTCCCAGAGTTTTCACCACTACCCCGATCCGCAGGCGTTTATTAACGAAGTCGCAAGAGTTCTTAAACCCGGCGGAATGCTGGTGCTGCGGGATAATACAGGCTCAAAGGCTTTGATGTGGTTTGTCAATCACATCGAGCTGCCTCTTGCCAACCTGGCCGGTCACGGCGATGTCGCGGCGCGTACCATTGATGAAGTGCGCGGTTATTGCAAGACAGCGGGTCTTACGATAGAAAAAATCGAGCAGCAAAAGGGATTCAGGCTGCATTTGGTGGCAAGAAAGAACCCCGTTTAAGAAGGCGTGAAATGTCGGGAAAAGGCGAAATCGGCGGTGTGGCGGAAACTATGCTGCAAACGCTTTACGCAAGGGCAAAGGAATCAAAAAAGCCGAATCATAAAATTTATCTCATCGGGAAGCTTATCTGTCAAAATATAGTCCAAAATCTGAGCAGGATAATCTGTCAGCATATGTAGCAGCATTTAGTGAAGCCTCACACGTTTCGCTCTGCGCACCCAGAGGGTGGAAAACGCGTGCTTCCATACCATCATTCCGAAAGTATGGACCAACTGACCACAGATACAGTCTACCACCGGGCTTTTACGCCGCAGCATAAAGCTCTGCCTGAAGATTAATGAGTGTGGACAGTGTGCAGGTGCTTCTCTTCGCGCATCCCGGTACTTTTGCCGTTATGCGCTGCCCATCTCGTGCGCGGTGCGCGGGAGCTTGCGACTCGCGGTGCGCGCGCGATTCTTTTTCCGTTACCGGAATGGACTTTAAGATCTATTCTTGCGGTTGAGATGATGATTTCCGCATTTATGGCTGCGGAAACCGTTCCTACGATTCTGACAGTCGGGCTAAAACTCATCAGTCCGAAGTTCTTTCTGCTTATTGCCTTTCTGATGTGCTGCATTACTTCCGTGATTACTGGTACTTCATGGGGTACACTCGGAACTGTCGGTATTGCGATGATCGGTGTAGGTACAGGTCTTGGCGTCAATCCGGCTATCACTGCCGGCGCGATTGTTGGCGGAGCCTGGTTCGGCGATAAAATGTCGCCTCTCTCTGACAGCACGATCATGTGCTCGACCACCACAGGTACTCCAATTATGGACCATATCCGTGCTATGATGCAGACAACGATTCCCGCTGCAATCATTTCCGCAGTCCTGTATCTGATTATTGGTTTCAGTATTTCCGGAAAAACATATGACTCTACAACGATCGACGGCATTACAGGCGGTCTCAGCGACATGTTCCATATCAATATCATCGCTGTTATTCCGCTGATTCTGGTTATCGTCCTTATTCTTCTGAAGAAGGGAACCATCGTCTTTCTCCTTACGAGAGCACATTAGCCTCTGGAGAGTTCTACGTGCGCTCCATCCAACTGACACCCCGTCTGGTCAGCCGGGAGACAACCTGATGGTTTTCCCTTGAAATAACCACATATTAGATGGTAAAGTATTCTCCGATAGCTGCAGCACAGCTCATTTGCAGGGAGAAGGATCGAATGCTTCACTTTGAGAGCGATTATATGGAGGGCTGCCACCCTCTGATTCTGAAAAAACTGGAAGAGATCAACTTCGAGAAAAACGTCGGATACGGTGCGGACAGATATTGTGCGCGCGCCGCCGAAAAGATCAAGGTTGCCTGCGGAAAGCCGGACGCCATCGTGCACTTTATGATTGGAGGGACCAATACGAACTCCACGATCATCCGCTCGATCCTGCGGCCATCCTTCGGTGTGCTGAGCGCCGACTCCGCGCACATCGCCTTCCACGAAGCGGGGGCTGTGGAAGCCACCGGCCACAAGGTGCTGACGATCCCTCACAAGGACGGGAAGATCACGGCAGAGCAGGCAGAAACCTACATCCGTCTCTTCTATGAAGATGAAAACTGGGAGCATGAAGTCCGCCCGGGAATGGTCTATATCTCTCATCCGACCGAGTATGGCACCCTGTACACCAGACAGGAGCTTCATGACCTTCACGAAGTCTGCCGGAAGCATCACCTTCCTCTCTTTATCGACGGTGCCCGGCTTGGGTACGGGCTTGCAGCTTATGATACAGACGTCACGCTGAAAGATCTGGCGGACAACTGTGATGTGTTCTACATCGGGGGCACAAAAGTCGGCGCTCTTCTTGGCGAGGCGGTCGTATTCACGGACCCGTCCCTGGCTCAGGATTTCTTCACCATCCGGAAGATGTCAGGAGGCGTGCTCGCCAAGGGATGGCTGATCGGCGTACAGTTCGATGTTCTGTTCACGGATGACAATTATCTGAAGATCGCAAAAAACGCCATCGACACCGCGATGACGATCCGCAAGGGACTGACCGAAAAAGGTCTGAAGCTGTATCTGGGTTCCCCGACCAACCAGCAGTTTTTCACCATGGAGGACCAGGAAGTAAAGCGGATAGCAGAGTTTGCCGGATACGGGTTTATGAACAAGCTCGATGACACCCACTCTGTCATTCGCTTCTGCACCAGCTGGGCAACCCGCATGGAAGACGCAGAAGCCCTGGTCGCCCACTTCTGAAGCAGAAGACGCGGACCTGTTTCCTCTGCCGCCCGCAGACCTTTTCGCAGGCGATGCTATCGCGTACATATTCCGGTGCTTCATAAGAAATACTTTTGGCACGTATTAGTAGAGCTTTGCTCCTGCCGGGATGTGGTTGTCCAGCATGATCAGATGAAGCTCTTCCATCCATCATCTAAGCGCCAGAAACCACCTTATTTTATGTCTTACTTATGTATGACAATCGCATGGCGCTCGAAATCTTGTGATCTCATATGCATCAATCAAATATAGCTGATAGGAAGTACAAGCAGATTTTCTCTCAGAAAAAGCTTTCTGTCTGTGAGGCACAATATAACTCCCCTGCCTCTTTTTTTCCAGGCAATTTGTCCAGAACCGGATTCGCTGCCCCCATATTTGCTTTGGGATTAACCAAAGAGACAAACCTGTATTTTTGTACTTCATGGCTATGTCCTCCGTCACAAATACTGATTGTTCGGCCAGGCTTCTTCTACCAAAACAACTGGATCAGCTTTCTGATACGGTCTTGAGTACCTTCTCGACCTCATCCTTCATCTGGTCATACTTCAGACCAATGTGAGCTTCGAAGATCTTTTCATCACCTACATAAAAAGTCGGCGTAGCATAATAGTCGAACTTGTCCGCATAGACCGGGTCCTGTGTCTCCTCTACTTTCCTGAAGGGAATTTTTGCATACTCCGGGTGGGCACTCTTAAGTTCCTCCAAAGCCCGAAAAGCCATATCACAGTATCCGCAGTCATCCCTATAGAACATCAGTATTTCCTTCATTTTCTTCCTCCATTTTTTCTTCCAAACATTGCAGCCTTTGCTATCAGCTTTTTTCTGTAAAACACGCTGTTTTATTGCTTATCTTCCAGAAGATCAAATGGCTGAACTTGAGGCTGTAATAACTAATCCGATTATGTAAATCCCTGCCTGCTAATTTGTTTCAAAATCCACGATTCTCCAGAACATCTAAGAACACCTTTGCCACTTCTCCGCCAGACATAGGATTTTGTCCTGTAATAAATCTATTATCATGGATAGCATATCTACGGAAAGGAAATTTTTTACAAAAAACAGCCTCTTTTTTCTTAATTTCAGTTTCTGTAATAAACGGAACCTTCTTGTATTTACCGCTCAATATTTCTTCTTCCTTCGTAAAGCCTGTGATCTTCCTGCCTTTGATTAAAGGCGTTCCTTTGTCATCTGTTATATTCAATAACCCGCAAACGCCATGGCATACTGACATGACATACCCGCCGTTTTTATAGATTTCCCATGCTAATCTCTGAAGTTGTTTATTTTCCGGGAAATCCCATAACACTCCATGCCCTCCTGTATAATAAATTCCAACGTACTCTGATGGATTGACTGTATCTGCACAGAGGGAGTTTTTTAAGGCTCTCTCTTGAAAATCCTTAGATTCCCAAAGTCTTTTGTCTTCTTTCTTCACATATAGCTTTCCCAAGCTCCTTGGATCCAAAGGTACAACTCCACCTTTCGGACTGATATAGTCAACATCAATCCCCTTTGGAATAACTGTATTTACAAATTCTGTAGCCTCAGACTGTTGTAGCTACCATGAACTG
>DLFD01000001.1 GCA_002482005.1 Lachnospiraceae bacterium UBA7729 | reverse complement strand
CATCCGTGCCGATGGAGGAACGGACGCGCAGGAGGTGTTCCCGGAGACCTATACCCTTCACGAGGATTCCCAGCCGAAGGGATATAAGACCGCTCCGGACCAGACAGTGACGATCGCGGCAGGATCATCCGGTCAGGTTCTCCCTGTTGTGGACGAGCCGCTTTTCGGTACGCTGAACGCACTGGTCAGAAAGGTCCCGGCAGCCGGGTATGCGACAACGAGACCGACCGCGGGCGCTCAGCTCAAGGTAAACTATTATGACAATCCGGAGCCGGAAGCAAATCCAAAACAGACCTGGGTCATCCAGACGCTTCCGGACGGAAACGGCAACTACACGGCGAAGCTCGATCAGGCTCATTTGGTATCGGGTACCCTGACCTATGGGGAAAATGTCCTTCCGCTTGGCTGCATCACAATCCAGGAGACGAAAGCGCCGGAGGGCTATCTGATCAACAACACAGTTTGGAAGATGCAGATCCTGCAGAGTGGCAACGGTGTGATCTATAGTTCAACTACTCAGCCGGAGATTCAGAATGTTCCGGTGGATCCGGAAAATCTGGATGACATCCCGACCTTTGGAGACCTGAAGCTTGGGAAAATCTCCGCAGAACAGGGGACTACGCAGGACGGTGACGCGACCTTCAAAGGAGCGGTCTTTGAGGTCATCAACGCAAATGACTTTGATGTCGTTCTCAACACCGATCATGAAACACCGATCCACCCGGGTGAGGTGGCGACGACGATCACGACCGGAGACGATGGGACCGGGCAGACGACCGGCAATCTTCTTCAGACCGGAAAGTACACTGTCCGGGAAAAGACAGCGCCGGAAGGGTACACGCTTTCTGATAAGCCGCTTTCTGTAACTATCGTGGAGAAACAGCTGGCGGACTATTCGAAGACGGATCCGCATAAGAACATCCCGCAGCGGGCAGGATTCAAGGTTCAGAAGAAGGACCTGGAGCTTGCTGAACAGCTCTGCACCCTGACCGAAAAGACCGGTGCAGAATTCCGTGCAGATCAGGTTACCCCGAACGGAAATGTCGTCCAGGGTGAAGCGAAACTTGAAGGCGCTGAGTTTGACCTGATCAACCGCTCGGTCCATCCGGTAGTGGTTGACGGAACCGCTTACGAACCAGGAAACACCATTCACACATTTACTACGGATGAGGATGGGGTCATTACTTCCCCGGCCAGCAAGGATGTGAACGGTAATCCGCTTCCTCCGGAACAGTACCTTCCCTATGGAACTTACGAACTGGTCGAGACCAAAGCTCCGGAGGGATTCAACCTCAGGGGCAAGAACCTTGATATCACCTTCACCATCCGCAAGGAAGATGAAAATACGCTCAAGGATCTGACCGGAATCTCCGCAGAGGATGATGTGATCCGTTTCGATGTGGACATCCACAAGGTCCAGGCGGAGCTGAACGAGGAAGACCCGCATGACAAACTACAGCCCATGGAAGGCATCCGGTTTGACATTTATCTGGACGCGGACATGGACGGAGACAATCCGAAGGAAGGCGCAAAACCTTACGTCTCAATCAAGACGAATTCGGAAGGATACGCGACAACGAAGGACGATGCTTACCCGCACGGCAGACTGCCGTACGGCCACTACACGATCATCGAGAATCAGGATACGGTTCCGACCGGTTACGGTACGATCCGCAATCTTCATGTAAATGGCACGAAGGATGCCGGCATCATCGACGGGCAGCTGATCCAGACCGGGATCTATCAGGACCAGCATGGGTCATGGATCCAGCTGGCCAAGGTCGATAAGGACTCCGGGAAATTAGTCCTCAGGGCAGGCGCTAAGATCCAGGTCCTGAAGGATGACCAGGAGACGGTCGTTGAGTTTAAGGAGAGCACCAACCATAAGAAAGTCTCCACTTTCGTCACGAATGAAGAAGGCATGGCTTATCTTCCTCAGAGGCTGGAAGTGGGAACCTACTATCTGAAGGAACTGGAGGCCCCTTACGGCTATGTCCTGAATACGGAGCTCACGAAGTTTGAGGTCGATCAGGCAAATACTTGGGACCAGCTGATTACCTGGCAGGAGAAAGACCAGGAGGTCAAGGGCGTTCTGAAGATTACCAAGGCAGATGCCGAGACCAAGGAGAAGATTGCCGGAGCAAAGTTCGGCGTCTACGCAGATGAGAAGATCATTTCCGGAGACGGAACGGTCCAGGCAGAGCAGGGTGACCAGGTCGATACCGTGGTAATCGGGGCAGATGGCATCGGGCAGTCCAAGGAACTTTATCTTGGCAAGTACCATACCGCTGAGATTGAAGCGCCGGAAGGCTACACGCTGGATCCGACAGAGCATCCGTTCGAACTCGTCTACAAAGACCAGAATACGCCGATTGTCTATGCGCATATCGACTCGACCAACAAGCCGACCACTGTGAAGCTGACCAAGTATGAATGGGCAGCCGACAAGGACGGCGAGTGGACAGATGATACCCCGACTAAAACACTGGGCGGAGTCACATTTGACATCACCAGGATCGGCGGAGCGGACGCAGACAGGACCCGCGCCGGAGAAGTTTACGCCGGCGGCAGGGAAGTAACCAAAGACGATGGAACAGTCGTGGTCAAGTACGTCGAGACCGGCATCTATTCCATCACCGAGACCGCGACGCTGCCGGGATATGTTCTTGACGAGACACCTTCTTACTTCACCGTCGATGAGGACGGATACGTCTTCATGTCTGATGAGAAGGGCAACCCGCTCGACGGGCAGACAAAGTCCGATAAGGCGGAAACGATGCGGAAGGACCAGTACACCAGATGGGATTTCTCCAAGGTCGATATGAATGGAGAAGAACTGAAAGGTGCGAAGATGCAGGTCCTTAACGCGGAAGGGAATGTCGCTACTTATCAGGACGATAAGTGGCAGGAGCAGAAAGCGGAGTGGACTTCCGACGGGACGCCGCACCGTATCAGCATGCTGCCGATTGGCAACTACACGCTGCATGAGGAACAGTCCATCGAGGGCTATACCCTTGCAACGGATATCCCATTTGAAGTTACCAACACGGGAGTGCTCTGCAAGGTCGTCATGACCAACAAGAAACTCATCGTGAAGAAACTCGATGTTCTCGGAAACGGGGTCAAAAAGGCAGGTCTTGAGATCTACGAGGTCCATTTCCACGAGGACGGAACAAAGTACCTGTCCGAAGAGCCAGTGGAGGCATGGAAGTCGGACGGAAAGCAGTACGATACTTCAAATCTGAAGGTCGGACATACCTACCGTCTGGTGGAATCCAAGGTGCCGAAGGGGTACGTCGAGGCTGAACCGATCGACTTTACCATCACAGATGACCTGACCGATCAGACCGTCGTCATGATGGACAAGAAGGTCCTGGTCAGCAAGGTCAACACCAAGATTACCATGATTGCAGGCGCGAAGCTTGAGGTCAGGGACAGTGAAGGTCAGGTCGTGGATGCCTGGACTTCCGACGGGACCGCTTATTCGGTATCAGGGCTGAAGGCTGGGCAGACATACACTCTGGTCGAGACCGAAGCTCCGGAAGGGTACGTTCTTGCGGACCCGATCGAGTTCACGGTCACGAAGAACTGGTTCGCGGATGATTCCTTTGAACTGACCAACACGCAGGTCTTCATGAGCAAGGTCGACGTGACTGGAGAGAAGGAAGTTCCGGGAGCGACCCTGACCGTCACCGACAAGGAGACGGACCAGGAAGTCGACAAATGGGTGTCCGGCCAAGAGCCGCATGCCATTTCCAGACTTCATGTCGGCGGTAGCTACACCCTCCATGAGGAGATCTCTGCCGAAGGTTATGTCCGCGCTTCGGATATCGACTTTACGGTTGATGACGGCTTCATTGTCAAGACCGTGAAGATGGTCGACAAGCAGGTCACCATGACCAAGACGGATGTGACTGGAGAGAAGGAAGTTGAAGGCGCTCAGATGACTGTAACCGATAAGGAAACAGGAAAGGCCGTCGACAGCTGGACTTCCGGAAATGAAGCTCATTCGATCTCCGGACTGGAGGTTGGAAAGACTTATACGCTGACCGAAGTTACCGCTCCGGAAGGATATGCGGTCGCGGAATCCATTGAGTTCACTGTCCCGGATGACGGACAGAACCAGACGCTTTCCATGAAGGACAAGCGGGTAACCATAGACAAACTCGACGTACTGGGCAATCCGGTCGTCGGAGCCAAACTGGCAGTTTATGAACTGGCAGAGGATACAACACAGAATGCAGGGAGTACTGCTCAGGAGGAACAGGCTGGGAGAACTCAGCCGACAGAAACCCAGAGTGAAACGGATACAGGAACGGAAGCCGAGGCAACTGCACCTGTAAGCGGAGCTGAAGCTGTAGCAAGTGAAACCGCTGAAACCGGTGAAGTTTCCGATGGTGGAACAGCTTCTGAAACTCAGGAACCGTTTACGGAGGAGTCCTCTGTAAGAGGGGATTTGTCAACCGGCACTATTGCTCTGAAGACCGGCAGTCTGATCGACTCCTGGACTTCCGATGGCAAGTCTCATGCAGTAAGCGGTCTGATCGTCGGACATACTTACCGTCTGGTTGAGGAGAGCGCTCCGGAAGGATTTGCAGTAGCTCAGCCGAGAGACTTCACCGTCACAAAGGAAGATGCAGACCAGAAGATTGCTCTGATCGATCGCCAGATTCTAGTCAGCAAGGTAGATACCGAGATCACCATGATCGCTGGTGCTCACCTTCAGGTAGTGGACCAGAACGGGAAGATCATTGACAACTGGGTATCCGACGGAACTGCCCACGCGGTGAGCGGTCTTGTAGTTGGCCAGACTTACAAACTGGTCGAGACGGAGGCCCCGGAAGGATACGTTCTTGCTTCTCCGATCGAGTTCACGGTATCCGATCAGCCTGATGCAAACGATGAACTGAACCTGGTCAACAAGCAGGTGAAGGTCACCAAAACAGACCTGCCCGGGGAGAAGGAAGTCGAAGGCGCACACCTTTCTGTTGTCGAAAAGGACACCGGAAAGACCGTTGACACCTGGACTTCTGGGAAGGAGCCGTATCCGGTATCCGGACTGGAAGTCGGGAAGACTTATATCCTGACCGAGACCAGACCGGCTGATGGCTACGTGACGGCTGAAAGCATCGAGTTCACAGTTGAGGATGACTTCAAGAGTGAGCTTCATCAGATGAAGGATGCTCCGACAAAGCTGGAGATCTCCAAGGAGGATATCACTACCAGTAAGGAGCTTCCTAGCGCTCAGCTCGTGATCAAGGACTCTGAAGGAAATGAGATCGAGAAGTGGACTTCAAGTGACAAGCCTCACTACATCGAGATGCTTCCAATCGGAACTTACACACTGACTGAGACTGCACCTCCGGCCCTCTACATGAAGGCAGAAGATGTACAGTTCGAGGTCAAGGATACCGCTGAGATCCAGAAAGTCGTCATGCTGGATAAGCCGACTACGGTAGTCATTCATAAGAAAGACATTGTAGATGGAGAGAAGGGTGAAGAACTTCCGGGAGCAAAGTTGGAGGTTCGTGACTCGACCGGAAAGGTCATTGATTCCTGGACTTCCGGAACGACTCCGCATGAGATCGCATACCTGACTCCGGGAACCTATACACTTACCGAAGTAACGGCTCCGTCCGGCTATGAAGTGGCCGAAAATGTTTCCTTCACAGTTGCCGACAACGGACAGGTCCAGCAAGTGACTATGTACGACTCTCCGAAGGAAGAGAAAATCGACCTGACCGGAAAGAAGAAGATCACAACCCATACGACTCCTTCCGGAGGAGGATCGTATCCGTCCGGTGGAACATCTACACCTTCCGCTCCGGTCAAGACCGGTGACACGACATCGATCCTGCTCTATGTGATTCTTCTTGGGGGAGCTGCAGCTGTTGTGGCATTTCTCATTTGGAAAAAGAAGCAGAATGAAGCAGACGAGTAACACTTCAGCATGACCGAAACAAAACAATATTGTGAGGCAAGCGCTTCGGAGAGTCACTCTCCGGGGCGCTTTGCTTTACTCGAACAGAACAAAGGAGAATGGAAGAATGAATAAGATTCTGAGAGCAGAAGGAAAGAAACGAGACAAAAGATGCCAGATGACAGCACTTGTCACCATGGCACTGCTCATTATGGCACCGATGAACGCATTTGCGGCAGCGCAGGTGCAGGGCAAGATCAATAACCTGTACTCCATCGTCACGACGATTATCACGGCTGCCGGTGCTATCGTCCTGGCATGGGGCGTGTTCGAATTCGCTTCCGCCTACCAATCCAGAGACACTGCCCAGCAGACAGACTCTCTGAAGAAAGTTGTCGCGGGAATCCTGATGTGCCTGGCGCCGACGATTATCAATCTTCTGAAGTGACGGAGATCGCGATGCAGTCGTGATGCTTGTCTGCTATACTTGAGAGAAGAAATGCGAAAGGCAGTCTTACCATGAAAAGGCAACGATTGATTTCCAATACCATCAGTGTCCTGCTGATTGGCGGATATGCTGTTTTTCTGGCAGCTTGCTGGAGCAATATTCCGGAAACTGTACCGACTCATTTTAATGCATTGGGAAAGGCAGATGCCTATGGAAGCAAAGGGAGTCTGATAGCGGAAGCCATCATTATGGCTGCCCTGTTCCTTCTCCTTGCAGTAGTCGAACGTTTTCCATCAGTATGGAATTTTCCAGTGAAGGTGACTGCAGAGAACAAAGCCAGGCTGTATGTGATAGGTTTCACAATGATCGGAGCGATGAAGGTTCTTATGGTCTGCATGTTTATCAATGTAGGCCTTAGCAGCATTATTGCAGACTATCCGGTATGGCCACTGTATCTGCTACTGGTTTTGATCACTGTCGTTATCATTACCGGAATCATTGCATGTGTGCGTGCGCGCTGAAGATGAGAGAGTAAAAAATGGGGCGGTTTGTCTCAGCCAACTGAGACAAGCCGTTTTTCATGAAAAATATTTTTCCTGACTTTGTCACATTTTCGCCTTCTGAAACGTTTTATTAGTGAAGAGCTCTTCAGAGGAAAGGAAATGTAAAGGAGCAGTCAATGAGGTTATCACTTGAGGATGTTGTCCGGAAATACAAGAATTCCCTGTATGCGGCTGCACTCTCCGCCAGTCAGGTCCCGGCTGATGCCGAGGATGCTGTGCAAGAGGCGCTGGTCACGTACTATACGGACAACAGAGAATTTAAAGATGAATCACAGCTGAAGTACTGGCTGATCCGGATCACGGTGAACAAGGCCCATGACATGAGACGGAGATTCCGGTCAAAAGGTGATGTGTCCTGGGAAGACTACATCCAGTCAGTGGACCTTGAAACTCCGGAGCAGAGATCCCTCGTATCTGAGGTCTTGCAGCTTCCGGACAAGTACCGGACAGCAATTCATCTTTACTATTACGAAGGATATACAACCGCAGAGATTGCGAAGATCCTGAACATCACAGACAGCAGTGTTCGCGCGCGGCTTGCCCGCGGAAGAAGGATGCTGAGACATGTGCTTAACGAGGAGGAGACGGGTCATGACAAATCAGGAATCATACAGAGCTGCTTTTGATCATATCAAAGCTCCCGAATCGATCACTGCTGACAGGATCAGAAAGATTGCAGCTCAGCGGATCGGAAAGGAGAGCACTATGGATATGGAAACCGGAACAGCGTCAGAAAACAAGCTTGTCAGCATGGATGCGTCAGCAGGGAAACTTCACAGAAGTCATCGGAAGGCAGTGAGAGCACTTCGCCCTCTGATTGCTGCAGCTGCGGTTGTGGCAGGCTGCGGAGTCTGCTATGCCAACAATGTCGGCGGAATCCAGCGTACGGTTCAGATATGGACACACGGTCAGATGACGACCGCGGAAATGACTGTCACGGAAGAAGATGGCGCCGCCAATTATGAAATGACGTATAAGGACGAAAATGGAAAGACAGTACAGGTCGGAGGCGGCGGTGTTGCCTATAATAAAGACGGATCAGAACGTCCATTGACCGCAGAAGAACTGCAGGAGGACCTGAATTCACCGGAGGTCGAGACGGACGAGAAGAGCGGAAAAACATATATCTATTACATGAACCAGAAGATCGATATTACAGACAAGTTCAAGGATGGATATGCTTATGTGAAGGTGAATACGCCAGACGGCACATTGTATGTCACGGTCAAACAGGGAGCTGAATATGCAATCAGCAGTGATAAGTTTATCACGGCGGATGAACTTTGATTCCCGAAAACCGAAATCTGTAGACAGTATTTGAAAGATACATTTTTTCTTAGAGCATCGACCAGGTTACACCGGCCGGTGCTTTTCTTATGCCTTTTGAGGGGAGGTGAGGAATAATGTGGCAGCAATTTATGATCCAGTCTATGCCAATGATGTTGAAGCTTCCTGGATGGATGACCGGTATCGGGGACCTTATTAAAGACGGAATTGGCCAGGCGACAAATGCCGTGTACGAAACGGTTCTGTCGCCGATGCTGACTTGGCTGGGCGGCATCATGTTCGCGCAGGGACGTGCTCTCCTGAACTGTGGCTTTTCCATCTGGAAGAGCTGCACGCAGGTTGCCTTGAACTTTGTGCAGAAGAATCCGGAGGGACAGTTCGGTGCATGGTCCATCGTATCCGGATCAGCAGTCTACGGCGTGTTCCTTGCTGTGGCAGGTTCGCTGACGATCTTCTATTTTGTAGCCGGTTGGCTGAAAGAGAGCATCGATATCCGGAGCACCTTCAATCTGGAATCCATGTTCAAGATGTTCATCCGCTTCGCGATTACCATTTCCCTGGTGATGAATTCCCTGTCGCTGGTGCGCGGAATCAACAATGCCTCGCTTGCACTGGCGCATACGATCCAGATCACGGAGTCGGATGAGAAGAAGCAGACGGTCGATCAGGTATTTGACAGTATGGAAGACTCGCTGAAGGAAACAGGTGAGAGTGAGGGCAGCTCCTGGTTCTCGGCTGGATTGATCGCCCTGATCGGTGGTGTGGTCGGAATGTTTACCATCCTGGTTTCTGGCGTCGAGCTTGCGATCACCGTGATCAAGCGCCTGTTCAAGGTCTATATGTGCGTTCCCTTTGCCCCTGTAGCGCTCGCGGGTTTTGCCGGCGGGCGCGAATTCTCACAGACCGGAATCGCATGGCTGAAGACCTTTACAGCTTACTGCTTGGAGGCATTTGTCATCGCACTGGCGATCAAGCTGAGTTTTGGCCTGTTTGCTTCAGCGGCGCTCAACTTTACGATAGACAGCGCCGATATCACGGTGCAGATGATGCTTGCAATCTTCAACCTCTGCATGCCGATGGTAGCCACGGCTGCCTGCGTGAAAGGAGCAGATGGTGTAGTACGGTCCTGCATGGGACTGGGCTGATGATGAAAGGACAGGTGATCCATCATGATGATTCCTGTGAATCAGGATATTGATTCCTATAAGGACGATTTCTTCAAAGGTCTGACGATGCGCCAGACCTTATTTGCTGTCGCTGCGGTTGTGGTCAGCGGAGGGCTTCTGGCTTTCTTCCTGATCTACCTGAAGCTGAATGCATCCGTTGCAATGTATCTGACGCTGCCGGTAGCATTCCCGATTATCGCAGTCGGCTTCATCAAGATTCATGGAATTCCGCTTGGTGAGTATCTGAAGCGAAAAAAGAAAGTCGAGCAGCAATCTTCCTTCTTCTACCAACCGGAAATGGTTTTCTGGTCGAATCAGGGGATGCTTCCGAAAGAAGAGGGAGAGGAAATGTCAGACATGAAGAACCGCAATCAGAACGGCGGAAAGGAACGGAAGAAGTTCTATCTGGAGACGGAGGAGACTGTTCTGGGAGAGGAGCCGAAAACGGTGAGGAAAGCAGGAGACAGCAATACAGAAAGCAGCACAACAAGAAGCACTGAAGCAGGAAGTGAGGTGAGAATGATTGAAGGCGATGAAGGAATACAAGGAGTTGACGCAGCCTCTGTACCGGCTGCCGAAGACGGTCCAGCAGCTGCTCCCGATCAGCCGGATCTCGAAGGACGGGATCTGTCAGCTGGAGGAGAAGCCGGAGGGTGCTGAGGTCCTTTTTGATAAGGCATACCTCTTCCTGGATACGAACTTTGCGACCATGGATGATCTGGAAAAGGACGATTTCCTCAGGCGTTACTGCCTGATGCTGAACAGCCTGAACGTCAGCTTCAAGATCCTCATGATCAACAACAACCAGGACATGGAACAGGTCCGGAGGGACGTCTTCATTCGGGAGAAGGACGGTCAGTTCTCCGAAATGGTTCAGTCTTTCAACAAGTACATTTCCGACAGGGTGCTGGAGGGACATTCCGGCCTGACCCAGGTGCGGATCTTCGTGCTCTCTGTCAGAAAGAAGGATGTTGGAGCAGCGCGGGACTATTTCCGGTCGATCGAGGCAAATCTGACGGTCAATTTCAGCAAAATGGAAAGTGCTCTGATCCCCATGGACGGGACGGAGCGTCTGCGTTACCTGTATGCCTTCTGGCACATGGGCGAAGGAAAGCAGCTGACCCTGACTTGGGAGCAGATGGTGAGGAAGGCAAGAGACTGGAAGGATTTCGTTGCTCCCCAGCATGTCGGGTATTTTCAGGACGAGTATGGAGCCATGGACGGAATCACGCTGCAGTTTGCGAACCGCTACAGCCAGGTGCTGTATCTGCCGCATCTGCCGAGCGGAGTCAATCCCGAGATCATGAACCGGTTCCTGTCCGGAGACTATCAGTGTTCCGTTACCATCGATGCGGCGGCGATCCCGATGGACGCGGTCCGCAAGAGGCTGAATGATCTCTACATGCAGGTTGGTCGTACGATCGAGAAACAGCAGGAGACCCGGAACCGGGCAGGCGCCTGGTCCAGCGATGTTTCCTATGAAGTCCGGAGACAGAAGAGTGAGATCGAAGAACTCCTGGACGTCATCAACGACAACAATGAAAGGATGTTCTATGTGGGAGTCTATGTGGTGATCAACGCTCCGACGCGTAAGGAACTGGAGAACAACGTGACAGCATTCTGCTCGGCGGCAGAAGGAGAGGGGTTTCATTTCGAACCGGTTTATTGGGAACAGATCGAGGCCTTCCATACGGCATCGCCCTGCGGCGCAAGGTTCTGCAATACAATGTACCCGCTGCTGACACAGCCGCTTGCAGCATTTACACCATTCATCGTACATGAGTTGTATCAGCCGGGAGGCATCGCATATGGAGTGAACCAGATAAGCCGCAACATCCTGATCGGCGACCGGAAGACGCTGCTGAATGGAAATGGCTTTATCCTGGGACTTTCCGGCTCCGGCAAGGGGATGGAGACCAAGAAGGAGATTACGGAGATCTTCCTCACGACGGACGACGACATCATCGTCATCGACCCGATGAACGAGTATGAGGCGATCTGCGATTACTTCCACGGACAGTTCATTGACTTCTCCTCGACCTCGAAGCATTACATCAATCCACTGGATACAGACACCCTTCAGTACATGGACTCCAAGTCGACCTTCCTGAAGGACAAGACCAACCTGATGCTTTCCATCTTTTCGCAGATCAAGGAGAACAGCATGGAGCCGGAGGACAACTCGATTATCGGCCGTGTGGTCCAACAGATCTACCAGGGTGTCGGAGAGAAGAACTTCAAGACACCGACACTGGTCGAGTTCTACGAGATCCTGAAAGAACAACCGGAGGTGAGAGCGCAGGCTTTGGCTCTGTCCATGGAACTGTTTGTAACCGGCGCCATGAACATGTTTTCCAAGCCGACAAATGTGAATACGAAGAATCGTTTCACTGCCTATGGGATGGCGGACATCGACCGTTCGCAGTCCGGCATGGGAATCATTATCATGCTGGAATCCGTCAGATCAAGGATTGCGGAGAACGCCAAGAAAGGAAAATGCACATGGGTGTTCATAGATGAATTCCACAGGGCGAGGCGTTTCGCCGCCTGAGAGTCTTTGACTTTAGGGTAGCGGGACTGGCAGTGCCCAAAACTGCCAGTACAACTGTTATGGTACTGTTCAAATGAGTGGGTAACGCCACGAAGGGACACACACAAACTGCCCACTGCGTTAGTAGCAATGCAATGCGAAAAGGTAGGGAGAGCTGGGCTGAAGAGCAAAAAGCCAGCCCCACAGAGTTACACTGGGGAAACGTTTGCAGAGGTGCAGGCCGCTGGTGATTATGTAGTGCAGCTGTATATGGTGAGAATCCTTAGGGGGACGAACCAACGATTGAAAGGGTCTAGAATTCGAATACGTTGAATAAGCGTATGCCGGTTGCCCGGGGTCAGCTACCGAAAAGTATGGGTTGTGGATTTGAAATTCGGGATACCGTTACAGGCGGTATAAGCTGGCAGGCCCATAGAAGGCACCTAAGTACAGCATTGGTATCATATCGGAACGTCGGAAGCAGCAGACAGGGAGTGATTGCATTCGTGATGATCTGTTGGCAGGGAAAGCAGTGCAGGATAACCGAAACTGTATAACCTGCCTTAACTGCTGTGAAAGCGGAGGCACGAGCGAAGAAGTTTCTGTAACGGAAATGGAGCAACAGCCTCTAGTGGGGCGCCGTGAGAGCGGTGCTTGATAGTTGCAAAATAAAACGGTCAACATACATAGGTTCGAGTAGGACTAAGAGAAACGAAGTCTTGCGAAAGCGAGGTGATGTTGACTATGCAGAGAACAGGAGTGCTTAAGAATAGCTCTATCCGACATGCGGAGTATTACAACATGATAGATGTGCTGGATGCTCTATATAGGGATAGTGCGGAAAACAAAGTATTCACAGACTTGGTAAGTATCATAGCAACCAAGCCCAACATTGAAATGGCCTATCGCAACCTTAAGGGAAACAAGGGTAGCAGTACTCCTGGAGTCGATGGACTTTCGTTCAAAGACCTCAGTGCTATCCCAAGCGAGCTATTCGTGAAAAAGGTGCGGGACAAAATCTGGAATTATCAACCAAAGGCGGTAAAGCGGGTCTATATACCCAAACCCAATGGAAAGATGAGACCTCTTGGAATCCCTACCGTAATAGACCGGGTAGTTCAACAAAGTGTATTGCAGGTCATGGAACCTATATGTGAAGCGAAGTTCTATGCGCATAGCTATGGGTTCAGGCCAAACCGCAGTACAAAGGAGGCGGTAGCGTTTTGCTACAAGCTGGCACAGCATGACGGCTATCACTTTGTGGTAGACGTGGACATTAAAGGTTTCTTTGATAACGTGAACCATGGAAAGCTGCTGAAGCAGATATGGAGTCTCGGTATCAGAGATAAGAGACTGATTTGTCTGATCAGCAAGATGCTGAAAGCGCCGATTGAGGAAAACGACGAAAGGTGGATTCCCGATAAGGGTACACCGCAAGGCGGAGTCCTCAGTCCACTGCTGGCCAATATCGTTTTGAACGAGCTTGACTGGTGGATTGCGAGCCAGTGGGAGGAGATGCAGGTGCAGAAAAGCCTTCCGAGTGACATGTGCAGAAATAGTAACGGCTCATGGAACAAAGGTGCATTGTACAGGCGTCTTAGGAAAACGAGTCTGAAGGAAGTCAGAATCGTCAGATATGCAGATGACTTTAAAGTTTTCTGTAAAAGCTATGACGAAGCTGTCCGAATGAAGAGAGCTGTGGAAATGTGGCTATGGGAGCGATTGAAGCTGGAAACATCGCCGGAGAAGTCGAAGATTACTAATCTGACGACTGGATACAGCGATTTCCTCGGAATCCGATTCAGACTGATCCAAAAAGGGAAAAGGTGGGTAATCAAGTCGCATATGACTGATAAAGCCATTGCGATGGAGCAGGCAAAGTTGAAGAACTCTTTAGTTAAGGCCTGTAAAGCCCATGCCTCTGAAAAAGCACAGCATGACGATATCATCGCCTATAATCAGGCGGTTGTTGGTATCCACGGGTACTACAACATGGCAACAATGGTCAATGAAGACGTGCATAGGCTCTTTCCTGCTTTGGACAGAACGATGAAGATACGATGTGCCAGAAGCAATTCTCTTAGTAAGGATAAGCCTGAAAAACTCAAAGGCGCAATGGATGAATATTTCTTTCAGATGTATGGCAAGTCGAAGCAAGTGAGGTACATCAATGGGATGATTGTGGTCCCGGTCGCCTACTGTCATACGACGAATCCGATGTGCCATAGCCCTTCGGTGAACAAATACACACCGGAGGGGCGTAAGAGGATTCATTCGCTCCTGCAGAGCAGAGCTTATTCCAAGGTGCTGATTGAACTGGCTGAACAGTCCAGTCCGGAAGGCATCGAGTTTTGCGATAATCGACTCTCAAGGTTTGTTGCTGCAAAAGGTAAATGTGAAATCACCGGTAAACAGCTTTTGCTGGAAGATGTTGCTTGTATCAGAATTATTCCGAAAGCAAAAGGTGGCAGTGACAGCTATGACAATCTGAGAATTGTCTGCCGTGAGGTAGAGAAGATTATATTTGCTGATGATGTGGATGCTATCAGAGAGACGATTCGTCGCCTCAATGAGAATTTCAATGTTCGTATGCAGAAACTGAACCGATGGCGGCACTTAGCCGGCTTAGGGACAGTGTGCATGAAATAAAGTGAGCACGAATACTCTGAGAGTGGCCGTTTTAATAATGATGGAACTATTCCCATGGAACGCCGTGTGCAGTGAAAGCTGCTTGCACGGTGTGGGCCGGGGCGAAAGGTCCGAAAGGATCTGACCTATCGGCATACCTCTCTCACAATCAGTACTCCGCGGCTTACCTGGAGAAGATATGGAGAGAGGTACGAAAGATGGGAGGCCTCTGCACGGCAATCACGCAGAACGTGGCGGACCTGCTGACAACGACGGCTGTAGAGTCGATGCTTTGCAACAGTGAGTTCCTGATGCTGCTGAATCTGAAGGAGAATGAAAGACATCTGCTTGAGACGGAGCTTGGAATCTCGCCGAACCTCATGCAGTACATCAGCAATCCCGACTGCGGATGCGGGCTTCTCAAGTTCGGGAACAGGGTCATTCCCTGTGACGGAAGACTTCCAAAGGATTCTGCCATGTACAAACTGTTCAACACCAACTTCCACGAACTGGCAAAGATCAGGAAGAACCGTGTGAAGGGAGAAGTGAAAAAGCCAGAATTCCTGTACGGGCAGCTGGATAATCCAGAGTATATTCCGGAGATCATGAGATCTGCGGATTGAATTCTGCGACATATAAGCATAGAATTCGATATCATGTAACCGAGAGATCTTTTCGGACAGGGAGATATCCATGAAGGTAATAATACGAAGGTATGAATCAAAAGATAGTGAACCTTGCAGAATGATCTGGAATCATGTGGTCGAAGAAGGAAATGCTTTTCCTCAGCTGGAGGGACTTTCCGAAGACGAGGCTGATGGCTTTTTCAAATCGCAGACTTATACCGGAGTGGCAGAAGATACGGTGACAGGCCAGGTGGTCGGCATTTATATTCTTCATCCGAACAATGTTGGTAGGTGTGGGCATATTGCAAATGCCAGCTACGCAGTCAAAAGCGATATCCGGGGTGAACATATCGGAGAGAAACTCGTATTAGACTGCCTGAAACAGGGATCGCTTTTGGGCTTCCGCATCCTTCAGTTCAATGCCGTGGTCGCGACAAATGTTCACGCTATCCACCTGTATGAAAGACTCGGGTTTCAGAAACTTGGCGTTATCCCGGGTGGTTATTTCATGGATGACGGGCATTACGAAGACATTATTCTCTACTACCACCTATTGAAGAAAGAATGAGAACAATGCCCACTATAAGCGGGAATACCAAATAACATCAGATGAGACTGAAGACACTGCTGTCCGAGGTCTCTTTTTTATACCTAAAAATGGGGGGAGGTGATACCCTTGCGCCAGATGAAAACCGCGATGGATGTTCGAATCCGTCAGCAGAAAGGACCGTCTTTTCAGAATCCAGACATGGAGATCCGCCAGGCTGGCTTAATGAGAATCAGAGGTTCCTTTGCTCTTCGGGAGGAGGTAATTGCAGAACTTCCGGAGAGATATCGGAAAGCCCTGGTGTCCATGACATACAGACAGCAGGAGAAGATTCTTTCTGAGATAGAGAAGAAGATTGACCGCAAGGTACAGAGCGGAGCTTTAGCAAAGACAGCGGCACGACTGGATGCGGGTGAGCAGGCAGAGATAAGGAAGATAGCATCCTCCGGTCAGAGCAGTGAAAAGAAGCAGGCTGCCGCTTCAAGGTATCGCCTTCAGAGGAAGGCTGGAAATGGGGCTCAAAGGAGACTTCGTTCTTTTGATCTATCTTCATTGCCAGATGGATTATCTGATGAGGCTACCTGGCAGATATCAGAACCGGACTTGGCAACAGACCCAAGGACCCGGGCCGGGCAAATGAGGCGGCTTCAGGCTTCGCGAGTAGTAGGGAATCAAACAAAGCAGAGAAAGCAAGCATCTGAGCAGATCAAAGGAGCATGGAATAATCTTCAGAAAACTGATTTCCCACTTGATACGAATACCCCGCTTCCAGATACCGGGGGTGAGTTTACAGAGCCTATTCGGAGAGAAGACGTGGAAAGAGCGGCCGCGGGAAAAGTCGCGCTTCAGAAGGAGGTGGCAGTAAGAAATCTTCAGCGCACTGAATCCAGAACGAGAGCAGGCCCGAAGACAATCTCTGAGACTAAGAACACATCGATAGATATCGAAAAGATAGGGCATGACAATTCGAAAGATATCGATATAAAAGAAACTATCGACGGACCATCATTTTCAAATGAGGTTGCTTATCGCCAGCATCTTCTTGCAAGCGCGAGAAATCAGAAGGAAAGAGCGGAGATCCAGAAGGCGATCCGTAGAGCTGCTGTTGGTAGATCAGATGCGGGAAGTCAGAGAGCACTTCAGGGTGCGGCTCTGCGGGCAGCCTATGCAGATAGGGCGGCTTCCGATGCATACAGCCATATCCTGAAGGAGGCGGGCTTTGCCGAGAGCGGGCAGAAAGTCGCAGCACAACTTGCCTATGAAAAACAGGTCGTGAAGACCCTGAAAGGGGAGTACCGGAAGCAGCTGACAGGAAAACTTTCCAAGCTGAAGACCACTTCAGTTATGAAGAAGGCTCAGATGCAGAAGTTTCGTCAGGAACAGGCACAGGAAGATGAGATGAACCGCGCCATGACCGAGCAGACAAGGGAATCCTTCGGATTGATGGCCAAAGGAACAAAAGTCCTGAAGAAGCTGGCGGATGACGCTGCCAAGGCAATTCGGACTCTGATCCGGAAGAAGCTGGCGATCCTTATTATCCCGCTATTGCTTGCCATGATGATTCCGTTCCTGATGATGCTCATCCCAATTCTGGGTACGGCTACTGCGACATCTTATGAGGACAATGAAGTTTACGCCTATGCAGATGCGACTGAGCTGATCGAGTATGCCAAACAGTGGATTGGCAAGATACCTTATGTCTGGGGAGGAGGCCATGGAGGAAGTCCGACTGCCTGGCAGAGCGGATGCGACTGTTCCGGTTTTGTACATGGGGTCTTCAACCATTTCGGTTATGAGATTGGCGGTGACACCGGAGCAATGGAGACGCAGGCAGGAACACATATCGCCTACGATTCTCTGGCCCAGGCAAAGCCCGGAGATGTCCTGATCTACTACCGTACAAGTGCGCATGTGAAAGGTCAGCCGAACGGAGCAGGGTCAACGCATGTTTCCATCTACATAGGGAATAACCAGATCATCCACCAGTCAGGAGGCGTCCATATCTCGAATGAGTACCATCAGTATTTCGAGGTGAGACGGGTATTAACTCCCGATGTGGGCGGACGGGGAAACATTTCCGGAGGGCTCGGAGGTATGGGAACTTACGGACACCGGACGGATGCCACCAACTACTCTCAGTCAGATCTGGAACTAATCTGGGCAATCGTTGCTCAGGAAGACAACGGATCTTATAAGGGTGCTTTGGCAGTTATTTCGTCTGCGATGAACCGTGTTGAGTCGCCGACCTGGAGCTATGAAGGAAGCAATGCCCTGGCACAGCTGACTGCACCCGGCCAGTATTGCTACAGCAATGATACCTACTGGCAGGCGAGGCTGGGAGGCAATGTCCCGGACTACGTAAAGCAGGCGGTCAATGACTGTCTGAAGAAGGGCAAACGGAATCACAACTATACGAGCTTCCGAAGTACGAAGGGCAAGACGACAGGAGCGGATGCCGTACAGATCGGCGGAAACTGGTTCTTCGGACATTAAAAGGAAAGGAGCGTGCAGAAAAAACATCATGAGATTCAGAAGAATTACAGCGTTGCTTTCAGGAGCAGCCGTTCTCATGACTACGGTCACGGGCGGCTGCTTTTCTGTACCCGCTGCAGAAACAGATGCGGACTGGCGGATGATCGCTGCGGCGGAGAGCGTTTCTTCAACAGAAACATTGCCGGTGCCGTTCACCGAAGGCCCTTCGGAAATGTGGCAAGCCGGTCAGACGGAAGATAACGCAGAAAAGGAAGCGGGAAGAAATGAGACAGCAGTTACGGAGACAAATCCGCCTGTCCCGGAGGAGACAGGTCCGTCTGAACGGACGGCAGCGGAGACGGAACAGAAAACGGAGACAGAAACAAGACCGTCAGATCATACCGAGAAGGAAAGCGGAACGGAGAGTATTCCGGCGACCGAACAGCAGTATGGGAGTGAAAAGGAGACGGAACCTTCGACAGGACAGCCCGAAACAGAAATACCAAGTGAAAAGGTAACAGAAACAGAGGCGAATTCCGAAACAGAGCTTCAGACAGAGACCGATCTTCAAACAGAAGCTGAGCTTCAGACAGAAACAGGGATGGAGATCTCTCTCGAAACGGAGACAGAGGCAGAACCGGAAACCGAATCCGAGACAGAAGTCTTTCTTGATGAACTGCCGGAGGAGGAATCGGAGTCCGAGACAGAGGAGCAGTATTCCGATGACAGCTACTACTACAACGGCAGCTACTGGGACCCAAGCTGGTACTTCAAGAGAGACTTCCGTTTCTCTCAGGTGAAAAAACAGTATGCGATCGCCCACGGAGACAGGAGCAACCGGATCTACGAACAGCCGGACCAGAAGTCAGCAATCGTCGGCGAGGTTCCGTTCTTCGGACTGGTCTGTGTGCTGAAATCAGTCGGTGACTGGTCCTATGTGGAATCCGGCGATGTCAGGGGCTTCATCCCTTCCTCTGAGCTTGAGTCAGGGAGTGATACGACGGAGATAGTGGATCTGATCGGGGAGAAGGGATTCGAGACCGCGACGCCTGATATCGAGATCGCGGACAACATGGCCTTCACTTACACGCAGACGACAACGAAGGATGTCCTGGCGGATAAGAATTCCGCACTCGTTCTGACAAAGGCGGAGGTTCTGGAGTACCCAAAAGAGAACGCCAGGGCGGTCGGCGAGGTCCAGTCAGGAAGTCTGGTCTACATCCTTGCCGAGCCACAGGGTGAGAAGGACTGGTACTTTGTCGAGTCAGGCGATGTCCGGGGATTCATTCGGAAGTCGGAACTGTTCAGCGGCGGAAGTGCTGCAAGTATTATTCAGGACTCAGGAGATGAAAGTCTGGCAACCCAGCTGATCAGCCCGGAGGATAACCGTTCCCTCTACTTCTCACTGAAATCTGTGAGACCGGCAGCTTCTTCTATGGGAGAAGAAATTGCAGAGTATGCAACGACCTTTGTTGGCAAGATTCCTTATATCTGGGGCGGTACAAGCCTCAGCTATGGGGCTGACTGTTCCGGCTTTGTGCAGAGCATCTTCAGTTCCTTCGGAATCAAACTTCCAAGGATCGCGCAGGACCAGGGAGCGAATGGGGAGATCGTTCCGGACGTGGCGGATGCCCAGCCGGGAGACATCGTCTACTGGGGAAGCAACCCTCATGTGGGTATCTATCTGGGAGACGGCAAGGTGGTCCACTGCAGCGGGCATGACTACAACACAGCAGAGAATCCCGGAACCGGTCCGATGATCAGCAACGTGGACTTCATGCCGATCACCTCGATCCGCCGTTACATCATCCTTCAGGACAACAACGAAGGAATCGCAGAAACAGGCTTCCGAACCGATGGAACGGAGTATTCGCAGAAACAGATGGAACTGATCTGGGCAATCGTCGCGCAGGAAGACAACGGATCCTACCAGGGAGCGCTGGCAGTCATTTCCTCCGCCATGAACCGGACCGAATCCGGCAAGTGGGGATATGAAGGCGGCAACGCACTGAGTCAGCTTACTGCGCCAGGCCAGTATTGCTATTCGATGGACAGCTACTGGAAGCCAAGGCTGAACGGCAACGTACCGGACTATGTGAAGCAGGCAGTCGATGACTGTCTGAGGCGAGGGATCCGTAACCACAACTTCACGAGCTTCCGAAGCAGGAAAGGTAAGACGACCGGAGCAGGTGCAGTACAGATCGGCGGAAACTGGTTCTTTGACACATGAAGGCAGTAATCTGCTATACTGGCAGTATTCCATGAGAATATGAAGTTCCCTATAGGAAGTAAGAATATTAAGAGGTGAGATGGATGAAGAATCCTTATGTTACATTTCCAGATGAAACAGAAGTCACACATTCAGACTTGCTGCCAGATGGAACGGTGAAAGTATATATCGAGACTCCGGTGAATGGAGGATTTCATCATGCGATGTGCAGCCTTCCCTCCTATCAGTGGATTGATATCCAAGGATATTCAGAAGAAGAGATGAAACGATGGGATGATTTTATTCACCATAATGCACATATCATCCTGAGTCTGGCTGCGGAAGGAGGATTTGACCGTGCCACAGCTGTTTAAATTCGGAGGATATGTCATTTACTTCTGGTCAAATGAAAGCAAGCCATTGGAACCGGTTCATGTACACGTTGCTTATGGAAAACCTTCGAAGAATGGGACGAAGATCTGGATAACAAGTGAGTCCAGGGGATTGCTTGCGAACAATAATTCTGGCATTCCCGCGAGGCAGTTAAACTATATCATCCGGTTTATCGAAGCAAATAGCGGGATAATACTTGAAAACTGGATCAGTCAGTTTGGAGAAATCTCTTATTACTGCTGATTCAAAGGCAATAGAATATGTAAGCGTGAGAGGCATCGACCAAGACGGTCGGTGCTTTTTTCATGCAGTTTTATTCAGCAAGGAGGCACGATGGATAAGAAGAAACTACGGAGTTACATCCTGATCTTCTGCATTGCCGTTCTGATCTCGGTCTACCTGCCATACCTGATCGATCTTGGATCGGACAAACTGGTGGACAGTCTTGATACAGAGACGGAGCAGACGGAAGTCGCGACGGAAAGCGGACCGGGATATGCAGGAGCATTAGGCGGTGGAGATGTATCTGAAACAGAGAACGATGACAGCGCGGGGAGACCGAAAGAGAAGGATGATGCAGGAGACCATGAAAAACAGACTCCTTCCGGATCCTCCGATTCCGGCAAACTTCCGGCTACAGATGAGGAAGTCCAAAAACGGAAGGAGGAGCAGGACCAGGGGCTTAAGCAGTTCCGACAGTCTTTCCATCCTGAGATCACTGAAGCCTATTCCGGTGTGCAGGAAGCTTTCATCGGAGACCGGGCGGTGAAGTTTGACCATGCCATCGCAGATCATTTCTACCAGGCCTACGGAGACTTGTATACGGTGACGAAAGTGGAACTGAAGGAAATGCTCGATGAGACGGACGATGAGATCCGCTGCATGGTCCGGGTCTACACGAAGTCCGGGGGGAAGACCTATTCCCAGGACTACATCGTCGTTTACAGCAAGGCATACGACTTTTACAGCGTCTATGCCTACAACAGATGAGGAGGAGACAGACATGTATCCGAACAGACCAAGCAACAAGCCGGTTATGATCACCGGCATCGTGATGGCTGCAGTCGTGGCAGGGCTTTTCACGCTTAATTTTGTGATGAAGAAGCCGAAAGCACCGGTCGAGACGGAGGCGACAAAGCACAGCGTTCTGATCTACAAGAGCTCCGACGGCAGCATCGAATATGACAAGAAACTCTTTTCCAAGGAGGACGACGAGAAACTGATGCTTTCGGTCACTCCGCAGGAAATGGTCGCCTTGGTGGTACATCCGGTCGAGGGGAAGTACTTCGACGACGTATCAATCAACGCCACCAATGACATTTCCAACAGCTACTCTTATCTGGTGAATGACGCGGATGACGACAACAAGAGGATCAACTTCGTTATGCCGGATGAGGATGTTCTCGTGAATCTGAAGTTCTCGGACGAGGAAAAGAAGCCCGAAGAGCAGAAAGTCCCGGAGCCATCGACGGAGCCGGAGACGATGATGGAGACGCCGGAGACCAATCCCTATAACCTGACGATCCACGGGCTCACGGCTTCTATCCTTCAGTCCTACAGCGGACAGTTCGATGACCAGAAGTTCCTCCAGCAGTTGGGCGACCAGCTCCACATCAGTTCTGCCATGTCCGAGTACCAGGGCGTAACGGACGTGACATTCTCAGAGGAGAAGTACAAGGGAGAACAGGATGAGGATCAGGTTTACCACTATATCTATTTCAACAACGACCCGAGGTGGGAGGCCCTTGCTGTGTATTACCCGAAGGAGAAAAAGTATCTCTTTACCGAAGTGGAAAGGGAAAGTGAGACTTCCCAGAGTGAGACGGCAGCTCCGACTTCAGACAATTCGCAGACGGGAACAGGAACTTCAACCGGCGGCTCATCCGGGAGCTACGGAGGAAGCGGCTACTCAGGTGGGTCAGGCGGGACTTCCCAGGAGGTAACGACTTCCTTTGACATCCTTCAGGTATCAACGAACCTGATCAAATTTGTCGGGGGAAAGGATAACTTCTATGATTCGGCATTCGACTATGTGCTGAAGAGCGGCAAGACCGGAGAGCTGGTCGGGACCCTGAGCAGCTACGAACTTCAGCCCGAGCAGAACCGGGCGCTGTTCACCATCGAACTGAATACCGGAGAGACGATCGAAGGAACCTATGACAAGGCTGCTGACACATTCAAGTTCAGCGGCCTTTAATCATTCAGAGGAGGAACGGCCATATGGACAAGAATATGAGAAATGAAGCTCCGGAGGATTTTTCTCCGGAGCGGGAGTACGAAACACATGAAGGACCGCCTGATAAAAAACGACCTAAGGATTCGCAACATATGAGAAGCCTGAATGCTGAGAAAGTGCCTGGAGCGGGAGATAGCTGCTTCTCGGATGAGCGGCGTAAAGCCGTCCGGTCGAAGAAGATTGCTGCACTTGGTGCATCTGTCATCTTTATTCTGGGGCTTGCTGTCACCAGAGAACTGATACACCCTCCGGAGACAGGAATCAGCACGAAGGAAGCCTGGCAGGTGATGAGTGAGCTGAACGCTGCAGAGAATTCCGGGGAGGTGGGCCTTGCTGAGGCAATCGAAACGGAAGAACCCGATGTACCCGCTGTGGTATCTGAAGAGGAGAAGGCGGAACTGATCAGTCAAGGCGAGGATTCCATGAAGAAGCAGATCTTCGGAGATGAAGAGAATCAGGGAATCAGTCCTTATCTCACGATTACCGGGATGACGGACAAGGAGAAGCGGGACGCAGGATTTGTGGAGACAGACTTTCTCCGGGCAGCCGGCCTTTTCCTGAAGGACAGGGGAATCAGCTCAAAGAGGATCATCGTTGAAAATCCGGTTGACTGTTCCCTTCCGGATGGGATGGCCTTCCAGGGTAGACTTGAGAAAGTGGATAATATGAGCTTCCGCTTCATTCTCTTCCCGGATCTTCCGGGTGAGTACATCTTCATGGTCGAAGAGGATGAGGAGAAGGTCCAGCCGGAGACGCTGACGACCGAGGACGCTTTGGATACGGAAGGACAGGCAGCCGGAACTCAGGCGCATGAAACCGTGCAGACACAGAGTCCGCCGCAGACCCAGTCCCAGCCACAGAGCCAGGCCTCGCAGGATACGGACTATGACGCAAGAAACATTTCAATCAGCTCCGTTCCGGAAGAGCTGCTCAACTACATGGACAACCGCTACGTCTTCCAGTACAGCCTTTACGACTA
>DLFD01000093.1:9485-38921 GCA_002482005.1 Lachnospiraceae bacterium UBA7729 | reverse complement strand
ATGATTGGCTGTGAATAGTAACCTGTGATCGAAGTGCTTTGATGTAAATGCCGCAGACTTTGCGGCGATGCTGCAGCAGGCGCTGAGGCCCACGGGAAACCTTCTGGATTCCCAGGGTCACTATCCAATGGACACCATCAATAAGTTTGCATCTGCCGTCCCGGAGGATGTCCGGCAGATGTTCCTGGATCTTTACGATGAAACAAAGGATCTTGTGGAGCGTGTGAAGAGGTTCAAGGGTTCCGCTGAAAAAAGCAGCATCCCCGGATGTATCGGGAATGCTGCTCTATGCACGTACGGATGAGGCACTGATTTCGGACTGCGGCTGCCGGATAAGCGGCAGCCGAATCTCCGTGAAGACACTCGACCTGAACCAGGACTTTTCGAAGATCAGAGAAAAGCTGGACCAGATCACACGGCTTATCAGCTCTTGATCAACTGCTCTCAGATGCTGCTCATGAATCCTTCCGCGAGGAACTTTCCTTCACTGAAGTCTGTCCCGTCTTCCGGATACCACTCATAGCGGATGCGGGTATCGCCGTCCTGCCATACCTCCGGGCAGTCGGTCAGCAGCCAGTCGGCCGGGACCGCCCTGCGGCTGTGCTCGGACGCCATCTTCAGGATCTCGCGGAGCTCCCCGCCCTCTTCTTCCGTCAGGACGCCCGGCTTTGCGGACACGAAGAGGCTTGCGCCGGAGCGCGCGACAACGTCCGCCCACTGGCGATTGTACTTCCAGTCGATCGCACCAGTGATGCCGACACAGTCCGGATCCGCTTCAAAAAATGTTCCGTTCTGCATCAGTCTGAATGCGAGTGTGTTGACACCCACACTTCTGGTACGCTCCCAGCCAAGGCCGCTGGTGTCGTCTCCGGTACGGTTGGACTCCATGAGTCCGGCTCCGAGGTGGCCGACAGCGTTGCATCCAAGGACAACCGTCCCGTACCTGCTGCAGACATCGTGGATCGCCTGATAGAAGCCGCGCACGATCTCAGCGCTCGTCTTCGAGCGGTCGTGGAAGCTCCAGCCCCCATCCGTCACAAGAGGAGACATCTGGAAGCCCCATTTTCCGAACATATCGAAGGTCGAGAAATCATGCTTGATCATCCGGAAGCCTGCCTGGCAGAGGTAAGTAAGGTCGTCCTGAATATAGGAAAGGACTTCCGGAACAGACGGGTCCAGGAACTGAGGATGCGGCTCGATCTTCGCATGCGGGTCCTCTTCCTCCGGCACTCCAGGGACCGGAGCCAGCATCGGATGTCTCCGGTCGATCCTCCAGGATTCCGGGATCGTCTTGTCATGATTCAGAAGCGGACGGAACCAGATGCCCGGAATCACTCCCTTTTCAGTGATCTCACCGGCAAGCTCCTTCAGGTCGCCGTAGTCTGCATTGCTCCCGCGCCATGGTCCGCCGTCAAATCCGGTCGGATGGTCCGGCTGCCAGCCGTCATCGACGACCATGTAAGGACGGTTCTCCAGTCCTCTGGTCAGGGAAGCCAGATAGTCCGCATCCCTCAGAAGCTCCGTCCGGTTGCTCTGTCCGTATGCATAGTACCAGTTGTTGCTGCCGTAGATTGGCTTGTCCGCAAGAAGCGGCGCCGGGCACATCAACGTGCAGAAATCACGGCAGGCCGCCATGACGGATACCCCCATCTTCATGGCCGTCTCTGTGTCAGCCAGCGATCCTTCCACGTTATATTCCGCGCTTACGATCTGCGCTGCGTCCAGAACCCTGCTGCCAAGCTGCACCCCTCTTCCGCCGCACCTGACATCCAGATACAGAGTGATGCCGTCCGAATCAGCCTCCCAGAAGCAGAAAGCAGATGGCTGGACCTTGACGCCGAACGCGTAAAGAGTATCTCCCTTCAGCAGGAAGAAATACCAGGGCATATGTCTCCTGGCACTGATCCCTCTCCAGGACATCTCATTGTAGGAACGCTCCCAGGCATCGCCCAGAACGAGGCTGCCATGGAAGGCGCCGCCCTCTGCACAGACTGGCCCTTTCCCTGGATCTTCCCTATCCTTCCTCTCCGTATTCCTGATCAGGTCCTCTGCTTTGAAGCGAATACGCACCTGCTTCAGCTCCTCGCCCGGGGCACTGATCCTTATAGTTCCATTCTCTGCAATCTTTACCTGGACTTTCTTTGCAGAGCCGTAAGCTCCGTCAGGAGTAAAATCCTCCTGGACTTTCTCCTTCTCTGTGATGACCGTGATCCTGCGCGGCATCGGCATCTTTCTGATGGTCCTGTTCATTACATCTCTCCTTTCCTGCTGTAACTCTTACGCTATTTTTCGATTAATCGGCAATCGGAACATGAATTCTGAATGATCTGCTATTCAGTATACCTTATATACAGACAAGCTGTTTTCGTGATTCCTACGAAATTTAAGAGAAAAATTCTATTTGCACGCAATGCGTGTTTTGTGTATACTGCTGATATCACATCTTTGAAGTTCCAGCCAGGAGGTCTTTAATGAGTAAAGCACGCACCCCTGCTCAGGAATGGGCAGACATCTCTATCAGCAATAACTTTATGTTCACGAAGGTATTTTCCAGCAGCAAGGAACTTTGCAGGGAATTACTCTCCCGAATCTTCCCGAATCTTGAGATTGGTGATATACAATACATAGAAGCCGAGAAAGCACTACAATCCTCATCAGATTCCAAAGGAGTCCGTCTGGATGTTATGGCAAGGGACGGTTCTCATCTTTTTGACCTTGAGATGCAAGTAACAAAACCATCTTACCTGCCTTTTCGTGCAAGATACTACAGCAGTGTCCTTGATAATGAACAGGCTGCATCAGGTTTGTCCTACGATAAGCTTGAGCCGTCCTATGTTATCTTCATCTGCACATTTCCTGTATTTGACAAGCTTTTACATCGATATAGTTTCAAGCGCTTTTGTGCAGAAGAGAAAAATCTGGAGCTTCGAGATTCGACTGAGATCATCTTTCTCAGCACCAAAGGGATCTCCGATGACGTAAGCAAACCTTTGAAACATTTTCTGGACTACGTTGAGGGAACATATGGTCCAGAAGCAGAAAGTGACAAGTTTATCAGAAAACTTGACCAGGCTGTCGCGTCTGGCCGAAAAAACAAAACCTGGAGGGATGAGTTCGTGAAATGGGAGATGAACTTAAATCAGGAAAGAATTGATGCACGTGCTGAAGGATTAGCTGAAGGACTAGCCGAAGGACTAGCCGAAGGACTAGCCAAAGGCCTTAAAGTAAAAGACGCTGTGCTAAAACTGAATACGATCTTTCTCGATAACAAAGACTACGAATCCCTGCGAAGGATTTCGGAAGATCCGAATTTTCTGAATGAGATGCTTAAAAAATATAATCTCATCTGATATCTCTGTCTGCCGTGTTCAGGTGCAGAGCCCTTCGGCATTCTGCACCCGAACCAATGACTCAAGGAAAATATCAGTCTTTTCTGGTCCCGCAGATCCTGTCGGTCTGATCGGTTTCTTCCTGACTGAAGCCCTTACTTCGTATCGAATGAGAATACGACCTTCCCGTTCTCATCATAGGCAAGCGGCATGACCATCGCATGGCGGTTCGGATTATAGAGCGGATCTCCGATGATCTCGGTCTCCGTGCGCGCATGATAGATCATGACGTCACGTCCTTCATCATCCACCGTGAAGCTGTTGTGTCCCGGACCGTAGATCCCATGCTCCGGACTGCTGGTCAGCACTGGTTCTCTCTCCTTCGACCAGCTGCGCGGATCCGAAAGATCAGCGTCCTCATCCGCTGTCAGCATTCCCATGCAGTAGGCGATGCCAGTCTCACTCGCGGAATAAGTAAGGAAGATACGCCCATGTCTCTTAAGGACAGCCGGTCCCTCGTTGACCCAGAAGCCTACCCGCTCCCAGTCATAATCAGGAGTCGTGAGCAGGACCTGTGCG
Organism: Lachnospiraceae bacterium UBA7729; assembly: GCA_002482005.1. Lineage (GTDB taxonomy): Bacteria > Bacillota > Clostridia > Lachnospirales > Lachnospiraceae > Porcincola. The sequence continues at coordinate 35,013 of DLFD01000093.1, read as the reverse complement.
GTCATAAGCTCCGTCGGGCTCTTCATCTTTGCGATGTAGAGATTGGAGATCTTTTTGCCGATATTGACCTTCTCCGCCCAGACATAGTACCACTCTCCGTGATTCTCAAAGACGGTGGCGTCGAGTGAGAAGTCGTTGAAGGAAAATGCATCATCCGCCGCTCTTTTCGGAGTGCCGCGTTCGATCCAGGGACCTTTCAACGGATCGCTTCCGGTGCATTCCAGCACATACGGGCGGAGCGCCCAGATGTCTTCTACCGATGATGCCGCAAAATAGATGTACCACTTGCCGTCGATCTTATGAAGCTCCGGTGCCCAGACATGCTTGCTCATGATGCCCGTCTCGTGTTTTGTCCACACGGTCACCTCTTCGGCAGTCGCCAGATCATCCAGATGGTCCGCACAGCGAAGGACGATCCGGTCATAAGCCGGGACCGACGCCGTGAAATAATACTTTCCGTCTTCTTTTCCTACGTAGGGATCCGCACGCTGCGGGATCCAGGTACTGTTGTAATGCATAAGGTCTTCCTTTCTTCTGTCTGCTGTTCTTTTTTTGATTCTATCATAAGAGATATGCAGGAGCATACCAAATCCGTGCTCAGAAATTGCGGAATTCTCACTCATGATGTCTCACACGCATCGTCTCAGATACGTGATCTTCTTGTACAAGGAGATATGCGATTGTCTTGTACACGGAGATACGCCATCGCCTTGTACAAGGTGTCACTCCATTTCTATACAAAATTTGCCTCTTGTTTTGTGTATTATTCACATATTTTCTTTGTAAACATCTGATTGTATTGACTTTCTCCACAATTTGTGAAATATTTATCTTATATTGTATACGTGTATACGTTTCATAGATACATCTGATGGGTCAGGCGCCGCCCGGAGGATGAAAACAGGAGGAATTCTTATGGGCAATATCAGTATCAGAAAAGAAGGGGTTCCGGAATATACACTCGACCGCGGCTATGTTGCTTCGGTCAATACGAAGAAGTGCATTAACTGCGGAACCTGCAGAGTCAACTGTCCGGTGGAAGCGATCACCGAAGCTCAGCGCTGGATCTGCCGTGTATGTCCGGAATGTACCGACCAGCCTGTCATGAGACTGGCCGACATCGATGCGTTCTGCACCAAGCAGTCCTGCACGACAGCATGTCCTCTGGGCATCAGCCCGCAGGGCTACATCGGTCTTGCCAGAAACGGCAAGGACGAGGCAGCTTTCAAGACGATCTGGGAGAAGAATCCGCTGCCGTCCGTATGCTCTCATATCTGCCATCATCCGTGCGAGCAGGTCTGCAAGTGCGGTGTCCTGGTCGACGACCCGATGGCGATCAGAGGCATCAAGCGTTATCTGGATGAGAACGTTGAGTACACACGTCCGAAGTATCCGCGCCTTCACGATGAGAAGGTTGCCGTCATCGGCGCAGGTCCTGCAGGACTTTCGGCAGGACATTTCCTTTCTGCTCTCGGATACGATGTAACCGTATTTGAGGGCAATGTGGAACCGGGCGGAGCCCTTGTCCGCGCGATCCCTGAATTCCGTCTTCCGCGTGAAGCAGTCCGCCGTGACATCAAAAAGCTCCAGGAAGCAGGCTTGAAGATTCAGTGCGAGACCGTCCTCGGCAAAAAACAGATAAGTGAGCTTCAGGATGAGTACGATGCGATCGTCGTCGCAGCCGGAACTCCTCACGGAAAAGAGATCACCTGGGTCCCGAAGTGGAACTATGATGCAGTCTACACCGCGATCCAGTTCATGGATTTCGCGAACAATGACCAGAATACCTACAGGATGCCTCACCAGAACTTCGTAGTCGAAGGACGGGAAGGCGTCGTCATCGGCGGCGGGTCCGTTGCGATGGATACCGCACGTATGGCTCTCCGTCTCGGAGCAAAGAAGGTTACCGTCGTCTCCCTTGAGGAGGGCGAATATCTTCCGGCCCACAAGTGGGAGAAGAAGGAAGCCGAAGAAGAAGGCGTAAAGTTCATGGAAGGCTATAGCCCGAAGGCTTATACCGGCCGTGTCAACACCCTCGAGGGAATCGACCTTGTGAAGGTCACACACTTTGAAAAAGACGAGAATGGAAAGATCAGCTTCACCACAGATGATGAGAATCCTGTCCATCTCGATACCCAGTTCATCATCGTCGCGATCGGTCAGTACGCAGACAGGATCTTCCCGGAAGCTGACGGAAAGACGGTCTTCTACGCGGGCGATATCGCAGGCGGCTCTTGCTCTGTTATCGATGCACTGGCATCCGGAAGAAAGGCTGCATTCGAAGTCGACGCCGCCATCCAGGGACGCAGACTCCGCAATGCGGAAGTAAAACACTCTCTCGTCGCCGCTCCTCGTGATGAGAAGATCTATCCATGCAACCGCAGAAAGACCAGACGTCATGTCCGTCCGATGCAGAAGGCAGAGGAAAGGATCGAGAACTTTGATGATGTTGAGATCACCTATACCGCAAAGCAGGCTTACGAAGAAGAGCTCCGCTGCCTCGGCTGCGGCTATGCCCTGATCGATCAGGACAAGTGCATCGGATGCGGCGTCTGTCAGACGGTCTGCCCTGAGGGTGATGTCATATCCATGGTGAAGAGATAAGGAGGAGATGCAGGAATGAGTACGATTAGAAGAACTGCTCTTGTCGTCGGCGCAGGCCCGGGGGGCAGCACTGCAGCATATTATCTGGCAAAACACGGAGTTGATGTTCTGTTTGTTGATAAGGAGACCTGGCCGCGTGACAAGATCTGCGGCGGCGTCTATGTACCTGCCCTCTATCCGATGCTGAAGGAGATGGGCGCTTACGATGAGATGATCAAATATCAGGCCTGCGAGATTACCGAGTTCCGTCTGATCGACCGTCATGAAGACTACGTCGATATGAGAACGGCTCCGGCTATGATCGCGACCCGTCGTTTCACCGACGACTGGATCCGGCGTGCAGCCATCAAGGAAGGCGCTGACTTCATGGAGAACTTTGAAGCGACTTCCCTGATCATGAGAAAAGGCGTCGTGAAGGGTGTCCATGGCCTGTACCACAATCAGCCGATGGATATCGAGGCGGACGTCACCGTCATCGCGAACGGTTCCCACAGTGAGCTGACCAGACAGCTTGGTCTCTTCCCGGATGATCCGGACCTGACTATGTACTGCTTCCGCGCTTACGTAGACGGCGTTGAAGGGCTTGCCCCGCATATGGCTGAGGAGTATTATGTACCGATGGGGCTCAATGGATGGAGCCCGATCTGCACCACATGGCTGAACCCGCATTACGGCGGAAAACAGGCAGTCCTGGGTCTTACCATCACCGAGAAGGCGCTTCGTGAGACGGGGCTTTCCTCGATGGAATTCTACGAATACTGGAAGAACAACACAAAGTTCGGACAGGAAAGGCTTGCACATGCTACCCTGATCGACAAGTTCAGAGGCTGGAGGCTTCCGGGTTCCAGAAAGCTTGGAAAGGGTGTTGTTCCTGGCGCGATCGCGATCGGCGACTCCATCGGAGCTGCAGAGACCGCATTTGAATACGGTATCCCATCCGCTATGACCGGCGGAAAGATCGCCGCTGACGTCATCGCAGAGTGCGACAAGAAGGACGACTTCGACTTCTCCGAGCTGAGCAAGTACCAGCCGCTGGCTGAACAGGCTCTGAATCCGTCTCTCGGGTTCAACGCAATGTTCCGTGACGAACTTCTGAACAAGGAGGAAGTCATGAAAGACTTCTTCCGGTATGTCAAGGCACAGCCTGGATATCCGGAGATCATGTTCGGCGACACCGCTGCCAAGTACATGATGGAAGTCCTTCATCTGGATCTGGGCGGTAACGCAAGCAACCAGTAACCCTCCTGTAATTTCTGTTATTTCTGTCCCGCCGGTATGAAAGCTCGCCGGTGGGATTTATTAAAGGAGGCTTTATGGCGCCAAGGAATGAGGAACGCAGGACGAAGATCCTTTCCATCGTATACAGCCTGCTCGAAGAAGCACCCTATGATAAGATCTCGCTCAGCGGCATCGCGAATGCTGCCGGGATCAACAAATCTCTTCTGCAGCGCTACTATCCCCAGAAAGTCGACCTGATCCGTGAGATGCTGTCCGCTCTTCTTGATGCTTCTTCCGGCTATATGGATGAGCTCGGTTTCTCCGGAGATGACCCCTTCCAGAAGATCTCAGACTTTAACATGCTCTTCTTTGCCGCCACAGACAGGACATTCCGTCTGAAGCAGTTCCTGCTGACGACGATCTCCTCACCGGAGCTTCTCGATGCATGGATCGAGGCGATCTGCAGCTGGCTGCGCCGCTCGGAAGACGGCCGGAAGTACCGGCTGCTGGACCTCAGATGCGCGCTTACATTCGCTATGGGCGGAAGCATGCACCTCTACCAGCATCAGGACGAGCTTGGCATCGATTACCGCTTCATCTGCCCGCACCACATCCGCGCCATCCTCGAGTTTCTGGGATATTCGAATGAAAAGATCGACGGGATCATCCGGAATACGGACGAATGGATCGTCGATGCGGACGTCGACCGCTTCCTGGACTACTGCCGGGAGCATATCGATTGGGTCAATTAAAGAAGCAAGCATGGTCGCCCCATGCGGCTCGTAACTTTCATGCAAAAAGCCCGCCACTGGCGGCCTTTTTGCATCCGTCTACGCCGCGAACATCTCGTGCGCTATGCGCACTCGATGTTCGCGGTCGCCACATAAGCGCCTTCCCATGCAAGCATGGGCGGCGCTTTGTGGCTCGTCGCCGTACAAAAAAGGGGACAGGTACTATTCAGATCTCTCTGGTGGTACCTGTCCCCTTCCGCTTTGTCTGCTTATGCCTGGTACAGTCTCACGAATCCGTCTGCAAATCCGCTCTCCCATCCCAGCTCATTCATCAGGTAGTTTGTATCGCCCAGCTGACTGCTGTCTACCTGATACATGTCATTGTCCTGCGTCTCTGCTGAAGAGAGAGTTACGTATCCGCTCGTATAGTTTGTGCTCTGGGTCCCGAACGGACTGATGATGGATCCCAGCCAGGAGGAAGTGATCGAGTCAGTAAAGACTCCGCATCCTCTGATCTCGAACTCTTCTCCGGAAGCCACGATCCCTGCCGCGTATGCATAGCCCTGTTCATCATCATACATGCTTCCATCTGCACTGATGGAAGCCAGATCCGCGCAGTTGACGACGGAGGATGAGCCGTTGCACCAGCCTGAGATACCGCCAGCCATCGCATTCTTGACAGCTGCACAGAGTGCCGAGACCGTTCCGGAGACCGCACAGTTCTGGATCGTGCTTCCGTTATCGACTGCACCAGTGATTCCGCCGGCCCTTGCGTATGAGTTGCCGTCGCCGCACGCCGTCACATCTCCCGATACGTAGCAGTTCGTGATCGTAGAGGAATATGCCTCGCCTGCGATGCCTCCGACATTCGCAAACTGGTCTGTGCTGCCGTAAGCAGTGATGTAATAATATGCTCCGCTGATCCAGACATTGCTGATCTGGGCATCCTGGATGACTCCGAACAGACCGAAGCTGATGCTGTCATCCACGCTTGCATTGCTGCTAAGCCCGTAGATGGAGTATCCCTGGCCGTCCAGGCTTCCCGTGAACGGGGCAGCCTCGGTCCCGATCGCCGTCCATCCTTCTTCATAGGCAGATGCGTCGATATTGCTGTCAAGGACATAAGCCCCATCAAGATTCTCAGCCATGGAAGCAAGATCTGCCGGAGAATCGATATGGTATACACCCATCTCATCCTGGACAAGCGTGTCCTCAGCAGTATCCGAATACGAATCATCCGTGACCACCGCATCATCTGTATTGGAATCATCTGCCACCGCAGCATCACCCGAATACGAATCATCCGTCACACCGGCATCGTCCGTGTAAGTGTCATCGACTACCCCGGCGTCATCCGTGTACGAATCGTCCGTATAGGTATCGTCCACAGTTCCCGCGTCGCCTGTGTAGGTGTCATCTACGTAAGTATCACCACTGTAGCCGCCCGTGTAGGTATCGGTATAGGTAAGACTCTCCCCTGCCAGCAGCCTTTCCCAATAGGTAAGCGCCTTCCCTGTATGCAGATACGAACTCAGCATAAAGAATATGTTTCCAAGGGAAAAGATCCCGACTGCCATGATCAGGATCACCCCGAAGATCCCCATGGACTTGTCGCCGCCTCTTCCAGTAGGATTCTGGACCGGCGTCTCGCTGACCCGTCCGCTGATATACTCTCCGTTATTCTTCACCCGCTGCCCGCATGCGTCGCAGAAGGCTGAATCATCCCTTAACTGTTCTCCGCAGTATGCACAATACATAATCGCTAGTCTCCCGATTTCTTCATATTATCGCCAGTAATCGATCTGATCTCATTCCGAAACAGGTCCAGATACCGCGGACCCGGAGGGCTCTTCTGCTGGTATGCGTCCTCCAGTTTCTTAGCCGCTTCCGGCCCGTGTCCGAGATAATACTCCCGGTAGACCTGAAGATAAAGCAGGTACTCTTCTCTCATGCACGCGTCCTGGCCGAGGACGATGAAGAACGCACTGTCGTTTCCGGGTACTTTCCCCCGGAACCTCGGAATACCGTTCGCCAGGACCTGAAGCAGAAAGAGGACAGACGCCGCACATAGGACCCGCCTCATCCATGCCCCGGGATGCGCCAGAGCAGGATACAGCGCTGTCACCGCCAGCCCCGCCAGGCCGGCTATGATACCGCCCAGCTGGTAAGCTTTCCAGCCCTCGCTTCTCTTCTCATCCGTAAGTCGACGTTCCTGCCGGATCGACTGCAGCCTGCCTGTCTGCGGTCTGCCTGACTGCTTCCTGCCTGTCTGCTCACAGTTCGACTGCAGCCTGCCTGTCTGCTCACAGTTCTTCCGTGACCTGGGCAGGTCTTCTGCCTGTCCGTCCCCCGCAGGGAACATGTAGCAGTGGGAATCCCACCGGCGGAGCCTGAGCGACAACTTCTGCCCGTCCTTCACCAGCTCGAGGAAGCCAACCTGAAAAGCAAGAAAAGAATACCCGCTGATCAGGCCTCCGATCAGATGGCCAAGCTCATGGACGCTCCCGACCGCAAGCAGAAGGACGGACCCTTCTGCCGTAAGCCTCAGCAGGACCAGGAAAGCCTGTACCCTTGCGCCATCTTCCATCCATCCCATCACCGGACCGTTGCACGGATCTTCGGATCGATCTCCTCCAGGATCCAGAGGAACGGAGCCTCGGTCCCATAACCCTGGAAAGTCACGCCTTCCTTGTTGTGGCCAAGTGCACTGCAGGCGAAGTAACGTACGTTCCGGAAGCGTGCCTCCGCCGTTCTGACGAAGTTGCCCTCTCCGTTCTCCTCAAGGAAGCTCCGGACAAGCTCGTTCTCGGCATCGCCCTCGGACTTGCAGTCCGGATTTGCAGCCATGTAGGATTCCGCAGCCGCGGGACCGATCTGCTCATTCAGAGTCGGAATGTCACATTTATTGATAACAACTGCCAGATTCTTCTTCATGACGTCTTCCGGCTTCATGTTGAACATGATCTGCAGGTTATTGAGCATGACATCGAAGATATCATCGAAGTCCTTCGAGCTTGCCCCGTAGGAATCGAAGTTGACCTTGTCGGAGACCTTCATGCTGAAGTCCGGTATGGTCAGAGGGTCGATAAGGAAGATGAAACCGTCCGCATATGAGAAGGCTTTGTTCCTTTGAATGTCTCCGCTGTTGGAGAACATCTCTCCGGAGATATCGTAGATGTAGATACGACGTCCGATCTTATCGTTCGGCAGATTCAGCATCAGCTGGTAAGCTGTCAGGGCATCCTTATCCGTCTTCATCGGGCGGACACCCTTCAGCATCCCCTGGACGACCGAGAAGTACTCAGCCTTGTCGGATTCCGACATAAAGGAGAGGTCCCAGCCGCTCTGCGGGGCGACATCCTGAAGCAGGGTCTTGACGCCCATGTTGATCAGGCAGGTCTTTCCGACATCCGGTCCTCCTATGATCGGGATCGCATACTGGCGGCTTCCGGTGTCCCCGGTCAGGGAGCTTCCGCACACCGGGCAGTACGCCTGCAGTTTGCTTCTTCCGTTCAGGAAGGTAGTCGGCAGCTTTTCTCCGCAGAGGCACCTTCTCTTGAGGATGCCGTACCTGCCTGGGACCAGGCGGGTGTGGACTCTGTGGCAGTTCGGACATATATAAGCCGGGATCAGGAAATGTGCCTGGCAGTCCGGATTCGGGCATGCGTTGGAGATCCTGTGCGCCAGGATATAGATCCGGTCGACCAGCCAGATGATCCCGAACAGGATGTAGATGATCACGAAGAAGATCGATAGGATGATGGTATGAAAGACTGTCGTCATCGCTGTGATCAGGCTTCCGAAGATCAGGATGCAGAGAAGCGCCATTGCTGCAGTAAAGCCCTTGATCGAGAAAAAGCCCTCGAACGAGACTTTCTCTGCCTGATTCTTGATCTCTCTGACATTCAGCTTCCACGCATCTTTGATCGTGTTCTTCAGATCAGTGTAGCCCTTGCCGAAGAAATAGCTGATTCTTGCAGGTTGTACATGTTTCATAAGGCATCACTCCAAAGTGTTTGCGCCCCGTAAGTCTCCGGGGGCTGATTGGTCCGTCCGGCCCCGGAAAGAATCCGGGCCGGACGGTTTATGGCAGCCGGTCAGTCGTTTCAGGCTGGAGCTCTGTTGCTGTCGATCACATTCTTCTTGAAGGCTTTGATATAGTTCCGGATTGAGAAGAAGCCTCCGAAGCCGGCTCCGACCATCGCCAGGACGCTGACGAACATCACAATGAGGAAGATGATGATCCCGATGATTGCCAGGATGATGATCAGTCCAATCAGACCGAAATCATCAGCATCATGACCAGTCAGACATCTTTTTTTCTCTTCCATAAAACTGCATCTCCTTTCATTTCTTCTTTTATTTTCTCCTGAAAAGTCTGTCCATGAAGGATTCCTTTTCCTGAGACCTCTCAAAAAACAGCTTCACCTTCTCCGGCTCCAGGTTTTTGCCCGCCTGCTTCATCGCCGCTTCCTCAACCGCACGGAAGTCGTCTTCCTCCAGCTTCTTCAGATAGCGGAAGAAAGGCGTCCTGTAATCCGCCAGTACCGTCACATTCGGGTTGCGGATGATCGACAGCGCGATATCGGTCAGGTGAGTCCTCCACAGGTCCCGGGAAGTCCGGCTCTCTGCTTTCAGGAAATCCCCCATCATCGAATAGAAGGTATCCTCCTCACTCTTCTTGCAGAGCAGGAAGATGACCGAAGCCATATCGTACTCATCGCGCACGATCTTCATGTAGGCGCCGAGATAGTTCTCCAGAAACAGTCTGTACTCTTTCCGTTCAAAATGTGCTACCGAAAGCATCCTGCTCTTCTCAAAATCGGCGACTTTGATCTCCGGGTGGGCAAACACCAGCCTCGACTGGAAGACGGAAAGGATCCTCGGACAGTCCTTCTGAAGTCCTGCAGAGACAGCCAGCTTCTTTACCAGTGCACAGACCGTATTCTTCATGCCGATCAGTGTCTTCAGATCAGCGGCATCCAGCGATCTCAGGACCGCCGGCAGCCCCGGATATGTGGCAAGCACCTGCTCATCCACTCTCGAGATGAGTTTCTCCGCCTGGACAGGACTGATCCCGCCATCCAGATAGGCATCCAGGATGGCATCTATATCCGTCGCCTTGTCCTTTCCCATATCGATGGCCCAGTCTTCATAGAAGTCCCAGAAGACTCTGTCCTTATCCTTCGCCATGCGGAGGTAGATGCTGTAGATTCCTACCCCGAGCTTTGCAGTAAGCGGATCCTCCAGAAGGCTCGGAAGCACTTTCCTGCTGGCCTCCTTGCCTTCCCGCTGGTTCATCCAGTCTGAGATATGTTCTGCGAGCGGGACCATCTTCCGGCTGTCCTGCTTCGAATAAGCCCTCAGAATATAGTGTGCCGCATCCGGAAGGTTCTCGCAGAAGTCAAGCAGCTCCGTGCAGCTCTCCTCCGGCTTCTGTCCGGCAGCAAGATTGTCCAGGACAGTCAGAAACAGCTTCTCCACCTTCGGATATGTCTCACTCTTCCCCCAGTACTCCCGGAGGATGAACTTTGCAAGAAACAGGTTCAGCGGGACGTCCGGGTTGCCGGACAGATAGAGCTGCTGCTCACTCTGCACATCCCCTGAAGCAAAATAGGTGATCAGGTCGCTATATGCATCCGGAGCCGCCTCCTTCACCTTGTCCAGAAGGGCAAAGATCCTGTCATGAGGCACATCCTCTTCTGCCAGCCTGCTCATCAGGTCGATCAGCATGCTGTGGATGGAGTATGCCATGAAGCCTGCATAGCGGTACAGATAAAAGATCAGCGCCGCTGCATCATCCTTTCCGACCGTCTCCATGCTGCTCTTCATGAGACCGAGGAGGCTGACCGCGGTCTCCTTGTTGCACTCCTCCGTCAGATACTTCTGGCCGAACTCGAGGAGTGGCTTCAGCTTTCCCTCCTCATAGGAATACTGCTTCAGTTTCTGGATCCTGTAATGGTCGAATGCCGCAGACAGCCCGCTGTCGTACTCTGCATATCCCGACTGGTCCAGGAAATCATCGAAATCAGAGATCTCGCTCATCCCCATGGTGTAGTCGTCGGTCAGCTCTAAGGCCATGTCAGTGATCTGCACGTCCTCCGTGATGATCCCGTTCTCCATGTCCATGACGATCTGGTTCGTACTGTCCTTTGCGGCCTTGTAGCTGAAAGTCGCAAGGTCGCTCCGGACTCCCTGAAGGTCCAGGACAAGCTGCCGGTCGTCGGAATCGGTATGACGTACACTTTCAGGATCCGCTACATAAGTGCTGAAGTAGATCTTCTTCGCCACTGACAGCGGGAACAGCCGGGTCAGGACCGCGCACCAGAGCACCAGATTTTCCCTGGTATCGTTCAGATAGAGCGGGATGCGCTCTTTTCTCGCCTCAAGGGCAGCAGAGATGAAATACTTCACAGCATCCGGATTGCTGCCGACGAAATCGGTCAGGACTTCCTCGCTCAGGACACTGCCGGAAGTCGTGATGTCGATCTCTGGAAGGGGAGGGACCGGGCTTTCGGCGTTCAGTTCCTCCTCCGTCATGAAGGTCTTGATATAGTCTTCTCCGAAGCACTCGGCCGGGTAGACATCCAGCTCATCTTCCCCGCACACGAGGGCATAGATGATATAGTTGCCGAACCTTGACGAATAGTCCCTGCCGAGGTAGGTCGACTGGGCGATGCACACTCTCCCGCTGTGAAGACGGAAGTACGCGAAATTGACCGGAAAATCCCTTCGGATCTCCTCCGGGGTCGGAGTGGGGTTCATAGATGCAGGCGCCTTGTACTGCATCATGCTCTTGATATCCGCAGATTCTTCCTCAGTGATCCCTTCGGACTTCGAGTAGACCATGTAGCCCTTGTCTCTCGAGCTGCCGTTCTTCCAGGAAGTGAATATGTACTGCAGCGCTTTCATGCTCCGCCTCCTTCCTTACTTCGTCCGGATGATGTTATGCTGGGCAAGAAGCCAGAGGAACGGGTCCGTCACCCGGAACGGACGGAACTTGCTGATCATGTTGTTGATGTCCGGGTTGCTGCCCAGCGCGCTCAGACCGAAGAAGCCGAAGTGCTCGAAATTGGTGCTGACCAGCTGATAGAGCTCCTGGCCCGCCCAGCTGTCGACCAGGCTCTGCATCTCATCGTTCTCGGCTCCGAAGTCGACCTTGTCAAAATACCCCAGCTTTACATGTGTCGAGTCGTTGTTCAGGCAGCTCGAAGGATCGATCAGAGACTGGACGGCATCGATCTTGGTGAACGCGATCGCGATCGGGATATCGATCTTCTTCGCCATGTTGCTGTTGTGACTCTGCTGGTGGATGACCTCGATCGTCCTGCTGAGGACCTCCGTCACATCCGTGTTCTCATCCGGAAGGCGGATCCTGCCATTCAGCTGAGTCCTGACTTCCGGAAGCTGAAGAGGGTCCAGAAGCAGGATGATGCCGGATGTGTGGGCCAGATACTTGTTGAAGGTCATCATGGAATCCTGCGAGTTCAGGTTCTCACCTGCGGTATCATAGAAGGTGAGGGAGATGACATCATTCACGGCCTTGTGGAAGAGTCCTCCCTTCCTTTGGAAGATCAGGTTGTAGATCAGCGGGTCCACATCTCCTGCATCGGAACCTCTGACACAAGTCTTATTGCGGTAGAGCGGATTGTAGAAATCCGTGCGGTAGCGGGAGATTGTCTTGTCGCCGCAGGCCATGAGCGAGCAGCTGAAGGACCTTCCGACCGCATTCTTCAGCTCATTGATCAGGACAGCGACGTAGTTGCTCTTGCCGCTCTCCTTCGCCCCGATGATGGCAATCGGATAGCTGTCGGCCGTATCGATGTTCATCGGAAGCTCGAACCCGCACTTAGGGCAGACCCTCACCGTCACCGGCTGTCCGCAGGCATCGCAGACCGGATGCTTCGGGTCCTTCGGCCGGAAGCTCTCCCCCGACTTCTGCCTCGGGCACGGATGGGTGCGGCTTGTGTTGGTGCACTTATACTCCACATCCCTGATATCCTGCTCGGCAAAACATTTCGGACATATATATTTTCCCATGGTCAGTCATCCCCTTTTTGTCAGATCCGGTTAGTACCGTCATATACGAACTTGTATTTCCTATAATGAGCGTCGCTGAGGAAGAACAGCCTGAGCCTTGTTCCCTTCCGGAGCGGCGGGCAGTCATCAAAGGTATATGTATAGCTGCCGTGTACTTCGGTCGGCTGGGAGATGCTGGCGATCACGTCTCCGTCCCCCCTCTTCAGCGGGACCCCGCCGAACTTCGATTCCACAACGAACTGCGGCAGCATGAACTCTCCGGTCGACCGGATCTCCAGGACCAGCCCGCTCTGTTTGGAGAAGAAGCCCGGCTTCCTGTAGCGGAAGCTGACAGAGACGTCTCTCTGCGGCTCGTTGTTGATCAGGACCTTCTGCCCCGAAGAATAGATCCGCTTCTCGCTGCCTTCAAAGTAAGTATATACCTCGGCGTAGAGCATCCCTTCCGGGGGATTTGAGACTACGATGCCGCAGTTGGAATCATACTGGACCTTGTTGGTATCGACAGCCCTTGCGAGCGGGTCCTCCGGTCCCTCCGGATAGGTATCCGTACGATAGGCGACTCTCGCGTGGTCGATCTTCTCCGGCCAGCGGAACTCCACATAGAGCTCTGTCTCCGACGCATCAAAGCTGTAGACCACCTCGCTGACCGGGGGCACATTCGACAGGTAGACCGGCTGGCTGAAGATGACATTCGTCGCACTGATGACGCCCGGAAGGACGTAGCCCTCTCCGGTGATGTCCAGGACGAAATCCGCCTCTGTCCGGCTCTTGACGTTCATATCGATCCTGCGGAAGTGTTTCTCAAGTTCATGAAGGTCATAGACTGCGCCGACCGAATACTTCGGCTCATCAGAGGACCAGAACAGGATGACGTCCCACTCCGACTCGCTGAAGGAGGCGTGATAGCTCCCGCCCTCATACCTCAGGCTGAAGTTTTCCAGCGGCTTTGCCGGCTTCACCGGTACCGCGCTCGTGAAGGAAGCCGGCGACTCGTACAGCCTGCCCTCGATGCTGTAGAGAGCAGTGATGCGGAACCAGTACCTGGCTCCGTTTCTCAGTCCCCTGATCGTGTCGCCGTCTAGTCTGGAAGTTGCAAGCGGCCGGTAGGCCTCCGGGGACATCGGCTGCTGCTGCCCTTCCGCAAGGGCGACCTTGACGGAGGATACTTCAGGCGCCGTATGCCATGCCAGCGTGATGATCCCGTCTCCGCCGACAGCTCTGAGACTGCTGACCGGCTTCACGCTGACGACTGCCTGCGGGCACAGGGTGATGCCTGACGGAACACCTGCCCTCACGACAACGACTCCGTAATAGTACGGGACCCCTTCCTTTATATCCGAATCCGTGTACTGAAGAGTACTTCCCCGGAAGACCTGCTCGTCCCCGAGTCCGTTCGGAGCCGAGTGTGCTTTCCTTACAAGGACATACTCGATCCTGCCCACGGAGCTGCTCTTCTTCCAGCTGATGCTCATACTGCTGCCGGAAAGTCCTGCAGACACTGCAGGTACAGGCGATGGCGGGAAGTTCTTCAGCGCATCTGAGACTGCCTGGCTGTCGCTGATCATGTCGGAAAGTTTTACCAGGGTCGTAAATGCGCCGTTCGGGTCCATGCTTCTCGCGGCGGCAAGCTGCTTCTCCACATAGGCGATGGTCTGGTCGACTTTGCCCTGCGTCTCATCCGAGATCCGGTAGCCTGCGTTCTCCGCCTTGGAGATCAGAAGCTTTGCCCGGTAGAAGGCTTTCTTCGCGACCGCATCCGAGATCTCACGGGCAGTCTGGTCGAACCCTCCCCGGAAGTCCTGGATCTGCTTCTCGATCTCCGGCAGGTCCGGGTTGTTGGCCCAGTCCACCTTGACCTGTCTGACCAGGTCCGCTGCCTGATCGAACTGCTTGTTTACGACCGCGGCCTTGGCCTGCTGGACCAGCTTCTTCAGGCTCTCGATCCTGGTCAGGTCAAATCCGCACTTCGGACAGACCTTTGCCGTATTGTCCGGGATCTTCTCGCCGCACTTCGGGCAGATGATGAAGAGAGGCTTGCCGCATTTGCTGCAGACGGTTGCGCCAGCCGGGTTCTCCGTATGGCAGAAGCCGCAGATGACCTTGTTCTCCGCAAGTGTGTAGCCCATGAAACTGCAGTAGGTCTCGATATAAGCAGAAGCCTGGGACAGGGTCATCTGTCCGCCGGAGATCGTAAGGGCTGCTTCCAGAAGGACATCCTTCATCTTCGGCTCGATCTGCCTCTTGTTCATCCTGGCGGCTTCATCGATCTGAGCATTCAGGTCATGGTACCTGGTGACCCTCAGATAGTTGTCGTACTTTGTCTTGGATTCCCGGTCCTTGAAGATCTCCTTCGCGATGCCTGAAAGGTCCTGAGCAGCGGCATCCTGTGCTGTATTGGAGCCCTTGGAGAGCATCTTCTTCCGGATCTCCTCCGCTGCCGCCCTCAGCTGTTCGCAG
Source organism: Lachnospiraceae bacterium UBA7729 (assembly GCA_002482005.1). Taxonomy (GTDB): domain Bacteria; phylum Bacillota; class Clostridia; order Lachnospirales; family Lachnospiraceae; genus Porcincola. The sequence continues at coordinate 19,963 of DLFD01000093.1, read as the reverse complement.
CTGCTCTTCTGATCAAGATGCAGGAAGTCGTAGAGACTGGCGGTCGGCTGTCCCAGCTGCTGGAACTTGCTCTTCAGGTTGTTGGCGGTGCTCTTGTCGATGAGCTCCCCTACTTTATCGTCTTCCGAACCCTTGGAAAGCCTGCTGAAGCGGCTGCTGATCATGTTCTCCGTGATGCCGTAAGACCCGAAGCTCTTGACCAGTCCCTGCAGGTCCTTCTTTGAAAGCTCCGTTCCTCTCGCGAGGAAGAGTTTCAGCTTGGAGTCCAGGTCCGTCAGCTTTGCATCGCGGATCTTCTTTGCATCCCCGGCTTCTTTCGCGCGCATCCCATCGTCAAGCATGACCTTCCGGATATCCTGGATCATCTCGAGGTGTTTTGCCGCTGCGGTCTTCTTGAACGGATTATCCTGGTCCCTCGACCACTGCTGCTGGGCAGCTGCTATCGCCGCTTCGATCCTGGTGGAGTTGTTCTCAGGAGGATCAAACGGAAGTTTCAGAAGTATAAAGTAGTTCTCTCTGTTCATAATCGGCTCTTTTCATGACAGGCGATGTTTACGGATGCAGAAGAAGGCTCTGCCTCAAAGGCGGCTCTCCCTGGCTCTGCGCCGGGGAGAAGTCCGCCTGGCAGATGCTTTCCGCAGGATCAGTCTACGGAAGACTTGCTGTTTCTTCTCTGAGCTTCCTCAAGCTCTGCATCCGTCATCTTGTCCTTGGTCTCGAACTTTGCTTCGATCGAGTTGCCGGACTTTCTCTCTTCGCCCTTCACCTCCAGCAGTCCTTCCGGATTCAGCCTGAACGTGATCTGGATCGGAGTTCCTTTAGCAGTGCCCGGAGCCAGGTTCAGCTGGGCGGTCCCGACAGCCTTGCCCATCTCCGGATCGACCTCGTCTTCCATGACCATGCACTCGTATACCTCGAGGGAAACCATTTTCTGGTTGTCGGCCAGGGTATAGAATTCCTTGCTGACCTCTGCCGGAAGGTCCGCATTCTTGAGGATCATGTTGAAAAGTCTTCTCTGATCGTCGCCGTTCAGGGCGATGATGCCGAAGCTGCGGCTGGAGACGTTGATGATCTTCTGGACTGCACCGATGCCGCCGAACTCGTCCTCGCCCGGCGCTGTGGTGCTGATGCCGTACTTCTTTGCCTCATCCTCAAGGCTGGTCTTGCCATCCTCGATCTTCTGCTGGACCTGCTCGACCGTCTGGCCGCTCTTCTTCGCGACTTCCTCGATCTTGATGTTGTAGTCCTGGATGTGCTGAGCGTAGATCGCTGCGCCCTTGGCGACTGCCTCGTCCGGATCATAGAGCTTGGCATCGATGCCGAACTCCGCCTTGATCCTGGTCATGACCTGCGGCATCTTGGAAGATCCGCCGACCAGAAGGATCTCGCTGACGTCTGACTGATGATAGCCCTTCTTCTCAGCCTCTGCGAACATATCCTTGGTGCGGTCGATGGTCCTCTGAAGGAGGTCTGCGGTCAGCTCATCGAACTTCTCGCGGGTAAGGACGACTCTTGCGTGCTCTCCGTTGTAGTTTACCGGGATCGGTGCCTTCGGCTTGACGCTCAGAAGCTTCTTGGCGCGCTCTGCCTGGAGGGTGAGCTCCTGAAGAGTCTCCGGATCATCAAGGACGTTGTCTCCGGAACCGGTCTCCTCCTGGAATTGCTCGTTCAGGAACATCAGGATCCTTGCATCCCAGTCCTTGCCGCCCAGGTTCTTGTCGCCGCCGGTGCAGATGACTCTGATCTCGTTCGGGCTGATCCGGATCATGGTGATATCAAATGTGCCGCCTCCCAGGTCGTATACCAGCACGGTCTTCTCGGTATCCGTCTTCGTGACGCCGTAGCTGATGGCCGCTGCGGTCGGCTCGTTGATGATGGAGAGGACATTGAGCCCTGCGATCTTTCCTGCTGCTGCGGTAGCGTCACGCTCGGTGACTCCGAAGTAAGCCGGGCAGGTGATGACGACGTCCTTGATCTCCTCGCCCTCTTCCAGCTTGTTCTCTTCTCTCAGACTCTCGGTCGCGTCTCCGACCAGCTTCTTCAGAACGTAGCTGGAGACATCCTCCGGCTTGTAGGTGACTCCGTTGATGGTCAGCTGATAGCCTGGCTCACCGATATGTCTCTTGACTGCGGTGACGACCTGGTCCGGATAGAGGACCGCGCTGTCCTTTGCAGCCTCGCCTACATGGATCTCCTCCGGAGACTCGAAGTGTACGACGGACGGAGTCGTCAGATCGCCTTCCGCATTCTTCAGAACGACCGGCTTGCCGTTCTCATCGATGTAGGCGATGCAGGAATATGTGGTTCCAAGGTCGATGCCGAATATCTTGTTTGCCATGATAAATATTTCTCCCTTCCCTTATTATAGTGAAATGATCGTAAGATTCTGTCATATTACACAAAATTTACAGTCCTTGTTTCACCAGTTTCACTATGATTATACAATATTCTGTATCAATCGGCTGTAAAATTGACGGATCGTTTTCTCATTTTTTCTCCGCGTACTTATAAACCCGGATGCGCTCCGGACGGAACGTCTTTCCGTCCTTCTCATATCCGTCCGCCACCCTCTGGGCAACCTTGTTGTTCTTCGACTCGTCATCGGTCGGAACGGTTCCGACGATCTTCTGTCTTCTGACGTCAACGTCGTCTCCCGGTACGGTATAGGCCTCGATATCCTGACGGTAAAGCACATCCTGGAGTTCCTCGAAGATCCAGGTAAACTGCTTCAGCAGCTTGCCGCAGACTTCTGCGCTTGCCTCCATTCCCGAATACTGGTCGATGATCTTCTTCATGTCATCGAGAGTCAGGATGATGTCGTTCGCCATGCTGCTGATCAGCTTGTCAAGAGCTCCGTTCTGATATTTGGTGAGTTCTCTGTGCATATTGTCGAAGCGCTGGTTCTGGACCTTGTCCACAGCGATCTTGGTGTCAAATGTTTCCTGCAGATGTGTCAGGGCTGTGAGGATCTGGTCGATCCTGGGATCCTGCTTGCCAGACTGCTGCTCCGGCGTCTTCCCTTCCGGCTGCTCTGCCTTTTCCTGCCCGGACGGATCCGGCTCCTCCCGCCCTGGCTGTGCCTCAGGCTGCTTCGGCTGCGTTGCCTCTGCCTGCTGTCCAGATCCGGCCTCTTCCTGCTTCGGCTGCGCTGCCTCTGCCTGCTGCCCAGATCCGGCCTCTTCCTGCTTCGGCTGCGCTGCCTCTGCCTGCTGTCCAGATCCGGTCTCTTCCTGCTTCGGAGAAGGCTCCGGGTGCACCGGCCTTACCTCTTCCTGCTCCGTATCCCTGACCGGGGCTGCCTCCGGCTGAACCTTCGCGCTTTCTTCCTGTCTCGATCCTTCCATAGCTCTCTCTCCGTTTCTTCTCCCCAAGCAAAAGTCCTTATACAGTCGGTCAAATGTGATCGCGGACGTTGCGATCAGCATCTCTCCCTTATTATCCACGATCAGCTGCAGTCCGCCCCGGGCGGGGTTGTAAAAATAGACTGCATCCTTCTCCGGAAGTTCCCTTCTGTGCTGCATGGCAAGCTCGGCCGTGATCCGCAGCCTTGCTGCTGCCGCCTCTGCCAGGGCAGCCAAAGTCTGTGCGTCCATCCATTATCCTCCTGTCGTATCTTCTGTGCCTTATACCGGCTTTGCATAGTTCTGACTGCTGTATCCTTCGGTGTCCACGGACACATCCCAATTGGTCACATTGCCGTAGTCCGGCGGCCATCCCGTGATCTCCCCGGACTGACCGTCCACGCAGTAGACGTGCTCGCCATCAGGCGTGTAGGCGTTGAACCAGTGACCCGGGCCATCCGCACGGTCGATTCCGACCACTGCGTGAGAGTCCGGTCCCTGACTGCGGAGATAGTCCGCGATCTCATCCGGAGACATCTCGACCTGCTGCTTGCCGGTCGCCTCATTCATCTCGGAGATGGACAGCGTCCTGGCATCCGCAGGCTCCAGTCCTTTGCCGTCCAGCATCCGGTCGACGTTCTTTGCGCAGGAGCCGCAGTTACTGTTATACGGCGACTCGTAGTCGTAAGGATCGAAGTTGGGATTGATCTCCTTAAGATTGGCCTTCAGGTCTTCCATCTTCCTGAGGGATTCCGGATCCAGCTCATCCGCATAAGGGATATCGCTGTCCCTCCGGTCCTCGCCGCTGTCCCCTCTGCCCTCAGACGAATTCCGCGTCTCATCCGCGTCATCGGAAGGCTCGTCCGTATCGTCAGAAGTCTCATCCGCATCATCGGAAGGCTCGTCCGTATCGTCAGAAGTCTCATCCGCGTCAGCATCCACGTTCTCATCGAGATCAGGGTCTCCGATGTCCTCTTCCTCTGCGCTGTCCTCATCGGCTGTCTCACTGGCATCCTCTGAAGCTTCCTTCGCATCGGCCCCCGCCTCTTCTGCGTCGCCAGTGTCCGTCTCAAGGTCCGGTTCGCAGTCTGCATCATCAGGAGCATCCGTCAGCTCCTCATCTTCGATCGAGGAGCCGGCTGATGCCGGGGAGTCGCCGCCGGTCTCGGAAGCATCACGGGACTCTTTCGTCTCATCATATTCGGTTTCTGATATTTCATTCATAAGCTTACCTGCCGTCTGGCCTTTCTCATGCGGGCGACATGCCCCTTTCAGCTGTAATCTGCCTTGACCGTATACACGAGCTGCTCCGGGATCCACATATAGCTCACGACCGGGTTCACATGCCTGCACCGCCGGATCGCTTCCTGCACAGCCGTTTCGATGTATCCCGCGATCTCCATGGCAAGCGGCGAGTCTCTCTTCACCCGGAAGAGGATGTTCTCCTCCTCCATCGCGAACTGATCAGAAAGGTAATGTACCAGCTGCGCCTTTGAGTCGATCAGAGATCCGTTCATGCGGAAAAAGTTGTAAGGGTCGTCCGGGCATTCCGGCGCCAGCTGTCTGTCCCATGTGTGGTCCCGGTTCATCTCCTCATCGCTCATGTTGAGGTATGTATAGTTGGGCAGGCTGCTGTCATCCATGAACTGGTTGTCCCAGGTGACGTCGACGTGCTGCCAGATGCCATTGATGTTCACGACGTTCCAGGCATGCGGCCCGCGGAACATCCCGTTGTTGCCCATCCCGGAGACCACGTAGCACGGGATCCCCTCATGGTCGCATAGAAACTTCATGGCTTTCGAAAAGCCGGCGCAGACGCATCTGTGAAGGATCAGCGCTCCGACCAGATTGGATGCTTCCGCCGGAGCATTGACCCCGGCATGGAATGCTTCCTTGTCGTACTCGACGTTCTTCTTCAGGAAGTCATGAAGGACCAGCACCTTGTCGTAATCCGACTGGTGGCTGTTCATCAGCTCCCTGTCCACGAAGCGGAGGACATCGTCCAGCTGCTGCTGATACTCTCTCACCTGACCCGCGCTGTAATTATAATGGAAGATCATGTTCTTCCCGGTCAGCAGGCCGCCCTGAAAGTGGACGCTCGTATCCAGCCAGAAAAACTCCGGGTAGTTGTCAAGAATGTCCCCAAAGACCAGCTTCGCATCCACGGCTCCGGCCGGGGCAGTCTTTCTGTGGTCTCTGACTGCACTGACAATGCCGTCATAGGCTGCCTTGCCCGTCTTGTTCAGATTTTCATATAAGTAGGATCCAGCCATACTCGTCACCTTTTCCCGGTCACATGGACCTGGCAGCTGCCCGCCGTCTCTCCGTCCGGTCCGGTTACGTAGATCGTGCAGTCACCCGGCCTGATCGCGATGAGATAGCCTCCTGACCAGGAAGCGACCTGTTCATTGCTGCTTCTCACCCGGATCAGGTCCCGCTCGTAGCAGTTCTCCGGGACCAGGGTATACTGCCAGTTTCTCCGCTCTCCGGCAGACAGGGTGAGGATCCGTTCCGACAGAACCACCTTCTGGAGATGCGGCATGACCTCGACCTGGAATTCCGCTTCCGCATCTGGTGTTCCAACGGTCACGCGGCATCTTCCTTCTCCACGGCCGGCAATCAGGCCATCCGAAACCGCGGCTACGCTCTCATCGTCCGACCTCCATGTGATCTCGTCCGCATTCACGGCATCCTCCGGAGAGTAAGTCAGGTCCACCTTTGTCGTTCCGCCTGCCGGAAGGATGCGGTACTTCGCATCGACGCTGACCCTCCCGATCCGGACACCGCTTCTCACCGTGATCCTGACACGGTCGGAAGGAGTGGCTTCTCCGTCTGCATAAAGCTCGATCTCATCCACTCCCGGACCTGCGGCCGTAAGCCGGTCTCCTTCTATGGAGAAGAGGCCGTACCTGCTCTTCAGTGTAAAGGAGACGCTTCCTTCCGGGACCACCCGGACCTGTGCGTGGAGCATTCTTCCGGCATAAGTCTCAGCCGGGAGGACCAGCTTTATGCTGCGGTCCGTCAGGCAGAGGGAATCCAGCCTCTCCCTCTCATCCGGAAGCAGGCGGATGGCGCCAGCCTGCACCTTCTTCGTCATCTCATACGCCCTGTTCGAGAGGACTTCCGGAAGCAGCCTCGATACGATCAGGTCAATGACCTGCTTTGTGATCGACTCGCCGCCGGTGGAGAAGATCAGGACCTTACCCTCCTTCCTGAGGAAACGGTCCCCTTCCCCGAGGTCATAGAGAAATACCTCCTTATCCATGCGGCCGAGCTCCGTGATGTCCCAGTCCGATACCCCCTGCGTCAGGGCGATCCGAAGGTCGCAATGAGACAGCGTATAGGTTTCCTCCGCCCGGACGATCCGGACGACCGTCAGCGGGACATCCTCGTTCACGAAAACTCCGTCTTCCTCCTCCGAATAGATGCCTTCCTCCCCCAGGAGCTCGAAGAACCCGTCAGGAAGCGATGCATCCGGCGACCAGATCCCGACCCTGACCTCCGTCGGCAGGTCCGTGTCCCCGAGCATCTGAAGGTCCGCCAGCCTGGAGACGGCATCCCTGCCCTCCGGAAGCGGATGGGTCTTTACGCCTTCGCAGAAGCTGTCCTCTCCCGCCATGGCCTCGAAGATGACGCTCTCAGAGAGAGGCGCGGTGAGAAAGACCCGGTAAGAACCATTTGTCTCATAACGGATCTCCCGAAAGAATGCATCGACCCACTCGGTCAAGGCTGTATGCCTGTATTCGTTGAGCGGGCTGTACTCCGAAAGTCTCCTCCCGTTGACTTCGATCCTCGTCTCAGGCAGAAATGGATCATAGCGGATACTTACCTCGTTCATGCCTTGCTCCTTCCGTACAGCTGGGCCATGATGAGTTTGTACTTGTTATACTTCATGGTCCTCGCCCTCTTGCTGAAGATCAGATAGTAGAGAAGGCGGTTTTTCATGTGACGGTCGCTGATATAGACATAATCGTCGATGTACCGGTCAAGGTCCTTGTACCACCGGATGATCGCCTGTCTGTCCTTTTTGTCGATGATCTCCTTTGTAAATGTTTCCGTCCCCGCATAGGATCTGCTGAAACGGATCTGCAGCAGTGCAAAGAGCCCGTCGCAGTCCATGAGGCGCGCCAGCTGCACCGAGAAATTCTTCCTGGTGCCGGGATTCTCCTCGAAGAAGAAGTAAAGGCGGGCGGCAGCCGAGTAGAGCTCTTTCTTCTTGCTGTCCGTGATCTCGCTTTCGCGGATGATCGCCTGGAGCTCCGTGAGCTCGAAGTTGCCGCCATCCTGAAGATAGCCGCACTCGTAGTCGGTGATCAGTTCGGCAGCAAGTCTTCCCCTGACCTCCGCCATATCGGTCCCGCGGACGATCTCGTCTTCCCTGTGATACTTCTCCTGGCTCCTGTCCACCTTGGTCAGGACCGCCTCCGTCCAGTTGTTCTGGAAGACAGCGGCGACGCCGAGCGGGAAGCGGGAGATCTCGTGGATCTGGTCATCGCTAAGACCGATGGACCGCCCGGCGATCTGGCAGTCGTCAAAGTCCGGAAGCCTCATGATGACCTTGGTATTGGTATTCTTGATCGCGGAGACGTCCACTGCTGTCGGCGACTGGTCGACGATGATGAAGCCTTCGCCGTAGGTGCGCATCTCGGCGATCGAAGCGCTGATCATCTCCACCGACTTGCCCTGGACATCGGCCGAATCCTGGCCGGTCCTGGCGCCGCCCGTCCTCTTCAGGATGTTGTGGGCCTCCTCGAGGACCGTGATGTGGCGGAGCGGCTGATTCTCCTTCGAAGTGCACATGCGGTGCTCGTTCAGCTTCAGGATCATGACGCCCATCAGAAGGGACTTGGTCTCGGCTGAGGACACCCTGCTCAGGTCGACGATCGTGTTCTGGTCGAACAGTTCTTCATCGGAGATGTCATCGTCCGCACACATGACCTGTCCGGTGATGCCATTCGTCAGGGACTTGACCCTGGTCACGAGGGAGCCTGTATAGTCGCCCTTGGAATCCGATGAGTAGGCGGAGCTGTTTATGATCTGGGGCAGGATCTCCATGATGTCCCGGAAGGTCGGGTACTTCGGCCGGTCATTCGGAATGTGGATCGACTTGTCAAGGTCCCATCCGCAGCGCACATAGGACTGCTCGAATGCATCTTTCAGGATCGCCGGCATGGCGGCATAGAGAGGCCAGCAGGCGTTGAAGATCTCGATCAGGCGGTCCAGATGCTCGAGGACATGGACCTGGTCCGGAAAGCGAAAGGGATTGACCTTCAGCATCGAGAAATAACCCGGGTTCGTGCAGTAGATATTGATGCCGGGAAGGGCGCCGAAGCACCGCTTGTACTCGCCCTTGGCCGGCTCGATGACCAGAAACGGGATGTTCTGGCTGATCATCTCATCCAGGATCCGGTAGACTGTGTTGGATTTGCCGGATCCGGTCGAGCCCGTGATAAAGCAGTGAGACGTGAGGCTCTGAAGGTCGAGCATGACCGGCGTCCCCTCTTCCCTTCCCATGTGGAAGACCTGGCCCAGACGGATCTGCTTCCGGCGTCCCGCCTGAGGTTTTGTGTACATGACATTGCGTCCGAACTCGGCGATGCTGAGGACCGTGACGCCCTGGACCGACTTCGCAGGGAGCCCCATGATATAAGGAAGTTCATTGCCGCTGACCATGCAGCTGGGCGTGACGAACTGGGAGTCTGTGTAGAAAGCTTCGGTATTCTCCGGGATCTCGAAGACGGGATGCATGCAGTAGCGCAGGCTCTCGAGCACCTTCGGCGTCCGGTCCTGGTCCTGGCTCGACCAGACGTTGACATAGGAATTCTCAGCTCCCGAATCGAAGCCGGACATGAGCGCCTTGTAAGTACTTGCCGCGACGACCGAAGTCTGGATATTGCCGGAGACGAAATAGCAGGCTACATCCCACATGCCGAAAGATTCACAGTTGCGGATCCGCTTCAGATGCTGCTCGATCTTCTCCCCGATGTAGGTGACCGCCCGGTTCTGACTGGTGAGTGTGATGGTCCGTGTGCTTCCGGTGGTATCGGTCGTGCTGTCCTGCTCGGAAGTCCCCTCCGTTCTTGTATCTCCTCTGGTCTCTCCCGTGGAGAAAGAATTGCCAGTCCCTGACCCTATGTTGAAGCTGCTGTTCAGAGACAGTCCGAAGAAGCTGTAGCTGGCACCGGTGCTGAAGCCGTGGTTCTTCATGTGAAAGTTTCCGTTAGTCTCGGTGATGCTGCTGTTCACGGAGTCTGAAAATGTTTTTGTGAGTCCTTTCGTCACCGCCTTGCTTTCGCTGGTACCGTAGGACAGCTGCGTGGTCTCGAACGGGGTGAGCGTGCTTCTCAGGCTCAGAAGGCCCTGCTTTCTCTGCTCGAGCTCCGCCTTGCTGACCGGTTCCGCCAGGATGATCGCAGTGTAGTCCTCTCCCCGCATCGTATCGATGAACTTCTCGATCCCCTGGACGAACTTCGTCTTGTCCTCATCCCTCGTCGAAGGGACGATGGAGACGGACGCCACATTCATCTCACAGCCGAACCTGCCCTGACTGTTCACGTCCGAGAGGACATCCGTGATCTGCTGTTTTGGGATCGGGTCCATGACGCTCCCGGGGAAATTGCCCCTGAGACTCTTCTGGAGGATCGCTTCCGCCGTGGAGGCATTGTCGTCCGAACGGACGCCGAGGTAGAAATCGAGCACGTGGCCATGACTCTTGATGACCAGAATGCTGGTCGCCTGGATGTTGTAGATGGCGCTGTAGACACTGATCAGCTTGTCATTGGCGATCTCATCTCTATCGTAGACGATACGGGAGATGTGGAAAAGGCGGATGAAATCGTCGCTCTTCTTCCCGTCCTCGGGCGCTGCGACCGGATACTGGTTCAGCCCGATCAGGTAAAACTTGTTGACGAAGGAATTCGCGTAGAACATGCCCTTGTTGAGCACGTCGCGGAAAATCTTCTCATCTTCAAGTACCTGGTAACGGTCCCCGCTCATCTTCCACTCTCACTTTCATGTCAGGAAAATACATTAATTAGGTTTTATCTTAACACTTTCTATACATCTTGCACATGAGTGGCAGGAAATTAATCAACTGACAGTATACATTATGCCACTGGGCGTCATGGAATTATCCAA
>DLFD01000093.1:0-9417 GCA_002482005.1 Lachnospiraceae bacterium UBA7729 | reverse complement strand
CAACGGACAGTATACATTATGCCACTAGGCGTTATGAAAACTGCAGCGTGGGAGCAGGCATGACCTCGCGGGGTGATTCCATATGGCATCCTTTTCGCATATAATGATGCGTGCGCCAAAAGTCCCTTTTGTCACACGCATCATTATGCGATCCAGAAAGGTTATCTGTGTATGAAAATCAGGGTTTCAAAGAAGATCTCCAATCTTCCGGCAGCCGTCCTTATCCTGCTTCTTGCTCTGCTTTTGTCCGCTGCCCTGCCGGTTCCGGAAAGATATGTTTCTGCGGAAGATGTTCCGGGCGAAGGGCCTTTTGAGATGACGATGCTGAATGTCGGGCAGGGTCTGTCCCTGGTTCTGAAGGCCGACGGTGAATATATGGTCTATGACGGCGGCGGCCGGGAAAGTTCTTCCTATGTCGTGAGCTGGGTAAAGCAGCATGGAATCGACGTTTTTCGATATATGATCGCATCCCACTACGATGAAGATCATATAGCAGGTCTGATCGGTCTGCTGAAAACGACTTCCGTCGATACCTTGCTCTGCCCGGACTACGTTACGGATACAAAAATCTGCCGTTCCTTCGCAGAGGCAGCCGCAGGGTCCGTCGCCGAAGAGGAACATCCTGAAGCAGGGAAGATCTACCAGCTTGGGAACGCGCAGATCAGGGTGCTCTCCGATGATCCGTCAGCCGAGCAGGAGAATGACCGGTCTCTTGCCGTCCGCGTGACATACGGGGACTTCAGCGTCATCGTGACAGGGGATGCTTCCGAAGCGGAGGAGGATGCGATCCTCTCCGCCAGCCCTGAACTGGATTCCGAGGTCTATGTTGCCGGACATCACGGAAGCAGCTATTCCGGGAGCAGCGAATTTCTCGCGGCGGTCGCCCCGGAATATACCTTCATCTCCTGCGGAGCCGGGAACTGCTACGGTCACCCGGCTGAGGACGCCCTCGATAGGATCCGGGCAGCAGGCTCTCAGATCTTCCGGTCGGACCGGCAGGGAGAAGTCACCGTGTATTCGGATGGCTCCCGGTACTGGTTCTCGCAGGATCCGTGCGATGACTGGACACCGGGAGTGATACCGGAAGAACAGACAGAGGAAGGATCCGAAACAGATGCTGACGGAATTGCCGGCGGATATTACATTCTCAATACCCGATCAAAGCTCATCCACCTGCCGGACTGCGACTCCGTGAAGCAGATGAAGCCGAAGAACATGGCAAAGTCGACCAAGAGCAGGGAAGAGCTGATCGCAGAAGGATACCGGCCATGCAAAAACTGCAGCCCATGAGGAAGAAGGCAGAAGAACATTTTCACCCAAGTATGCAGACAGCCGGAAGTCCCTGCAGCCGATACACAAAAAGGATCACGATCTGCCTGCTGAGATGGTTGCAGGCTACCGGATCAGCGCTTATAATGGAGTGATGCAAAGGAGCAGACAGGGATGACCTGCCTGCTCCTTTTTGTACGGCGACCGCGAACATCGAGTGCGCATAGCGCACGAGATGGAAGCGGCGCAGCCGGATCGAGTAGGGGAGACGAAGTTGCCTCCTACTCGATTAGGCGACGAGCCACAAAACGCCGCCCGTGCTTGCATGAATTGACACCAGAGACAGGCTGATCCTATGGTGGATGCGCCCGGCAAAGATGCATCATGATACCGGAATCCAACCCGGGCAAGATTGGAGGATGCAGATGAGAAAACCTGTGATCGGCGTGATGCCGCTTTACGATGATGAGAAAGAAAGTCAGTGGATGGTCCCTGGATATTTTGATGGTCTTCTTCAGGCAGGCGCTGTTCCTCTGATGCTGCCGCTTGGACTGGATGAAGACGGCTTTGCAGGTATCCGGGAACATATCGACGGCTATCTGTTCACGGGAGGCCATGACGTGGACCCCGCCCTCTACCAGGAACAGCCGATCCCGGAAGACGAAGCATTCTGTGACGCCAGGGACGCCCTTGAAAGCATGGTCTTCTCCTGGTGCTGGTCGCAGGATGTGCCTGCGCTCGGGATCTGCCGCGGGATCCAGTTCTTCAACGTGGCGAGAGGCGGGACGCTGTGGCAGGACATCCCGGCACAGTATCAGGCGAGATTCTGCTCATGCGCATCTTCCTGCGGGTCTGAGCAGAAAGGCAGGACGGCCAGTGAGGCCGCCTCCGCTCTTCCGCTCATCCGCCATACCATGGCGCCGCCCTACGCGGAGCACCATGCAGAACACGATGTACTGATCACGAAAGATTCCCCTCTGGAAAAGCTGCTGGGCAAAACCAGGATACAGGTCAACAGCTACCACCATCAGGCCGTGAAAGAGATCGGCACCGGGTTGGTCCCGATGGCCCACTCGGAAGACGGTCTGGTCGAGGCTGTGTACGCTCCGGAGAAAATGTTTCTGTGGGCGGTCCAGTGGCATCCTGAATTCACCTTCCGCGAGGACGAAAACTCCAGGAAGATCTTCCAGGCCCTGGTGAAAGCCAGTATGTAGGCATACATAGGAGATATGCCATATCTGCTTACAGTACCTTGCTCAGGAAGTCTTTCGTTCTCTGCTCCTTCGGGTTTTTCAGGACTTCCTCCGGCGTGCCTTCCTCGACGATGTAGCCGCCGTCCATGAAGAGGACGCGGTCGCCGACCTCGCGTGCAAAACCCATCTCGTGAGTGACAACGACCATGGTCATGCCTTCGGCCGCCAGCTCCTTCATGACTTCGAGCACTTCTCCGACCATCTCGGGGTCGAGTGCGGAGGTCGGTTCATCGAAGAGCATGATGTCCGGGTGCATGCAGAGTGCCCGTGCGATGGCGACCCGCTGCTGCTGGCCGCCCGACAGCTGCTCCGGATATGCATGCGCCTTCTCGGTCATGCCGACCTTCTCCAGCATCTGCATGGCGGTCTGCTCCAGGTGGATCTTATCGCCCTTCTTCAGATCAAGAGGAGCCATCATAAGGTTCTTCAGGACGTCCATGTTCGGAAACAGGTTGAAGTGCTGGAAGACCATCCCGATGTTCTGCCGGACCAGGTTGATGTTGGTCTTCCTGCTCAGGAGGTTCATGCCGTTCACATAGATCTCACCGCCGGTCGGCATCTCCAGGCGGTTCATGCATCTCAGAAATGTGGATTTCCCAGATCCTGACGGTCCGATGATGACGACAACCTCCCCCTCGTGAACGTCCAGGGAGATATCTTTCAGGACCTCCAGCTTCCCGAAATACTTCTTCAGGTGAGATACGTGAATCTTGACGTCAGACTTTCTTTCTGCCACGATTGAGCCTCCTCTCGATGACCTTGGCCGCCTTTGAGAGAGCCAGGATGATGATCAGATACATGATTGCAACGACAAGCCAGGTCTGGAAGGACATGAATGTGTTTGCCACAATGTTCTTGGCTGTGTTGACCAGCTCCGGGAACCCGATGACGGACAGGATGGACGAGTCTTTCAGGGTAATGATGAACTGGCTGATGATCGTCGGAATCATGGTTCGGATGGCCTGCGGCATCACAACTTTCCGCATAGCCGTCCCGTAGGTCAGGCCAAGGGACCTTGCCGCCTCCATCTGTCCGGGGTCCACGGACTGGATGCCTGCGCGGATGATCTCTGCCATGTAGGCGCCGCAGTTGAGCGACAGACAGATCGTGCCGGCCGTAAGAGCACTGAGAGTCACATTTTTCCCGAGGGTGTTGTTCATGAAGTACGGAATGCCAAAGAATACAAAGTAAGCCAGAACGATCATAGGAACGCCGCGGACGATATCGATAAAGATCGTTTCGATCCAGTTACAGATCCTGTTGTGGGAGACCGCCAGAAGACCGAAGATGACTCCGATGATCGACGCAAAGAACAGACCGCTCAGCGTCAGGAGAAGCGTCTGGCCCATAGCCCTCAGGAGAAGGCCGCCGTAGTTTGTCAGGATATAAGACATGAGGATTCTTTCCTTCCTGGTGTAAGTCGCATTTCCATAAGTATCGACCGATGACGATATATAGATATGAGAACGCAGATGCAGTCGTCTGATCTGGCCGGAGGTGACTTCGTCTCCTCTACCCGGTCCGACCACACCGCTTCCATCCCACATGCTCCATCTCAATTACTGCGCATGTCAGGTGAGCTGCCTCCGCATCGGAGCTTTCCCATTGAGGCTTTCCCATTGAGGCGTGGCCACCCCATGCGGCTCGCAGTCTTCACATAGAGCCCCATGCGGCTCGCAGCCTTCACATAGAGAAAAGGCTGCCGCAGTTCTCACTCCGGCAGCCCCTTCCGCAGCTTATACCCATATAACGTATCGTAACATACCGATATTACTCAGCCTCGGTCTCTGCTTCCGTCTCAGAAGGAACGGCATCGGCTCCAAGGTACTTGGTGATGATCTCGTCGTAAGTGCCATCTGCCTTGATATCCTTGAGTCCTGCGTTGAACAGATCGATCAGATCCTGCTCGCCGTCATTGAATACAGCAAAGCCGTAAGGAGAGCCTTCGTTAGCGGTATCTTCGAGGACCTTCAGCGGAAGATTTCCTTCCTTGATGGAGGTCAGCATGATCGGAGTATCCTCGAAGCAGGCGACGACCTGACCTCCGGTGACTGCCTGGTACATGGTCGGAGAATCCTCGAAGTACGTGATCTCGAAGCCGTACTGGTCCTTCAGGCTCTCCGCATAGGCTGCGCCCTGGGTTCCCGTCTTGACGCCGACGGTCTTGCCCTTCAGATCATCGAAGCCTGCAATATCGGAATCATCCTTGACTGTCATGGTCTGGGTCGCATTGAAGTAGCCGTCGGAGAAGATCCAGCCGGTCTGCTTTCTCTCATCCGTGATGGAGGCTCCGGCGATCATACCATCCGCCTGTCCTGCCTGGCAGGCAGCGATAGCAGAATCCCAGCCGAGGCTCTTCAGCTCATAGTCAAATCCCTGATCCTTGGCGATCGCATCAAGGATCTCAACATCGATTCCGACGAAATCGCCATTCTCATCGGTATATTCGAAAGGCTTGAAGACTGTATCGGTCGCGATCACATACTTCCTGCCTCCTTCGGCCGAAGCCTCAGTCTCTCCTGCCCATGCTGGAACGCACATGACGGCGCTCATCAGGACAGCAGCTGCACAGACCAATGATTTTTTCATAAGACACACTCCTCTCTTTCATGCAGCCCTTTGCAGCTCTATTGGCTGCAATTACACTCTTCCTAAAGAGTTGTCTCCGGCAGATATCTGCGCAGAGCTGGATCAGGCAATTACACTCTTCCTGAAGAGTTGGGCAAAAAGAAAAGCGCCGAGTAGAAAAGCCCGGCGCCTTTGTCAAGTACTGGAAGTATTTTAGCATTAAGCAACAGCTATGTCAATAATTTGGGACATTTTCCATATACTCACCAATTTATTCGGATAATGTCAGTCCCAAGTCTCTTATGAAGATGGCTTCAGCCGGAACCCCTGTTCTTCCAGCATCTTCCGGTCTTCTTCTGTCCCGGTGCCGGATGTCGTGAGCATGTGTCCGGTGATCGCTGCGTTCGCCCCTGCGTGGAAGAGAGCTTCTCCGCTGTTTTCGAAGCGATAGCGGCCGGCTGCGATCCGGATGACCGCGTCCGGATTGATGAACCGGAAGATCGCGACAGTGCGCAGGAAGTCCTCATTGCTAAGGAGCGGCATATTCCCGAAAGGAGTCCCCTTGATTGGTACCAGTGCGTTCAGCGGGATCGACTGCACATGCAGCCTTGCTATGGTCAGTGCCATGTCGATCCTGTCCTCGAAATTCTCTCCCATCCCGATGATCCCGCCGCAGCAGATATCGAGTCCTGCTTCCTTGGCCCTTCCGATGGCCTCCAGTTTTTCCTCGTAGCTATGGGAAGTGCAGACATTCGGGAAGTAGCGCTTTGAGGTCTCGATGTTCATGTGGACCATGGTCACCCCTGCCTTCTTCATCCTCCGGTAAGCCTCGGAAGTCATCAGTCCCTGTGATGCGCAGAGGATCATGTCCGGAAATTTTTCATGAAGCGCTGCATAGGACTCAATCGACTTCTCCAGGTCTTCGCCCTCGCATAGGCGTCCGGCTGTGACGATCGAATAGCGGTCGACCCCCATCTTCGCATACTTTTCGCAGTCCTGTAGGATCGTGTCGATGTCCAGGAACGAGTGATTGTCAATCCCTGTATGGTTCCATACCGACTGGGAACAGAACCTGCAGTTCTCCGGGCAGCGCCCCATCCTGCCGCTGATGATCGCGCAGAGATCCGCACGGTTTCCGGTCAATTTTTCCCGGATCCTGTCCGCCGCCGTTGTCAGCTCATCGAGGTCCGCATCGATCAGCCCCATGCACTCTTCCTTCTGGGTCAGGCGCCTCCCTCCGATGATCTCTTCGGCAAGTTTCTTAATGTCCATGCTTCTTCCTTTCCAGGCAGAATAATATGCCTGCGATATTTCCCACATTATGATAGGAAATGTTTTTATTGTCAACTTTTCTCACGTCAGGATTGACGTTTTCTCCATGTTAGGGCTGCACTTTCCTCATGATAGGGTTGACACTTTCCTCATGTTGGGATCGCCACTTTCCTCATGTTAGGGTTGACAAACAGCGTTAGATATTGTTACCCTATCGCTCGGATAAGGTTAACATTAGCAGTGGGCCCCGAACCAGCAGCCCTTATGATCGTTCCGACATCCACATGACCAGACAGCATTCCCATGGAATCAGCATGATCAGACAGCATTCCTATGGAACTCACATGAACAGACAGTATTCCCATGGAATCCACATGATCAGATAGCATTCCCATGGAATCCACATGATCAGATAGCATTTCAATGAAGAAAGAAGAGGTATTGACTTGGATCCATTAATACTCGCCGATGAGATCATCGGAGGACGCCGGCTTTCCCGTGAGGATGACCTGCGCCAGCTTGTCACCTGCGATCTTTCCCCGCTGAAGGAAGGCGCCGACAAGCTCAGGAAAACTTTCTGCGGAGATAAAGTCGATCTCTGCACCATCATCTCCGGCCGCAGCGGGAAGTGCAGCGAGAACTGTAAGTTCTGCGCACAGTCGGCTTTCCATCACACCAGCTGCGAGGTCTACGACTTCATGGATGAAGACGAGATCATCGCACAGGCAAAGGCCAACCAGGACGAAGGCGTCGACCGCTTCGCGATCGTCGACTCCGGCAAGGGACCGACTCCGGAAGACTTTGAGAAGATCATACATGTCTTCGAGCGGATGCACAGAGAGCTTAAGATCGACCTTTGCTGCTCACTCGGATTTATGACTGAAGAGCAATTCCATCGCCTCCATGAGGCAGGTGTGACCTCGGTCCATAACAATATTGAGACATCGAGAAGATTCTTCCCATATATCTGCACCACCCACACATTTGACGACAAGATTGCCAACATAAAGCGTGCTCAGAAGGAAGGCTTCTGCGTCTGCTCCGGCGGCATCATCGGAATGGGCGAGAACTGGGATGGCCGTATCGACATGGCAGTCACATTGAATGAACTGGGGATCGGGTCCATCCCGATCAACAGCCTCATGCCGATCCCGGGCACAGCCCTTGCAGATGTTCCTCGCCTCACTGAGGATGAGATTGTCAGAACGATCGCGCTCTTCCGCTACATCAACCCGGAGGCGAACATCCGCCTGGCTGGTGGCCGCGCGCTTATGGCAGACAACGGTTTTTTGACCTTTATGGCCGGAGCCAGCGCTTCCATCACCGGGAACATGCTGACCACCTCAGGCTCCACGATCAGGAAGGACAAAGCGATGCTGGAAAGCCTTGGCCGTGACACCACTCCGGCCTGGTCTCTCGGAGAAGGATCAGACTGCGGTCCGGCCGCGGCACGCGCATAACTTCCCAGCATACCCATACGATACATTCAGGAAAGGAATATCATTATGGCATCAACAACCGCAGCAGCAGAAAAGAATAAGAGCAATGTCCGTGAGCTTGTTTCCATCGCGCTTCTGGCCGCAGTCCTCTGCATCCTGGCGCCGCTCTCCATCCCGATCGGGCCCGTCCCGATCTCGCTGACAAACCTGGTCCTCTACTTCTTCGTATTCATCGTAGGAACCAGACGTACTTCCATCGCATTCATCATCTACTGCCTGCTCGGGGCAGTCGGACTTCCGGTCTTCTCCGACTTTGCAGGAGGACTCGGCAAGCTGGTCGGTCCGACCGGCGGATATATCATCGGCTTCCTTCCGATGATCATCGTCATGGGTCTCTTCATCGAAAAGCATAGAAAAGCTTCTGTAAAGAACATCATCCTGAACACCATCGTCATGGAAGCTGCCACCTGGATCCCGTACATTCTCGGAACCACATGGCTTGCTTATTCCGCCAAGATGGCCTTCCCTGCTGCTCTTGCAGTCGGCGTCATCCCGTTCGTCGCAGAAGACCTCGTCAAGATGGTCCTCGCAGCGATCGTGGCTCCGGGGATCCACACCCAGCTTGTCAAAGCACATCTTGTGGACTGATAAGAAAGAAGAGAAAAGAAGATAACAGGGCCGGATGCCTCTCGGAAGAAAGGGATCCGGCCCCGTTTCTGTCTTCCTTCGCCTGGCTCATTCCCCCAGGCCTCTCAGCCAGCGAAGGAAAACAAGAGTTTCTTCAGCTCCCTTCGCCCGCCTCACTTGCCCGGCTTCTCAGCCAGCGAAGGAAAACAAGTATTTTCTCAATTCCCTTCGCCTGGCCCACTTGCACAGGCCTCTCAGCCAGCGAAGGAAAGCAAGAATTTCTTCAGTTTCCTTCGCCCTCCTCACTTGCCAGGCCTCTCAGCCAGCGAAGAAAAACAAGAGTTTCTTCAGTTTCCTTCGCCCAGCTCATCCCCAGGCCTCTCAGCCAGCGAAGGAAAACAAGTATTTCTTCAGTTTCCTTCGCCCGCCCCACTTGCACAGTCTCTCAGCCAGCGAAGGAAAACAAGTATTTCTTCAGATTCCTTCGCCCGGCTTATCCCTCCGGTCTCTCAGCCAGCGAAAAAAACAAGAATTTCTTCAGTTTCCTTCGCCCGCCCCACTTGCCCGGTCTCTCAGCCAGCGAAGAAAAACAAGAATTTCTTCAGTTTCCTTCGCCCGGCTCACTTGCCCGGCTTCTCAGCCAGCGAAGAAAAATAAGAATTTCTTCAGTTCCCTTCGCCCGCCTCACTTGCCCGGTCTCTCAGCCAGCGAAGGAAAACAAAAATTTCTTCAGTTTCCTTCGCCCAGCTTAATCCCCCGGGCCTCTCAGCCAGCGAAGGAAAGCAAGAGTTTCTTCAGTTTCCTTCGCCTAGCTTAATCCCTCCGGCCTCTCAGCCAGCGAAGGAAAACAAGAATTTCTTCAGTTTCCTTCGCCTGCCTCACTTGCCAGGCTTCTCAGCCAGCGAAGGAAAACAAGAATTTTAACAGAAAGGCAGAAAAGCAGATCGAGTAGGCAGGACTCCGTCTGCCTACTCGACCCGGCTACGCCG
>DLFD01000060.1 GCA_002482005.1 Lachnospiraceae bacterium UBA7729 | reverse complement strand
CAATCTCGTTCAGCTTACACTATCTAAAATATACATCATATCTAAGATTATCACTTAACTGAAAGTAAAGAATATAGTAAACTACGAAAGAAGTCTTTGGGGGAGCAAGGGATGTGACAGAAAGGAACCGGTTTATGCAGCAGAAGAATGATTTTACTTCAGGCGGGATCCTGTTTCCGCTTCTCCGTTTTGTCGTCCCTGTATTTTTTGCCTTGTTTCTGCAGTCTCTCTACGGGGCGGTGGACCTGCTTGTGGTCGGAAGGTTTTCCGGGCCGGCAGATGTGTCTGCGGTCTCGACAGGCTCTCAGATCATGATGACCATCACGAACCTGATCAGCAGCCTGTCCATGGGAACTACAGTCTACCTGGGACAGAAGATCGGAGAAAAACGGCCGGAAGAGGGCGGAAAGATCGTCGGAAGCAGCATGATGCTCTTTGCAGTCATCGGAATCGTCTTCACGGTCCTGGTACCGGTTTTTTCAGGGCAGCTGGCGGGGATCATGCACGCTCCTGAGGAAGCCTTTGACCTGACCTCCGCCTACATCCGCATCTGCGGGGCCGGATCGATCGTCATCATCGCCTACAACCTGATTGGGAGCATCTTCCGCGGGCTGGGCGACTCGAAGACCCCGCTGATCACTGTGCTGATCTCCTGTGTCTGCAACATAGCAGGAGACCTTCTTCTGGTAGCGGTCTTTCATATGGGAACTGCCGGAGCTGCATACGCGACCGTGTTCTCCCAGCTGATCAGTGTTCTGCTGTCTCTGGTCCTCATCCGCAGGATCCGGCTGCCGTTCCGCTTCCGCATGAGCTATGTCCGGTGGAACAGCAGGATCATCAGCAAAGTCCTCGTGATCGGAATTCCGATCGCCCTTCAGGACCTGCTGGTCGGCATCTCCTTCCTGGTCATCATGGCAATCGTGAACTCGATCGGCCTCATTGCGTCCGCGGGAGTCGGGGTGGCAGAGAAAGTCTGCGCCTTCATCATGCTGGTGCCATCTTCATTTGCCCAGTCCATGGCGGCCTTCGTCGCCCAGAACCGGGGTGCAGGAAAGCCGGAACGTGCTTACAGGGGGCTTCGCTATGCGATCACAGTCTCGTTTGGACTGGGTGTGGTCATGTTCTTTCTGACCTTCTTCCGCGGCGACCTGCTGGCGTCTATCTTCTCTCAGGACCGGGAGGTCATTCTCGCCGCGGCGGACTATCTGAAGGCTTACGCGATCGACTGCCTGCTGACCAGTTTTCTGTTCTGCTTCATCGGTTTTTTCAATGGCATGGAGGAGACGAAGTTCGTCATGATCCAGGGAATCGTCGGCGCTTTCTGCGTCCGCGTCCCTGTGTCTTTCCTTATGAGCAGGCAGAGCCCGGTCTCGCTTTTCCGGATCGGTCTGGCGACCCCGCTGTCGACCACCCTGCAGATCACGCTGTGCATGATCTGGCTGATGAGGGTGAGGAAGGTGAAGAGGGGATGAACATGAGATCATTCATCGTTGGAGAATAGCATATGGGATCACTTTTGCTTGCAGCCATCTATCGCCCCGGGAAACTGAAACCTGGTGCAGATCAGCAGAGCAGGAAGGAGGATAAGCATGAAGATTGAGCATGTAGCGATGTATGTAAAAGATCTGGAAGCAGCGAGGGATTTCTTTGTCCGGTATCTGGGCGGCCGGTCGAACACAGGCTATCACAATAAGAAGACGGATTTCCGGTCATACTTTATTGCTTTTGATGACGGGGCCAGGCTTGAGATCATGAACAAACCGGGCATGGATGACCAGGCCAAGTCCCTGGCCAGAACAGGCTTCATTCATATCGCTTTTTCTGTCGGCAGCAAGGAGAAGGTAGATGAGCTGACAGATAAGCTCATGACCGATGGCTATCAGGTAGTCAGCGGCCCCAGAACGACCGGGGACGGCTACTACGAAAGCTGCATTGTCGGAATTGAAGGCAATCAGATCGAGATTACTGTCTGAGCCGACGGGCTGAATTCCGTGACCGATCTGGGGAAGGATGATCACAGGCGCCTGAGTGCCGCCCCGGGATCTGCCTTACTTACCCGGTAAGCAGTGATGGAAGCTGCCAGGCAGCTGCCGATCACAGAGATCAGGAAGCTGATGGCAGCAGCTCCGGCAGCGGAAGCGCCTGCACTCACTGCCCCCAGTTCCGACACCGCCGGAACCGGAAGGTTCAGTCTGTGAAAAAGTGCACTTGTCATCGGTTTTGTCAGAAGAAGTCCTGCCAGACTTCCGATTGCTCCGAAAAGGGCTCCGATTGCGAGTCCTTCCTTCATCACGACGCCGGAAAGCATCTTCCGGGAAGCACCCAGGACTCGGAGGGTCGCGAACTCTCTTCTTCTTTCCTGAGAGAGCATGTGAAAGATCAGGGAAAGAATAGCCAGAGTCAGGATGCAGACAACTATGGAAAGTCCGCCGATCAGGCGGGCGGCTTTTGCGATGCTATCAGAGCTTTGGGTGGTACTTGATCTTGCACGGTAAGCCTTGATGTCATCCACATGGATATTGATGTAGCCGAGGATCCCGTCTACATTGTTCTCATCGGCGGCCTTGACCAGGACAGTGGAGACCTGTTTGTCCGGCATCTGGTAAAGAACCGGATTGGTCCCGGCTTCCATCAGGGAGTCAATGATAAGCTCCGTCGTCGCCTGGCTGACGTAGAAGGAAGTATCCATGCTGGTCCCGGTCCTGTCCAGAATTCCGGTCACGGTGCAGTCGACTCCGAAGAGCCCCAGGTCATCCCCGGGTTTCATGCCCAGATCGCAGCCGGCCCAGACCTGACGGTCATCAAGCAGTGAAGCAGATGTGACTTTGGTGTCTTTTCTGCCTTTGGCTTTCATGCTGCCTGTTCCCAATTCTCTCAGCCATGGCTTTATCGTAAAGTCCGTCTCTGGATCGATCCCGAAGATGTCGGCTGTCTTTCCGGTATTTTTCATGGTCGTCTGGGCGATGTAATACTGCCAGGATACGCCTTTCACCCCCTTGACTTCCGCCACTTCCTCCAGGACATCCCGGTCCATATAGAAGTATCCCGGGTGACTCTGCATGGACACATCATCCACTTTGGACATGGTCGATGCCAGAAATGGAACTACGGTTATGTCTGCACCCAGCCTTCTGTCCAGTACATTCATGCCATCCTTCAGGGCATCCGTCATCTGGATGCTGAGCAGAAGGGACAGGGCAAGAAGGGCGGTAAGCAGTCCCAGAAGCAGCGTCCTCACAGGATGCCGTCTGAGACTTTGATAAGAGTAATTTCTGAATTTTTTCATGATTTCCCTTCAATGGAGACCCACATCGCCGGCCTCACCCCGTAATAGTAATCGATGTCGGCATTGGCGCCCGGGCTGTAGCGGGTCCCGTCCGGATCTACGAACTGGATACTGTACTCGTCATAGCCGGGCGATCTCAGCCACCATGGTGAACAGCCGTTCTCATCGTCCACGTAGACGCCGGCTTCCTTCGCCGCCCTGGTTGCCTGAGCCGAACCGAATTCCCACTGGGTATAGTCAGAATCCATGTAGTAGTCGATGTCCTCCTGGCAGAGCAGAAAGACATAGTCATCGGTTTCCCCGCCTCCGGGAGTACCCCGGTCCGGATTCTCTGTCGTATCATTTGTCGTCTCCAGGACCATCTCGCGTTCGTCTGGTGTGAAGGCACTTTCAAGGAAGTCTCCATTCAGACTTTTCCGGAGATCAGAGCCGGCCCAGGTGATCTTTTGCCCTTGTCTGTGAAAGGCTTCAAGTGCGATCACGTACCTGGTCAGGAGGAGAAGGCGGCCAGGTCTCTTGTCGAGGACGATCCATTCAAGTGGCTGAGCGCCGTCTTTCTGAGCCGGGTCCTGCGGGTAGCGGCCGAAGCGGACGAAGCCGCCGACCCGGGTCTTTTCCAGCTCCTGCATGGAAGAATCCTCCGAATCGTGAAGGTCAGTACTTTCTGTGGTTTCCCTGCCGGAGCATCCGGCTGCCAGGACCATGACAATACATAGACCCGGAAGAAGAGATCTCCGGGCAGACCGGCTGCTTCCACAGAGACGTCCATGTGCTTTTCTTTGCTTTAGACCGATATTCATAGATCTCATGTTTCCCAATAATAATGATGTTGGGGCCAAAAGTCCCTTTTGCCCCCAACTGATGATGCGGATTGCTTCGCAGCTTCGCTGCTCTCGCAATCCTATAACACTTCGCACTCTCGGAATTTGCAATTGCAAATTCCT
>DLFD01000056.1 GCA_002482005.1 Lachnospiraceae bacterium UBA7729 | reverse complement strand
CAAGGAAGGCCGTCAGGAACACTGAAGGATTATCATGGAGATTACACCTGTCAAGAAAGTGAATGCAGTCGATCAGGTCTTCGATCAAATCTGTCGTCTGCTGATCAATAATACATGGAAAGCGGGGGATAAACTCCCATCCGAGTCGGAGCTGGCTGATACGTTCATGGTCAGCCGTATCACGATAAGGCAAGTTCTGCAGAAGCTGAAAGCGCTTGGTATGATAGAGACCCATAATGGTTCCGGATCCTATGTCAGACAGGTAAGCCCCGCCGATTCTCTTCAGGATCTCATGCCTCTAATGTATATCGGACAGACCTCTCAGCTTCACATCTTCCAGTTCCGTGAAGTCATCGAGGCAGAAAGTGCCAGGATCGCCGCTCCCCTCGCAGCTGAAAAGGAGCTCCTTATCCTGTCAGGGATCACCGATGATATGCGTATGGATGCAGGAAGGGATTCCATTCATGATTTTGCGGAAGACGACCTGAAGTTTCATTCGAGGATCGTCGAGATGACAGAGAATCCGCTCCTGATCAAAGCCTACACGATCCTGCTTCCAGTGCTGGAAGAATCCATGAAGTCTGTTGTGGAGAAGATGCGTTTTGCAGGTCTCGAGTATCATGTCCGCATTCTGCAGGCAATGAAGGACCATAATGCGACGCTTGCGGAATCCCTGATGAGGGAACATATTCATAAGAATTACAACTACTTTCCAAGGGATTCAAAGATTCATCTTCAGTAAAAGCAGATGAAGAAATCTTTTTCTTTCACTTAATCCACCACCTGTACGTGGAATTCGCAGTATGGATCGCCGTTGGCACAGCACTTGGTCTCCTCCACCTCGACGTGTTTGCCGAGGGCTGCAGAAAAGCAACCGGCTGCGGTTCCTGCTTCGTACACGCAGAACTCATGCCGATGTTCGGTACACCGTGGCAGTCGACTCATTCGTAATGACAATAGAGCGCGTGATTTTCATAAACTTCGGCGACTTCCTCAATCGCGTATTTGTCGCCCAGGTACGGCTGATCCCGTTATTTCTTTTCCGATAGGCACTTTTTCACTTCACATACCTGTCGAAGAAGTCAAACATCCTTGCCACATTATCCTCTGCAAACAGCTTCGGATCTGCGTGATCGCACTCTTCCACGATCGTCAGGCTGCAGTTCTCCTCGCCGACATAGCGAACAAGACGATCGTAATAGCCCACCGACTGTGTGTAAGGAACCACTGAATCGTTTCTTCCTGCCTCAAGATAAGTTGGGCAGGCCATTCCCGTCAGATGGGTAAGCGGGCTTGACAGCTTCACAATATTCTCGAGTCGGCTCAGGTCTTCCGCCCCGAACAGGTTCTGGTAGATCCAGTCTGCCAGATATTTCCCATTCTCATAGTAGTCATAGCACCCATACCAAAGGCCCAGGGCATTCGGCTTTGCGCTGTACTCGTCCCGTCCGAAGATGTCCTTGTCCAGGAAGCCGGTATCGCAGCTCGCCGCCGCCAGTGCCGCAAGATGTGCGCCAGCGGAGCCTCCCCAGAGCACGATTCGGTCCGGATCGATTCCAAACTCATCTGCCTTGCTTCTGAGGAAGCGCGTCGCTCCTTTGATCTCCTGCGCAGGCATCGGATAGTGCACAGTCGGACAGAGCGAATAGCCGATTGAGATGACGGCATATCCTCTCTTCCGTCCGTAGAGAAATGGTTCAAACTCCACAGACCTTTTCTGTCCGAAGTACCAGGCACTCCCATGCACTTCGAGGAATGCTGGGAGCTTCCCCCCGCTTTCTCTGGAAAATCCTTCCGGATAGAAGATATCGAGTTTCTCTGCATCCGTCCTGGTCCCATAGGGGATGTCTAAAATATGGTTCGGATACTTTGACACATCCATCGGCCGGATCATATCTTCCACTGTCGTGATGGAAGAATCTTGCAGACGAGAAGCAGTCTCCTTGATCGTTGCTGCTATTTCTTTTGAAAAATCAATCATTATCTTTTCTCCTGAATAATATCATTCTGATTCTTATCTTCCATCAACTGCTCCATACCTTGATGACGGCAGCCGCTTAGACTCTTAATCTCTTATACACATTTCTTTTCATCCCTTCACGGATCCTGCAGTCATTCCTTCGATAAAGTACTTCTGGAAGCAGAGGTACAGAGTCACAATAGGGATGATTGCGAAGAATGATCCCACAATCAGCAGATCGTAGTTATTGCCGTAAGGCGTAACCAATGTATTCAATCCGATCGGGAGGGTGAACTTCTGGTCAGTTCTGAGAACCAGAAGAGGCCAGAGAACATTGTTCCAGCTGTTCATGCCATTCAGGATCGCCATCGCTGCAAAAGAAGGCTTCATGATTGGTATGATCAGGCGGAAGAAGATTCCATACTCCGTAGCGCCGTCGATCCTGCCAGCCTCAATGATCTCTCTTGGGATACCGATAATATACTGCCGGAAGAAGAAAATCGTTGAAGCATTTGCAAGGAATGGGAGAAATATAGCGGAATAAGTATCTGCCATCTTCATCTCATTGATCTGTTGATAAAGCGGAAGCATGATGATCTCAAACGGGATTGACATGATCAGCAGAACAAAGAAGAAGAAGAAATTCTTGAACGGAAAATCATATGCCGCAAATCCGTAAGCGACCAAGGCACTGACAATCAGGGTCAGAGCAACCTGGACGAAAACCAGGATCATGCTGTTCTTATACCAGACCCAGTAGCGGAGAGCTGCTTTCGAGAACAGCATCGCATAATTATCAAGATTCATCTCGGAGAGGACGATCTTCAGATTGATGCCATTCTGGACCATGTCGGTCCCATCCTTGAACGATGCGATAAACAGCGCATAGATCGGAATGATGATAAAGAGAGCGATCAGGAAAAGAAGCAGATAGCCCAATATTTTTCTTGCAAGGATCGAAGGATTTTTCATCACGCATCCTCCTTCTTAAAGAATCCGGACAAGGTCAGCTGAATCATGTTGATAACAAGTACGATCAGCATCAGTAGAATGCCGACTGCAGAAGCGTAACCCATCGCATTCTTTTCGATACCCTGCCGGTACAGGTAGCCGACGATCGTAAGACCGATGTTCTTCGGCGAGTTGTTGCCTTTGTACAGCATGTAGCTTTCGACGAACATTGCGAGACCGGCATTGATACTGATCGTGAGAACATAGGTCGTTGTCGGCTTCAGCAGCGGAACGGAGATCTTTGTGAACTGCTTCCAGCCGCTTGCACCATCGATCGCGGCACTCTCATAGAGATCCCTCGATATGTTCTGAAGCCCAGCTATGTAATACATCATGTTCACACCAATCCATCTCCAGCAGGCAAGGATCAGCAGTGCGAAGTACCCGGTTCCCGGCTTCTTCAGCCATTTTACAGGATCATGGCCGAAGAAGATCAGAATCCGGTTCATAAGAGCAGTATCACTTTCCCCAAGTATCAGCCGGAAGATCGTGCCTGCCACAACAACAGATGTCAGAGCAGGTATGAAATAGATGGTTCGGAATATCTTTGTATGCTTCATGATCGTACTGTTGACGACACATGCCAGCATCATGGGAATCGGAATCAGAAGAAGGAGCATTCCAATTGTAAACTTTACGGTATTATTAACGGCGATAACAAAGATGCGGTCGCCTAATAATCTTCGGAAGTTTTTGAATCCGACCCAGGTATTGGCTCCGGGATGGACGTCCTGAAAACTCATTACAACAGATTTGACTACCGGTAACAGCCAGAAGATGATCACCGTCAGCACAAAAGGAAGGATAAATACAAAAGGCGCTACTTTCTTGGAATAAAACACTTTTTTCATGGGCAGCCATCCTCAGAAGGATACAGAAAGCCTGCCTGAGGCAGCCTTTTTGCATACCATGGTATCAGGAAAGGGGACAGGGGCTTCCGCCCTTGCCCCCTTTCAGATTAGTAATGTCCGGTCGGTTTTCGGTATATCTCAACAGGTGAAGAATCCCGGCTGGTTACCAGTTATCGTTACTCTGCGAATTCGTTCGTCAGGTCATCCTGAGCGATATCAAGAGTTTCCTGAATATCATCACCATCTTCGAATACTGCGTTGAATACGACGGTATTGAACTCATTGCTGATCGACGGATAATACTTCGTGGTCTGGGAGTTCAGAAGAACGAATCCATCCTTGATCGCGTTCAATGTATCGAACGGATTGTTGTTATAGTACTCCAGGAACTGGTTATCCGGATTGTGAGTAAACTCTTCATCGGACCAGGTGGTAGTATTCATCGGATCATTGCCAAGAGTATTCCACTGGACTTCACTTGCATACGGTGAAAGCTTAGCGTATGCGATGAACTCAGCTGCCTTGTCAGCTACCGGGGAAGTTTTGACGACTGCAGTACCTGTTCCGCCGCCGCCGACGGAAAGAGCCTTAGTATCCTCAACGACCGGAGCCGGAGCGACTGCGATGTTTCCTTTGCAGTCCTTCATATAGTTAATCCATCTGTTACTCATCCACAGCGGCATGATCATTACTGTGAAATCGCCGTTGTTGTAAGCACCGTATCCTTCATCCGCGTCAGCCTGGCCGCCTGGGACGATGGAGATCGCGTGTGCGTCAAACAGATCCTTCTCAAGCTGAAGCGCCTTGGCAACCCCTTCATTGTTTACTGCAAGGTTTCCGTCTGCATCGAGATAATCAGCGCCCATCTCTGCAACCAGAAGATTGAAGAGCATATTGCTGGAAGTATCCAGGTTGCCAAAGTTCTTTCCGGTCTCTTCGTAATACTTGGATCCTGCTTCCTTGAAGTCGTCCCATGTCTTGATGGTGGTGTAGTCGATGCCAGCTTCAGACAGGAGCTTTGTGTTATAGAATGCTACGGTGGCTCCGCCGTGAGTCGGTGCTCCGTAAAGCTTTCCGTCTTTACTGAAGATATCTAGTCTTGCCTGAAGGACATCCTTCTCATACGGTGCTGCCTGCTCAGACAGATCCATCAGCTGTACATTGTCGCCCTCTGTGAAGTTTGCGAATTTGCTGATCTCGATATCGACCGTATCCGGAGCTCCTGTTCCGGAGTTCAGTGCAATCTGCAGTTTGTTATGCATGTCATCATAAGGAAGGACGTGGACATTGATCTTGATGAGATCATCCGGATGCTCTTCGTTCCACTTGTCTACCATATCTGAGTAGAAAGCTGTGAACAGCTCGGTGAAGGTCCAGTGCTCGATTACCGTCGCATCCTCGCTATCTGTTGCACCGATCGTGGTATAATCACCAGCATCATCAGCGAAAACCGTTCCAACCGTCCCGACCGTGACTGCCGACAGCGCCATAACTCCGGCAAGAAACATTGCAAGTTTCCTCTTCATACTAATAAAACCTCCTTTATATAAGATTTAACCCTCCAGTTGCGGCCAACCGCTTTATCTGCATAAATCTTACATGGTTAAACAAGGGGATTGGCTTGCAATTATTGACTATCTGATGTTTTATTTTGACATATTTCTCCTATTTCCGTCATTATGCACAGTGTTATTATAAGTCCAGTATTTTACAGAGTTCATATTATCTGGATACATCAGACGGGCTCATCCCATAATACAGCTTGAAGAGCTTGTAGAACCTGGCGTAATTCCCGATTCCGACGGACAGCGCGATTTCTTTGAGAGCTTTATCGCTCTCTTTGATCTGAACCATGGCATACTGCATGCGGAGACTATTGATGAACTCAACCACATTTTCGCCAGTATCATTCTTGAAAAGTCTGCTCAGGTAGTCCTTATTCACGCCGATATTGTCTGCAACGTCTCTGAGGGAGATGTTCTCTGTATAGTGCTGTCGGATATAAGCTGCAGAGTCCCTCACGATGGAATGATATCCTTCCGCCGACTGAGTCGCCTGAAGTTCCACATATCCGGTTCCGTACTTCAGAATCAGGCTCTTCAGGTCGTCCGAAGCTGTAGCCGTACTCTCTTTCTGGTCTTTTCCCATGTTCCTTATAAAATGTCTCACGCGGTCGCTCTGCACAAGCCGGTCTGTTCTTCTCCGGATCACATTGAAGAATTCGATCAGGATGATGGAAGCCTCACGCCTTGAAAGTTCCTTCTGCCCGATCGCCGTGAAGATGTCATAGACCGTGTACACGATTCTGCCCCTGTCTCCCTGTTCCAACGCAGCATCCCACTTCTGCATCTTTTCGATTGAAAGGATGTCGCCGAGCCCGCTGTCTTCCTCTTTTTCCGTATCCTTTGTCCGGCAGAGCGAATCGTATACATACCTTCCGTCGACCAGATTCTGAAAAGCAGAGCTCAATGCAAAATCGATCTGCACCATGGCAAAGTTTGCAATATTGTCCCGGACCTGTTCCAGAACATCCCTGATATCCTGAAGAAGTGGATAAGTATCATATTCGAAGAGGACAACGAACGTATCCTCCCACCGGCAGATCTGAAACTTCCAATCGTAGATCATAAGAGTCTCCCTTACGATTGACCCGATGTAGTGCTTCCTTTTCTTGTCTGCATTCCGGTCGCGAACCGTGATCACCGCCACCACATAATAAGAAAAACGGTCGTATCCCCTAACCTCTTCGTCCCCTTCCAGAACCTTCTCCAACACAGAAGATACAGGGGCTGTCGCACTTTTCTCCCTTTTCCTGTCTGCAGAAGCGAGCGCTGCTGCAAGGACCTTCTCGCAGTTTTCCTTTGTCAGCCGGTTCTTCAGCAGATAGTCAGCTGCCCCGTTCTTCAGACTGCCCCGTACATACTGGAAGTCGTCATATGCGCTCAGTGCGATAACGGCCACATCAGGGAAGTGGCCGGCAAGATAGCTGATCAGCTCCACCCCGTTCATCCTGGGCATCTCGATATCCGTGATCACCAGATCCGGCGTGCGGTTTCTGATCTTCCCGACCGCATCCAGACCGTCAAATGCTTCTTCAACGCTCCTGCACTGCAGTTTCTCCCAGTCGATATCATTCTTCAGATGAAGTCTCTCCAGCGAATCATCATCAACGATCAATACCCTGTACATCGCTCAGTCACCGCCTTCCGTGACTACAGGAACCTGGATTGTGACAGTCGTGAAGACGCCCTGCACACTTTCGATGGATATCCCGTAAACATCCCCGTACATCAGATGAATACGCTCATTCACATTTCCAATACCGATACTAGTAAAACGGCTTCTTTCCGTATTTTTCTTCCTGTTCTCCAGGATCGTTTTGATCTGCTCCCTGCTCATCCCGACGCCATTGTCCGTGACCGTAAAGATCAGCTTCATGCCCTGACGGACACCGTTGATCACGATCTGACCCCTTCTGTCTGTCAGCACCATGATCCCATGCAGGATCGAATTCTCGACAATCGGCTGCAGAATCATGTTGGGAATGAGTAAATCATTGATTCCGTCCTCGATCTGTATATGCACTTTGAACTTCCCGAATGTACGGTAGTTCATGATACTGATATAGCCGTTCAGCATCGAAACCTCATCCCTGACCTTTACAAGCCTGTCCTTGTTCTGGACACAGTCTCTCAGAAGCTCCTCCATAGAGGAGGCGATGTTCTCGATGATATAGACTTCATTGTCGGCTGCGATATTGGAGATCAGATTCAGTGTATTTGCCATGAAATGCGGATTGATCTGGGCCTGCAGTGCCTGGATCTCCAGTTCTCTCTTCTGAATCTCCTCCTCCTTGATCGCCTTCATCTGGTTCTCAATTCTTCCGGACATCTCATCGAATGCATGTGCCATCACACCGATCTCATCCTTTCGGCTATCACAGACTCTGGTCTTGAAATTCCCCTTCTTATGTTCATCGATTACGTACAGAATCTTCTTTATAGGCTCCGTAATACTTCCAGAGATGATCTGTGACGATACAAAAGCCAGAAGCAGAAGAACCAGGTCTACAATCAGCAGACTTCTCAAAAATGAACTGAAATTCATTCTGAAATATGATTCTGGGACCAGTGTCACCAGATACAGCTCGGTGGGGACAAGGTTCGTAACATACAGAAACTTTTTTGAGCCGCCTTCCTCCACAACCGTATACTCATCTTTTTCAGCGCTTCCATCCTTCTTCAGGAGGCTTTTGACATCCCGATCGTCAAATGTCAGCTTCTCTGCAAGGGCAGAATCATCCTGGGCGGAAACAATTACCCCCTCCTTATTCAGAATGAAGGATTTCATGTTCTTCGAATAGTGTCTCTGGAAGATATCCGAGAAAGCAGTCTCATTCAGCCTCATGCACAGGTAGCCGCAGTTTCCGCTGCCATCTGGTTCCGGTACAGTCTTGAACAGGATCACAGTATTCTTGCTGTTGATATTGAAAAAGTGCACCTTTCCGTCATCAGCAGCAGTCATCAGCTCTTTCAGCTGTTCATCCGTCGGTCGGAAACGATAGGAATACGGTGCGTATATCGTGATGCCTGAGTTCCGGTCCGAGCCAATCCCATACAGGGTAATCTCTGTAACCATGTCGTTGAAAATCAGTCGATAGCTCATGATCCTTTGAAGCTCATTCTGCAGGGAATGAAGCCTGGTGATATTAATATCAGAATAGTTATGAAGGATATAACGCACATTATCCATGCGCGAAATAACTTTGCTGTCCGATATAACTCTCTTGAGCTTCTCGGACAGATAGTCCGAGGTCTGCATCTCCAGCGTCTCCACTGTCTCATTCACGTTATTGCGCAGAGTCCTGCTATTCTGCCTGTAGGTGATGGAAAAGCTGATGAGGATTGGAATGACCGTACTCGCTATAAAAAGGATCAGGAATCGACTTCTGATATGAAACCTGCGAAAGAAAAGTCCTATTTTATTGAGAATATTCATGGCATTAATCTGACAAATACACTTTTTCATTTCGTTTAACTGGCAACATGCATTGAGTCCAAAGTACCATTCAATTTCAAATTTGTCAACATATATGCCAAATCAAGTCAGATTTATTCTGTTTTTTTTAGGAATATTTACCAAACGAAAACACTCTTCGTCATGCTTCGAAAAAGCAACAAACACGAACAAAAGGCCAGGAACGCATGCATACCTGGCCTTCCGGTCTTACATAAGCAAAATTCTCTTCACGCCAGCGACTTTCCTGTCATCCATGTCCGCTGCCTGCCATCATAGATCAGGAACCTAGCATCTGGCTGGTTACGGTAATCCACCGCAGCCATTACCTGATATTCCCGGGCGAATGCCATGACTTCTGCGAATGAGATCCCGACTACCTGGATCTTCCAGTCGCCGGCGCCTTTCTGTTCCAGGATCTGGTTCAGGTATGCCTTGCAGTCCTCAAGGTTCGTGAAGAGCATGAAGCTGTTGCCGTCCACCAGATAACCGCCGATCTTCTTAAGGAATGAAGCGCCCTCTCCCGGGACAAGTGCGAACAGAGCATGTCCTGCCAGCCTCTCCTCGATCTGCAGACAGTCCCGGTAGCCAAGCTTGTTCTTG
This sequence comes from Lachnospiraceae bacterium UBA7729, assembly GCA_002482005.1. GTDB lineage: Bacteria > Bacillota > Clostridia > Lachnospirales > Lachnospiraceae > Porcincola. Next base: position 18,856 of record DLFD01000056.1, on the reverse strand, counting down.
CCTGCCTTGACTCTCAGGAATTCAATGTCTTCCTGAGATAGGAAATTGTCGTCCGAGTGCTGCTCCATAAACTTAGGTACGTCTACTTTTGTGATATCTTCCATGATACCCCCCTCTTCTGTCATACTTTCGCTGTCATCTTCACCGCCACATCTGGTACGGTCTGACCTCCAGCTCCACGCTGCGCCATCCGCGCCGACTTTTAGCGGTCTGCTGTCATCTTCACCGTCTCGAGATCTGGTACGGTCTGACCTCCAGCTCCATGCTGCGCCCGTCCGCGCCAACCTTTAGCGGTCTGCTGTCATCTTCACCGTTACGATCTGGTACGGTCTGACCTCCAGCTCCACGCTGCACCCGTCCGCGTCAACCTTTAGCGGTCTGTCATCTTCTTCCATGATATTGCAGACGCTGGCCGAGCCGATCCGGAACCCTGTCTTCAGCGTCACGCGTGTTCTTCGATTATAGCACTCGTACAGCCTCACGATGACCGCGTCCGAATCCTCCGCCATCTTGACGGACTCGATGACGACATCTGCCTGATCGACCGAGACCAGCGACCAGGAAGCCGGAAGCTGTCCGCCTTCGTTCGGCTTGATCATAGCAGTCAGCGGATTGTTCAGATCGTAGGCCTGCCCGACTGTTCCCGCCTGTCTCCAGTCGCCCTGGTGCGGATAGATGGAGTATGTAAATGTGTGGTGCTCTTTATCTGCCTCCGGATTCGGATAGACCGCCGACTTCAGCATGGTAAGCCCGACGTCGGTGCCGCGGACGGAGATGCCGTACTTGCAGTCGTTGAGGAAGCTGACACCGTAGCCATCCTCGCTGATATCCATCCATTTGTGATGGCAGACCTCGAACTTTGACCAGTCCCAGGAAGTATTGTCTACCGTATTGCGGACTACATTGCCATACTGGATGTCGAATGTAGCCATATTGGCATGCACATCGACCGGGAAGTGATCCTTCAGCATGATCTGGTGCTGCTTCCAGTCGATCTCATTGCGAATATCGATCCGCGCGAGTTCCCGATAGATGCTGATATACTGGACGATTGTCGACTCCAGATACTTTCTCTCGATCCGGACAGTCGCCCTGACCGGTCCGGTCTCCACGACCTCCATGCTCTCGAGATCATCGACCTCCCAGGATTTCTCCGTGTAGTAGTTGTTGATGTCCCAGGCATCATAGTTGTGCGGACGATCTTCGTAGCTCACGATCACATTGCCCGGCTGACCATGCTTCAGGACCTCACGATGAGCCCGCTTGTCATAGATGCGGGCAAACTGACCCTTCTCATTGAACTCGATCCGGAAGAAATCATTCTCCATGACTCCCAGGCAGGTCCTTGTCCCTGAAGTGCAAGCTGCATCTGAACTGGTACCTGTCCCATCACAGCAAGCTCCATCTGAACTCCTCCCTGTCCCTGAAGCACAAGCTGCATCTGAACTGGTACCTGATTCCTCAAAGCAAGCTCCATCTGAACTCCTCCCTGTCCCTGAAGTGCAAGCTGCATCTGAACTGGTACCTGACCCCTCAAAGCAAGCTCCATCTGAACTGATCCCTGTCCTTCCAAAGCAAGCTGCACTGAGCTTCCCTGCATCAGGTTTTTCCCCTTCCGGCTCTGAGAGCTTCATCGCAGCATAGCCCTTCTGCGGAAGGTCTTTCATATAGACAATGTATCCTTCTTCTGTCTTCTGCACCGGATACCAGCTTCCGTCTGCCCCGGCCAGGTACAGAGGACTTGCGCCCGTGACGGTCTCCGGCAGACTGAATCTGACGATTCCATCCTTTGATACGGAGTTCGGGTTAAACACGATCACGTCTCCCTGCTCCGCATGGATATTGGAAACAAGATTTCCGAGCGTCCTCTCCTTCATCTCATCCGCCCTGCGGAAGATCTGAAGATACTCATCTTTCGAGTCCTCATATACTTCTTTGATCGCAGATCCCGGCAGAATGTCGTGGAATTGATTGCGCAGGATCACAATCCAGCCGTCTCCAAGTTCCTTCTGCGGATAGGCAGCCCCGTTCATCAGGCTGTCCATGACCGACCAGGTCTCCAGGTCCTGGTACGCCAGTTCTGCCCTGCGGTTGAAGCGCTTGTTCCTCGCCATAGTAGTGTAAGTTCCGCGATGGTATTCCAGGTAAAGCTCGCCCACCCAGGTCGGCAGGTATTTGCTGCCTTTGACTTCCGCCTCGAGCTTCCGGAAGAAATCGAGCGCCGTGGACGGTTTCGTGACCGGAAGTCCCGGGATCCCGCAGCTCATGCGGCGCTGGTTCTCCAGCATCTCCGCAGTCGGTCCGCCGCCTCCGTCCCCGAATCCATAGCTGCAGAGCACAGTCCGGTTCAGGTCCTTGTTGGAGTATCTGGCCCAGGCCCCCTTCATCTGACTGGGGTTCAGGAAACCATTATAGGTGGTGAAGTACTCGGTCTCAGTCCCATTTTCCACAGCAGCCTTGTTGTAATCTCTGGTCGGGATGAAGTGGGTCAGCACCTTCGTCCCGTCGATCCCTTCCCAGAAAAATGTGTCATACGGCATCTTATTTGTCTCATTCCAGCTGATCTTCGTGGTCATGAAGCAGCGGATGCCGCAGAGCTTCATGATCTGGGGAAGCGCCGCCGAGTAGCCGAAGACATCCGGCAGCCAGAGGATCTTGTTATCTTTACCGAACTCCCTGCGGAAGAAACGTTTGCCATACAGGAACTGCCTGGACAGGGCTTCGCCCGATGCCAGATTGCAGTCCGCCTCGACCCACATGCCGCCCTCCGGTTCCCAGCGTCCTTCCTTTACGCGCTCCTTTATTCCTTCGTAGACATCCGGGGCGTTCTCCTTCACATACTCGTAAAGCTGCGGCTGACTGGACATAAAGATGTATTCCGGATAGCGCTTCATCAGCTCCAGAACTGTAGAGAAGCTGCGGACCGCCTTGTCGCGGGTGACGCTCAGCGTCCAGAGCCATGCACAGTCGATGTGCGTGTGGCCGACGCAGCAGATGACAGGAGCGTCATCCTTCCCGCAGTATTTGTCGTAGAATTCCCTGGTCAGATAGTCCTGGGCCTTCTTCAGACTCTCCCGGTAAGCCGGCGAGCCTTCCTCGCGCATATCAAGCAGATTCAACGATTCGTTCAGCGCCTGGATGATGCGGATGAAGTCCCTGTCTTCCGGATTCAGAAGCCTTGCGGTGTCATAAGGCACCTTCAGGTCGTAGTAATACTTCTCCGTCTCCCGGTCGAGCACCCTCAGGGAAGCATCCATCTGCAGATGGAAGTTCTGGTCTCCCGTATAGGCGGACAGGATGACACGGTACTTTCTTCCCGCCTCCGCCTTCTCCGTCAGGATGATCTCGCGATGATTGATGTCCAGTCCCTGGACCCTGACGCCATCGACGAATATAGAAAACTGCGGATTGGTGGCATCCCAGCCGCCCTCGGTCCCTGTCTTCACCTCAAAGGCGACGCACTTTCCCGAAAACTCCTCCGGAATGGTGAGATATGTCTCAAACCAGTAGTACTCCCGATGTCCGCCCCAGAGCTGTCCCCGGTCAAACTTCTGCCAGCCGGACGTGTCCAGATGAGCGATATCCGCATAGCGCTCGGTGCTCTTCTTCATCCGGAATTCCGTAACCGGAACCGCTTTCGGGTAGACCTGCTGCCCGAGATAATCCAGCATCCTGCCCACACGTTCTTTGATAAAGTGCATAGTCCCTCCCCTGCAGGCTTTCGCCTGCCAGACTGCTCGCTGTTGATCACCCGTCTGCTCTCTGTTAATATCCTGTCTGCTCCCTGTTGATTTCCTGCCTGCGCTCTGTTGATCTTCTGTCTGCTCTCTGTTGGTTTCCCGTCCGCTCCCTGTTGGTTTCCTGTCTGCTCCTTGTTGGTCTCCTGTCTGCTACCTGCATATTCTCTCAGTGGTTCTTCCTGTATTCCTTCGGCGACATACTGTAGTACTTGTGGAACTGGCTGCAGAAGTACGAGTAGTCCGTATATCCGACTTTCTCCGCTACTTCCATCAGGGAAAGCTCCGAATGTTTCAGCAGTGTCACCGAGTGATTCATCCTGGACCTTGTGATGTATTCGCTGATGTTGCTTCCGCTCTTCTCCTTGTAGCGCCTCGAAAGATAGGAAGGCGACATGTGAAGCGCATCCGCGATCCCGGTCAGGGACAGCGGCTCGCCGACATGACGGTCGATGTATTCCCGGACCTGATCCACAAGGTCATGCCGGTAGGAATCTTTGCCGGAACCATTGCCAGGGTTCTTTTTCGTATGGTCAGGGCTGCCGTCTGCCGTATCCTTTGCGAAGCTTCCGGTACCTTCAGCAGAGATCTTCACCGCATCCGCACTGCCATCAGCGCTTCCGGCTGCAGAGCGGCGGGAAAGGATGGCAGTTTCACATTTCTGAATGACAGAAAACAGGTCTTCCTCGCTCACCGGTTTCAGCAGGTAGTCCACAACCCCTCCGACGATTGCGCTGTGGACGGTCGGAAAGTCGCTGTAGCCACTGAGGGCGATCACGGAGATCTTCGGATATTGTTCACTGATGGATTCCGCCAGCGCGCCGCCCGTCATGTAAGGCATGTCCATGTCCGTGATCACCAGGTCCACATGATTGGCCTCGATAACGGAGATGGCTTTCTCTCCGTCCTCCGCCTCGAGGATCCTGTCTACGTGCACCTTGTCCCACCTGTACTGGTGGACAAGCTTGTACCTTGCCCAGTATTCATCATCCACAATTAACAGCGTAAAGTTCATGCCGTCTCCCCCTGCTGCCCCGTCTCCGCCATGTGGACCGGAACTGTGACGATGATCTGCGTGAAGCCATCCACCCTTCTGCATCTCATCCCAAAGTCCTTCCCGTACAGAAGTCTGATTCTCTGGTTGATGTTATTGATACCGATCGAAGTGTGTGTGCCGGACGAAACCGGCCCTGACTCGATCACCTGGGTGATTATCTTCTGGCTGTCCTCACTTCCGTTGTCCTCGACCATGATCTGCATGACGCCGCCCACTTCTTTCGCGGTCAGCCGGATGATCCTGTCCCCTCTCTTGTTCCTTAGTCCATGCCGAATCGCATTGTCGATCAGGGGCTGGATCGTGATCTTCGGCATAAGGCAGTCCGAAAGTTTCGGATCGATGTTCTCCTCATAGCGGATCGAATCCGACGTACGGATGTTCATGATGTACATGTAATTCTTCACATACCTCAGCTCATCCTTCAGCGAAGCCTCCCTGTCCGAGGTATCGTACTGGATGCTGTAACGCATCATCATGGAAAGCGAATCGCACATCTGGGTGATCATCGGACAGTTGTTCGCCAGCGCGATCGCCCCCATCGTCTCCATCGTATTGTAGAGGAAATGTGGATTCACCTGGGTCTGCAATGTGCTGTATCTTGCCTCCGCCAAAGCTTTCTCCGTCTCCTTCTCCGCCCTGGTCTTATCTCTCAGACGGTCCAGCAGGTCGTTGAAGCGGCTGCAGAGAAGACTGATCTCATCATTGCCGGATACGGGCAGCCGGAGTTCCTGCTTTCCCCCGGCGATCTCTCCCACGACCGATGTGACGCCCCCGATCCTGACGGCAATCGTCCTCCGCATCAGGAAGAAAGCGATGATATAGACAACGATACTGACGATCAGTCCGATAAAAGCCGTGGAAAGAATGCTGAGCACATTTCTCCGGACATTCTCCTTATCGATATAGAGCCCGCAGACCGTCCCCATGCTGGAAGACCGTGCCCTGTAATAGGAGAACCGGTCCAGGGCAGAACCCGGAGCGGATGTGAAGTCCGATTCTTCATAGCTTAAGTACTTCTCCGGGATCTTCCGGCTGTTCTCCGGAGCGTTCAGCCAGAGATATCCATGATAAGCGGAGGAAAGCCAGATATGCTGGTATCCGAGCAGATCGTCCTTCCGGATGATGTTCAGAAGCCCCTGGAGCTTCAGATCACAGACGATACAGCCGACGGTAACCCTGCCGGCCTGCTGGTATAGTTTCTTGACCACACGGACATAGGATTCCCGGGCATCGTCGTCCGGAAAGAGGATTGCAATGCCACTGCCGGAAACCGGATCGTCCTTCAGGAAACTTTCAAGCCCTGCTGCCGCTTCCTGATCAGAAGCAAACACATCCTTCTGATTATATTCCGAAGTCCTCACCCTCGAATAGAAACTGCGGAGTTCCTTCTTCGAGTTGTAGATCCTTATGCTCCTCAGGTCTCTCATATAGGAAGTGCCCGCGATCAGATTTCTGGAAGACTGCTCTTCCGCATAAGAGTAATCGTTCAGAGTTGCCAGATAAACAGGACTTTCATAGATTTTGCTGAGGTTCTCATCGAGATTCTCAAAATACTGGCTCAGGCTGTCTGATACCTTGTTCACGGTGAGCTCCGCCACTTCGCCGTTCTGGTCCTGGAACGTTCTCCAGGAAAAGACGGAGTAGATGGAAGCGATCGCGATGATCAGAATAAAGAGGATCAGGAAGGAGATCTTCAGGATCCTCAGATAATAGAAATGCATCCGCTGCTTCATATTGCCTAGTGCCTCTTTGCAAAATTAATAAGGAATTAATCTGATTTTCGTTATTCTGTCTTCTTAATTGTTGAAACAAGTAAAAATATCAAAAATAATAGACAATAAACTCAAAGTTTTCTCAGAATTGATTATCTATAATGTTGAGTATAAGAAATTCGTATTTCAATTTCAACCGGGAGGTAAAGAAATGAAAAAATCGAAAATGTTACTTGTTGTCATGTCTATGGCGATGGGGCTTGCGGCATGCGGTTCCGTCTTCGCAGGCGCTGCTGAGACCGAAGCTGCAGCTGCAGGCTACTCGGTAGACGAGCCAGTCACCCTGAAGGTTCTGTTCTGCCAGGGTCCGACCGAAGCAGGCCTGGAAGATCAGATCGATGAAGCCGTCCAGGCTGTCTATCCGAACATCTCCTGCGACTACGAGATCATCACCTGGGAAGATCTTCCGGGAAAGCTGCAGCAGTATATGCAGTCCGGAATGCCGGATATCGTCGTTGCAAAGAGCCAGGATGCCAACAACTTCGCTGAGTACAACATCTGGGCTGACCTGTCCGACACCAGCTACATCCACAATGTATTCGACAGCGCACTCTGGGGAGTCACGATCGATGACAAGATCCTCGGCATGCCTTACATCGGATCCTACGGCGGCGTCTACTACAACAAGACCATCTTCAGCGATCTCGGACTGGAAGTTCCGAAGACCTATGATGACCTCGAGAAGGTCTGCGAGACCCTGAAAGAGAACGACATCACACCGTTCGCGACCCACTATCTGGACGGCTGGTTCCACGGCTGGGAACTTGCGATCGCCGGCGGCGGAGAGCTGATGTCCGCATCCGAGACCTGGGGCGATGAGTTCCATGACGGAAAGGTCACCACATCCGATGAGGCGTTCCAGAACGCACTCAAGGCGATGGATATGATCCACAAGTACACATTTGACGACTGCTACTCCGTTGAGCAGTCCACCTGCGACGCACGTTTCGTCAAGGGAGAAGCTGCCATGGCATTCGATATGTCCGGCGTAGCTGCTACCTACATGGAACTTGATCCGGACCTTGACTTCGGTCTGTTCCCGTTCCCGACCTCAAAGGGCGACGGATGCCTGAACATGGAGCCGAACGCAACCTTCTTCAAGAGCGCTTCCACCGAGAACGACGAGGCCTGTGATGCATTCCTCAGCGTCATCGCTTCTCCGGAATTCGCAGGACAGTGGAGCCAGTACGTCGGCGAAGCTTCCCTGATCAAGGACGCTGATTCCTTCCAGACTCCTGCACAGCCTGACATCGATGCATATTCTGAGCAGGGTCTGACCAGAGACCAGAACATGATCACCAACCAGCTTCCTTACAACGAATTCTGGGATCCGACCTCAAGCGACTTCACCGAGTACATCAACGGCAACATCACCCTTGACGAAGTCACCAAGCGCGCTCAGGAAAGAGCGGATGTCTGCGGCACCAGCAAGTAATGAAGATGGATAGCTGCATCTGAAGGCACAAAGGATTCATCAATATGTTTCCAGCCAGGCAGATTCAGCCAGATAACAGGTTCTGAGACTGAGTGAGAAGAATCATTTCCTCCGATTCTTCTCACTCTCTTTATCGGGAGGCAGTGATGAAGAAAAGTAAATATTCCAGCTACGAAAAAAAGATAAAAAGGCAGTATGCCAGTCTGATGGTCCCATCACTGGTCCTCTTCACACTCGGGATCATCATCCCGATCATCATGTGTTTCTACTACTCTCTGTTCGAATGGGACGGCTTCTCGCCAGATATGAAGTTCCTCGGACTCGGAAACTACATCAATATCTTCAAAGATCCCCAGGTCATGATGTCCTGGAGGTTCACCATCTTCTTCTCGATCGCTAATTCGCTTACCGCGAATATCGGTGCTCTGCTGCTGGCTACTCTGCTCGACAGTAAGATCAAAGCCAAGACCCTCCAGCGCACCATCGTATTCATCCCCTGCCTGTTCAGTTCCATCGTAACCGGTTTCGTATGGAAAAAGATGTATTCCGAGATTCTTCCCGGAATCGTGCAGGCGCTCGGTCTTACCATCAATTTGAAATTATTCGGAAGCCAGAGCACAGTTCTTCTCGGCCTGACGATCGCCAACTGCTGGCAGTGGACAGGCCTCTGGATGATGATCTACCTTGCAGCTCTGCAGTCCGTTCCACAGGATTTCTATGAAGCAGCCATCATGGACGGCGCCAATGCCTTCCAGCGTTTCTTCAGGATCACGATCCCGCTGATCATGCCCGCCATCATCACCTGCACCGTCGGCCTCACGACCGGCGCCCTGAGGACATATGATATCCTGGTCACCGCTACCGAAGGCGGTCCGGGAAGAGCATCCAACACCATCGTCTACTACATCTACAACATCGCCTTCAAGCAGAAGCTGTACGGCTACGGGTCCGCGATCTCCATCACGCTGATCATCGTTCTCCTGATCGTTGCAGTCGCCCAGCTGATGTTCTTCAGAAAGAAGGAGGTTCAGTTATGAGTACAGAAGCTATGACAGAAATAAGAGCTCCAAAGAGAATCGTCCATGAGAAGTATACGAAAGGGACTTTCGGTCTTCAGATCGTCGCCCTTTTCGTATCGATTTTCTTCATCTTTCCGATCTTCATCATCATCATAGACTCCTTCAAGACCAAGGTAGAGCTGGTCATGAACCCGCCGCTCTCCATGCCTGAGAGCTTCCGTCCGGACAACTTCATCAAAGCATGGCAGAGTCTTCACTTCGGAGAGGCTTTCCTGAACTCCATTCTCTACACAGCGGTCAGCACGACCATCATCTCCATCCTCTGCGCCATCACCGCATGGGCGATCGTCAGAGGCGGAACAAAGTTCTTCCGCGCCGCCAGAGTGTACTTCCTGATCGGTATCCTGATCCCTGCTCAGTCCCTCGTGCTCCCCATCTATCTTCTGTGGAACAAGATGGGTCTGATCAACAGCCGCTTCGGCATGATCTTTCTTCACATCTGCACAGGGCTTTCCTTCGGGATCTTCCTCGAGAGTAACTTCATCAATACGGTTCCGGTTGAGATTGAGGAAGCAGCCAGGATCGATGGCTGCAGTATCTTCCAGACCTTCTTCCGTGTCACGCTCCCGCTGCTGAAAGCTTCGATGGCGACCCTGATCATCGTACAGACCTTCACCATCTGGAACGATTACATGCTGACGAACCTGGCTATACAGAGCAAGGCCAAAAGGACTATTATCTTAGCGATGAGGACCCTGTTCTCCACCAGTAAAAATGATTATTCGGTAGCTATGGCTGCTATCATCATCTCCGCGACACCGATCATCATCCTCTTCGTATCGCTGCAGAAGCAGTTCATCAAGGGAATGACCGTAGGCGCCGTCAAGGGCTGAAAGCAAATCAGGCGTGACTGCAGATGAAAAAAAAGAAGACAACCCCCAGGAGGTAAGATTGTCATGAAGAAAATGATCTCACTTGAGAAAAAAACAGAGATGCTTTCCGTATCGGAAGGAGTCGCCTATACCAATGTTCCTTTCTGGAATGATGCAAGCTACGCTCCGCTGAAGATGGACATCATCCACCCGAAACATCGTACGGAAGGAATGGCCCTTCCAGGTATCGTATGGCTGTGCGGAGGAGCATTTTTTGTCATGGACAAATCCTGCTGGCTGCCCCATCTCGTGCACCTGGCCGACCGGGGTTTCATCGTCTTTACCGTTCAGTACAGGACCTCCAACATCGCCCCTTATCCGGCTGCGGTAGAAGATGTCAAGGCTGCCATCCGTTTCATCCGGGCGCATGCTTCGGAATTTGCAGTCGATCCGGACCGGATCACCGTCATGGGCGAAAGTGCCGGCGGATATCTGGCGCTGATGTCCGGAGTCCATGACCCGAAGTTCGACAAGGGCGACTTCCTGGAGTACTCTTCCGTCCCGAATGCGATCGTCGACTACTACGGAGTCGGAGACCTGAATGCAGAAGGGACCGATCCCGGCTGCAACAGCCAGGTGGCACTGTTCACCGCCGGCTTTTCTGATGAGCAGAGGTGCGAGGCATCCCCCATCTTCCTTGCCGACAGGGACTTCCCGCCGACACTGATCCTGCATGGAACCCACGATCTGCTGGTCCCGGTTGAGACCAGTGTTCAGCTGTACGATAAGCTGACAGAGCTGGGCGTAAAGTCGGATCTTTTCCTCCTCGAGGGAGGCGAACACGGCGATGACCTCTTCTACGTGCCGAAGATGGATGACATCGTGACAGATTTCGTGAGGGATACGCTCGGCTGACAGAGGGAGTGATCTCCAAATATCCGAGATACAAACCGCCCCGGCGGCAGGCTGGATCACCTGTCGCCGGGGCATATGTTTTTCCAATATCACATATGGTATCCGCATCAGGCTGATCATGCCTGACGCGGCGGACATTTGCTTTATGACACACGCTTATCTGACAGTAACTTTCACCTTCACACTCTTATTCCCGCACTTCACGGTGATGGTTGCCTTTCCCTTCTTCCTTGCTTTGATCACGCCCTTGGAGGATACAGCCGCAACCTTCCTGTTCGAGGACTTGTACGTGACCTTTCCCTTGTAGGTTAGCGGGCTCCAGGAAACCTTCAGCTTATAAGTCTTCTTCCGCTTCAAGGTGATCTTCTGCTTGTTTACCTTGAGCTTCGAGATCTTTACCTTCCCGTTCTGGACCTTGACCAGGACACGCGCCTTCGCTCCGTAATAGGTGCGGACATAGATGTAAGCCTTTCCCTTCTTCTTGCCCGTGATCACACCCTTGGAGCTGACAGAGGCAACCTTTTTATTGGAAGAATACCACTTGGTCACGCGGTCCCAGGACTTCAGTCCCTTCGCCTTCACCACTGACGTACTCTTCTTCACCTGAAGCGGAATCGACGATACATTCAGTTTGACCGTTGCCTGCTTCTTCCGCAAAGCGGTGACTCTCTTCTTCTTTGCCACCTTGTCCTCGGTGATCCGGATGACTGCTGTCTTTTTGATCGAAGGTGCACCCTTCAGTGATACAGTGATCGTGACCTTTCCCGGCTTTCTGGCTGTAAGGACACCGTTCTTCACGGATGCCACGGTAGAGTCCGACGATGTGATCGTCAGATTCGATGTCTTAAGCGGGACATCATAATACTGATTCCTGTCGACCATCAGTCCTGCAAAAGTTTCATCATAGTGATAAGAACGGTTGTCGACTTCGATGGTGCAGGTCTTCCCCTCAAGGATGCTGTCTGGCATAGTGATGATCAGGTCCATCGTGGATCCGTCAGCCGCGATTCTGACCGGAGAATTCACCACCTTATCCTGATAGGAAGAGGCCGTCGCTGTCCTGCCCCCGGTCTGTCCGAAGCACTGTACCCAATAGTAGCTGCCGTTGTACTTTACGCAGCCGATGCCGATCACTGTGCTGTTCTTGTCCAGGATGTTCGCCTTATGACCCTCGGAATGCATCCAGCTGTCCATGACGTCTGCCGGAGTAGACTGCCACATCGCGATATTCTCGGCTGTCATACGGTCATTGGCAGTGAATGCAAGCGAGCCCACAGGACGGAAATGTTCGAAGTATACCGTTATCTCCTGTGCCCGGTACATGGCCGTTTCCATCAGGTCGGCATCCATCGTCAGCGCCTTCGCACCGGTTTTCGCCCTCTCCTTGTTTACCAGTGAAAGCACCTGAAATGCATAGGAGTACATGCGTGTTACCGATTCGTCATAACTCACGGCACTGACATATGCCGCTTTTCCTCCCGTTCCGGTCTTGTAGAGCCAGGAAGGCGTCTGGAAGTTCAGCTTGTCGCAGCCAAGGAATGCTTCCTGATAGATGTTCGTGACGGATCTCGGGATGTAGACACTCGTCAGTTCCTTGCATCCGACAAATGTTCTGTACGCGACCGTCTCCAGCCCTTCGGGGAGTCGGATGCTCTGCAGGGCAGTGCAGTTGCCGAAGCATTCAGTACCAGTGCTCTTCAGATTCTTTGAAAGTGTGACATCCGTCAGGGAGAAGCAGTAAGCGAATGCCTGATTGTCGATATCCTTGAAAGCATCTCCGATGATAAGAGTCTTCAGCGAATAACATTGCCAGGTCGTCCTGTAGGGTACCTCAGCAATTGATGCCTGGAGATTCAGGTATTCCAGATCTGAGCAGCCGGAATACGGACCATAGCCAATGCTGGTAACGGTAGCCGGTACCGTTGCTTTTGTTACGGAGGACATTGCAAAAGCCCAGTCTTTCAGGGTCGTGACCGATGACGGGATCATGATCTCCGACGCTCTCGAATTCTGGCATGCGGAATCTCCGATCACCTTGATCCCGTTCGGGATCGAAACCGTTCCGGTCAGGCCAAGCGGCATGCTGATCAGTGTTGCCCCATCTTTAGATACCAGCATCCCGGATATGGACCGGTAGGAAGCATTTCCTGCAGCGACCGTGTATGCTGTCAGTCCCGTATCTCCATAGAATGTCATCCCGCTCAGATCTGTCAGCGATGCCGGGATGCTGACCGACGTGATCGATGGGCATGCGCCAAACGCATAGTCATCGAGTTTTTTCACATGCCCCCCAAGGGTAACATCAGTCAGCGCATAGCATCCGTTGAAAGCGCCGGAATCAACTGTCTCCGCATCGATACTGACCGACTGGAGCTTTGGATAATCGTTATAAAATGCTGCTGTCGGAATATTCTTTATCCCGGCTTTTACGACAACGCCTGTGACAGAATCCTTGAATGCATACCATGGATACTTCGTGGGATCAGTCTGACTGGTGAGCTCTCCGCTTCCGCTGATCGTCAGGACCCCGGACTGGTCATCAAAAGAATAGGTGGCATTCGTCCCACAGCTTCCTGTCTGGGCAGACGCCAGATGGTTGTCAGCCTCCGTCTCTTCCATGATGATCAGGTCTTCCTCAGTCTGTTCCTCGGAGATCGCATCCGGTATGATCTCATCCTCTTCGGAGCCTGCCATCTCAGATTCCCCGACGATCTCATCAGGACCTTCGGTTTCGGCTGGATCTGCGTATGCCGGGACTTCCGTCTCAGCTGGTTCTATGCTTTCGGACGGCTCTCCGGCTGTCTCCGCTTCATCCGCCCCTGTCTCAGCCGTCAGACCGGTCTCCGAAGCTGGCTCCGCTTCATACACCGCTGCCTCATCTGTCAGACCGGTCTCCGAAGCTGGCTCGCTTTCCACCAGAGATTCCGTCTCTGCTATTTCGGATTGCGCCATCTCCTCGGCAAAACTCTGCGGAGCCTCCTCCGGCTCCGTCTCCTGTCCCACCTCCGGATCAGCAGAAGACTCGCCCGTGAGAGCTTCCGGCTGCTCAATGTCCTCGCTGGAGACAGTCTCCGCCTCCGGGGCAGTCTTTCCTGTCTGGGTCTCCGCTGCCGTCTCTCTCTTTTCATCGTCTACTGTGATTCCGTCCGGGAGTATGATCTGGTCAGACTCTCTGTCCTCGATCAGAAGACCCATGTCCCCTTCGGACTCCGTCATATCGGTGAGGATATCGTCCTGAAGAATGCTGCCTGCATCTCCCTCATCCGGAACTGTCTGAAGCCCCTCCTGACGTAAGCCTTCCTGGTCATCCTCAAGGATGAGTCCCTGATCATCCCCGGTGGCTGCTGCATCATATGCAGTGACCGTCACCTCATCTGCCATTGCGATGGTTCCCGTGCCTGAAGACATGAAAACCACCGCTGAAGTAAGCAAAGCCAGGAATCTTTTCCCATAAAGATCATGCTTTCTCATAACTGCTCCCTCCGGTCTCATCTGCTGGTCGGTACCCTTTCCGCACATCTGGTATGTTTCCTGTGCTCATTATATCATCACCGTCCCGGCCTGATGTAAACCAAACGTTCAATCCAGACCGGACCATATCTCTGCCGGAAAGATCGATCTCCCGCAAATGAACGATACGATCCTTATCCCTGCGGCAGCTCGGCCGTACTCTTCTGCATGCACTTGATCGTCTCGAGCAGACTCACCACCTGGTACTTGATCACGAAGATTGCGTCGTTGTACTCAAGGTAATGCTCCTTGATGTAGTCGAACAGCGGATATCCGTAATCCTCGGTTTCTTTGATGTACTCGATCAGCTTGTCAGGGGTAAAAGAAGTTGCCATCGTCGATACGTTGTTGCAGCGATCGAGCGCTTTCACGATCGCCGCCTTCGGATTCTTCATGATCGCTCTGTAGTACTTGTCAGGATAGCCGGGATCATGCTTGTGCGCCTCATCCTTGGTGAGAAGTCCCACGATCTGCTTCACCTCGTCCGAGAAAGGAAGCTCTTCCGCTCTCACCCCGCAGTCCTCGCAGACATCGTGCAGCATACAGGCGGAAAGGACCGCGTCATCGCGGATTCCAAGTGCGTGCGCATGGCAAGCCATCATCAGCGGATGGATGATGTAGGGAATATGCTCTCCGTCATAAAGCCCGGCTTCCTGTCCCAGCCCTCCGACATAGAGATTCTTCTTCCGGTAGGCGCCGGCATGCTTCTCCTTGGCGTAGGACAGAGCCCGGAAGAACTGGTCGAGATGCTCTGTCATCGCATACGTCTTCAGCCGGGTGAACATATGCTCCTCGTCGTACATCTTCTCCCTGATGATCCACTTCGGAACGCTGACACCCGTGTAGAGCCAGCTCACTGTCGTCCTCAAAGTCTGAGCGATCTGCGGCAGGTCCTCCGTCTTCGGGATCGCCGGATCATTATCCCTGACCCAGGCGCTGACCGTCTGCCTGGTCACATGGAGCGCATCCGCCAGATCCTGCTGCCTCATGCCAAGTTCCCTCATCCTGATCCGAATGTTGCTGCCAATGTTCTGATAACTTCCGATCATGTGAATCCCCCTTTGGACCACGGCAACTCACTGTCTGCTTCCCCTACACTATAGAAGAAGTCCAGGTATGTGGCAATCGTACTCAGAATTGCGCAGGGATGTCCGGCAGAGACGACATCTTTACATCGCAATCGCCTTATTAGCCTTCGTAAGCAGATTTGCCGGAATAGGTTCATGGAGTCTCCACTTGAAGCTTACCGGCTGACTGCCTTTGTGCTGAATATAATCCGCATTGCCAAGGAAAACATATGGTGCGGTGTAAGTTCTGTTGGTTGCGATATGCTTAAACTCTCGCACAAACAGAGAGATGTAGTTTCCTGTCTCCCGATGATGAATATAGCGCTGAATCTTTGTACTTTCCGGACGGTCCTGACTCTGGCTCTGCCAGTGGAATAACGTCGAGTTGATGGCATAGTCATCGTACATTGTAGACGGTGAAAATTCCTTCTCTGACTTATTCAGATTGATCAGGAAGATGTCTGTCTGCTTGTCCGCAAAGTACTTCACACCTTCGCGGAATTCCGGAGATGTTGTCTCACTGAAAAGCCCAAATGCTGCCATAATCTGATTCGTGTTATAAGTGCAATGAACATCAAGCGGGCAGATAAATGGGTACTCATTCGGTTCTGCTACAAAATCGATGTGATTCCGGTTATATCGAAGAATATCCAGGACTTCGTCTCGCACGAATGATCTTCCAAGAACTGCTTCAATCCCGTCGTCAATCGATGCAAAGCCAAGTTTCTTCGGGTACTTCTTATAGAAGGTGTAATAAAGCATGTTCCGCATGAGCTTCTCTTCTTCTGTTTTCGGAAGGTGATCGCCGGAAATATAACGGATCCAGTAATCGAGAAGTTTCTTCGAATTCACATGGAACAAACCAGTTAATGCACTATATACAGAATCTTCCACATCCGGAAAATCCTTATTTCCTTCTGCCCACTGTTTCAGACGGTAAAGAGATCTTGAGCCGCTGTTCTGATAGAAATCATATAGCGACAGACTATATTCCGCCAGGAAGTTTTCCAATGTCAGCGGTAAACCAGTATCTTCTTCGAAAGTCCGCACATGCTCAATCAGCACATTTTTCTGATTCCTCATCTGATCCAGATTCTCGAGAATGTATTCCTTGGCTTTTTCCTCTAGCTGGATATAACATCCACGCGGAAGATGTGAAAAACCAAACTCCACCTGTTTTCGAAGAGGCGTTCTTCCCGAACCAGATTCCAATAATGCCTGAAGTTTCATTCCGTAGCGATAATGCTTGTTCGCTCTTCCGACAAAATCGAGGACAGTCAGACAGTCTTTCCCCTCGCATAGACGAAGTCCACGGCCAAGCTGCTGCAGAAATACAGTCGCACTCTCCGTAGGCCGTAAAAACAGAATCGTATTGACAGCCTTAATATCCACGCCTTCGTTATAAAGATCCACCACAAAGATAAATTTTATCTTCCCGGAGGTAAGGTCATCCTTGACACTATCACGTACTTCGCCGGAGCTCTCAGCAGACAATGCAACCGATGGGACCCCATAACGATTAAAATACTTAGCCATGTATTCTGCATGACTTACGCTGACGCAGAATCCCAACCCTTTGATCTCATTCATGTCACTGACATACTTTCGGACACTATCCAGAATCAGGTGAGAACGATGTTCATCTGCAGTGATATATGCATGCTCCAGATCACGGACATCATATTTTCCACGGATCCAGTTCATCTTTGAATAATCAACCGTATCGCTGACCCCAAAGTACTGGAACGTGCTGAGAAGATTCCGGTCGATTGCCTCACCCAGAAGCATATGAGAAGCAATTCTTCCGTCAAAATATTTCAGGATATCCTTTCCATCCATACGTTCCGGAGTTGCCGTAAGGCCAAGCAGAATGCCTGGTTCATAATATGCAAGCAGCTTCTGATAAGAATTTGCTGCAGCATGATGAAACTCATCTACGATAATATAGTCGTAAAAATCCGGACTTGTGATGGAGGTCAGGTTCGAGGAATTAAGGGATTGAATACTGATAAACAGATAGTCCAGCGACTTCGGCTTATGTCCATCTACATACAATTCTCCGAAGTTAAAGTTATTCAATACTTCCTGGAATGTCCGGATACTCTGCTCCAGAATTTCCTTTCGATGCGCAACAAACAGAAGGTGGGCTCTCTTTCCACTTTCTTTGAATCGTTTATAGTCAAATGCGGCAATGACAGTTTTTCCGACACCGGTAGCTGCAACTACAAGGTTGCGGTATCTTCCATAGATCTCACGCTCTGCCTGCAATCGATCAAGAATCTCCTCCTGATACGCATATGGTCTGATCTCGACAGGAAGCACAAAATCAGAGAATGGATTATCCGGAACTTTCGCCAGTTCCTTTTTTAGTCGCTCGCAGCACTGCCCGTCATTCGGATCAAATGTTTCAAACGATGGGTCATTCCAATAGCTGTCAAAAGAAACAGAGAACTTTTTCAGGATATCGAAGGATTCCTGTTCCGTGACCTTTACATTCCACTCAAGTCCCCCGGTCAGTGCAGGGTTGGAAAGATTGGAAGATCCAATATATGCAGTAGAGAAGTTCGTATCACGGTAGAAGTAATACGACTTGGCATGAAGCCTGGCATGCTTCGTCTCGTAATTAATCTTCACTACAGTGTGTGGCAATTTAGAGAGTACTTCAATTGCCTTATAATCCGTCGCCTGTGTATACGTGGTAGCAATGATGCGAAGTCTCGGCTCATCACTATCGTTGAAATCGTCCCGTTGTGTAAATGCTTCCAGTTCTGGGAGCAGCGGACGAATTGCACTCCATTTGATGAAAGAAACCAGAAAATCGATCCGGTCTGATGTCACAATCTCTTTCTTGAGCTCGGACATCATACTAGGTTCATTATGAGAACCGGTGAAAAGTGCATTCTCCACGATTGATGTCTCAGGACGAACAACCTTAACATTCGCAAGCGCTCTCGCGGAGTTCATCTTCTGATAGATTGAGGCCAGAATTTCCCCTTTCTCCAGAATCTGATCATCTTCAAAACCAGCTGCACCACCTTCATCCGAAGACTGCTTTGCATGCAGCGCCACTTCCTCGACAATATCATTGCAAAGCTGAATCTGAGCCAGCAAAGCCTCTTCGTCTTCCGAACTGTTATAGCTGTCACGAATGTAATGAAGACCTTTCTCAATCACATGGGAAAGGTAGATCGTTAAGATATGCCTTGCATCGTCGGCATGCAAAGAGTCCTTCAGAACATCATATTCTGCAGGACTCATCTTGCTTAATTCAGATGCAACCTTAGTGTTGATGATCTGTTCGTAGATTCCGTCTGAAAGCATCTCCGGATAGTGTCAATAGTTTTGTGTAAACTACGGAACAGATTTCTTGTTCAGTGTATTCCTTCGACCTCTGGCTGCTGTGTATCTCAGCCTGGCTTAACTGTCAAGGGGGCAGAGCACCGCTTCGCGGCGTAGCCCTTGACAGCTAAAC
>DLFD01000084.1 GCA_002482005.1 Lachnospiraceae bacterium UBA7729 | reverse complement strand
TGAAGATTTTGTGTGCGGTTTTCAAGGTATGTGTGATCATGGCCCAGTGGCTCAGTTGGTTAGAGCGTCGCCCTGTCACGGCGAAGGTCACCGGTTCGAACCCGGTCTGGGTCGTTTATCTTCTTAATTCTGTGTGACTGATGATACGGTCCTTGATATGCCGATGTGGCTCAATTGGCAGAGCAGCTGATTTGTAATCAGCAGGTTATCGGTTCGAGTCCGATCATCGGCTTCGTATTTAAAACGTGGTTGATTTTTGTAAGACCATCGTGTAGAATACAATATGCTGATTCAATCAGCACAATATGGATGGCTTCCCGAGTGGCCAAAGGGGACAGACTGTAAATCTGCTGCAAATTGCTTCGGTGGTTCGAATCCACCGCCATCCATTCTTCAGATCTTTGATCTGAATCTAATCTGATATCGCGGGGTAGAGCAGTCTGGAAGCTCGTCGGGCTCATAACCCGGAGGTCGTAGGTTCAAATCCTTCCCCCGCAACTATGTGCCCAGATAGCTCAGTTGGTAGAGCGGAGGACTGAAAATCCTTATGTCGCCGGTTCGATTCCTGCTCTG
Source organism: Lachnospiraceae bacterium UBA7729 (assembly GCA_002482005.1). Lineage (GTDB taxonomy): Bacteria > Bacillota > Clostridia > Lachnospirales > Lachnospiraceae > Porcincola. Next base: position 44,305 of record DLFD01000084.1, on the reverse strand, counting down.
GGCACTATTTTTTTGTCTTAAGGTATTCGGCAGGCGGAACAGACAGTTGATCAAGCAGGCTTTCGCCTGCTTTTTTCTATATAGGGGAGATCCTATGAAAAAGATTCAGCTGTATGACAGATCAAAGATCGATTTCCAGAACCTGCTGTTCGACAGGAATGCACTTATGAAACTTCTTATTCCGTTAATGGCTGAGCAGCTTCTCAACACCCTCATGGGCATGATGGATACCATCATGGTCTCAAGATGCGGCAGTGCGGCGATCTCCGCTGTTTCCCTTGTCGACTCGATCAACGTTCTGGTCATTCAGGTCTTCGCCGCCCTTGCCACGGGCGGAACGATCATCTGTTCCTTCTATATAGGACGGAATAACAAGGATAAGACGAATGTTGCGGCGGAACAGATCGTCATGGTAAACATCGTTTTTTCTACAGTGCTGACGGTTGCTGCGCTTGTCTTCCGTGTGCCTCTTCTGAGACTTACGTTCGGCAAGGTGGAAGCCGATGTTATGGAGAATTCCATCACCTATTTCCTTATCACAGCGCTCTCTTACCCTTTCATCGCTCTTTCGAACTGTGGCGCAGCCTTTTTACAGGGCAGGCGGAGAAAGCCGTTTTCCGATGACAATATCTGCACTTTGCAACGGTGTGAACATCGTCGGCAATGCCATCCTTATCTTTGGCCTGCAGATGGGAGTCGCAGGAGCCGCCTATGCCACTTTGTTCTCAAGAGTCCTGAACGCTCTGATCCTCCTGGTCATGCTTCGCAGGGACAGACAGCAGATCGTTCTCAGAAGGTACCTGACTTCACCTCACTGGCGCATCATTCGTGATGTACTTGCCATCAGTATTCCTTCTGGTATCGAGAACGGGATGTTTCAGTTTGGAAAGCTGGTCATCCAGTCATCGGTATCGACTCTCGGAACTACCGCTATCGCAGCCCAGGCGCTGACCATCCTTCTTGAGAACCTGAATGGTGTGGCTGCGATCGGAATCGGCATCGGCCTGATGACGGTTGTCGGTCAATGCATCGGAGCCGGACGGAGAGAGGAAGCAAAATATTATATCTGCAGGATCACATTCTTTGCCTGGATCGTCATGCTCTTCACGGTCGCTCTTGTGTTTGTCCTTACCAAACCCATCATCTTCCTTGCCGGACTCGAGCCGGCTGCAGGCAGGATGTGTTTTGATATGATGGTCTACATCAGCATAACGAAGCCGATCGTCTGGATCCTCGCATTCATTCCTGCATATGGATTCCGGGCGGCAGGAGACGTCCGTTTCTCGATGCTCACCTCCAGCATCACCATGTGGACTGCCAGAGTCTTCCTGGTAGTAGTGCTGATCCGTGTATTTCATTTTGGTCCGATCGCTGTATGGATCGGCATGTCAGTCGACTGGGCAGTTCGCAGCATTATCTTCACCGCGCGCTATCTCAGCATGAAGTGGCTGAACAAGAAGATCGTGAGCGAGTCTGCAATTTGACGACGGGAGTAGTAGGATGTGAACGAATCTGCGATCTGATGACGGGGGCAGTAAGATCGCGGAGCGGATCTTGAATCTGACATAAGGATCAGGAAGAAACTTTCGGTTTACAGATACCCGGGATGATATATGCTGAGATTACATTGTCAAAAAGATCCGGGAGGGATCTTACAATGCAGAATGCACGAAGCCGGAGATGAATGAGATCCTGGAGAGGTGTCATATGTACCGGCTGTACGTGGTGAACCCGTATGAGACATATATCCTGATGTGCACCTTGACCGAGTATCCGCTTGTATCGTATAACGATATATGGGAATATTCCTATGAAGTGAGGGAATGACAGGGAGCGGTCATGTCCGTCTGCCTGTCCTGGCTGAAGCGGGAAGGGTGCTATGAAGACTATGGTAAGGATAAAGACAGATATTCATCGCAGGCTTGTTTTTTTCCTGCGGGTGGCGCTCCTTGCGCTGATCATAACTGCAGCGGCGCCTGTCCTTCCGGGAACAGGAGCAGGGGGGACTGCCCAGGCAGCGTACCGTTATCGCTACGGCTCTCAGCTGAGCGGCAATACGATGACGAAGACTATGGCACGCAGGATCTATAGTGCTCTGGTCAAACATTATATACGGGAGAAGAAGGTCGTCTGCTTCCAGGTCAGTTTCAAGGCAGGATACAGGCCAGGGTTTCATGTGGACCGCTGGGGTTATCCGATCAAGGACCAGGCTTATCAGAAAGGGAAGGAGCTGATCAACAAAGCTTATTACATGGCTATGAAGGCTTTTGAGTACGACTATCCGCAGGCGGCCTGGATGGCAGACTGGGATAGCTGGGATGCCGAAATTCTTTCGTTGTGGAATGCCGATACGGGGAAAGGAGTCTTCACAGGCCTGAGTTTCAAAAATATCTATTACTTAAGGGGTGTGACGGTCGGTTCTTTCAATGCGAAGACGGCAGGGTCCGTGAGGACGATCCGGAAAAAGGCCAGGAGAGCAGGGAACAGCCGTTACGCGAAGGTTGTAGCCATCCATGATTACGTATGCCGCAAGCTGACATACTACGACTCGGGAGAAGATATCTGCAGCAGCGCGGCAGCCGGCTACTGGGGCGGCTACGGAGTCTGCACGGCTTATGCCAAACTTTTCAAGGCTCTCTGCGACCGCATGAATATCCCTTGTGTCTGCGTCGTCGGGAAGGTCTACAAGTCGAGTTCAGGACCCGGCAACCATATGTGGAATTACGTGAAGATGGAAGACGGGAACTGGTATCTGGTCGATACAACGTGGGATGACCAGTCCTGGGGCATTATGCACGACTATCTGCTGATCGGATCGAGGACCAGGCCGAAGCACGAAACAAGGATCATCTCTGCGACAAGGAAGAGATCCGCAAATATGCTGGTTGAGAGAGGTTATGTGAAGTATCGCTACCCGACGCTGCACAAGACAGCATACAGGCCGAAGAGGCGAAGATGAGGAAAGAGCGGACCCTCCTGTCCTTCGGATAGAACAGGAGGATCCGCATGCAAAAAGATCTGCATACAAAAAGATCGGGGCATAAAGACGAAGCCCCGGTCTTTTTTAATGTTAGTAATATCAGTAATGTCAGGCGAGCGCTGCCTTCAGCGCTTTGGCAAGCTGGTCCGGACATGAGGTCCTCTTGAACCCGCATGTGGTTCCCTCGAGGGTGTCGATGACCTTCTGGGCCGGCATTCCTTCGACCAGTTTGCCGATGCCCTTCAGGTTGCCGTTGCAGCCACCGTCAAATGTGACATTGTGCACGCATCTGTTCTCATCGATATCAAAGTGGATCGCTGTGGAACAGGTTCCATGTGTCCTGTAATCCATGCTGCTATTCTCCCTTCTTTTTTTATTTACTGTGCCAGGTCTCCCATCAGCGCCTCCACGAGGCGGATGCTGTGCTCGGCAGCCTTCTTCTCGAAGGTTGCGTAATCGACGTACGCCGAATTGTCAGCCTTGTCGGAGATGGCTCTCACGATGATGAAGGGAACGTGGTTCAGGTAAGCTGTCTGAGCGATCCCCGCCCCTTCCATCTCAGTGGTGTAGCCGTGGAACGCCTTGATGATGGCTTCCTTCTGCTCCTGGCTGGACACGAACTGGTCGCCGCTGCAGACTCTGCCGCGCCAGACTTTGATGTCCGGGTTCACGCGGCCGCAGGCTGCCTTTGCTTTCTCCGCGAAGTCCTCGTCCGCCGGGAAGGAGAAGACCTTCATCTGCGGGATCTGGCCGAGCGCATACCCGAACTCGACCGCGTTGACGTCGTGATGGACGACATCCGTCGATATGACGATGTCCCCGATGTTGATGTCGGCGTTCAGCGATCCGCCGACGCCGGTGTTGATGATTCCGTCGACCTTGAAATCGTCGATCAGGATCTGGGTGCAGACGGCTGCGTTGACCTTGCAGATCCCGGAGCGGACGACCACGACCGGCATGCCGTTAAGAATGCCGTCGTAGAACTCCATGCCGGCCTTCTCCACGACATGGTCAGGCTTCATGTCTCTCTTTAATGTCTCGACCTCGACTTCCATCGCGCCGATGATGCCAACTTTCCTCAATTCAGAACTCCTTATATCTTGTGTATGCCTGAGACTTCCGTATGTCTCCGACTTCCGCAAGTCTCAGACTTCTGTAAACCTCAGGCTTCGGTACGGTCTCCGACTTCCGCAAGTCTCAGACTTCTGTAAACCTCAGGCTGCGGTATGGTCTCAGACTTCGGTCCTGACGGCGGTCTTCAGTGCGATCTCCATCATCTCGTGGAAGGACTCGCGGATCTCCTCCGGGCTCAGATGCTCGCCTGAGAAGATGTGATCGGAGATGGACAGTACGCTGAGCGCTTTCTTGTGATCAAGCATAGCGGTCAGGTAGATGCCTGCGGTCTCCATCTCGACTGCCATGAGGCCGAGGTTCCTTGCCTTGTCGTTGACCTTTGCCGCCGGGTTCGGATAGTAGAAGTAGTCGCTGCTGTAGACGGACCCGACGGAAGTGCGGACGCCCATCTCCTGAGCCATGTCGTAAGCGGTCTTCAGCATGCCCCAGTCGGCGGTCGGAGCCACATGGCCCGGAAGATCGATGTTGTCGGTGTATGCCGAGTTGGTCGTTGCGCTCATGGCGAGAAGGACGTCGCGGCACTTGACAGTGTCGCCCAGCCCGCCTGCGGAGCCGATGCGGATGATGGCTTCTACTCCGTAGAAGGTGAACAGCTCGTGTGCATAGAGGGTTGCGGACGGGATACCCATGCCGGAACCCATGACGGAGACTTCCCTGCCTTCGTAAAGTCCTGTGTAGCCCAGCATTCCGCGGACGTCATTGAACAGGACCGGATTCTCGAGATAGTGCTCTGCAACATACTTTGCGCGGAGCGGATCGCCGGGGAACAGAACAACTTTCGCTACATGCGTGCCTTCCTTGACATCGATGCACGCTGACGGGGATACCTTACCCATAAGAAAACCTGCCTTTCCGATTGAAACTTCAGTGAAAGCCTATGTCCCGCGTGTTCTGCGGAAAAAGGCGTATGGACCTGGGTGCACGGGGCACTGCCAGCATGGTTTTTATTATAATTGCGGTGACTGTTGAATTCAATCATCTTCCTCGATCACCTGGATCTCCAGGTAGTCGAACGGGACCTCTTCCGTAAATGAATCTTTGGAGAATCTGCATCTTGCCCGGTTCTGGAAATCCCTTACATTGGAATCGAGCCAGATCGGGTGCTGCAGGTCGAACTTCTCGCAGATCTCATCGATGGCGTGGAAAACCTTGTGGGTGCGGGTATCATCGGTGTGATCTTCGACGGTTATGTCCCGCAGCATATGGTTGTTTTTCCATTCCTTCGCCCAGATCTTCACAGGCGCCAGCTCCTTTCTCTTAGTTCAGATAGTCATATACCATCCCGGCGATCTCCTGGATATGTTCCTGGGCAGCCGACTTGCTGTCCCAGTCCTCCGAGAGGACTACCAGGATGAAATCCGTCCGGTCGCCGTAGACGACCGCTGCATCATTTTCGACCGTATCCATCTCACCCGTCTTGTTGGCGACTTCGGTGCCGTCCGGAAGTCCCTTCGGGATCTTGTAGCGGGTCCCCTGGCTGAGCATCATGTTCTCGACTTCGTTGCATACTTTCCTGGAGATGAACTTCCGGCTGTATATGCGTTCGAGGAGAAGTCCGATGTCCCTGGCGCTGATCTGGTTGAAATGACTTCCGTCCACGACGGCGGCCGAATCTTCGAATCCGTTGTACTCGTGGGTCCTGTCCGAGTAGCCATGGCTTTCGATATAGCGGTCGACCGAGGCTACGCCGTCTGCGTAGCTGTCATGCCCCAGGATCAGAAGAAGACGGTTGGCTGCCTCATTGGAAGAGTGGGAGATCATATCGGAAAGAAGCGATACGATCTCGTCAGTCCTGTCCAATCGTCCTTTGTCGATCTGATCGTAGACAGTGGCCATGATGAAGAGCTTCATCACGGATGCGGACTTCATGCTCTGGTCACCGACGATCATTGCCTGGCGGGTGGACAGGTCCTCGACGTAGACCGACCAGGTCCCTGAGTAGCCTTCCACCTGGTCCTTTACCTTATAGTAGAGGGAGTGGAGATCTTTCGGAAGGGAAGGAAGAGGATGTTCCCTCAGCATGCGGTAGTCGAAGATGCCGGCGGTCGGCTGGGAGAAGGCAGTCTCGTAAGGCTTCTTCCCGGATTCACTCTCCGGCTCGTCTTCTTCCGGAAGGGAACCAACTCCGGAATCCGTATCCTCCTCGGATTCCGTCTCCGATTCGGATTCGGCCTTCGATTCTGTCTCAGACTCGGATTCGGTCTCGGATTCCGCTTCGGTCTCAGACTCAGATCCGGTCTCGGATCCGGCCTCCGATTCCGCTTCGGTCTCAGACTCAGATCCAGTCTCGGATCCGGCCTCCGACTCCGCTTCGGTCTCAGACTCTGATCCAGCTTCGGACTTCGTTTCCGTTTCAGACTCTGATCCAGCTTCGGACTTCGTTTCCGTTTCAGACTCTGATCCAGCCTCAGACTTCGGTCCCGATCCGGCATCGGACTCAGACTCGGACCGTGCTTCTGATGTCGGATTCGTTTCCGATTCGGTCTCGGATTCCGCTTCTGTCTCAGTCTCATATGTGTCTGGGGCATCCTGATTTTCGGAGGAGATCCCGCTGCCGATGACCACATGATTCTCTGAGATCGCCCCGAGCATCTCTTCTTTTTCTTTCAGCTCCCTGGCTTCCTTTTCAGCCTTCTGCTGAGCCTCTTTCCGAAGTCGCTCCGACTCCTCGGCAGCCTTTTCCACGGCTTCCTTCTCCGAGAGGGCTTCTGATTCCGCGATCCTCTCCGATTCTGACTCGGACTGGGCTTCGTAGAAAGGATTCGTGAGTTTGCGGATGCTGTGGATGAGGCCGGCCTCGTCATCATCCGGGGGAAGGGTCAGGCCTGGCAGGGAATCATCCGCCGGAGCCTTTGCGGAAGAAGCATTCTTCGGCAGGCCGGTGGCGATATCGGACAGGCTGTCGACCCGCCTGCTTCCCAGGACGGAAAGCGGAGAGGCGGCCAGCGTCAGGGTCATGCAGAGCATCAGGTATTGTTTCCGTTTCATTCAGGATCCTTTCCGGTACAGTTCCTTACAGAGATCGCCGTCTTTCGCGGCGGCCATGTTCAGAGATCAAACAGCATGCCTCATCATAGCACTTGATTTTTCATGTTGCAATTCAGGGCTGCACGAGGCAGGGTATAATAGCATTGTCAGAGGATTGTGTCAGCAGAGAGGTATCCGGAAGCAGGCAGCAGGCCGCCCATGAGATGGCGGAGCCGGTATCCGCAGATGGCGGAAAGGAATCAGGCGATGGAAGAGAGAAAGACAGAGCAGCAGGCAGAGCGACAGGCAGAGCAGCAGACAGAGTGGCAGGCAGAGCGGCAGACAGAGCAGCAGGCAGAGCGGCAGGCAGAGCGGCAGACAGAGCAGCAGGCAGAGCAGCAGGCAGAGCAGCAGACAGAGCGGCCGACAGCAGGCCGGTCTGACCTGGCTGTCAATAAGAAAGAAAGCGGAAGGCGGGGTCTCATCCACATCTACTGCGGAGATGGAAAGGGCAAGACGACCTGCGGCATGGGACTGTGCGTGAGGGCGGCCGGGGCCGGAGGGAAGGTCCTGATCTATCAGTTCATGAAGGATAATTCGACAAGTGAGCGCAGGGTCCTCTCGCAGGTTCCTGGCATCACGCTCATAGACGGGCCTGACCGCGTGAAGTTCAGCTTTCAGATGACCGAAGAAGAGAAAGCGGAGCAGCGCACATCCTATAGGGAAAGACTGAAGCAGCTTTTCCGGAAGGCGGAGGAGGAGCGGTACGATCTGCTTTTCCTCGATGAGGCGATCTATACGGTCCGGGCGGGGCTGCTTCCGGAGCAGGACCTGATCAGCTGTCTTGACCATAAGCCGGAGGGCCTTGAGGTCATCCTGACCGGTCAGGGGCCTTCGGAGGAAATGATCCTCCGTGCGGATTATGTCACGGAGATGAAGAAGGTGAAACATCCCTACGACAGGGGAATCTCAGCCAGACGGGGAATCGAGAGATGAGAGATGACGAAAGGGCAGCAGCTGACACAGAAAAAAAGAAGCCTTCCGGCTTCTGAAGAGGAGTGCCCCGGAAGGGCTCCGGCCTTTCGGCTTTTGCTCTTCCGAGGCTATTATGAAAAAATATCATTCGCTTGGAATGTGTATTTAGGGTCGTATCTGAAAGTCTTCGGAACTTTTTATCTCCTTGACTTGTATAAATAAGTTAGCATAGATATACTACGAATATGTTACGAATATATTAAATAAATGTTAATTTTAGCAATTTTGATTATTTTTATACGGCGGCATCCTCAGGATTTGTTTTTTGGTGTACAGTAAAGAAGAACAAGCATGAGTGAACACGTGATAATGAACAATATCTGTCAGAAGGAAAGACTATTTCGGAAAGGACAGCAAATGGAAGAGAATATCAATGAGACTCTGGAGAAGATCACCAGAGCGCCGAAGAAGCAGAAGAAGAGAACTGTGTGTGTGATCGGCCACAAGAATCCGGACACGGATTCCATCTGTTCGGCGATCTCTTATGCCTATCTCAAACAGCATATTGACGGCCCGGACGGGGCATACAATTATGTAGCCTGCAGAGCGGGCAATGTCTCGGCCGAGACTCAGTTTGTACTTGATTATTTCAATGTGCCTCAGCCTCTGTTCATCGAGAACATCGGAACAAGAGTCAAGGACCTTGAGATCCGCAGGACTCCCGGCGTCGACGGCAAGATCTCCGTCAAGGACGCCTGGAATCTGATGAATACGCAGAATGTCTTCACTCTGCCGATCACCGACAGTGAGAATCATCTGCAGGGACTCATCACGATCAATGATATCGCGAAGTCCTACATGGATGAGAACGATTCAGCGATCGTGTCCGTCGCCAGGACTCCTTACCGCAATATCCTGGAGACCCTGGACGCGGAGATGGTCGTCGGCGATCCGAATGCCAGCTTCACAGAGGGCAAGGTCATCATCGCCGCAGCCAACCCGGATGTCATGGAGAACTATATCGATCCGCATGACATGGTCATCCTCGGCAACCGTTATGAGTCCCAGCTGATGTCCATCATCGCCGGCGCCGGCTGCATCGTCGTCTGCCTGGGAGCTCCTGTCTCCAAGACGATCCAGCACATGGCCCGAGAGAAGGGCGTGACCATTATCGTCAGCCCGCTCGATACTTACACGGTCGCCCGCCTGATCAACCAGTCGATGCCGATCGATTTCTTCATGAAGTCGGATAACCTGGTCACCTTCCACATCGGAGACTTCACCGACCAGATCAAGGACATCATGTCGAAGAAGAGGTACCGTGACTTCCCGATCCTGGACAAAAAAGGCGCCTACATCGGCACGATCTCCCGCCGAAACCTGATGGGAGCCCGCAAGAGAGCGCTGATCCTGGTCGACCACAATGAGGTGTCCCAGGCAGTCGATAATGTGGAAAATGCTGAGATCATGGAGGTCATCGATCATCATAAGATCGGCACGCTCCAGACGATAAATCCGGTCTACTTCCGCAACCAGCCTCTGGGATGCACGGCGACGATCGTCTATGAGATGTTCCAGGAACATGAGATCGGGATCCCGGAGCAGATCGCCGGACTTCTGGTCTCCGCGATTCTGTCGGATACTCTGATCTTCCACTCGCCGACCTGTACCCCGATCGACCGGCTTGCGGCGAAGGAACTGGCGAAGATCGCCGGGATCGATCCGGAAGAATACGCAAAGAAGATGTTCCGTGCAGGCTCTGACCTGAAGAACCACACACCTGAGGAGATCTTCTATACAGACTTTAAAACATTTGAGATCAATGACGAGACCATCGGGATCGGTCAGATCACTTCGATGGACCAGGAAGAGCTGGATGAGATCTGCGTCAGGATCAAGCCATTCATCGAGAAAGCTTACGAGGAGCACGGGCTGTCGCTTGCTCTCTTCATGCTCACCAACATCATGGATGAGTCCACGCTGATGATCTGCTATGGCGGCAGGTCCAAGGTGCTGATCGAGACGGCATTCGGCGTCGAGGTGAAGGACAACCTTGCGAAGATGCCTGGTATCGTCTCCAGAAAGAAGCAGGTCGTTCCGGCGCTGATGGCGGAACTGACAAAGGACAATGACTGAGTCTGATCGTATATGGAAAAGAAGATAATGGCGGAAAGAAGAAAACCTGACGGCGGCAGGAAGATGGCTCCCCGCGGATATGTACCAGGCGGAGGAAAGTCGGCGGACGGCGAAGTCTCCGGCCGTGCGAGACAGGCGGGAAGCAGGAAGAACAGCAGCGCGTCAGTCTCTGCATCCGGCCGCAGGCAGCCAGAAGGCAGAGGGAATGGCAGTACAGGTGTCCCGGCATCCGGCTGCAGACAGGTCTGGCGGGCCGGCAACATGCTCTACCCGGTACCTGCGGTCATGGTCAGCTGCGGCAGGGACGGGGAGAAGCCGAACATCCTCACGGTCGCCTGGGCAGGCACCGTCTGCTCGGACCCTGCCATGGTATCCATCTCCGTCCGGAAGTCCCGCTGCTCCCACGACATCATCGGGGAGACAGGAGAGTTCGTCATCAATCTGGTGACGGAAGAGCTGACGAAAGCCTGCGACTGGTGCGGGGTCAGGTCCGGAAGGGACGTGGACAAGTTCGCTTACACCTGGCAGACGGAGGACGGAAGGCAGCACAGGCTCACGGCTGGCAGGGCCAGTAAGCTGGAGCATGCACCGGTCATCCTCGAGAGCCCGGTCAGCATCGAGTGCCGGGTAAAGCAGGTCATCCCGCTTGAATCGCATGACATGTTCCTGGCCGACGTTGTCTGCGTGGATGCGGACGAAGCTTACTTTGACGAAAAAGGCCGGTTCGACCTCGATCGGGCAAGGCTGATCGCCTACTCGCACGGCGAATACTTCGGGCTGGGGAGAAAGATCGGCACATTCGGCTACAGCGTGAAGAAGCGGGGAAAGTAAGAGAAAGCAGGCCAGAAATAAGGCAGGTGTCTCTGTCGCCGGCATTCCTTTCCAGATGGATGCCGGCAGCGAAGGCACCTGCCTTTTGTATGAAGGCTATGAGCCGCATGAGGTGACCATGCTTACATCTTTATGCTGTATTTCTTACGGAATTCGCCGATCGTCGCGAGACCTGCCTCGGAGACAGGGCGGATCCACTTTCGTGAGTACATGTGGATCTGCATGATGATGTAGCGGACGGGCTCGTCGCAGTAGCAGAGGGCGAAGACCACGAGGAATGGCCAGTGCAGGAGATCGTTAGCCAGATGGATCATGGGCTGGACCATGCCGAACATGAAGGTGATCTCAAGGAGGGAGCCGAAGCTGGGGTCGCCGGCTGCGCGGTAGGTGTCGTTCATCGACCAGTTGCCCATCCTCAGGATGGAAGCAAATGTGAAGATGACCAGCATTCCTGTACAGGTGCGGTAGGAGACCCCGCTCAGTCCCATGGCGTGCAGCAGCGGGTCATGGATCAGGATCAGGACCAGGGCGGTGACGCCGGTCAGTGCCTGGCAGAGATAGATCAGGCGGTAGGCTCTCGAGAAGGCTTCCTCGTGTCTGCCGGCGCCGATCTCCGTTCCGACCAGGACCGTCGCCGCGCTTGAGAACCCGCTGAAGAAGGCGATGATGATTCCTTCGAGGGTACGGAAGACCGCGGTTGCCGCGATCGCCTGGTCAGCCTGATGTCCCAGGACGATGTTGATCAGCATGTTTCCGACTCCGATCAGAACTTCGTTGGCGATGATCGGAGCGGATTTGATCAGGTACTGCTTCAGAAGCTTGCGGTTCCAGCGGAAGTGATGGGTGAAGTCAAGAAGGTAAGGAAGGCGGCGGATCTTCGCAGCGATCACGATCACCAGAACGTTGACGATGGCTGCGGCCACCGTACCCACTGCGGCGCCGCGGATGCCCATCTTCGGGAAACCGAGATGACCGAAGATCAGGATGAAGTTGACCGTGAAGTTCGTGATCACGGATGCGATCGCTCCGAAAAGCGGGATCTTCACCTCTCCGATGGAGCGAAGAAGCGCACTCTGGGCCATGGCGATCACCTGGACCGGATAGGCGAAGCCGACGATCTTCAGGTACTCGACGCCGATCTTCTGGATCGTCTCACTTCCGGTGTAGAGACGCATGACGGAGAGCGGAGCGAAGATGGCAAGGGAGCCGAATGTGATTCCCGAGATCATCATGAAGACCAGGGTCATTCCGTAGGACTTCCGGATGTTCTCATGCTCTCCTGACCCGTAGAACTGGGAGAAGAAAAGCATGCCTCCGCCTACAAAGCCCCAGTAGCCCGAGAACATCAGGCTTGAGAACTGGGCGCAGAGTCCGGCGGCCCCGACGGTCTGCTCGCCCAGGGAGGCAAGCATGATGGTGTCCACCATGGAGCCGGTGGTTGTGAGCAGGTTCTGCAGGGCGACCGGGACCGCGATGATGGCGATCATCCGGACCAGGCGCATAAGCGGAAGCTGCTGATAAGGTTCTGTGGCTAAGCCGGATCGGCTGCTGTGATGAAATGTCATGGCGGTATCCTTAATAGAATGGGGCAGTAGCTGGAATAAAATTCCCGGACCCGGGAACATACGATGGAAGCGAAGTTCAGTATAGCGTATTTATTCCGAAAAACAAGCGGATTCAGGAGATATTCCGAAGATATTTGCGAAAAGAGGATCCGAAATAGCAGCGGACATCTGTCAGGACCGGCAGAATCATTTCCGAACATATGTATGGATTTTTGCAGAATTATTAATTATAGTTTACATGACCGCAAAATGTATGTATAATCGAGCCAAAGTGCCGGGCTGCGCCTTGAATGCGTCATCAGCCGGCATGCTCTTTCCGTGCAGGTTTAAGGGGCCTCAGGAAAGGGAGGGAAACAAGTCGGAGTATGTAATTAATAATCAGCTGAGGTGCGAATATATGGAGCAGTATATCATCAAGGGCGGCACTCCTCTTTCGGGAGAGGTCGAGATCGGCGGCGCCAAGAATGCAGCGCTTGGGATCCTCGCAGCCGCGATCATGACAGACGATACTGTAATAATAGAGAACCTGCCGGATGTAGCCGATGTGAATATCATGATCGAGGCGATGAGCCAGATCGGCGTGCAGATAAAGAAGATCGATCGTCACACGATCAGCATCTGCGGAGCCAACATCGGTGATGTCAATATCGAATACGAATATATCAAGAAGATCCGTGCCAGCTACTATCTGCTGGGTGCCCTGCTCGGAAAGTACAAGAGGGCGGAAGTTCCGCTCCCGGGCGGCTGCAACATCGGCTCCAGGCCGATCGATCTTCATCTGAAGGGCTTCCGGGCGCTCGGCGCCAGGATCGCCATCCGCGGCGGAGTCGTCGACGCAAGGGCCGACAGACTGACCGGAAAGCATATCTTCCTCGATACCGTCTCTGTCGGGGCGACCATCAATATCATGATGGCAGCGTCCATGGCGGAAGGCCGGACGGTCATCGAGAACTGTGCGAAGGAGCCGCATGTCGTTGACGTGGCCAACTTCCTGAACAGCATGGGCGCCAACATCAAGGGCGCGGGCACCGATGTGATCCGTATCGTAGGAGTCCCGAAGCTTCATGGCACCGAGTATTCGATCATCCCGGACCAGATCGAGGCAGGAACTTATATGTTCGCGGCGGCATGCACGCATGGCGATGTCACTGTGAAGAACGTCATCCCGAAGCATCTCGAGGCAACCATCTCCAAGCTTGTCGAGATCGGCTGCACTGTCGAGCAGTTTGATACAGCAGTCCGTGTCATGGGGCCGAAGGGCAGCCTTTCCGCTGCCAATGTGAAGACCCTTCCTTATCCTGGATATCCGACGGATATGCAGCCGCAGATCGGTGTGGCTCTTGCGATGGCGGACGGCACCAGTATCGTTACGGAGAGTATCTTCGAAAACCGCTTCAAGTATCTGGATGAGCTCGCAAGGATGGGAGGAAGCTCCAAGGTCGAAGGCAACACCGCGATCATCACCGGCAATCAGCATCTGACCGGTGCCAGAGTGAGCGCACCTGACCTGCGCGCAGGCGCGGCTCTTGTGATCGCCGGACTTGCTGCGGAGGGGATCACGACGATCGATGATATCGTCTACATCAAGCGCGGATACGAGGATTTTGACGGAAAGCTCCGCTCCCTGGGAGCGAAGATCGAGTGCATCAGCACCGAGAGAGAAGCGAGAAAGTTCATGCTGAAGGTAGGCTGAACCTTTCGCCTGGGCCCCAGCGTGGGCGCGAAGATCAGAATATTTCGGGACGCCGGGAAAAGCATGATGCATTTTCCGGCGTTTTTTTGTACGGCGACCATGCCCCAATGGGGAGGCCCCAATATGGCGACAGCGAACATCAAATGATGGAAAGTTTGCATCTTATCTGATATGATATATCTACTTGTGGGCAGTACATGCCAGGCGGAAGCTTCCGCTGGCGCAGGGCTGCCATGACAGGTTCACTCAGACCATGTATTAAGGAAAGAGACAGGTGATCGAATGGGAAAGGTTGCTATTCTTACTGACAGCAACAGCGGTATCTCTCAGGAAGAGGCAAAGCAGTACGGTGTGTACGTCCTTCCGATGCCGTTTTATATTAACGACGAACTCTACTATGAGGGAATCACTCTCACGCAGGACCAGTTCTATGACCATCTGACAGGTGATTCCGATATCCATACGTCCATGCCGGTCGTCGGAGATGTTCTGGACAAGTGGGACGAGCTTCTGAAAGTCTATGACGAGGTGGTCTATATCCCCATGTCGAGCGGTCTCTCCTCCAGCTGCCAGACGGCGAAAACCCTGGCGGAAGACTATGACGGCAAGGTCCAGATAGTCGATAATCACAGGATCTCCGTGACCATGATGCGGTCGGTCCTCAACGCAAAGGGCCTGGCAGACCAAGGCTGGAAGGCAAAGGATATCAAAGAGTATCTTGAGAAGACAGCGGCAGATTCCAGCATCTACATTCTGGTTCCGAGCCTCAAGTGGCTCAAGAAGGGCGGAAGGCTGACCCCTGCGGCAGCTCTGCTCGGTTCTCTTCTGAGGATCAAGCCGGTCCTGCAGATCCAGGGAGAGAAGCTTGACTCCTATGCAAAGTGCAGGACTCTCAAGAATGCGAAAACAGCCATGCTTGGAGCGATCGAGAGCGATATCCGGGACCGCTTCAAGCCGCAGCACGGACTTGACGATCTGTGGATCGACGGAGCATATTCCGGCAGGTGGACCGATATGGAAGACGAAGTGAACGACTGGGTCAAGGATATCCACTCACAGTATCCGGTCGGGGTCTGCATGCAGCAGCTGTCTCTCTCCATCAGCTGTCATGTCGGGCCGGGCTGCATAGCCGTCACCTGTGAGAAGAAACTTCCGGAGGTGCCGGAGCACCCAGTGAAGGTAGTCTGAATTTGTCAGGATCTTTGATTGGTCCGAGAATTATCTGCGCAGGGTATGGCGGCACAGCTTTGTGGACCGTCTCCGGGCTGGAGCGTGCCGGCGCAGTACACATCAGCCCGGGCGGAGCTTAGGAGGTGTTTGACACTATGAAGAAGTTTGAAAACGGCCTTTCGGTAGGAGCCATCATCATGGCGGTGCTTGGACTGGTTCTTCTTATCTTTCCGTCTATCACGAACAAGGTGATCGTCTATGCGCTTGGCCTTGCCCTGATCGGATATGGGATCTACCGGATCATCCGCTATCTGAGGAGAGATGTCATGATCGCCGCCTCGGACCATGATCTGTCAGCCGGACTGATCATGATCGTGACCGGTCTGTTCATGCTGATCTATTCCAAAGTTGTCATTGGCATCCTTCCGTTTTTATTCGGGCTTGCCCTGATCTTCGGCGGAGCCATGTCGATCCAGTCTTCTTTTGATATGAAGAGGTTCGGCAGCGCCAGATGGATGTATCATCTGGTCGTCGGATTCGTATTTGCAGTCGCAGGGGTCGTTGCGCTCAGAAATCCATTCGCATCTGCCATGGTCCTCACGAGATTCGTGGGAGCAGGCATGCTGATCGAGGGCGTCTATATGTGCGGTGCCGACCTTTCCATCGCGAAGCTGCGCAAGGCATTCCGCGGGGACGATAATATCATCGACGGGCAGTGACATCCTGCGGGGACGACAATACCACCGACGGGCAGCGGCACCCTGCGGGACGACAATACCACCGACGGGCAGCGATATCCTGCGGGGACGATAATATCACCGACGGGCAGCGATACCCTGCGGGGACATATGCCGAAGGCGGGAGCAGAGAGGTCCCTCAGCCAGAAGGTCCGTGCATCACAGCATGCGGGAGAAACATTTCCGGTGCATGCATTACAGTATAGAGGAGTCAGAAACAATGTCAGAGAAAAAGCCATATTACATCACAACCGCGATCGCGTATTCATCAGGAAAGCCGCATATCGGAAACACCTATGAGGCGGTCCTTGCGGACGCCATCGCAAGAAGGAAGAGACAGGAAGGCTATGACGTAAGGTTCCAGACCGGTACCGACGAGCATGGACAGAAGAATGAGAACAAGGCGAAGGAAGCCGGCCTCACTCCGCAGGAGCTGGTCGACCGGAATTCGGCCGAGATCAGGAAGATCTGGGACCTGATGGACGTCAGCTATGACCGTTTCATCCGCACTACCGATCCGGAGCACAAGAGAAAGGTCCAGAAGATCTTCAAGAAGTTCTATGACCAGGGCGATATCTACAAGGGATATTACGAAGGCTGGTACTGTGAGCCGGATGAATCCTTCTATACTGATTCGCAGGTTGTCGACGGAAAGTGCCCGGACTGCGGACGCCCGCTGACCAGGGCAAGGGAGGAGGCTTACTTCTTCCGGATGAGCAAGTATGCTCAGCGCCTGATCGACTATATTAATGAGCATCCGGATTTCATCCAGCCGGCTGCCCGCAAGAACGAGATGATGAACAACTTCCTTCTTCCGGGACTGCAGGACCTGTGTGTATCCAGAACCTCCTTCTCATGGGGCATTCCGGTCGACTTCGATCCGAAGCACGTCGTCTATGTGTGGCTCGAC
The DNA here is from genome assembly GCA_002482005.1 of Lachnospiraceae bacterium UBA7729. GTDB lineage: Bacteria > Bacillota > Clostridia > Lachnospirales > Lachnospiraceae > Porcincola. The sequence goes on along the minus strand of DLFD01000084.1, from coordinate 27,207 downwards.
GCGCTGACCAACTACATTACTTTCGCGGGCTATGACGTCGATGGCAGCACTGATGAGTTCAGGAAGTACTGGCCGGCGGACCTTCATCTGATCGGCAAGGACATCATCCGTTTCCATACCATCTACTGGCCGATCTTCCTGATGGCACTGGGACTTCCGATGCCGAAGCAGGTCTTCGGACATCCGTGGCTGCTGATGGGCGACGGCAAGATGAGTAAGTCCAAGGGCAATGTCCTTTACGCGGACGAGCTGGTCGAGTTCTTCGGAGTGGACGCAGTACGCTACTTCGTCCTTCATGAGATGCCGTTCGAGAACGACGGCGTCATCACCTGGGAGCTGATGGTCGAGAGACTGAACTCCGATCTTGCAAATACGCTTGGAAATCTCGTCAAGAGAACGATCTCCATGACCAATAAGTACTTCGGCGGCGCTGTCACAAAGTCCGGAGTGACCGAAGGCGGGATCGCAGGCGTCACTTCCGAGGGCGGCTATACTACAGCAGCTGAGCTTGACGCAGACCTGAAGAAGACGGTTCTCGATACCGTGAAGAAGGTTCAGGAGAAGATGGACTCACTCCGCGTCGCGGATGCCATTACCGAGACTTTTAACATCTTCAAGAGATGCAACAAGTATATCGATGAGACCGCTCCGTGGGTCCTTGCTAAGACCGACGAGACCAGGCCGAGGCTGCAGGAGGTCCTGTACAACCTGACCGAGGCGATCGCGATCGGAGCGGAGCTGCTCGAGCCGTTCATGCCGGAGACTTCCGCGAAGATCCTTGCGCAGCTGAATACGCAGAAGCGCGGACTCGACAGGATGGACCAGTTCGGACTCTATCCGTCCGGAAACAAGGTCGTCGGGGATCCGGAGACATTGTTCCAGAGACAGGACCTTGAGGAGGTCATGAAGGAAGTCGTGAAGAGACATCCGAACATGGCGAAGGCTGAGGAGGAGGCCGAGAAGGCGGCCGAGAAGAACAACAAGAAGGAAGCGGAGCTTGCGGCAGGGAAGAGCGCGGACGGCACGGTCGATGCAGCGTCTGAAGCAGGCGAAGCTGACCTTTCCGGCGATCAGATCATGGATGTGGAACCTAAGGAAGAGGTTTCCATAGATGATTTCGGAAAGCTTCAGATCCAGGTGGGCGAGGTCATTTCCTGCGAGGAAGTGAAGAAGTCAAAGAAGCTCCTCTGCTCTCAGGTAAAGATCGGCTCAAGGATCCGCCAGATCGTGTCCGGGATCAAGAAGTGGTACAGTCCGCAGGAGATGGTCGGCAAAAAGGTCCTTGTCATCACCAACCTGAAGCCGGCAAAGCTTGCGGGTATCCTGTCCGAGGGCATGATCCTCTGCGCGGAGGACGACGCAGGGAACCTTTCCCTGGTGAATCCGGAGAAGGCAGTCAAGGTCGGGGCAGAGATCCGCTGATCACAGTATGCGGCAAAAGGAAACTATTGGTACACGTGACATCTATATTTGAAAAAGAATGGAGCAGGAAGCTGCCCGGATGATATCCGGATGGCCTCCTGCTCTTTTTAACTGTTTTTGCAGCAGAACGTAAGTTATAAAATATATAATATAATACACAATAATAATTATATATTATATAATAAACACTTGACTAAAGAAGATTTTGCCTGTTACGATATCCGAGAAGGAGGCGATGAGCGATGGACCAAAAGACGGTTTATGCTTTGCCAGACTGTCTGACCGGAGATGATATCAGAAGAGTCAGGAAAAAACTGAATCTGACGCAGGAAGGCTTTGCGAAGCTTGCAGGGGTATCGAAGCCAACCGTTGTTTCCTGGGAGAATAGTGGGAAGAAGATAACAGGACCGATTATCCTGGCTGTAAAGATGCTCGAGGAAAATCCGGACACAAGTGAGAAATTCAGGATTCCAAGCCAGGAGGCACCCCTTCGCCTGCTTTATTATTATCGGAATATGCTGTGCACACTGATCGATGTGAATGACAGGATCCAACAGGTCCGGATCAAAAATTTTACCAGATGGCCGCAGTTCCGTGCTTTCGGGATTAATCAGGAACCCACTTATGAGGATTATCAGGAATTCCTGAGATCAAGGTGTTTCCCGGAATCAAGAGATAAACTGAAACTCGAGCTGAGAAAACTGGGGCTTCCCTTCTATGACCCGCTTCTCATCATAGAGAAAACGGAGGGTAGAATGGCGGAGGATGATTTTTATGTGAAGATCGAGAGGAGACAGTATGCGGCAGATGATTGAACTTTTTGATTCTGATATCAGGGAACAGGGGAGACAGTCTTCAAAGGGAAATCAGCTGAAGTGGAATGTAGATGGTGTGTGGCATAAAGCCGATTATACCGGATATGAAGGGCTGGCAGAGATGGTCATCTCCAGACTGCTGACGAGGTCGACTCTGCGACCGGATGAATTTGTCCTTTATGATACCGAGATGATCCAATACCATAGCCAGACATTTCATGGCTGCGCAAGCCTGAATTTTCTGGGGAAGGGAGAGCAGCTGATCACTTTGGAGAGACTTTTCCGGAATCAGTTTCATGTAAGTCTGTACCACGCGATCTATCAGATACCGGCCGTCCCGGACCGGGCAAGGTTCCTGGTCACGGAAGTAGAGCGGCTGACGGATATAACAGATTTCGGAAAATACCTTGCCAAGATGCTGACCGTGGATGCATTTTTCCTGAACGAGGATCGCCACACTCATAACATTGCCGTAATCCTCAGGGAGGATGGCACATACAGACTGTGCCCGCTGTTTGACCATGGCGGCAGTCTGCTTTCCGATACGACAGTCGATTATCCGATGGGAAGTGATGTTTATTCTCTGATCGATCAGGTCCGTGCCAAGACTCTTTCCCGGGATTTCAGTGAACAGCTTGACGCGGTCGAAGCGCTTTATGGCGATACGATTTTCTTTCATTTCGACAAAGACGATGTCAGACAGATCCTTGATCAGGAAGCTTATTATTCAGATGAAGTAAAGAAAAGGGTAGAGATGATAATCTTTGACAGCATGAGAAGATATTCATATCTGCTTCGATGAACCATGGCATCCGCCGGAGACTTCAGACTTTGTCCCGGGCATGGCCGCGCGGTGAAGCGTGTCGCCTGCTGCCGGACAATGAGCAGAACTTGCCGTCTGCTGCCGGAGATGAACATATCAGATTTCATCTGATCCGATAGACGGAAAGGGCGTTCCGGATCAGAACATCCGCACATTCTTCGATATCCATGCCCTTGATCTCCGCAATCTTTTCTATCACATAGCGGATATTCCGGGAGTCGTTGCGGGTTCCGCGGACAGGTTCCGGAGCCATGTAGGGGCAGTCGGTCTCGGTCACGATCGCTTCGATCGGGATTTCCTCCACCACTTTTCTCAGCTTTTTTGAATTCTTAAAGGTAACCACTCCTCCCACGCCTATGTGGTAGCCCATCTTCACATATTCCTCTGCCATCTCGACGCTGCCGGAATAACAGTGGATAATACCGCCGCTTGTCGTCCTCCCGCCTGATGTATGATTCTTCAAGATTACATCAAATGTATCCTGCGAGGCTTCCCGGCTGTGGACATTGATGGGAAGGTCCATATCTGCCGCCAGATGGAGCTGGGCGGCGAACCACTTCTGCTGGATCTCCCTGGGCTGCACCATCCAGTGATAGTCGAGACCAATCTCGCCGACGCAGACAACTTTCGGGCGGGAGAGAAGGTCTTTCAGATGCTGAAGAACCGGGTTTTCGCTGCAGGATGTTTTCCCGGCTTCTTCAAATATCCCTGCGTCATCCGGGTGGATCCCGCATCCGGCGTAGACCATGGGATACCGGCCGGCAAGCTCCGCCGACTTCTCTGCCCCTTCCATAGATGCTCCCATATTGACGATGAGCTCTACCTGGTTTTCCCGGAGTCCTTTCGAAAGGAGAAAATCCCTGTCCTGTTCAAATGCTTCATCGTCGTAGTGCGCGTGTGTGTCGATGATCTTCATATGCCTGGCTTCCTATCGTGCGATCAAAAGTTCAATCAAAAGTTCAATCAAAAGTTCAATCAAAAGTTCAACCAGCTCTCTATTCTCTCGAACTCCTCCGTTAATGTCAACCGGGGGCTGACGATATTCATTGTCGGGGGCTGACGATGTTCATTGCCGGCACATAGTATGTATTCCTGTTTTGTGAAAGGAAAAGCCTGTTTGGCTGAAATACCCCGATACTGAGAAAAAATATTTCATGCTTCTGAAATATGGAAGCATTGACCCGGTAATATTAAGCGATGGAAAAGGAAAATAAAATAAATGACAGACCGGCCGGCGGAATGCCTTAATTGGATATTTTCACAATTCCCAGGCATATTTCGGAGCTCCTCCGGGAATATTTATTTGAAAATAATTATACAAAACTGAAAGAAATAAATTGTAATAATGTTACAAATACTACATTCCCTATTGCAATATTATTTCATTGATGTTATAAACTGAATCAGACAAGTAGTGAAGCTCTTGTCAGTTAAGAGTCAGCAGTCAACTGGTTAGAGAGCAGAGGTATTTCCAATGGGTGTTTTACGCAAGAAGAAGAGTGCCTAATCAACATTATGATATGCTGAATAAAGAGCATGGCAGCGGAAGAAACTGCGGCTTAGCCCTTTATTCAGCATTATTATTTCAGGGGGACCAGAGATGAAAGTAGTAACAGCCATCGATTCTTTTAAGGGAAGCATGACGTCGCTTGAGGCAGGACAGGCAGTAGCAGAAGGCGTGCACAGAGTAGATCCATCTGCTGAAGTGATCGTCCGTCCCCTTGCAGACGGCGGTGAAGGAACGGTAGAAGCGCTTGTCCAGGGTATGGGCGGTGTCTTCCGCAAGGTGAAGGTTACCGGACCGGCTGAGAAGCCTGTCGAGTGTGTGTACGGGGAGATTCCGGAGACGAAGACGGCTGTGATCGAGATGGCTGGAGCGTCAGGGATCACCCTGGTATCCGGTAAAGAGAAAAATCCTCTCTATACCACAACCTATGGACTTGGAGAAGTCATCCTTGACGCAGTCAGGAATGGATGCAGAAGATTTATCGTCGGAATCGGCGGAAGCGCGACGAATGACGGAGGCGTCGGAATGCTTCAGGCGCTTGGTTTTGAGTTCCTCGACAAGGACGGCAGAGAGATCGCTCACGGATGCAAGGGTCTGAAGGACCTTGCGGATATCAGGACAGAACAGGCGGCACCGGAGCTTAAGGACTGTCAGTTCCTCATCGCGTGCGACGTCACCAATCCGCTCTGCGGCGATAACGGATGCAGCGCCGTATACGGACCGCAGAAGGGCGCAACTCCTTCCATGGTGCGCGATATGGACGGCTGGCTGAAGTCTTATTCGGAGACCGCAAAGAAGGTATTCCCGGATGCAGATCCGGAGTACCCGGGAAGCGGAGCCGCAGGCGGACTCGGATTCGCGTTCGGAACATTTCTGAAAGGAGAGCTGAAATCCGGGATCAAGATCGTTCTGGATGAGACTCATCTCGAAGATTATGTGAAAGACGCAGACGTTGTCGTAACCGGTGAAGGAAGGCTTGACTTCCAGACTGCTATGGGAAAGGCTCCGGTCGGAGTCGCGAAGCTTGCCAAAAAGCATGGAGCAAAGGTAGTGGCATTTGCGGGAAGCGTTACGGACGACGCGACCGAATGCAATAAGAACGGAATCGATGCTTTCTTCCCGATCCTACGCAGAATCTGTACACTGGATGATGCCATGAAACCGGAGAACGCAAAGAAGAACCTCGCGGATACCAGCGAGCAGGTCTTCAGATTGCTCAGCATGTAAGGCGGAATCGTGGTATGATTAGTCGGAAGATAACTTACATAGACACTCCGAATGTAAAGAAGGAGACCTACGGGGGACTGATCATGATTGCGGGTAGCTGTAAAGAGAGAATAAAGGCGAAGATGTCTCAGCTGACTGAGACGGAGAAGAAGATCGGCAACTTTGTCCTGCAGAACTTCGACACGGTGCTTCAGTGCAATGTGTCTGACCTGGCGACTCATTCGGGAGTGTCGGATGCTTCGGTCGTCCGTTTCTGCAGGAGCATAGGATACAGAGGATTTCAGGACTTCAAGATGAACCTTGCAAGAGACATCCTCCCGCCGGACCATCAGCTGAACCCGATCCTTGGAAGAAACGATACGACGGAAGAGATCTGCCGCAAGATCTTCCTCTCCGAGGAAAATGTCTTAAACCGCACCCTTCTCTCTCTTAATATGAAGGATGTCCACACGCTGGCCGAGAGGATCTCGGCAGCAAGGAAAGTCGTGTTCTTCGGGACCGGCGGGAGCCAGACGGTGTGCAACGATGCACATCACAAGTTCCTCAAGGTCGGCGTCGAGACGATCGCAGAAACAGACATCGACATGCAGCTCATGGAATCCTCTCTGATGAGCGATCAGGATGTCGGGATCTGCATCTCTTTCTCGGGAAGCAACACGAATGTGCAGGAGTGCATCAAGAACGCGAAGAATGCCGGAGCCTTCACGGCAGGCATCATCAGCCAGGGAAAATCCCCGCTGAGCAAGCTGGTCGATATCGCGATGTTCTCCGCCTACGAAGAAACGATATTTCAGTCCGAGTCGGTCAGTACCAGGATCGCCCAGCTGGCCATCCTGGACTGTCTGGTGAGCGCAGTGGCCATCATGAACTATGACCAGTCCTATGAATCCATCCTGAATACAAGGGAAGCAACATCGATAGGAAAGTATTGATAATACATCATGAACTTGTACAAATTGCCCGCTGACAACTGCCGGCGGGCCTTTTTATGCCTGTCGAAAACATATAGTCTTTCCTGTTCAGAATAGTGTAAAAAAACTGACGGGAAAAACTGTAATAATATTACAAAAATAAATTTCCATATTGAAATGAAATTACAGGTATGCTATATATATTTCAGATACAAAAGAAACAAAATTTCAACAAGCAACAAGAAGCCGGAAGGCCAGGAGGAAAGATGAAAGCCGTAATTTTACATGGACCGGACAATTACCCGAACAACTATGAGGTAATGGACATCGAGAAGCCTCAGATCGCTGATGACGAGATCCTTCTTCATATGAGAGCCGCAGCTCTCTGCGGAACGGACAAGAGAATCTTCACCGGCGCCAAGACCAAGGGTGTCCGTAAGGATTCCGTAGTTGGACATGAGATCTGCGGAGACATCGTTGAAGTTGGTTCCAAGGTTGAGGGCTATGAGGTTGGCGAGCGCGTTTCCATCGCGAACGTTATCCCGTGCGGCCACTGCCCGGCTTGCCTGTCAGGCAGAGAGAATGCCTGCATGGACCGCAAGGCTATCGGCTATGAGTTCAACGGCGGCTTCGAGGAATACATCCGCATCCCGCACATCTGCATCGAGAGCGGCAACGTTGTAAAGCTTCCGGATGATGTCTCTTATGAGGCAGGTGCTCTGATCGAACCGCTTGCATGCTGCATCCGCGGACTTCGCAACACCGGCACCGGATTCAATGATACCGTCCTGATCATCGGCGCAGGCCCGATCGGACTGATGCATCTTGAGCTTTCCAAGATCGCAGGCGCTAAGAAGGTTATCGTCAGCGAGCTGGATCCGGAGAAGAGAGACATCGCAAAGAAGCTCGGAGCTGACCGTGTTGTTGATTCCGCTAACGAAGATCTTGCAGCAGTCATCGCAGAAGAGACCGATGGATTCGGAGTAGACAGGATCGTCATGGCGATCGGCATCACCGGACTTGTCAACAGCACCCTGAAGCTTGCAAAGAAGGGCGGCACCGTCTGCCTGTTCGCAGGATTCCCGAAGGGCAAGACCGCTGAGATCGATCCGTCCATCATCCACTACAACGAACTTCAGGTAACCGGATCCACCGCTTACAAGAGAATCGATTACCTTCAGGCGGCAGATATGGTCAGGACCCACAAGATCGACCTTGATGCGATCGTATCCGCTAAGTTCAGCCTGGACGACTTCAGAGAGGCACTTGACCTTCATATGTCCGGCAAGGCACTTAAGGTTGTCATCACCAACAAGTAATAGTGGTGTAGCAATATAAACTACAGAAAACCTATTGATCTCTCAAATATGAGGAGGATATGAATCATGGCAGTAACACCGTCTGCAGCACCGATGTACGCAATGGGCAAGGCAGTCCGTCTTGCAAGAATGGTCAACCCGGAGTCCAACAAGATGATGGCTATCACCGTTGACCACGCAACTTCCAGAGGAATCGCTCCGATGACCGGTATTCAGGATATCCAGGGCGCGATCGACAAGATCGTTGCAGGACATCCGGATGCAATGACCATGACCTGGGGCATCCAGAAGAGATGCTGGGGACCGCACGTAGGATCTGGAATCTCCATCCTTCACAAGATCTCCAACTACGCTCCGACTTCCCCGACCAACGATATGATCTTCGGTTCCGTCGATGCAGCGATCCGTTCCGGCGCTGACGCTGTTTCCCTTGGATGCATGACCCTTGGTGACTTCCAGAACGAGCAGTTCGAGCGTATCGGTGAAGTTTCCGAGTACTGCGACGAAGTCGGAATGCCGCTGATCGGACACATCTATCCGAAGGGAGAGTCCGTACCGGTTGACAAGAGAACTGCATGGGAGAACATCGCATACTGCGCAAGATCCGCTGCAGAGCTTGGCCTTGATGTTGTAAAGACCACCTACACCGGCGATCCGGACAGCATGGCAAAGGTTATCGCCTGCGTACCGTCCACCTTCCGTGTTGTTATCCAGGGCGGCGATACCCCGAAGGGACTTACCGGGGACGCTCTTCTTGACTACTACATGCAGATGACCCGCGATGCACTTGATGCAGGATGCGGCGGAGTTACCATGGGCCGCTGGGTCTGGGATTACAAGGATGTAACTGCTCTGGTCATCGCTCTGAGAAGACTTATCCACAAGGGATATTCCGCTAAGGAGTGCAGAGAGCTGCTTGAGACTGTCGAGCACGACAAGAACTACGCTGATTACTGGAACCTGTAATTCAGGACAAAACAGTAAACAGACCGGATCAGAGGTTATCAGATAAGCTGGGGCTGAGGCAGACATGACTAAATACCTGTTAGGAATCGATGTCGGAACGACCAGCCTGAAAGTGGCGGTGATCGACCAGGATGCGAAACTGCTTGGGATCGCAAGCAGCAAGTACAAGCTGATCACGCCGGACTCCTGTTCCGTCCAGATCGAGACGGAGAGCATGTGGCAGGCAATGCTCACAGGCGTCCGTCTCCTGAAGGACGGGAAGGGCATCGATATGACGAAGATCGCCGGTATCAGCATCTCGTCGCTTTGCCCGGGCCTGGCAGCCATGGACCAGGATGGACATGTCCTTGTAGATCCGATCATCTATTCGGATCGCCGCAGCACAGAAGAAGCGGATCTGATCCTGAAGGCAGTCGGCCGTGACAGACTGTTTGAGGTAACAGCGAACAGCTCCATGGCCGGTGCTTTTTCGGGATCATCCATGCTGTGGATCAAGAGACATCTCCCCGACGAATATAAGAAGACAAAATATTTCGGACATCTTAATACACTTCTTGCAGTCCGTATGACCGGAAACTTCGGCATCGACTACTCCAATGCTTCCTATACAAACCTGTTTGAGACGACAGGCGGGAAGAAGTGGTCGGAGGAAATGTGCGAGAAGATCGGAATTGATTATGAGAAGCTTCCTGAGCTTCACGATTCCACGGATGTGGTCGGAGGTCTGATCAACAAGGACCTCATCGATCTTGGCATTGCCGAGGGAACACCGGTCGCCATGGGCGGAGCCGATACCCCGTGTGCGACGCTTGCATCGGGAGTTACGAAGGCAGGAGACGTTTGCGAGTCGGTCGGTACGACCGATGTGCTTACGGTCTGCATTGACAAACCGGTATTTGACCGCGGATTCATTAACCGCTGCCATGTCGTGCCCGGGACCTGGATCTATCAGGGCGCGATGTCATTCGCTGGCGCGGCCAATGAATGGTTCCTGAAGCAGTTCTGCGGAGACCTGATCGATAAGGCGACAGACATCGGCAATGCATACCGTCTGATGAATATTGAGGCAGACGGAGCCAATCCTGGCTGCGACGGAGTTGTTTTCCTTCCTTACATGCTCGGTGAACGCAGCCCGATCTGGGATCCGTATGCAAGAGGTGTCTTCTTCGGCATCTCGCTTAAGACAACGCGCAGGGAGATGAACCGTGCCATCCTGGAGGGCTGCGGCTATGGTCTCCGGCAGCTGTCGGGTATCGCAGAGAGGATCACAGGCATGAAGATCGATGGATTCACTTCGATCGGAGGCGGTGCGAAGAGCGATACCTGGGCACAGATCAAAGCAGATATCACCGGGAAAGAGATCAAGGTCCTCGATGTCAACGATATGGCACCGATCGGAGCCGCACTTCTCGGAGGTGTCGGAGCGGGAGTCTTCAAGGATGTCTATGAAGCATCATCGAAGGTCGACCGCAAGGTTTACAAGGTGTTCAAGCCGGACCATTCACATGATGAGGTCTACACGAAGAGATTCAATACTTATGTGAGCCTTTATCCGGCACTGAAGGATATCTTTCCGAAGAACCTGTAATCAGTACCAGTAATATACAAGATATGTAACGAGCTTTCCGCCTTGATCAATAATAACAGGAGGGTTAAGGCGAGTTTATATGCGGACCAGAAAGGAGTTCACTATGAGCATGAAAAAACTTGTTGCTGCAGCACTGGCTGCAACGCTCGCTCTTACGAGCATGACCGCATTCGCAGGCGAGACCGAGGCTACCACCGAGGCTGCAGGCGGAGAAGTAGTTTTCACTGAGGACCAGACCCCGGCTGATGGCGCTACCAAGATCACCATCTCCATCCCGGATCCGGAAGAGTCCTACATCGGCGTTGCTGCAAAGGAATTTGCAAACCGCGCTATGAAGTATTCCAACGGTTCTCTTGACATCTCCATCTCCGGAAACGGATCTCTGTACGGCGGCGACACCGCTGCAGGCATCAAGCAGCTGTCCGCTGGATCTCTTCAGATGCTGATCCTTGCTTCCTCCGTCTATGCTCAGTTCAAGCCGGGCATGAACGTCATCTCCGTTCCGTACATGTTCGATGATCAGGCTCAGCTGCTTGACTACCTGAACAGCGAGACCGGCGACGCCCTTATGAAGAGCGTATCCGATATCGGAATCACCACTGTCGGAAAGTGGACCAGATCCTTCCGTGAGGTCACAAACTCCAAGAAGCCGATCACCTCTCCTGAGGATCTGAAGGGCATCGTTCTCCGTGTCCCGAACAACTCTCTGTATGTTGAGTTCTTCAAGGCTTGCGGAGCTGTCACCACTCCTATGAACTTCTCCGAGGTTTACAACGCACTTCAGCTGAATACCCTTGACGGACAGGAGAACCCGGTCGACGTACCGTACTCCAACAAGTTCTATGAAGTCCAGAAGTACATCTCCTTCACCAACCACATGGCTGATGCATGGGTAGTCGGTATCAACAGCAAGTTCTTCGATACTCTGACCGACGAGCAGAAGGATGCCATCACCAAGGCCGGCGATGAGGTCCAGCAGTGGAATGTTGACTACATGGCATCTCAGGATAAGGTCGCTCTTCAGACCCTTCTTGACAACGGCATGGAAGCAAATGACCTCACCGATGAGGCTAAGCAGGCGTTCATCGAGGTCTCTCAGTCCTGCTACGACAAGTTCAAGGAACTGATCGCTGACGATGAGCTGTTCGACGCTACCGCAAAGTTCACCGGAAGGGCTTGAGTCTACTGAAATCAGAATCAACAAGTAGATAGATCACATTGAGTGAGAACGGGCTGCCGCACGGCGCGTGCGGCAGCCCGTTCTATTTGAAAGGCCCTGCGGGGTATGTGTTGGGGGTTTTATACATGGAACGGAAGAAAACAAAACTTTCCGGATTTTTCGATGTCGTGGACAAGATCGAGGATATCCTTCTCTGCGTCACGGTCATCGGCATGATAGCTGTCATCCTGATCCAGATCGTCGGACGTGTGGTCGGCCACCCGTTCCCGTGGACTGAGGAGTCCAGCCGTTATCTGTTTCTGTGGATGATGTTCATCGCTCTGGCGGCAGGCTTCAACAAGTGCGAATCTTCACGAGTCACTCTGCTTCTGCAGATCGGACCGAAGTGGCTGAAGAAGTTCAGCGAGATCCTTTACTTCGTTGTCGTCGAAGGATTCTTCATCTTCATGGTCATCTACGGATGGCAGGTCGTCCAGCAGCAGATCATGATGCATGAGATGGGCACCGCGCTTCGTATCCCGATGGCCTGCATCGGCATCTGCCAGCCGATCGGCGGCGTGCTTGGTTTCATCGGCACCATCCAGAACTTCATGGAGTACCATGGCAAGGTTGCGATCCTGGACAAGGAAGCTGAGAAGCAGAAGGCTTTGGAAAATAGTTAAGAGGGAACGGGTATGAGTGGAGCAATAATTCTGTTATTTATGATCCTTATGTTTCTGGGAGTCCCGATCGCCGTATCGCTCGGCGCGGCGTCCGTCATCGTTATGGCTACGATGTCGCAGCTCCCTCTGAACATGGCTGCACAGTCCATGTTCACCGCCATGAACTCCTTCATCATGGTTGCAGTCCCGCTGTTCATTCTCTGCGGGTCCCTGATGGATGAGGGCGGAATCGCAGACCGTATCTACGATCTTGCCGAAGCACTGGTCGGCTGGATCTACGGAGGCCTTGGCCATGTATCGGTCGTTGTCAATATGCTTTTCGCAGGAATGAGCGGATCCTCCGTTGCAGCTATCGCTTCCATCGGTAAGATGAGTATCAACGCTCTGGAGAGAAAGGGCTATCCGAAGGATTATGCTACAGCGATCAACCTGTCCGGATCTATGCTGGCATCGGTCATCCCGCCTTCTATCCTGATGATCAACGCGGCTGCTACCGGCGGCGTTTCCATCGGCCAGGCTCTTCTGGCAGGCTTTATCCCTGGCATCATCATCGGTGTCATCTTCATGGTCTACAACTACTTCTACTGCAAGAAGCATGGGATCGGCGACCGCGTCAAGTTCAGCGGAAAGAAGCTTGGCAAGGCTTTCCTGAGAGCAATCCCGGCCCTGCTGACCCCGGTCATCCTGCTGGGCGGTGTCTACACCGGTATCTACACTCCTACTGAGGGTGCAGCGATCGCCGTTGTCTACACCATGATCGTATCGATCTATGTATTCAAGAACCTGAAGTGGTCCGATATGCCGCGTATCATGATCAAGAACGCGCGCTCCACCGGAACCATCCTGTTCGTCGCAATCGCTGCAAAGCCGGCATCTGTCCTCTTCGAGATCGATGGTCTGCCGAGCAGAGTCGCGAACATGATCGCAGGGATCTCCGACAACCGTATCATCATCCTGCTTGTCCTGTACGCATTCCTGATCGTTGTCGGAATGTTCATGGATGCAACGGCAGCCATCTTCATCCTGGTGCCGATCCTGCTTCCTGCATGCCAGGCAGTCGGCGTATCTCCGCTGTTCTTCACCGTATTCCTTGTCATCACACTGTCCTTCGGTCTGATCACACCTCCGGTCGGTGTCTGCCTGTATGCGGCTGAGAATGTCACCGGCCTTCCGCTTGAGAAGATCATAAAGGCATCCATCCCGTGGATCCTGCTGATCGCAGTTTCCCTGCTGATCTTCATCCTCTTCCCGCAGATCATCGAGGGACCGGTAGGCCTGGTATTCGGGACAGCGGCATAACGGTTTCTTCCAGGGAGCAGTTCTTAAGCTGCAAGGCAGCGAAACAATCCGCGTTATCAGCTGGGGTCAAAAGGTATTTTTTGACCCCGGCATCGTAACAGAAACAATTTATGTTTGAGTTTTCTCACAGGAGGACATTGGATCATGAAAATCGTAGTTCTTGACGGCTACACAGAGAACCCGGGCGACCTTTCCTGGGCAGAACTTGAGAAGCTCGGTGAGCTTACTGTCTATGACAGAGTTTCCTATGAGGAATCTCCTGTTATCGCTGAGAAGATCGGCGATGCTGATATCGCGATCACTAACAAGACCCCGATCTCCAGAGAGACCATCGACAAGTGCCCGAATCTGAAGGCGATCGCTGTCCTTGCTACCGGCTATAACGTAATCGATTACAATTACGCTAAGGAAAAGGGGATTCCGGTCATGAATGTCCCGACCTATGGAACCCAGATCGTAGGCCAGTATGCAGTAGGTCTTCTTCTTGAGATCTGCTCTCATTACTGGGTACACAGCGAGAAGGTCCATGCAGGCGAGTGGGAGCACAACGCTGACTGGTGCTTCTGGGATTATCCGATGATCGAGCTCTACGGAAAGACCGCAGGCATCATCGGCCTTGGCAGGATCGGTCAGCAGACCGCTAAGATCCTCGGCGCTATGGGCATGAGAGTTCTTGCGAACGATAAGTTCGAGAGTGACGCAGGAAGAGCAGTCGCAGAGTATGTTGACCGCGATACCCTCTTCAAGGAAGCAGATGTGATCTTCCTTCACTGCCCGCTCTTCCCGGAGACCGAGGGAGTTATCAACAAGGACAATATCGCCAAGATGAAGGATGGCGTCATCATCATCAACAACAGCCGCGGACAGCTGGTCGTTGAGCAGGACCTTGCAGACGCTCTGAACAGCGGCAAGGTTTACGCAGCTGGACTCGATGTCGTTTCGACCGAGCCGATCAAGGGCGACAACCCGCTGCTGAAGGCTAAGAACTGTCTCATCACTCCTCATATCTCCTGGGCAGCACAGGCTGCACGCCAGAGGATCATGGATATCACTGTGGCCAACGTGAAGTCCTTCCTGGACGGCGCTCCGGCTAATGTAGTAAATAAGTGAGTCAAGGTGGTTAAAAGGCAGGATACGTGATAAAATGAATGCAGGGCCAGGGCTGTTCCGGGACCATTCTCAGGAAACGTCATGGCACGCAGCAAGAGATTGAAGAGATTTGGAAGGGACTGCTGCCGGGACCACCCGGCGGCGGCCTTTCTGATGCTTCAGAACATTTCCAGATTCCGCACTAGAAGGAGAATTATGGCACAGACAAAGTATGTTTACATGTTCTCAGAAGGCAATGCTTCCATGCGCAACCTTCTGGGCGGCAAAGGCGCAGGCCTGGCAGAGATGACCAGCCTGGGACTTCCGGTACCGCAGGGCTTCACCATCACCACCGAGGCATGCACCCGCTACTATGATGATGGACGCAAGATCGGCGACGATATCATGGAGCAGATCAAGGCCGGCATCGCAAAGATGGAAGAGATCACCGGCAAGAAGTTCGGCGACCGCGAGAATCCGCTTCTCGTATCTGTCCGTTCCGGCGCAAGAGCTTCCATGCCTGGCATGATGGATACCATCCTGAACCTTGGCCTGAATGAGGATGTTGTCAATGTTCTTTCCAAGAAGAGCGGCAACCCGAGATGGGCATGGGACTGCTACAGAAGATTCATTCAGATGTTCTCTGATGTCGTCATGGAGGTCGGCAAGAAGTACTTCGAAGAGCTGATCGACCAGATGAAGGCTCGCAAGGGCGTTACCCAGGACATCGAGCTCGATGCAGATGATCTTCATGAGCTGGCAAACGAGTTCAAGGCTGAATATAAGAATAAGCTCGGCAAGGACTTCCCGGATGATCCGAAGGAGCAGCTGGTCGAGGCGATCAAGGCTGTCTTCCGCAGCTGGGACAACCCGCGTGCGAATGTCTATCGCCGTGACAACGATATCCCGTATTCCTGGGGGACCGCAGTCAACGTACAGATGATGGCATTCGGCAACATGGGTGAGACATCCGGTACCGGTGTTGCATTCACCAGAGATCCTGCTACCGGCGAGAAGCACCTGATGGGTGAGTTCCTTCTGAACGCACAGGGCGAGGATGTCGTTGCAGGTATCCGTACCCCGCAGAAGATCGATAAGCTGAAAGAACTTATGCCGGAAGTCTATGATCAGTTCACCGGCATCTGCAAGACCCTTGAAGATCACTACAAGGATATGCAGGATATGGAGTTCACCATCGAGGACAAGCACCTCTACATGCTGCAGACCAGAAACGGAAAGAGAACCGCCAAGGCTGCACTGAAGATCGCATGCGACCTTGTCGATGAGGGTATGATCGACGAGAAGCAGGCTGTCCTGATGATCGATCCCAGAAACCTGGATTCTCTGCTTCATCCGCAGTTTGATCCGTCCTACCTTGCATCCGCTGAACCGGTTGCAACCGGACTTCCGGCATCTCCGGGAGCTGCATGCGGACAGATCGTCTTCACCGCTGAGGACGCGAAGATCTGGAAGAGCAGAGGCAAGAAGGTTGTCCTTGTTCGTCTTGAGACTTCCCCGGAAGATATCGAGGGCATGAAGAGTGCTCAGGGTATCATCACTGTCAGAGGCGGAATGACCTCCCACGCAGCTGTTGTTGCACGTGGAATGGGCGCGTGCTGCGTATCCGGTGTTTCCGCGATCGATATGGACGAGGAGAACAAGTGCTTTACCGTCGGCGGACATACCTTCCGTGAAGGCGACTGGATCTCCGCTAACGGTTCTACCGGTAATATCTATGAAGGCAAGATCCCGACCATCGAGGCTCAGATCGTCGGCGAGTTCGAGCGTATCATGGCATGGGCTGACAAGTACAGAACCATGAAGGTCCGCACGAATGCTGATACTCCGGCTGATGCACAGCGTGCACATGAGCTTGGAGCGGAAGGAATCGGACTTTGCAGGACCGAGCATATGTTCTTCGAGAAAGACCGTATCGAAGCATTCCGTGAGATGATCTGCTCCGACACTGTCGAAGAGAGAGAAGCAGCACTGGCTAAGATCCTTCCGGTCCAGCAGAGTGACTTCGAGAAGCTGTACGAGGCTCTTGAAGGAGCGCCGGTCACCATTCGTTTCCTGGATCCGCCGCTGCATGAATTCGTTCCGACCGAGGATGCTGATATCAAGAGACTGGCTGACGCAAAGCACAAGAGCGTTGACGAGATCAAGTCCCTGATCAACTCCCTGCATGAGTTCAACCCGATGATGGGTCACCGCGGAGTCCGTCTGGATGTCACTTATCCGGAGATCTCCAAGATGCAGACTCTGGCAGTCATCCGTGCCGCGATCGCAGTCCAGAAGAGACATCCGGACTGGAACGTCAAGCCGGAGATCATGATCCCGCTTGTCGGCGACAACAAGGAGTTCATGTACGTCAAGAAGATCGTTGTCAAGACCGCTGATGAAGAGATCGCCAAGTCCGGCATCGACATGAAGTACGAAGTCGGAACCATGATCGAGATCCCGCGTGCAGCTCTTACCGCTGACGAGATCGCGAAGGATGCAGACTTCTTCTGCTTCGGAACCAACGACCTGACTCAGATGACCTATGGATTCTCCCGTGATGATGCGGGCAAGTTCCTTCAGGCTTACTACGATGCGAAGATCTTCGAGAACGACCCGTTCGCAAAGCTTGACCAGAATGGTGTCGGCAAGCTGATGGAGATGGCTCTTTCCCTTGGAAAGGATGTCAACCCGAAGCTTCACTGCGGCATCTGCGGCGAGCACGGCGGAGATCCGTCTTCCATCGAGTTCTGCAACAGGATCGGCCTTGATTATGTATCCTGCTCACCGTTCCGTGTACCGATCGCAAGACTGGCAGCGGCTCAGGCAGCGATCAAGACAGCACAGGCATAAAGATAAGTCAGGAACCGGGATCCGTATCCCGGCCTGATCATGCAAAACAGATATGATAATGGGGGCCGCCGGGGGCTTTGCTTCCGGCGGCTTTCTGAGATCCACGATATGGAGGCTGCAGGAGAAGGATCTTCGGCAGCCAGGACAGGAGACTTTTATGAAGACTCAGAACGGGCAGTATTTTGTATCCACCTCGTACGATGCGGAGCTTCTGAAGAAGACCGCCCATGTCCAGGGAAACACAAGGACTCTGCACAACCTGATCTATGCTGTGATCTGCGTGGCCCTGATCGTGTGGGGACTTCAGTATGGCGATAACAGCATGAAGGGGCTTCCGCTGGTCGCGCTTGGATGCATCCTGCTTCCGCTCTCGAATTATTCCCTGCGCCGCAAGGCGAGGGATGCAGGTGAGGAACTTGGCGGAAAGCGGGTTTCTGTCCGCTATGAATTCCAGCCGGATCAGATAAACCTGTCTTCCGACAAGCTTCATCACACGGTAAAGTATGAAGAGGTCTCCGCCCTTCGGGAAGACGATGACGCGTTCTATCTCTTCTACTCCAGAACAGGATCCATCTATATCGCAAAGTCTTCCCTGAAGAAAGATCAGGACGGCTTCCGGAAGTTTGTGGAGGAGAAGACAAAAAGAAAGTTCAAAAAGTCGGTATCGCTGCTTACATTCAACATCAGGGACCTGATCGGGATGTTCAGACGCTGACAAGAAAAAGACAGGAAAAAACTGACAGGAGGATCTGCTCCACATCCGGAGCAGGTCCTTTGTTTTGCACAGGAGGCTGGTATGTGTCAGAGGAGATGAAATTTCTGCTACCCGTCTGTCACCATGAGCAGCCTCTGTGTTATACTATAACAGATCCAAAACAGCGCGGGGCAGTGTGCCCTGTCTGCGGTAACGTTACCGAAAGGCACAGGCCATATCCGGCATGAAGTTGGTATAAGGAGGAAATTATGCTGAACTGGAAGAATCTGGATGCCACCGAAACTTTTCCGAAGATTGAGAAGGCAGAGAAAGTTGAGCTTCCGAAGGTCATGGCAGGGGAGAACGGTGCAAAGCGTGTCAGAGAGTACCATATCCCGATGGCGGAAGGACTTGATTACAACTATGCGGCAAAGACCGTCGATGACAGGCTCATCGATCTTCTTCAGGAACTTGCTGACGAGCAGCAGCTTGTCGACAAGTATGAATATCTGCTTGGCGGAGCGATCGTCAACACCGGTGAGAAGCGTCACGTTCTTCATCAGCTGACCAGAGGACAGCTGAAGGGTGATGTCATCGTGGACGGCGTCAATAAGCGCGACTTCTACAAGAAGCAGCAGGACAGGATCGCAGAGTTCGCGAACAAGGTCCATGCAGGTGAGATCGTCAACGAGAAGGGTGAGAAGTTCAATACCGTCGTGCAGATCGGCATCGGCGGATCTGACCTTGGTCCGAGAGCTCTCTACATCGCTCTTGAGAACTGGGCAAAGGCGAACGGGACCCTGAAGATGAAGGCGAGATTCATCAGCAACGTCGATCCGGATGACGCAGCTGCAGTCCTTGACCAGACCGATCTGGCTCACGCTCTGTTCATCGTCGTCAGTAAGTCCGGAACCACCCTTGAGACCCTGACCAACGAGACCTTCGTCAAGAACGCGATGAAGAAGCAGGGGCTGGATCCGGTAAAGCATATGCTGGCAGTCACCTCCGAGACCTCCCCGCTTGCAAAGAACGAGGGGTATCTTGCGGCATTCTTCATGGATGACTTCATCGGCGGACGTTATTCTTCTTCTTCCGCAGTCGGCGGAGCAGTCCTGTCTCTGGCATTCGGACCGGAAATCTTCGCACAGATCCTCGACGGAATGCATGAGGAAGACAAGGTCGCCCTGAACCGCGACATCCGGAAGAACCCGGAGCTGATGGATGCCCTGATCGGAGTCTATGAGCGCAATGTTCTGGACTACCGCACAACGGCTGTCCTTCCGTATTCCCAGGCTCTGTCCCGCTTCCCGGCACATCTGCAGCAGCTGGATATGGAGTCCAACGGCAAGTCCGTCAACCGTTTCGGCGAGCCGGTAAGCTATAAGACCGGCGCTATCATCTGGGGTGAGCCGGGTACCAACGGCCAGCATTCCTTCTTCCAGCTCCTCCATCAGGGAAGAGACATCATCCCGATGCAGTTCGTCGGATTCCGTGAGAATCAGGCAGGAATGGATGACGTCATCGAAGGAAGCACAAGCCAGAAGAAGCTCTGCGCTAATGTCTGTGCCCAGATCGTTGCTCTGGCGTGCGGACGTGACAACGAGAACCCGAACAAGAAGTTCTGGGGCAATCGTCCGTCCTCCATCATTACCGGCGACCAGCTGACCCCGGGAAGACTTGGCGCTCTGCTGGCACACTTCGAGAACAAGGTTATGTTCCAGGGCTTCACATGGAACATCAACAGCTTCGACCAGGAAGGTGTACAGCTCGGAAAGATCCTTGCGAAGGATGTCCTTGCTCACAACACCGAGGGCGCACTGAAGGAATACAGCGAGATCCTCGGGATCTGACGATATGGCGTCGGAATCCTGGAAAGCGGCTTACAGAGAGCTCATCGAGGCGGTTGTGGCGAAGGGGTATCCGGAGCAGTTCGGCCGGGATATCGCCAGAAACCTCGGTTCTGAAAACACCATGCGGCGCATGACTTCGTACCTGTATATGGCAAAGCCGAGGAGTGCGGAGGAGATCGCGGACGAGATGCTCGCGATCATGGATGACCGTGAAAGGTGGAAAGAGAAGAAGGAAGCCGAGTATTACAACAGTCGCTACAACGATCTCCTGAACAGGGGACTATGAGCATGAAGGCCGGGGCAGATGGCCCGTAAGATCAGACATTGCGATTCTGCAGCGGCGGGGCGATCGTCCCGCTGCTGTTTTGTAGTGAGTTATCCTGGGCGGCTGCTTCACCGCTGCCCTGCTGCCGGCGCCTCTGGGGATACGAGGCAGATCCCATAACGAGCCTGTAAGAAAGAAGGCAGCTGAGGGCGGCAGAAGTGTCGGGGTCCTGGAGGGCTGGGAATCCTTCCCTGCCACTGACCTTGAGAAGATGGAGCAGGCAGTCGGATACGCCTGTGAGAACAGACTCAGGGAACTGCAGACAGAATGTAAGGGGGAGCTGACATGAACGGAAAGATCCGGCAAAAAGCGGCTGAGGGCATGCACGATATCGGCAGGACAGTCAGATGGGCTGTGATCGCTGCTTTCTGCGGTCTTGCCTGCGGGATCGCGGGAGGCCTGTTCGTGAAAGCCCTGAAGTATGTGACGGAACTGCGCGAACTGCATCCCGCTTTCATGCTCCTTCTCCCGGTGGGCGGTGTTCTTATCTATTATTTCTATCATCTTCTGCACGATGACCAGTCGACAGGCACCAATCTTGTCATCACCTCCATCCAGTCGGGGGAAGAAGTGCCCGCCAGGATGGCGCCGGCGGTCTTTATCGCAGCCGTCTTCTCCCATCTCTGCGGAGCTTCGGTCGGACGGGAAGGAGCAGCACTTCAGATCGGAGGGAGCATCGGACATACACTCAGCAGGATCTTCCGCATGGATCCGAACAATGCCAGGATCATGGTCATGAGCGGCATGGCAGGGGCATTCTCGGCTGTGTTCGGGACACCGGTTACTGCAGTCTTCTTTGCCATGGAAGTCACCAGCGTCGGGATCATGAATTATACTGCCATGATCCCATGTGTGATCGCATCCTTCGTGGGAAGGGAAGTCGCAAGGCATTTCTTCGGAGTATCGAGTGCGTTCTACCGTCTTGACAAAGTGCCGGTGGTAGGCGTCGTCACTATGCTGAAGATAGCCGGACTGTCGATCCTCTGCGGACTTGTGAGCATTCTTTTCTGTGTTGTGCTGAGACAGACGGCCAGACTGGGCAGAAGACTTTTTCCTAATCAATATGCAAGGGTACTGTTCTTCGGTTCGGTGCTCCTGCTTCTGTCATGGCTTACGGGAGGCAAGGCTTACAACGGGACCGGAGCGGTCATGATCTCCCAGATCGTCGAGAACAGCGGGACGAAGATCCACTGGTATACCTGGCTGATGAAGATCCTCTTCACCACAGTCTCACTTGCAGCGGGCTACAAGGGCGGCGAGATCGTTCCGACCTTCTTCATCGGATCAACATTCGGCTATTTCATCGGGACCGTCTTCGGCTTTGCTCCGTCCCTCTGCGCGGCCGTCATCATGGGAGCCATCTTCTGCGGGGTCACCAATACCCCGGTGGCTTCCGTCTTTCTGTGCATCGAACTTTTCGGGATAAAGGGCCTTCTGTATTATGTTCCTGCGATCGCGGTCGCCTATGTCGCATCGAGCTACTACGGCCTCTATCCGGCTCAGAAGTTCGTCTTTTCCAAGTATGATTCGGGATTCATCAATAAAAATACAAGCTGACTGGAGGGAAATGTTATGGCGGAAGTTAACAGATTGTTCACAATTTAATTAGCACTCGCCACTTGACATTGCTAGTAACAAGTACTATAACATAGTCAGAACAAAGGAAAAGAGATCAGGAAACAGAAAAAGACTTCCGGATCGCGATTCCGAGACAGAACAGAACCACCGCCGGAAAGGGCGGGCAGCAGAAAGAAAGAAGGATGACTTATGTTAGTACCGAGCATATTCAGTGACAATCTTTTCGACAACTGGTTTGATGATGACTTCTGGCCGGTAAGCAGAGAGGCAAGAAAGTTTGACGAGAAGCTGGGCGGTGTGAATGCCAACTTCATGAGGACCGATGTCAGGGAAGATGACAAGGGCTATGAAGTGACCGTTGAGCTTCCGGGATTCTCGAAGGACAATGTGACCGTTGAGCTGAAGGATGGCTATCTTACCATCGCAGCGAAGAAAGAGCAGAACATAGGCGAGAAAGAGCAGAACGGTTCTTATATCCGCCGTGAGCGTTATTCCGGCAATGTCTGCCGCAGCTTCTATGTCGGCGAGGACATGACCGAGGATGACATCCACGCGAGCTTCAGCAACGGCATCCTGACCCTGAATGTTCCGAAGAAGGAAGCAAAGCCGCAGGTCGAAGAGAAGAAGCACATGGTCCAGATCGACTGATCTGCCTGCTGATGCCGGCTGACCGGCCTGATCAGGAAACTGCAGAAGTGTGAAAGATGACGCCATATACGGCGCGCCTTCCGGACACAGAGAGTCAGGAAAGTGATCCGGATAAGCCGTTTTACCATAGATAGAAATTATTACTCCTCCCTCCTGGGATGCGAAGAGACATTCTTCGCATCCCTTTTTTGTAAGGCTACGAGCCACATGGCGTCGACCGTGCCCCAAGGGGAGACGCCCATGGGGCGACAGCGAACATCGCACGCACCAGATTGAAGAAGGGAAAGCGGTCCTTTCAGCCGGTATGTCTTATCCTTGCAGGATATGGCAGGCCGGGTTATAAATAAAGCAGGCGCGGACAGTGGTCCGCGGAAACAGATCAGGAGAAGATGACATGAAAAAATACGACTTTGAGACGCTCATCGATCGTCACGGACATGATGCCATAGCTGTCGACGGCATCGGCAGCGGTTTCGGCCCGGACAAGCCGAAGGATGGCTTTGACTTTATCCCCATGTGGGTCGCGGACATGAACTTTCCTACCGCAGATTCCATCATCAGTGCTCTGACGGAGCGCGCCCGTCATCCGGCATTCGGCTACTTCAGCCCTGTGGATGAGTACTATGACGCGATCTTATACTGGCATAAGCTCCGCAAGCACACGGACGGCCTGCGGCGGGAGGACATCGGATATGAGAACGGCGTACTCGGAGGTGTGATCTCTGCCATGAAGATCTTAGCCCAGCCGGGCGACAGTGTGCTTCTGCACAGTCCGGTATATATCGGCTTCCGGCATGCCCTGGAGCCGAACGGCTATCATCTGGTCTACAGTCCGCTGAAGAGGGATGAGCAGGGCGTCTGGCGCATGGACTATGAGGACATGGACAGGAAGATCCGGGAAAATCATATCCATGTCGCGGTCTTCTGCAATCCTCACAATCCGTGCGGGCGTGTCTGGACAAAGGAAGAGATCGCGAAGGCCATGGAAGTCTACGAGAAGAATGACTGCATGGTCATCTCCGACGAGATCTGGTCAGACCTGTGTATGAACGGCAGCGTGTACACCCCGACCCAGCTTGCATCGGAGTGGGCCCGCGAGCACACGGCGGCATTCTATGCACCGTCAAAAACATTTAACCTTGCAGGACTGATCGGCAGCTACAGCGTGATCTACAGCAGGACACTCCGGGAGCGGATCCATGACGTCAGCGCGCGTCTGATCTACAATTCCATGAACGTCTTCTCGGAGCATGCTCTGATCGGAGCCTACAGCGAGGAAGGAAACAACTGGCTTACGCAGCTTCTGCCGGTCCTTTCGGCAAATGTGAATCTCGCTGCTGATACGGTCCGCGACCGGTTTGACGGCGTCACGGCGTTCCGGACCGAGGGGACTTATATGATGCTGCTTGACTGTACGAAGTGGCTTACGGCGCATGGAAAGACTCAGCCGGAACTTCTGAAGAGGGGCTGGGACTACGGAATCGGCTGGCAGGACGGAGCAGCCTTCGAGGCGCCGACGTCCATCCGGATCAATCTGGCATCTCCGACCTTCCGGATCCGGGAGGCTTTCCGGAGGATGGATGAATATGTGTTCAATACAGAATGGTAAAGGAGGAACCATTGATGGGTGAAGATCAGGTCTTGAGGGTCGGCTTTCTCTGCAGCGGCGATATTGCCCACAGGGTTGCGGGGGCACTGAAGAAGCTGGACCAGATCGAGCTTTATGGGGCCGCTTCCAGAAACAGGGACCACGCACAGGCTCTGGCGGATGAATTCGGATTCCGCAGGGTGTACGGAAGCTACGAGGAGCTTCTGGAGGATCCGGACGTGGATCTGGCGTATGTCGGAGTCCCGCATCCGTGGCACTATGAGCTGGCAAAGATGTGTGCGGAGCACGGCAAGGCGCTGCTTCTGGAGAAGCCGTTCACGATCAACCATTATCAGGCGGAGGAAGTGGTCCGTCTTTATCAGGAGAAGGGGCTGTTCCTTGGCGAGGCTCTCTGGACCAGATTCCTGCCGGGAAAGAAGTTTGCAGACGATGCGATCGCGAAAGGACTGATCGGTGATGTCCGCCTGGTCGACGCCAACATGATCTGCAGCAACTGGGTACGCGGGCGCATGACTGATCCGGCCATGGGCGGGGGCGCGCTGCTGGACCTCGGCGTCTATGCCCTGAACTGTGCGGTCATGTTCCTCGGAACGGATATCGCCGATGTGAAGAGTACGGTATCGAAGTGGAAGACAGGGGTCGACGAGCAGGAAGCCGTCCTCCTCAGTTATCCGGACGGACGCCTCGGCATCTGCAAGGCTTCCATGAATGGGGCAGGAGACACGGATGGCGTGATCTTCGGGTCAAAGGGGACCATCCGTATTGAGAATGTCATGGACTTCCACAGGGTCACCGTATACGGGCCGGAAGGGAAAGTTCTGGCGGGCTTTGACAATCAGAAGGGCGTCCTGAAGGCGGACGGCAGCATCGACGAAGCGTGGACCCGCGAGGCCGATCCGGACAATGTTCTCAGAGATGGCCATATCGTCGGATATGAATATGAGTTTCTGGCAGCAAGGAAGGCGCTCCTGGAAGGAAAGAAGGAATTTGCGGAGATGTCCCATGCGGACACCATGTTCCTGATGGAGAGCTATGACGCGCTCAGGCACAGCTGGGGGATCGACTATCCGGCAGAGTACGGACTGTAAGAAGAACCGGAATTACGGATCCTTCGGCAGCGCCGAAGGCAGGCCGCAGAAAGAGGAAAGCAGGAGGATGGAAGAGATATTTGATGTAGCAGACGAGGAGGGCAGGCCGACCGGGGAGACCGTTTCCCGTCAGGAGGCTCACGCGAAAGGAATCCGGCACCGCACGGCCCACATCTGGGTGGTCCGGAAGACACCTTCCGGAGCAGAGGAAGGCAGGCCAGACAGAAAGCAGCCGGAAGCAGAAAAAGCCGCCGGACGATATCAGGTACTCCTGCAGAAGCGGGCGATGAACAAGGATTCCTTCCCGGGGCAGTACGATACCTCTTCGGCAGGACATATCCACGCAGGGGATGAGCCGAGGATCTCTGCGGTCAGGGAGCTTGGCGAAGAGCTCGGGATCAAGGCTGCGCCGGACGATCTGACGTACGTGGGGAGGTTCTCCGTAAGCTACGAAGAAGAATTTCACGGAAAGCCATTTCTCGATAACGAGGTGGCTTTCGTGTATGTCTACGACAAGCCGGTGGAGCTCAGGGATCTGAAGCTTCAGAAGGAGGAAGTCGAAGAGGTGCGCTGGTTCGGGCTCGAGGAGACCTGGGAAGCGGTGCAGAGGGATGATCAGAGATTCTGCGTTCCGTCCGGAGGGCTGAAGGTGCTGAGACAGTGGCTCCGGGAGAAGAGCCAGGACTGAGGCGAAAAGCAGGCTTCTGACGTCCGGAGGGCCGGGACTGAGGCGAAAAAGCAGGTTTCTGACGTCCGGATGGCCGGGACCCTCTCAGGCGTTCAGCAGGGCAGCGGCTGCGGCCAGGTATTCATCTGTGCTGTTTGTTCTGCGGATGACTTTCAGGCACTTTCCGGCATCCCGGGAAGCGGCGGAAGAGGAAGAACTGCTTTCGATAAGACCCGGTCCGAGGTAGGACCACAGTTCCTTCATGCGGAACATGGCGTCCCGGACACTCTTCATCGAGTCGCAGTAAGCCGCAAAAAGCTCATCGGTGAAGGCTTTCAGCTCTTTTCTGCCGGCGGAAGGTCCGCCTTTCATCTCACGGAAGAGGGCAGGATCGCGGAGGACGCCCCGGCCGCACATGACGGCGGAGAGAGCAGCCGCCCTGTGTCTGCCGGCGCCGGGCGTGCCTGCCTGACCGGCCCCGGTGACGGGCATGCTGGTCTGGGCGGTCTCTGTGCCGTATGCCGGACCGGCGCAGCTGCCTGAAAGCAGAGCGAGGTCTGTCGGGGCATTCACATTGCCGTTGAAACAGACCGGATTTCTGCTTGCGGCGAGCGCTGCCTTCACAGCTTCCATGTCGGGAATACCTGCGTAGAGCTGGTCCTTCACTCTTGCGTGGATGATCAGCTCCGACAGAGGATACCGGTTATAGACGGCCATCAGAGCGGGCATCTCCTCAGGAGAATGAAGCCCGAGCCTCGTCTTGACCGAGACTTTCAGATCGGTCCCTGACCGGGCAAGACCATCGAAGACAGCTGCCAGAAAGGCATCAAGGGCATCGGGATCTTCCAGGATCCCGGCGCCCTTATGTTTTGTCACGACGGTCGCCGAGGGGCAGCCTGCATTCAGGTTGATCTCATCATATCCGAGGTCCCGCAGATAGTCTGCAGCCCAGAGAAACTGTTCCGGATGG
This sequence comes from Lachnospiraceae bacterium UBA7729, assembly GCA_002482005.1. GTDB lineage: Bacteria > Bacillota > Clostridia > Lachnospirales > Lachnospiraceae > Porcincola. The sequence goes on along the minus strand of DLFD01000084.1, from coordinate 117 downwards.
GCTGCGGAGACCAGGACCTGGGGGACCAGGCGGGGAGACGCCGGGCCGGAAAAGCAAGTGTTGTTCACCGGGGAGATGTCACGCTTCTCTTTCCCTTTCAGGAATACAAAGCGGGGA